>NZ_CAJEWD010000008.1:0-246245 GCF_903994045.1 Jeotgalicoccus meleagridis
CAACCCACCCATCCCCATGAGCAAGATTCTAGTAAAAATACACATTATAAGTTAATATTATTAATGAATCCTAAAACGATAAGGTGATTTTATGAAGTATCTTCGTTTACTTTTTCTCGTTATTCTCTCTTCTATAATTTCTATAGGTCTGGATTTTCTTGGCATGATCATGCCTTGGATGTTTGGTTCTTTAATTGCAACAATCCTTTATATTAGACTCGTTAAAAATGAGTTCTTCTTTCCGCCATGGCTTGGAAATTTAGGGGTTGCGATCATGGCGATAGAGATTGGTTCGACTTTAACGCTCGACGCGCTCATAGATATGAAGGCAGACCTTTTAAATATCTTTCTTATGACAATTTTTGTACTACTCTTAAGTTTAGCCTTATCTCGTCTCTTTATATATTTAACTAAAAGCAGTCCGGAAACAGCGATTCTCTCCAGTGTACCAGGGGCTTTATCTCAAATGCTGATCATGGCTGAGGAAGAGAAGCGTGCGGATATTTTAGTGGTGACTTTAACTCAAATGTCTCGCATTGTCTTGATCATTTTAATTGTGCCTTTTGTGGCAGGATTGTTTTCAAGTCAGGGTGGCGTGAGTGAACAAGTGACTGAAGTGGCTGATTTATCTAGTGTCTTTGAGCCGAGAATGCTAGTTATTCCACTGTTTGCTTTTATCCTCATCTTCTTACTCAACAAAATCCACTTTCCTGCATCCTTGATGCTCGGTCCGATTATTGTAATGATTGTGTGGAACTTAACAACAGGTATAGAGTTTTCTTTAGATATGGCCTTGATCAACGTGGCACAAATTCTCTTTGGTGTCCGCATTGGCTTACAAATCGCTTCCTTGATGCCGCGCTTAACTAAACGCATGATTTTTGCTATTTTAATCCAAAATTTATCCTTAATTTTTGGTACCATGTTAATCGTCTTTGTCTTCCAATTGTTTACTAGTCACGCTTTCAATGATTTATTCTTAAGCGCTGCACCAGGAGGACTCGGTCAAATTATTGTAATCGCCATAGAAACAGGCGGTAATATTGCCATGATTTCTTCTTATCATATCTTTAGGATCTTCTTTATTATTATCGTCGTTGTACCGATTGTCGGTTACTATTTAAAATATCTTGATAAACGTCGTCGGACCTCTCATGAGTCTTGACTTTAAAGGTTATTTGACCTAATATATAGCTATATTAATAAACGAGATTTACAGAAAAGTATTCTGTTGTGGGTATATAAGAGAGTAAGCGGTGGTGAAAGTTTACCGAAACAACAGGTGAAAGTAGTCTGTCTAAAGTTCTGTGTGAAATTTAAGTAGCTCAGGACGTGAGACGAGCGTTAATCGTCATTAGAGATGCAGGTGAACTCACCTGAATTTAGGTGGTACCGCGGAACTCCCGTCCTAGTTATAGGATAGGAGTTTTTTTGTTTTTAAAATTTAAGGAGTGATTTCATGGAGATGTCTACAAAGTACAATCCGACAGAAGTTGAAAAAGGGAAGTATGAAAAATGGGTAAAATCAGGTCTCTTTAAGTCTGATGTAACAAGCGATAAACCCCCGTTCTCAATCGTAATTCCACCACCCAACGTAACGGGTAAGTTACACCTTGGGCATGCTTGGGATACGACTTTACAAGATATTATTACACGCTTAAAACGCATGCAAGGTTATGATGTACTTTATCTACCCGGTATGGACCATGCAGGGATTGCAACACAAGCAAAAGTTGATGCACGTTTACGTGAGTCGGGTATTAACCGTCATGACATCGGCCGTGAAAAGTTCTTAGAACACAGTTGGAACTGGAAGGAAGAATACGCATCTCATATTCGCGAGCAGTGGGCAAAATTAGGGCTTGGTTTAGATTATGATAAAGAGCGCTTTACTCTCGATGAAGGGCTATCAAAAGCCGTGCGTAAAACTTTCGTTAACCTCTACGAAAAAGGCTTGATCTACCGCGGGGAATACATTATTAACTGGGATCCACAAACTGAGACTGCACTGTCTGACATCGAAGTGATTCACCAAGATGTAGAAGGTAAATTTTATCATGTTAAGTATCCTTTAAAAGATGGTTCAGGCTATCTTGAAATTGCGACAACACGTCCTGAAACTATGCTTGGAGATACAGCAGTTGTGGTTCACCCGGATGATGAACGTTATCAAGATATGATTGGTAAAACAGTCATCTTACCAATCGTCGGTAGAGAGTTACCGATTATTGCGGATGATTATGTCGATATCGAATTTGGTTCAGGTGCCATGAAAGTAACACCAGCCCATGACCCGAATGACTTTGAAATTGGTAACCGTCATGACTTAGAGCGCATTAATGTCATGCATCCAAACGGTATCATTAACGAATTGGGTGGTAAGTACCAAGGACTCGACCGCTTTGATTGTCGTAAACAGTTAGTGAAGGACTTAGAAGAAGCAGGGTATCTTTTAGAAATTGAAGATCACATGCACTCTGTTGGTCACTCTGAGAGAAGTGGGGCAATTGTTGAACCTTACTTATCGACTCAGTGGTTTGTTAGCATGAAACCCTTAGCTGAGAAGAGCTTGAAAAATCAGGAGACAGATAACCGTATTGACTTTGTGCCAAACCGTTTTGAACATACTTTCAATGGTTGGATGGAAAACATTCGTGACTGGGTGATTTCTCGCCAATTATGGTGGGGACACAGAATTCCAGCTTGGTACCATAACGACACAGGTGAAATCTATGTTGGTGAAGAAGCACCAAGTGACCCGGAAAACTGGACTCAAGATGAAGATGTTTTAGATACTTGGTTCTCAAGCGCCTTGTGGCCGTTTTCAACTATGGGTTGGCCAGAAGACACAGCAGATTTGAAAAAGTACTTCCCAACGAATGTCTTAGTAACAGGTTATGACATTATCTTCTTCTGGGTGGCACGCATGATCTTCTCATCTCTAGAACAAACTGGTGAAAAACCATTCTCTGACGTACTCTTACATGGTTTAGTACGCGATGAACAAAATCGCAAGATGTCTAAATCACTTGGTAATGGGGTAGACCCAATGGATGTTATTGAAAAATACGGTGCAGACGCGCTTCGTTACTTCCTTGCAACAGGTTCAACACCAGGTCAAGATCTTCGTTATTCAGATGAAAAAGTAGAAAGCGTCTGGAACTTTATCAATAAGATTTGGAACGCTTCAAGATTTGCGCTCATGAACATTGGTGAAGATTTCACTCTAGAAGATATCGATTTAAATGGTGAGAAAAATCTTGCTGATAAATGGATTCTTACTCGATTAAACGAAACCATTGCAGATGTGACACGCCTATCTGAGGACTATGAATTCGGTGAAGTCGGCCGTGTACTATATAACTTCATCTGGGATGATTTCTGTGACTGGTACATCGAAATGGCTAAGGTACCAATGACAGACGGCACAGATGCTGAGAAAAATATGACACGTTCTGTCTTACTTTACACACTGGATAAAATTCTTAAAATGTTACATCCTTACATGCCGTTTGTCACAGATGAAATTTATCAAGCAATTACAAAAGACACTTCAATTACTCAGTCTGAATGGCCAGAAGTTGATGAGGCTTTAAACTTTGATGAAGCAAAAGAGGGTATGGAGCTTCTAGTGAGCATCATTAAATCTGTGAGAACGACTAGAAATGAAGTGAACACACCACTGTCTAAACCAATCGACATTAAACTAGAAGTAAAAGATGATAAACGTCGTCAAGCTGTCAAAGACAATACACACTACATCGAACGTTTTACGAATCCTGAGACATTAACAATCGAAGCATCAATCGATAAGCACGATGACGATAAGACAGACGTCGTTAAAGGAGCAACAGTCATCTTACCTTTAGCTGGTTTAATTAATAAAGAAGAAGAAATCGCACGCTTAGAAAAAGAACTTAGTCGACTAGACGGAGAATTAAAACGTGTTAAAGGTAAATTATCGAATGACAAATTCGTTAATAATGCACCTGAGAAAATTGTCGAAGAAGAACGTAAAAAAGAAGCTGGCTATCAAGCCCAGTACCAAGAAGTACATGAGCGACTAACTAGCTTGAAAGGTGAGTAAGTATATGACGATGAACTATGATGAAAGCCTAGCTTGGATACATGAACGTACAAAATTTGGTATTAAACCTGGGATTAAGCGAATGGAATGGATGCTAGAGAAACTCGGCAACCCTGAGAAAAATATTACAGGTGTGCATATCGTTGGGACTAACGGTAAGGGGTCTACCTTATCCTATATGAGAAATGCTTTAAATTATAACGACTATACAGTGGGGAGTTTTACCTCCCCTTATATTGAAATCTTTAACGAGCGTATCTCTGTAGATGGAAAGCCGATCTCAGATGAAGATATAGCAGAACTTGCCAATATCATCAGACCAATTTCAGAAGATATGGTTGAAGAAACAGACTTAGGTAACGCGACAGAATTTGAAATGATTACTATGATGATGTTTATGTATTTTGGTAAACTTCATCCAGTTGATGTTGTCTTGATTGAAGCGGGCCTTGGAGCAACCAATGACTCGACCAATGTCTTTAATCCAGTCATGACCTTATTGACAAGCGTTGGTTTAGATCACGTCGATATTTTAGGGCATACGCTTTTAGAAATTACACGTGACAAAGCTGGCGTCATTAAACCAGGTATTCCTTTAGTCTTTAATATTAAGGATGACACTTGTCGAGATTATATATATAAGGTTTTAGACGAAGAAGGCTCTAAAGGAATTGAATTAGAAAGAGATATTATCTTAACGACCAATGGTGATGAGTTCAGCTTTAAATATGACAAGTATGACTTTGATGATATTCAACTCAAGATGCTTGGCCGTCACCAACAAGAAAATGCCTCAATTGCCATTGCTGCATTAATTGAAATGCAAGAAAGAGGGATTGTCACACTCGATTTTAATAAGATGATTTTAGGTGTAGAAGAGACGACCTGGACTGGCCGTATTGAAAAGATCAATGAAAAACCTTTGATTATCTTAGATGGGGCACATAATAATGAAGCAGTGGACGCGCTAGTTGAGACTATGCACAGTCACTTTGACGATAAAAAAATTACTGTCCTATTTTCAGCGGTTAAAGGCAAACCACTCGATTCCATGGTCTATAAAATAGGTATGCTGGCAGATGAATTTTACGTCACGGAATTTGACTTCTTTAAAGCAGAAGACGGACGTGTGCTATACGATGCGATTGAACATCCGAATAAGCATTACATTAAAGATTATATGAAATTTATTCGTAACTTTAACGATGAACTCCTCCTAATCACAGGCAGCTTGTATTTTATAAGTGAAATTAAACAGCAGTTGAAAGATTAAGATAAAAAAATGGCTTGGAAATCTTGTTTTTGAAGATTCCCAAGCCATTTTTTGTTGATTTCACTTTTTGAGTTCTGGCAGTTCAATGAGAGTTGCTCATAGTCCTCCCAAGGCTCTGGCAGTTCAATGAGAGTTGCTCATAGTCCTCCCTGGGTTCTAGCGGTTCAATGAGGAATGCTCATAGTCCTCCCAAGGTCCTGGCGGTTCAATGAGGAATGCTCATTGTCCTTCCAAGGCTCTGGCGGTTCAATGAGAGTTTCTCATAGTCCTCACAAAACTCCCATACCTTTATAAAGTCGTATCGTTATCTTTTTTTCCTTCTACAGCTTTAAGAGAGTCTCTCATTTCACGGAGTAAAACAAGTTGCTCATCTTCTGCTTCTTCTTCAACGAAACGGTCACCAGTTAATTTGTTTACTACTTTTACGAAGACGAATACAGCGGCACCGATAATTAGGAAATCGATAATTGCTTGAATGAATACACCATACGTGATCCCCATGTATTGCCATTCGCTTGCGAAATCTGTGTTACCAAAGATCAAGGCGATCGATGGCATGATAATGTTCTCAACAAGTGCTTGAACGATTTTACCGAAAGCTGCCCCAATCACAACGGCAACAGCCAAGTCTAGAATGTTTCCTCTAAGCATAAAGTCTTTAAATTCTTGCCACATAAATAAAAGCCTCCAGTCATTAATTTTTTTAGTGCTTTAAAACTATACCCTAATATTTTTTCTCTAACAAGGATAGTTTTACATTTTAATAGAAATTTAACAGAGTCTAAAGCAAATTATTTATAACTAAATATTATTAATGATATAATAATAGATAAGATATGTTTATCTAATTATTGTACTTATTCATATCATTACTTAACTTCCTTGCATTTACTTGTTATGAAAGTAAGTATACAATTAAGAGGACTAATATTAGAGGGGGCTTTTAATAATGTCAAAAAACGTCAAAGACAATTCCCGTCGTACTTTAACAGTCGGAGGTAAGGACTATACTTATTACAGTCTACAATCTTTAGTGGATGATGGAATGAGTCAGTCTCAAAAACTACCATATTCTATTCGCGTATTACTAGAATCTGTTTTACGTCAATACGATGGTCAAGTAATTAAAGACGAACACATTGAAGCATTAGCTAACTGGGATAAGGGAGATATCTCAGGTAAAGAGGTGCCATTTAAACCATCTCGTGTAATTCTACAAGACTTTACAGGGGTACCAGCGGTAGTGGACTTAGCATCACTACGTAAAGCGATGGAAGAAGTCGATGGTGATGTTCAAAAAATCAACCCGGAAGTGCCAGTGGATCTAGTTATTGACCACTCAGTTCAAGTTGATGAGTACGGTACACATCAAGCACTTCAAAAAAATATGGATCTAGAATTCCAACGTAATATGGAGCGCTATGAGTTCCTACGCTGGGCAACGAAGGCATTTGATAACTATCAAGCAGTGCCACCAGCAACAGGGATCGTTCACCAAGTGAACCTAGAGTATCTTGCGAATGTTGTACACAACCGTCAAGAAAACGGTGAGAATGTACTCTATCCAGATACTTTAGTCGGAACTGACTCACATACGACTATGATCAACGGTCTCGGCGTCCTTGGTTGGGGTGTCGGTGGTATCGAAGCAGAAGCAGGAATGCTCGGCCAACCTTCATACTTCCCAGTACCAGAAGTCATCGGTGTACGTATGACAAATGCTTTACCAGAAGGAACAACAGCAACTGACCTTGCACTTAGAGTGACAGAATTACTCCGTAAAAAAGGTGTGGTTGGTAAATTTGTTGAATTCTTCGGTGAAGGTGTGACAGCACTACCACTTGCAGACCGTGCGACAATCGCAAACATGGCACCTGAATACGGGGCAACATGTGGTTTCTTTGCAGTTGATGAAGAAACTCTAGACTACCTTAAATTAACAGGACGTGACGAAGCGCATATCGAGCTCGTACGTAATTACCTAAAAGAAAACAATCTCTTCTTTGATCCAAGTGTCGAGCCAACATACACTGATGTTGTCGACCTAGATCTATCAACAGTTGAACCATCTCTTGCAGGACCGAAACGTCCACAAGATTTAATCAAACTATCAGATATGAAGACAGAATACAAAAAATCTGTCACTGCTGAATCTGGTAACCATGGACACGGTTTAAGTGAAGAAGAATTCGATAAAACTGCTCCAGTTGAATACAACGACGGTGAGACAGGTGAACTGAAAACAGGTGACCTTGTGATCGCAGCGATTACATCTTGTACAAACACATCTAACCCTTACGTTATGTTAGGTGCAGGACTTATTGCTAAAAAAGCAGTTGAAAAAGGCTTAACAGTACCGAAATACGTTAAGACTTCACTCGCACCAGGTTCTAAAGTTGTTACAGGATATTTAGAAGATTCAGGTCTTCAGCCTTATCTTGACCAACTTGGCTTTACTTTAGTCGGTTACGGTTGTACAACTTGTATCGGTAACTCAGGACCACTTCGTCCAGAAGTGACTAAGACAATTGTCGACAATGACATGTTAGTATCTTCAGTCTTATCAGGTAACCGTAACTTTGAAGGACGTATTCACCCACTTGTTAAAGCAAACTATCTAGCATCACCTCAGTTAGTTGTTGCTTATGCACTTGCAGGTACAGTGGATATTGACCTTACAACTGAACCACTTGCTAAAGACAAAGATGGTAATGATGTCTACATGAAAGATATCTGGCCTTCAATCCAAGAAGTTAAAGATGCGGTTATGTCTACAGTAACACCTGAGTTATTCAGAGCAGAATACGAAACAGTCTTTGATTCGAATGAAACTTGGAACAAGATTGATGTGACAGATGCACCACTATATGACTTTGATGATGCATCAACATATATCCAAAACCCTTCATTCTTCCAAAACCTATCTAAAGATGCAGGTACAATTGAACCACTATCTAACTTAAGAGTCCTTGGTAAATTTGGTGACTCAGTGACAACTGACCACATTTCACCAGCAGGGGCAATCGGTAAAGATACTCCAGCAGGTAAATGGTTGATTGAACAAGGCGTGTCACCACGTGACTTTAACTCTTACGGTTCACGTCGTGGTAACCATGAAGTCATGGTTCGCGGAACATTTGCTAACATCCGTATTAGAAACCAAATCGCACCAGGTACAGAAGGTGGTTACACAACTTACTGGCCAAGTGGAGAAGTCATGAGTATTTATGATGCTTCACAAAAATACCAAGAAGATGGTACAGGCTTAGTGGTTATCGCTGGTGATGATTACGGTATGGGTTCTAGTCGTGACTGGGCAGCTAAAGGTACAAACTTACTAGGTGTTAAAGCGGTAATTGCCGCAAGTTACGAACGTATTCACCGTTCTAACCTAGTGATGATGGGTGTCCTACCTCTACAATTCGTCAATGGCGAAAACGCAGATGATCACGGTTTAGATGGTTCAGAAACATTTGATATTCAAATTGATGAAAATGTTGAAGCTGGTCAAGTGATCGACGTCATTGCTAGAAAAGACAACGGAGAAGAAACTAAATTCCAAGCGAAAGTACGCTTTGATTCAGAAGTAGAAGCAGACTACTATAGACACGGTGGTATTTTACAACTTGTGCTACGTAATAAAATTGCAGCTTAATTGATGAGATAAAGAAAAGCCTGAAAATCCTAAGGTCTAGGATTTTCAGGCTTGATTTTTTACATAAAAGTAATTTTAGGTTCGCTACCATCTTTAATGCGTTTCATGTTCGGAATATGTTTAATGATGACGACCAGTCCGAGGACGATACCAAAGATAAACATAAACCAATCACCGGTAAAACAGACGCCGATGATTAAGACGATTGCAGCAAATACGCTCGATAAGGAGACGTATTTTGAAAGTTTTAAGGTTAATAAAAAAGTAATAATAAGAACTAGGAACAAGAGAGGATTGGCTGCAAATATCGCACCGCCACCTGTGGCGACTGCTTTTCCGCCTTTAAATTTCAAGAATATCGAGTAGACATGACCAAGGGCTGCAACAACACCAAAAATGATGACAGGGAAGTGTCCCGTACCGTCAACGAGCATTGCGACCCAGACAGGGATTGCCCCTTTTAAGAGGTCGATAATTAAGACGATAATACCTGCTTTTTTACCGAGTATACGAAAAGTATTAGTCGTACCAACATTGCCACTGCCATGTTCTCTTAAGTCTAAATTATAGAAGAGCTTTGAAATAATTAGACTAAATGAAATTGAACCGAAGAGGTAGGAAAAAATTAATAATATTATAACTGTGTACACAAAATGCGCCCCTTTTATTATCAGGTACTAACAGTTTACCATATAAATTTATATCCGCCTATAAATATAATAAGTAGTCAATAACAATATTATGTAAACTAAATTTTTCGATAGTACTTGCAAAATCATAGTTTTTATATAAAAATAGTAAAGTAGATAAATTTAACGAACATACGTTTGTAGAGTTCTAGGAGGATACAGACTTGGCCAAACAAACTGGATATAATGATGAATCCATTCAAATATTAGAAGGCTTAGAAGCCGTAAGAAAACGTCCGGGTATGTATATCGGATCAACAGATTCAAGAGGCTTACATCACTTAGTGTATGAAATTACTGATAATGCGGTCGATGAGATTATCAATGGTTTCGGTGATGAGATTAATATCGTCATCCAGCGAGATGAGAGTATTACAATTAGAGATAATGGTCGTGGTATTCCAACTGGCATGCACTCAAGTGGCCGTCCGACAGCAGAAGTTATCTTTACTGTCTTACATGCAGGTGGTAAGTTCTCATCTGGTTCATATAAATCATCAGGTGGTTTACATGGTGTTGGCTCATCTGTCGTCAATGCCTTAAGTGAATCCTTAAAATTAAAGTCTTATAGAAATGGTAAAATATATCAAATTACTTTTAAAGATGGTGGGAAAGTTGATCAACCTTTAAAAGAAATCGGCAAGACTAAAGAAACAGGGACAGAAGTGACCTTTAAGGCAGACCCTGAAATATTTAAGCAAAGCATTGCTTTTAACTTTGAAACGATTGTTGAAAGAATGAGAGAGTCAGCCTTTTTAACTAAGGGACTTAAAATTACTATTAAAGATGAAAGAACAGACGAAGAAGAAATCTTTCAATATGATGATGGTTTAAAAGCCTTTATTCACTTTTTAAATGAAGGTAAAGATAATATCGGTAATATTGTTATGTTCGAAGGACAGTACAATGAAATGATTGCAGAAGTGGCCTTCCAATTTAACGACCAATACTCAGAAACCATAATTTCATTCGTCAACAATGTCCGCACTAAAGATGGTGGAACACACGAAGTCGGCTTTAAAACAGGTTTTACCAGAGTCTTTAATGAATATGCCCGTAAGATTGGTGAATTAAAAGATAAAGATAAAAACCTAGAAGGCTCAGATATTCGTGAAGGCCTCACAGCTGTCATCTCCATTAAATTACCAGAGCATCTCTTACAGTTTGAAGGACAAACGAAAGGAAAACTCGGTACAAGTGAAGCGAGAAACTTAATGGAGACGCTTCTAACAGATCAACTCCCTTACTTTTTAGAAGAAAATGGGGCTTTATCGACTCAGCTAGTTAAAAAAGCGATTAAGGCAAGACAAGTGAGAGAAGCTGCTAGAAAAGCGAGAGAAGACGCGCGTTCTGGTAAGAAAAATAAATCTAAAGACACGCTCCTGTCTGGTAAGTTAACACCTGCTCAGTCTAAAAACTCTAAGAAGAATGAACTGTTTTTAGTCGAAGGGGACTCAGCAGGTGGTTCAGCTAAACAAGGGCGAGACCGCCGCTTCCAAGCAATACTACCTTTAAGAGGTAAGGTCATCAATACTGAAAAAGCGAAGTTTGAAGATATCTTTAAAAATGAAGAAATCAACACCATTATTCATACCATTGGGGCAGGAGTTGGTAATGACTTTAAAGTAGAGGACTCAAACTACGATAAGATTATCATTATGACCGATGCGGATACGGATGGTGCTCACATTCAAGTCCTACTCTTAACCTTCTTCTTTAACTATATGAGACCGCTCTTTGAAGCAGGTAAGATCTACATTGCCTTACCGCCACTCTTTAAATTAGAGACAAAAGGTAAGAAAAAGAAAATCAAATACGTCTGGACTGAAGATGAGTTAGCAGATGCACAAACAGAAATGGGTGCCAATGCTGAACTTCAACGCTACAAAGGGTTAGGGGAAATGATGGCAGAACAACTCTGGGAAACGACTATGAATCCTGACACGCGTACTTTAATTCAAGTACGTATTGAAGATGAAGCCCTATCCTTAAAACGTGTCACTACCTTAATGGGTGATAATGTAGAAATCAGACGTAAATGGATTGATTCCAACGTTTCCTTTACGCTAGAAGAGGGAACGAGCATCTTGGACAATCAAGATGTTGAAAAATTAGCAGAAAGTGATGAAGACTATGGCCGAGCATAATCCACTACAACAATTAAAGCTAGAAGATGTGATTGGCGACCGCTTCGGACGTTACAGTAAGTACGTCATCCAAGACCGTGCCATTCCAGATGTGAGAGATGGACTAAAACCCGTCCAAAGAAGAATTCTCTATGCTATGTATAAAGAAGGGAATACTTTCGACAAAAACTATCGTAAGAGTGCCAAAACAGTCGGTAACGTGATTGGTAACTATCACCCACATGGTGAGATTTCTATTTATGATGCCATGGTCAGATTAGGCCAGGACTGGAAGATGAGAGAAGAGTTAATTTTAATTCATGGTAACAAGGGGAGTGTCGACGGGGACCCTGCCGCTGCTATGCGTTACACTGAAGCGAAATTAGCGGAAATCTCAGGTGAGTTATTAAGAGACTTAAATAAAAATACTGTCCCTTTTATTGATAACTTTGATGATACGGAAAAAGAACCGTCTGTTTTACCGGCAAAATTTCCTAATATATTAGTTAACGGGGCAACAGGAATCTCCGCGGGTTATGCGACAGACATTCCACCGCATAATTTGAGTGAAGTGATCGACGCGACCTTAAAAATTATTGATAAGCCGTCGGTAACAGTCGATGAATTAATGAACTTTGTTAAAGGTCCAGACTTCCCAACAGGTGGTATTATTCAAGGTAAAAATGAATTGAAAAAAGCCTATACCAACGGTAAAGGGCGCATCGTGGTCCGCTCTGTCGTCAACAAGGAAGAGACGAGAGGCAACAAGGTGCTCATCGTTATTACTGAAATTCCTTTTGAAGTCAACAAGGCGAACTTGGTTAAGAAGATGGATGAAATCCGTGCGGATAGAAAAGTTGACGGCATTATAGAAGTCCGTGATGAAACGGACCGTGAAGGTTTACGTATTGTCGTGGAAGCAAGAAAAGATGCCAATATCGATGCGATTATTAATTACTTCTATAAGAAGACTGATCTTCAAGTGTCCTATAACTTTAATATGGTGGCGATTTCTGACCGTGCACCAAAACGTATGGGACTAAAAGACATATTAGAAGCTTATATTAAACACCAAGAAACAGTCATTACCAACCGTTCTAAATACGAGCTCGATCATGCTAAAAAACGTATGCATATTATCGAAGGTTTAATTAAAGCCTTATCCATTCTAGATGAAGTAATCAAGACCATTAGAGAATCGGCGAATAAGCGGAATGCTAAAGAAAACTTGATGGAGCGCTTTAATTTCACTGAAGCTCAAGCTGAAGCGATTGTCATGCTACAGCTCTACCGTCTAACCAATACAGATGTGGTTGAATTAGAAACTGAACAAAGTGAATTAGAGTTTCAAATTAATCAGCTCCAAGAAATTTTAGCCGACGATAAAAAACTTAAAAATGTCATCAAATCAGAACTGAGAGCTATTAAGAAAAAATATGCTTCTGAGCGCCTGACTCAAGTAGAAGATGAAATCGAAAATATCGAAATTTCTAAAGAAGAGTTGATTGCTAAAGAAGACACAATTGTGTCTCTAACTAAGGAAGGCTATGTGAAAAGAACGAGTCTAAGGTCTTATAATGCATCAAACCCTGATGAATTAGGCCGTCGTGAAGGGGACTATGTGCTCTTCTCTGGACCTTCTAATACTTTAGAACAGCTGATGATATTTACCAATTACGGTAACTATATGATTATTCCAGTTCATGATCTTCAAGATATTCGTTGGAAGGACATGGGGCAGCACTTATCCTCTCGTTTTAATTTAAAACACGGCGAAGCACCGATTTATGCGACAACCTTAGAATCCTTCAATCAAGATCAAACAGTGGTTCTTACGACTAAAGCTGGCCAAGTGAAACAAACGGCCTTAAAAGAGTTCGAAGCGACTCGAATATCTAGACCAATCGTCAATATGAAACTGAAAAAAGATGATGAAGTGATTGCTGTTTCAATAACAGATCAAACAGACGCGAGTCTACTCTTTATTACATCTAAGGGGCTATCTCTTAAATATCCTTTAGCTGAAGTGTCACAGACTGGTCTGAAGTCACAAGGAGTTAGAGCGATGAATGTTAAAGCAGGCGATCATCTAATCTTAGGTCAAGTGATACCAGAAGCGGGCAACTTAATTACTGTCTCTAACCGTGGTGCAGTTAAACGCACTAAGCTCGATGTCTTTGACATTGGTGCACGTGCACAGGTTGGTACTATGCTCTATAAAGATATTAAATCAAAACCGCATATCATAGTTGCAGCGAGTGTCATCGATGAAGGTGTAGATCAAGAAATAACCTTATTGTCAGACACTTCAATTGAAACAATTCGAGCAAATGAGGTACGCTTAAGTGGTAAGTATTCTAATGGGTCATTTGTCGTAGATGAGGATACTTTTGGCAAGATTGAAACTGCACATTTCAGTGACCTGTAAATATATAAAGGGGGAATTGGGTGGATTCACTATTAGGAATGTTCGAACAAGCAGTCAACTTTTTAAATGATTTGCTGTGGCAGGAAGTATTGATTGGACTCTTGATTATAGCGGGACTGTATTTTTCATTTACTACACGTTTCGTGCAATTCAGATGGCTAAAAACTATGTTTTCTTCACTGGGAGAAAAACGAGCGAATATGCCGGATGGCTCTAAGGGGATTTCCTCCTTCCAGGCCTTCACAATATCCGCAGCCCAGCGTATCGGAACCGCAAATATTGCGGGTGTTGCAACAGCCATTGTCGTCGGTGGACCCGGAGCGGTCTTTTGGATGTGGATTGTTGCTTTACTTGGTGCAGCATCTGCCTTCTTTGAAGCGACACTCGCGCAACTGTATAAGGTTCGAGATTCAGAAAGTGGATTTCGTGGTGGACCAGCGTACTACATGACTAAAGGTTTAAATCAAAAGGGAATCGGCTACATATTTGCTATTTTGATGACGATTACCTTTGGTGTGGTCTTTGTCATGTTACAATCCAACACAATCGCAAATGCCTACGACGAAGCGTTTAATATTGATCCATGGATTTCAGGTGTCATCGTTGCAATAGTCGTTGGACTGGTCATCTTTGGTGGTGCCAAATGGATTGCCAATGTGGCATCAGCACTTGTACCGATTATGGCGGGACTATATCTTATACTTGTCGGCGTCATCTTAGTGATGAACTACGACATGATTATACCGATGTTAAAAACAATTGTCATGAATGCCTTTGGTCTTGAAGAAGTCTTTGGTGGTGCCTTAGGTGCAGCAATTATTAATGGTTTCCAACGTGGTCTTCTGTCCAATGAAGCGGGGATGGGGTCAGCACCAAACGCTGCAGCATCAGCTGCGGTCCGTCACCCGGTTCAACAAGGCTTGATTCAATCACTTGGAGTCTATTTTGATACGATTATTGTCTGTACAGCAACAGCAATCGTAATCTTAATGTATTCAGACCTTAGCTTTGGAGCGGATGCACCACAAGGGATTCAAGTCACACAAGCAGCAATGGACCAACAGTTCCTAGGTTATGGTGGAACAATCGTTGCAGTATTTATTTTACTGTTTGCCTTTACGACGATTCTAGGAAACTATTTCTATGCACAGAGTAACTTATCATTCTTAGTTGATAGTAAAAGATCGACTTTCATCTTTAGAGTGATTGTGACGATTATGACAGTCGTCGGTGCAGTCTTAGGTGTTCAACTTGTGTGGACGTTAGCTGACCTCTTTATGGCCTTCTTAGCTATTATCAACTTGATGATGGTTGTTGCCTTAAGTCCGTTAGTCTTTGAAGTAATGCGAGACTATAAGGAACAAAAAGACCGAGGAGAATCACCGATTTTCTATGCGAAAAACATATCGTATAAATTGCCGGATGATAATCAGTGGGGCGATGAGGACTACCGAAAAGATGGTCCAGAAGATGAACCAAATGCGAATAAGTAAGACTAGGCCAACCTTAAATAGGTTGGCTTTTTTCTTGTGTAAAAAATTTAAGATATGGTAAGGTATCTATTACGTCTATGTAAAAATCAAAAAAATAAAAGCAAATAAAATATAAACTAAATGTTTTAAGGAGATATGTTTTAAATGACTAAATGTGCAACTTGTAAAAAGCAGTGGACAGGAATCTTATTATTTAAAGCGCATTTTGCTTCAGCGAATGGGGTAGAGTGTGATTATTGTCATAACACTCAATATGTGTCGGAAAAATCAAAGAAAAAGATGATTATTCCATTACTCTTAGTAACAGTAGTCTTATTGATTGGCTTATTTGCACCACCTTCTATTACGCAGTACTTCTGGGTGTATATTACCATCACCGCAGCGACCATTATTTATGTCTATGTCAGTCTAGAATTAACCGATGTGGCATAAGCGCTCGTAAGCGCCAATCTTCCTTTTTTTAAAATATTTGGTATACTACTGTAATACTTAAATTAAGGAAGGTCATGTCATGCATCAGATTAGAATCGGCACAAGTATTTATATTAACTACATTTTACTAGGCATGATCAACTTGATTATTGCCCTACATATGAGTTTCTTAACAGAACAGTTAAATACCGATGCAGCTGCCATCTCTGCTTTAATATCAGCTATCGGAATTGGTAAACTCATTGCCTTGTCATTTGCGGGTAGGTTATCGGATACTCTCGGACGTCGTCCGATGATTATTACAGCCTGTATACTTTACGTTATCTTTTTAAGTGCTTTACCCTTTGCACCAAATTATGGGGTCGCTTTTGCATTTGCCTTATTAGCGGGTATGGGAAACTCTCTCTTAGATACGAGTTCTTATCCAGCCTTAATCGAAGTCTTTCCCAATCGTTCGAGTTCAGCAACAGTTTTAGTTAAGGCCTTTATGTCTGTAGGTTCAACAATCTTACCTTTGATGATTACTTTCTTTATGGCAAGAGATATGTTCTACGGTTATACTTTTTTCATTATGGTTGCGGTCTTTTTAATGAATGCGATTCATCTGTTGAGTCTGAAGTTCCCTCAAGCGAATGGGGGCTTTCTACCGCCTAAAAATTATAAAAAGAGACATGTTAAACTAAAACCGAAAACAGTCTTTTTGGAAAAACCTAGGTTTAAACGTGAAGGTATCACAGTTATTGTCATTGGTTTTACTTCAGTTGGTCTGTTTTTAATTATCCAAACTTGGATGGCGACTTTCGCAGAAACCATCATTGGCCTCAGTGAATCACAGTCCATTAATTTACTGAGTATTTATAGCTTTGGTGGTTTTATTACAGTCATTATTCTAGCGACACTCCTAGATAGACTCTTTAAACCAGTGACCATTCTTATTATCTATCCGGTCATTGCGATTATCAGTCTGGTGTCACTCTTAGTCGTAGAAAACTATTACATCTTAGTCGTCATTGCCTTTATGTTAGGACTGTCCACATCCGGACTCTTCCAACTTGCTGTTACTTTAATGGCACAGTTTTTCCCAGAGAAAAAAGGAACTAGTACAGCCTTTGTGACACTGTCATCGAGTATTGCTTTCATTGTCCTACCGTATGTAACAGGACTACTTAATCGACATGTGGGTGTCTCGTCAGTTTTCATCTTTGAAATTATTATCGCAAGTTTTGCTGTAGCCTTAGCGATCTTTATTTCAATTCGTTATAGAAAGATCTTTAATTCTAGAAGCTCAGGTAAGATACTGTGGCGTAATCCGTAAGGAGAAAATAATGGTAAAAGTATTTAGCATCGTCCTTATTATTTTAAGCATCGCATCACTGATCAATGTCTTTATGACATTTTCAGATAGTTTACTTATGGCAATTGTCTACCTAGTTGCAGCGATTATTCTCTTTATAGCTGGACGTAATCTCTATAAAGCGACTTCAAATAGTAAGTAAAAGATATAACCAAGTAAAAAGTATGGAATTAAAAATATTTAAATATAATAAGATTAATTTAGTTAGTATATGTAAAAACAGCCTGAAAACATAAGTTTTCAGGCTGTTTTTTTAGAATAATCCTTTAAAGAATTCTACTATACGATCCCAGAAGTCACGAAGTGCATCCATAAATGAATTAATTTCTTCTGATTCTGCAATATCCTTACCAAGTGCTGTGGCACTGTCTTTAGCATCTTTAAAAGCATCACTTGAAGTAATTCTGTTAATTAAGTCTTCAGATGAATTGACTAATTTTTGAGCCTCTTCACCAGTGAAGATTCCAGAGTCTTTAAGCTGGTTAAAGATTTCAACTAGGCGGTCAATCTGTGCCTGGCTTAAAATTCCATCTAAACCATTGGCATTTAATTTCTCGTCAAGAATAGTACGAATCTGATCTTCAGTCACATCACCGTTAAAGTTATTAATAATTTCAACTTTCACTTCAGTGATGACCTTGTTCAATTGAACTTGGCTAAAACCTTCTACGCTCTCGTTTTCACTAGAAATATCAGAGATTGCATCTAATTCATCTTGAGCATTTTGTGTTCTTTCAGGATCAATTTCCTCACCTTGATTAGCGTAAGCTTTATAAACGCCAGCTAAGGCACTTTCACCAGTTACGTCAGATGCTGCTGCAATAGTAACATCTGCATCTGTAATACCAGAAGTGAGTAAGGCGTTTTGATAAGTTTCTTCAGATATCATTGTAATGTTACCTAAAGACTCATCAATGTTGATTTTTAAGCCACTACCTTCATCTGTTTGTTGAATACGGATACTCGACATTAAAACGCTATTGTCATAGCTCTGGTTAATGTATTGATTGACGTCTTCACTGTATACAAAGTCAACCATATCAGAATCAGTCGCACCAAGTAGTTCAGCAGTTTGATCTTGTAAATCAGGATTGGATTCTAAGGCCGCACCGTAAACTGTGACTGCTTGATCCCACTCAGACGCTGCTTTAATATCTTGTGATGTAAATGGAAGTACTGAAAATAGTAAAACTAATAATAGTAAAACACTCTTCTTATTCATATATAAACTCCTTATGACTAACTTTGCTACATATGTAGCATTATCTTATTTTAACTTATAATTCTTAAAAAATAATTAAAGTTACATAGGAATTGCTGAAAATATAATTTACATAATATTTACAAACGAATTGTTATATCTTGGATTTAAGTAGAGATAAGTAGGTTATATTATAAAAAAGTGAAAATATAAAAGGGGATGACATGATGAGGACAAGTGTATTAATTGGACTACTATTCTTATTAACAGCTTGCGCGCCAGCAGAAACAAATGCAGAGGAAGAAACAGATTCAAAAGAAGAGACGAACCAAACTGAAGAAGCTAAAGAGACAGATGACAAGGAAGAACAGACAGAAGATGATAATAATGAATCTGAATCTGAATCTGACTCAAACTCAGAAGATGACATAGAAATTTCTCTAGAATCTGTATTAGAGGAAGAAGAGGGGACAATGTTAGATGCAAGTGAGAAAGAACTTGAGGAAGAATTAACTAACTTTATAGAAGAGAATGATGGTGATGTGACAGACGAAGAAGTCTATGAAAAATTATTAGAGATGCTCGGCGGTCACCCCGATGTTAAAGAAGGCATTGAGTATTTCCAAGACTTTTCTCCAGAATTAGTCGATCTTACAGATAAACCAGGTGGCTTAAAAGTTGAAGATGGTGAGCTGTCGCTTAAGAACAATGTTTATATTTTAATGGATAATAGTGAAAGTATGTCAGAAGATATTGATGGACAGACAAAGATGGATGCAGCTCGTGAGTCAATTAACCAATTTGTAGAAGATATGCCAAAAGGTACTGAAGTTAGCCTTATCAGTTATGGTTTTAATAAGGAAAGTGATGAGAAAGATAATAAAGGTGATAGTGAAGAAAAATCCTGTTCTGCAGTAGAAGAAACATTTGCTTTAGGAGAATACGAAGCGGATGACTTTAATGAAGCCTTAAATAAATATGATAGTGAAGGCTTCACACCTTTAGCTCTTGCCATTGAAGAAGTAGGGAAAGTAATCGAAGAGAGTGATTCGACTGGTAGTCATACAATTTATGTAGTGAGTGATGGAAAAGAAACATGTCACGGTGATCCTGTTGAAGCAGTAGAAGCACTTCCAGAAGATGAGAATGTAGAAACGGTTCTAAACATCATCGGTTTTGATATCAGTGATGACGAAGTCCAATCCTTGGTCGACATTACTGAAGCAAACGGTGGTGAGTACTTATCAGCCACAAATCCTGATGAACTAAGCCATGTCTTAAAACAAGAGAAGCTCGCTTTATTTACTAAATATCGTGCTTGGTCTAATGAGAATTTAAAAAATATTACAGAAGCGAGTAATGATAAGCAAATCGAAAATACTCAATTAGTCAATGCAGCTAATACTGCTAACAGACAAACTGACAATCGTATTGTTGGAGTTTTAAATGATGTATCTTTAAATAGCTCACAAGAGTTTAGATATCCACAAGCAAAAGAATGGGCAAATGAGAGATATCTGATTGTTAGAGATTATTTGAGTGAAAATTATGATGAAGCGGATGATGCAACGCTTGAAGAAAAAGAAAAATTACGGGACTCTGTAAATGAGCAGTTTGATGAGATTGAAAGTAAGTATAAAAAAGATGTAGAAGAATCTGAAGAGTAAATGCTTATCCCTTAGGTTTAAATAAACTTAAGGGATATTTTTTTCTGTTTAAATACGTTTTTACCCTTTCAGTTATTACTTTATTATATAATTAAAGTGGCGTACAATAAGTGCCTAGAAAGGTTTAGGGGCTTAAACAATGGACAAAGAGACAATGAGAAGAAGCGACAAAATTGAGTATAAAACAGTTAAGAAAACGAAGATAAGGAAGCGTGGGATTGCACTTTTAATCTTGCTTCTTTTGATAATTATAATTCCGATTTATATTGTGTTTTCATATAAATCAGGTTTAAATACTGCTAAAGAAAATGGTGTGGAAACAGAACCTGAAACGTTTGATGCTGTAGATAATAATGATGGTAAGAAAACAATGCTGATTGTTGGTAAAGATAGAATGGATGAAGGTGCAGAAAGAACAGATGTCATTATGATTGCTCAGTATGACTATATGACGAAAGAAATGAAACTTGTGTCTTTAATGCGTGATATCTTTGTGGAAATACCTGGTTATCAGAACTATAAAATTAATGCGGTCTATTCACTAGGCGGTATGGATCTTTTAAGAGAAGTGATCTTACATAACTTTGGTGTGGAAGTTGAAGAATATATTACGGTGGACTATGATGCTTTTACAGAAACAGTAAATGTTGTCAATCCTGATGGAATAGAAATAGATGTTGAAAAAGATATGTCAGAAAAAATTGATACCACTTTAGAAAAAGGCGTTCAACGTTTAAATGGTAAAGACTTACTAGCTTATGCCAGATTTAGAAATGATGAAGAAGGCGACTTTGGACGAGTGAGACGGCAGCAACAAGTCATAGCAGCTCTAAAAGATGAGATTATCAGTGTGGGTGGTGTAGTAAAACTGCCTAAAATTTTAGGTACTGGTATGGGATATGTCGATACTTCAATGACCAACGGTGAAATGTATAGGATGATTTCGAGTTACCTCATCCGTGGTAATAAAGACATTGATACCTTGACCTTACCGCTCGATAATACCTATCAATTTATGGATACGTCTTATACAGGAAATGTCATCGACATGGACTTTGAAACGAATTCAAATGCCTTGCAGGAGTTTTTAGAAGGTAGTAGTGAAGAATAGATGAATAACGCTAAACGAATAACAAAATAAACTATATTACAAACCCGTTCGTTAGACTTCTAGGAGAAAATATCATCGTGAGGATATATGCTCACGTGATGCCCCAGAAAAGCTAACGGATGGGTTTATTTTATTAATGCTTTAGTTAAAAATAAATGTGTTTTGCCAATTTAACGATATTGATAACAAGCTAAACACTCTAAGATTACTCCCAAAACATAACAGGTTCAAATTTATGCCTACTTAGACTATATCGTATCCCCATTTGTAATAGAGTTTCACTTAATAGTGGAATAGATATACATATTTTCAATCATAGAAGGGTAGATATTACTAATATAGATTTTAGGAGTGTTTAAATGAATTCAAATATGCCAAAAGATTCTGGTTTCGACAAGACTTTAAGAGTTCTTAAAGAAGGTTACGAATTCGTCATGAACCGTGACAAGGAAATGCACACGAACATTTTCGAAACACGTATCCTCGGTGAAAAGACAATCTGCCTTACAGGTAGTGAACTCGCTGAACTGTTTTACGACAACACCCGCTTCAGCCGCAGTGATGCGGCACCAGTCAGAGTACAAAAAACTCTTTTCGGTGAAGGTGGCGTCCAAGGTCTAGACGGTGATGAGCACAAAAACCGTAAATCGATGTTCATGTCTTTAATGGATAACAAAGCGATGGATGAAATAGAAGATTTAACACAGAAATACTGGCACGAATATTTTGAAGAAATTGACTGGAATGACACAGTTGAGTTATACGAAGCTGCAAAAGTTGTCTTTCTAAAAGTAGCTTGTGACTGGGTTGGAGTGTCTCTACAAGATGAAGACAACGAAGCTCGTGCAAGTCAGATTGCTGATTTATACGAATCACCTGCATCACTTGGAATCCAACACTGGAAAGGACGTAAATCTAGATCTGAAACAGAGGACTGGATTAAAGGACTCATTGAAGGTGTTAGAAACGGTGAGCTTGAAGCAGACAAAGATAGAGCACTATATCACTTTGCTATGCATAAAGATTTAAACGGTGAACTATTAGACTCACAAATTGCTACAGTCGAGCTTTTAAACCTTATTCGTCCAATTAATGCTATCAGTGTATGGGTTGCAATGATTGGTCTAGCTATTCACGAACATCCAAATTCTGCAGAGAAATTGAAATCTGCAAATGGACAACAATTAGAATGGTTCATTCAAGAAGTCAGACGCTATTATCCTTTCTTCCCATTCGCAGTCGCACGAGTGAAACTCGATTTCGAATGGCAAGGTTACGAGTTTAAAGAAGGTACTTTAACGCTACTAGACTTATACGGTACTAACCGTCATCCAGACGATTGGGTAGATCCTGATGAATTTAAACCCGAAAGATTTGAAGGTTGGCAAGAGACACCATTCAACTTTATTCCACAAGGTGGTGGATCTTACGACTTCGGTCACCGCTGTGCAGGGGAGTTTATCACAATCGTCATGATGAGAACAACACTCGACTTTTTAGTCAATCATCTAGAATTCGAAGTGCCAGAACAAAATTTTGGTTTCGAATTTAACGATATCCCAGCTGTTCCCAATGACAAAGTGAAGATTAAGCCAACACGTATTAAATAACTCATGCAATTTTAATCTATCTTTACTTCCAATTTAAACTAGCTGTGTGCTATTATGATTCATGTTACAGAGTTAACACTACTAGGAGATAACCATGAAAATAAAAATAGCAGTCATCTTAATGTGTATTTCATTAATGTTGATGATGGTCGTAATTATAGATAGCTTTAATCATAATAAGACTGATTCACCAAAAAAAGCAGATGTTATTATAATGCTCGGTGGTGATAGCGGTCGATTAGAGAAATCTGCAGAACTATATCATAATGGGTATGCAGATTATGTAATGATTTCACCAGAGATAGAATCGATCCGTTCACAAAGTACAGAGTACGCAATTGAATTAGGAATTCCACAGTCTGCGATTATAGAAGAACATAAGGCGACGAGTACTTACACTAATGCAACAGAAACCTTAAAGTTAATGGGTAAATATGACTTTAACAGTGCACTTGTTGTGACAAGTGATTATCACTTGAAGCGGTCTAAAATGATTTATGACAGAGTCAATGACGGACAATATGAGTTAACTTATATCTCAGCTCTCGGTACTAATGGAGAGAAATGGAACGAGCGTCCTGGTGCTAAAAGACTCTGGTTCACTGAATTTTATAAATTATGGGGTTACAGACTTGGTTTATATAATTTTATAGATGTACCTGATGCATATGAAGGTAATGAGGCCTGATATTAAACTTTTATGTTTAATGTCAGGTTTTTTATATTATTTAGAGACTTATCACTTAAATTAACAGACTATTCTCTATTTACTATCAACGCTCTTCCATTCAGATATGATTGGTAGCGCTGGTAACCGCTCCTTATTTTCTAATGAGGAATTTGATGCACTTATAGATGAAGGTAAGAAAGAATCAGATGAAGGCGCTCGCGAAGAAATCTACAAACAAGCTCAAGAAATTCTGATTGATGAAGCTCCAGCGATCTTCATTAGATACCCTGAAAACTTAAATGCATATCAAAGTAATATTAGTGGACTAAAAATTGATAACAACAACCTACTAGACTTACGTAATGTCACAAGAGAGTAGTAATATAATTTAAATGAGGTGGAAGTATGATTTTAAAAATTCCAACAGAGGAATTTAGACAAAGACAAAAGGAATTTATAAAGAGATTTCAAAATCAAGGCAGTGATTGTGCAATTATATTTTCTGTAACAGACATATTTTACCTGACTGGTTTTCACTTCCATGCTACAGAAAGACCGATGGGTTTGATTGTAGATCCTAGCGAAAAATATCATTTATTCGTACCATCATTAGAACACGAACATGCTGAACAATACAGTGTAATTGATGAGGTTCATTCTTACCCTGAATATCCAGGTTTAAGACACCCTATGGAATACTTTAAAGACGTGTTAAAAGAATACAATTTTGAAAACAAAAATATTGGTTATGACTCAATCGGATACGGATCACCTAATGGTTATAGAGGTCCAAGTGTTGATACGCTTATCACTGCAAATTCATTTATTTCAATCTCTACAATTATAGAAGAAATGAGATTTATTAAGTCAGATAACGAAATAGAGTTAATTAAAGAATCCTGTCGATGGGGAAATCTTGCACATAAGCTACTTCAAAAATACACGGAAGCAGGAAAAGAAGAGATAGAAGTTACGAACAGAGCTTCTATCGATGCAACAATGGCAATGACTCAAACTTTAGGTCCAGGTTATAAACCTCACGGAAAAACTGCTTATGCTATATACAGAGGTCAGATTGGTGCTGAATCTGCATTCCCTCATGCTGTGACGCAAAATGCAGTATTTAAAACAGGCGATACCTTGGTAACAGGTGCTGCCGCTGATGTGTTTGGATATCACAGTGAACTTGAAAGAGTGATGTTTGTAGGTGAATATAATAATGATCAAGAGAAGTATTTTAAATATATGTATGATGCACAAGAAGTTGCATTTAATGCCATTAAACCAGGAGAGAAATATTCCTCTGTAGAAGAAGCGGTTCAAAAATATTATAAAGAAACTGGTATAACACACTTGACTAAACACCATACAGGCCACAATATTGGACTGTTAGGACATGAAGCACCATTCTTTGATTTAGGAGATGACACAATAATGGAACCTGGTATGGTTGTCACTGTAGAACCAGGGATTTATGTCAAAGGTCTAGGTGGATTTAGACATTCTGATACAGTGTTAATTACAGAAACAGGAATGGAAATGCTCACGTATTATCCAAGAGATATTGACTCTCTAATTTGTTGATTAATATTTCGATTATCCTCTTGTACGTATTCAACGTATGAGGGGATTTTCTTATGTAAAAAATCAAGATTTTAAATATTTTCCTTGTAATTTTTATAGGTATTTGTCATAATTACTATACCGTACGTTCAGTATAGTTAATAGGAGATAATCATGACGAAAAAAGATGAAATTTTAATAAAAGCCGCACGAATTGTCAATGACGAAGGGATTCAAAAGTTAACAATGAGTTATTTAGCAGAGAAAGCTGAATTAACGAAAGGTGGGGTACTTTATCACTTTGATAGTAAAGAAGATATCCTACTCAATATGAATAAAAAAGTCATTCAAGAATTTGATAATCGTATCGATACACATATTAGAAAATTAAGTGGACCATACCGATATAGTCGAGCCTACGCTTTAGCCACACTTGACTACATCAATGACTCTGAAAACATACTCTTACCTGCAGTCTTTATTTCTTCTCATGAAGACAGTTCAAGTAAAGCACTATGGGAAGAGACATCCAACCTTTGGGATCAATCTTTTAAAAACGATCAAGGTGACGAAGATAAAATTTTTGAACTCAGAATGATATGTGATGGTATCTGGTTTACCTTAACTTATAAAATTGGTGCTTTCTATAAAGAAAAAATGGAAAAAATCATTACCAACTATATTCAAACTCTAGAAGCGGAAGTGATATAAATGCCTTATATCTATTTACTCGGTGCCATACTCTCTGAAGTATTCGGAACCACCATGATGAAAATGACAGCAACAAACGATAATAAACTCTATATTGTCGGCATTGCAGGCGGTTATATACTCGCATTTTTCTTACTATCACTCGCCGTCGTCACCTTACCGCTAAGCTTTGCCTATGCTGTATGGAGCGGGGTAGGAACAGCATTTACAGCTATGGTCGGATTTTTAGTATTTAAAGAACAAATCACAAAAAATGGACTCATCGGCATCATCTTAATCATTGCTGGTGTTGTCTTAATGAGAGTGTAAGGAGAAAATATGAATTTAAAATACTTTTCAATACTAATTGTTTCAATATTATTTGAAGTGTTCGCAACCTCCATGCTAAACCTATCTCAAGGCTTCTCAGTCATTGGACCGACCATTGCCTTATTCATCGGTTACGCGATATCATTTACACTACTCGTCATCGCTTTAAGAGGCATTCCACTGAGTATTGCCTATAGCGTCTGGGCAGGACTCGGTACAGTCGGTACTGCCATAGTGGGTATCTTCTTGTTTAATGAAGTATTAACCCTAATCAATATCAGTGGTTTAGTCATTATTATTGTCGGTGTCATTGTAATGAATATGTCAGGTAACAAAGAAGAGACAGAAGAAAGTGTCGTTTAAATTAGGCATAACACAACCCCGACCTGTTGGGAAGAACAAGTCGGGGCTCTAGTGCTTATCGCCTAGTCTTTTCTTTGTAATTCAAGCCAGTGCTTGAACAGTTGGACGATGCAACCAACGACGATTGGTCCAACAAAATAGACAAAAATAGGATCCATGGCTTTCACCCCCTCCCGGATAGACTTCGCCCGGGAAGAATAGGCGATATAATAATTATAACAAAAATAGAACGTATGTTCTATTGTGTGAAGTGATTTTTATCCTTTGAATTAATGTTATTATTGAGTAAATAAGGGGGATTCGAATGACATATTCTTATCAAGGTATCGATCACGTACAAGTTGCAGCACCAAGAAATCAAGAAGATGAAGCAAGAGCATTCTATGGTAAGAAGTTAGGTTTCCAGGAAATCAGAAAGCCTGATCAACTAGCTAAAAGAGGCGGCGTTTGGTTTCAAGTCGGTCATCACCAACTACATGTCGGAGTAGAAAATGATTTTCATCCTGCTAAGAAAGCACATCCAGCCTTTGAAGTTAAAATTATAAAAGACTTAAGAAGTAAACTACTGGAACTAGATGTAGAGATTATAGAAGATAACAGCTTAGAAGGTGCAGAACGATTCTATCTTCATGACCCATTTGGTAATCGATTAGAATTCTTAGAGTGGTTATAATTATATATTAGAACGATTGAATGAAATAAATACTTCAAACTGGTAATATAATTCTGCATATGTTAAATTAAAAGTAACAAAAATAGTATTCATGGCTTCACCAAACCACTAAATGCTGGGAAGAGCATTTGGTGGTTTTTTGTATGCTATAGAAGATTATAATGATTTAAAAAGTCGTTGATCAGACAGCATCTTTCAAAACACTAAGTGCCTAAAAAATGCATTTGGTGTTTTTTTATATGCCTTTTAAGTTTTAATACTAAAAAAATATGACCATCCATGCTAATATAGAACATATGTTCGATATAGGAGGGTCTATATGTATAAATTATATAATTATCATCTCTGTCCCGAGCGAGATATTCTCTGCGTAGATTTAAAAAGCTTCTTTGCCAGTGTCTCTTGTATCTTAAAAGGGCTCGATCCTATGAAGGTCAAGCTCGCGGTCGTAGGGGATACTAAAAGCATCGGTTCTGTCGTACTCGCAGCGACACCTGAGTTAAAGAAACTCGGCATTAAGACAGGTTCTAGACTATTTGAAATCCCAAGTAGAAGTGATATTTATATTATCAATCCGTCGATGAAAGTGTATTTAGATTACACCAAACGTATTTCAGAGATTGCTTTAAAATATATCGCGCCTGAAGACTTTCATCAATACTCCGTCGATGAGTTCTTTATGGATGTTACCCATAGTTATCATCTATTTGCAGATAGTCCCAAAGCACTCGCTAAAATGATCCAGGATGAAATCTATGACGAAACACATATTCATTCGACGATTGGTATCGGTGGCAATCTTTTATTAAGTAAGGTCGCTTTAGATATAGAAGCGAAACACATGCCAGACGGTATTACAGAATGGCGTTACCAAGACGTACCAGAGAAACTTTGGAGGATAAAACCACTCAGTAAATTTTGGGGGATAAATCGACGCAGTGAAAAGAAACTCAATCAACGCGGAATCTTTTCCGTAGGGGACCTAGCAAATTATCCCTATACTTATTTGAAAAAAGACTTTGGCATTATTGGTGTTGACTGGCATCTCCATGCCAACGGTATTGATTTTAGTCAGATTAGTCAAAAGCACGTTGTCCATTCACCTTCTATTGCTAAAAGCCAAATACTGATGAGAGACTACCGCTTCGAAGAAACCTATGTCGTCTTATTCGAACATATCGATGAAGTTGTTCACAGAATGCGGTTGATGAAACAACTCGCGAGAACCGTCCATTTTACAGTCGGCACTAAAGACGGTCATGTTTATCGTAAACAGTTCACCATTAATGCAGGATCGAATAATGAAATGGATATTATGAAATTAGTCTGGAAGCATCTAAGTAGAATGGCAGATCCCTATGCACTTTATCGAACCATATCGGTCTCATTGTCGAACTTTATACCAGACAGTGCCAAGCAAATCTCACTCTTTCAAGACACCGACCAACTCTTAAGAGAAGAAGCCTTAATGAAGACCATAGATGACGTGAAAGAAAAATATGGACAGCTATCCATTATGAGAGCCATCAGCTGTACAGAAGCCTCTACCTTGAAATTAAGAGAAGGTTTAATAGCGGGGCATAAAAGGTAGAGTCATACTATGGAAGTGATGATATGCGAATTGGTATATTGATACTATCTGTCGTCAATTTAGTCTATTTGATTACCACATTTGCTGCCAATGACCTGACTAATATTTACCTGTCACCATTTGGCTTACCGCATTATATAGCAATTGCCCTCGCCCTCTTAAGTGTCCTAGTATTGATTATTACCAAGTCCGGAGAAGGTAGAGATAAGAAATTACTGCTTTCCTCTATGATTATCAATATTGTTGGTATCTTCTTAATCCGCATTTTCTTTTAAAAGGAGCAGACAATTCTGCTCTTTTTATTTTGTTTTTATCAGGTTTGATGTAAAGATAAAAATGGTAGATATAAATTAAATGGTAATATTTTTTGGAGGTCAGTCGATGAAAAGAGTTGTGAGTGTGATGGCAGTACTGATGCTTGCTGCATGTAACAGTGGAGATACTGAAGATGAAGCGGTCAATGAAAAAAGCCAGCAAGTTGCAGAAAGTGAAACAAATGAGGAAGCAGAGAATAATGATAGTGAAGAGGTAGAGACAGAAGAAAGCTCTGAGGACGAAGAATCCAGTGATACGAGTGAAGCGGATAAGGCTCAAGAAGAAAGCAGTGACTCTGAACCTGATGTAGAATCACAAAATGAAGAAACAGAAGAAACCGATGAAAGTGCAGAAGATAACACTGAAGTGGCTGAAGACGAAGCACATCAAGAAACAGCAGTTAGAGAATTCACAGATGCAGAAAAACAAGCTATGGTAGATGAGTTTTACACTTGGGCAGTAGAGCGAGCTGAGGTAGGTGGAATGGCAGTTAATGATTACTACTTTGGTCATGGTGCTGCAGGACGTGGTGACTGGTATGCAACAACACCCCATGGTGATGTACAAGTACAGGATCAAGACAATCCGGGATTCGATGCATTTAATATCCACGCAATCGGAGGTATTGTATTTTATCAACCCATTAGTGGAGACTATGGTGCAGATGAAAATACAGAAGTAGAAAGCACTGCATCTGGCTATCAGACTATGGCCATAGATGGTACAGATATCCATAAATATATGTTAGCCGATAACGGAGTAGTCTATGAACACATTTCAGTCAAAGAAGAAACGAGCCTGTCATCAGGATTCGGTGAATTCAATGATGACGGTACACGCGGAGAATATGCACCCGCTTCAAGATTCGAAGTCTCAGGAGACCAAGATGCACAGGAAGAATGGCAGAGAATATTGAGTAAATATCAGTAAGAGATTATGCTTTAAAAGCAAACACGAATATCAAACCATTCACAATACCAAAAACCAATGACAACATAGTTCCTACTAGAACATACTCACTTTCTTTACGAACAGACTCGTCAGATTTATCGCTTGAGAAGCGGAGAATAGATTTGGCAGCAACTAAGAGTCCAAGTGCAGTGTATTGATTTAATATCACAAATGCTATAGTCAGCAACCTTTCGCAGTAGCCGATCGTCATTCCAATACGGTCGGTTTCTGTGTTTTTCTCACCGGATAAAATTTCTAAAATAATTTTAATGAAAAATCCACTTAGTAAGTAAAAGACAATACCAACAATAATTAAAAGTGTCATGACTGACCTCCTGATTGTGTGATATTTCGGAGCTGATCGACTAATTCATCAGAAGTTAGTTGATAAGTCGATTTAAGGTAATCAATAATCTCTACTAACTGCTTTACACGTGACAATCGCAAATGTTTAGAAATGGTCGGTTCTGACCGCTCTGTTTCTTTAGCAATCTCTTTTTGACTTACTCCTGCTAAATAATACTGCATGGTCTCTTGCTGTATTTTAGTTAATCCTCTAAAGATGTCCGTCGCATACATTAAAGCAATCTCGATCCCTTTAGACATATCTGGACTAGCAAAATCCTGGATGTTTGATTTCTTGATAGCTTGGAGCGATTCTCTCACATTTTTAATGGATGGATGATTCCAGTGTTCGGGATTACCTTCAGGAAAAGGAATGTCTACACTGTGGAAACTACACTTTAATGGAAAGTCAGAAGCGGGCCAGAGAATTTTTACATAAAGAGACAAGAGAGCAGTATAGTTCTCTTTATCTGACAGAATAAAGAGCTCATCTCCCATACGGTAATTAACATATACTTTGTGTTTATCTGTATTTAAAGCCTGCAACTTTTTTTCTATAAAAGTAAGATGATTGTATATCTCCTCTGGTGCCTTAGTACTATTCGATACATCCATAATCAGCATAGATAAAATATGAATCAACTCCTTAGCTTAATAAGGCAATTATATATTAATTAGCCTAAAAAAGCGAATTTTATATAATTAGTTTAAATAGGCTAATTTAAAAAGTGTAAAAGGACTTGGAAATCTGAAATATAGTTTTCCAGGTTCTTTTTTCCATTTAACATGATTTTTGACATACCCAATGGAATTTTCATCGATTTTTGATTTCAAGGCTAGGCTTATGTCTAGCCTTTTTTTGCGTTCATCCACCTTAAATCCATCCTCTGAGCACTTTTTATCTCAAAGCCAAAATTAAATGTTAGACTAACAATTTAGATATCTAAATAAAGTGAATAATCTAATATTATATTACACTTATTATGAATTTTATCTCTTACATATTAAATTTTGAATGTTATAATATCCTATTGTAGGATATATTTCCCAATATTATAGATAGAAAGATATGGAGGTAAATGAAATGGCGAAGGAAAAGCAATTTTCACGACGTGATTTCTTAAAGACCACTGGAGCCGCAACTGGAGGTATTATCGGTGGTAGTTTGCTCGGTGGGTTGGTCGGTTTTAACTTACAAGACCTAGACAGTGAGGAAACTGTCACAAAGGATGAAGCAGGAAGTTCTGAAGCTTCAGGTGATTCTGAGGCTAGTGGTACAACAATTCCAGAGGCTGGTCGAATTTTCTTTGCTAACGACGAAGATTTCAACACAATCGAAGCAGCAATGGAAAGAATTTTTCCAGAGGATGATATTGGTCCAGGGGCAAAAGCACTTGGTGCAGCTTACTTTTTAGACGCACAGCTTGCAGGTTCATACGGTCGTAATTCAAGAGAATACATGCAAGGTCCTTTTTACGAAGGAACAGACACACAAGGTTATCAATCTAACCTAAATCGTGCGTCTTATTTTAAACTTGGTATTCGTAAACTACAAGAAGAAGCGAATGACCGTCACGAGACAGCCTTCTCTCAATTAGAAGCAGGACAACAAGATGATATCTTGAAAGATTTTGAAGCAGACAAAGTCGACTTCAATGTACCGAAAAGTACAGCAACTTCAGCTTACTTTTTCCAACTGTTACGTGAAGCAACTTTAGACGGTGTTTACTCAGACCCGATTTACAGAGGGAACAGAGACATGGCGGGCTGGAAGATGAAACAGTTCCCAGGACACCAGCACTCTTACTTAGATGTTATTGAGAGTGACGAATTTCAAGATATCGATCCATTGCCTAACTTTGGCTAATAGTTGAGATTATAGGAGGAAATAGAATTGGTAAAAGAATTAGATAAAGTGGATGTCGTCACAATTGGTGCAGGTTGGACTGGCGGAATCGTTGCTGCAGAGACATCCAAAGAAGGACTTAAAGTAAAAAGTTTAGAACGTGGGGGTTACCGTGATACAAATGATTACCAACACGTTCATGATGAATTAAAATACGCACAGCGTTATGAGTTAATGCAAGACACATCTATTGAAACACTCACCTTTAGAAACTCTAGAGACGAACGTGCTTTACCTGTTCGCCGTTTAGGTTCATTCTTACCAGGTAGTGGACGTGGTGGTGCAGGGACACACTGGAATGGTCAAACTGACCGTTACATGGCCTATGACTTTGAAATCAAATCCATGACAGAAGAACGATATGGTAAAGAAAAGCTCGCTGAAGATTCTGGTCTACGTTACCGTGACTGGGGAATTACTTTTGATGAGATGGAAAAATACTACGATAAATTCGAAAAAACTGCAGGGGTCAGTGGTGAGGAAAACCCGCTAGGTGAAAAGCGTTCTAGCCCATATCCAAACCCTCCGATGATCAAGACAAAAACATTAAAAATGTTTGAAAAAGCAGCCCAAGAATTAGACTTACATCCAATTATGATGCCATCATCTAACATGTCACAAAGTTACGAAAACCCAGATGGCGAAACATTGAATCCGTGTCAGTACTGTGCCTTCTGTGAACGCTTTGCGTGTGAATACGATGCTAAAGCAACGCCAGATGTCACAGTATTAAAAACAGCAGAAAAAACTGGGAATTATGAAATTCGTTATCACTCCAACGTGACTGAAATCGTTACAGACGAAAATGACGATAAAAAAGTCACTGGTGTTAAATTTATCGATACAGAAACACGTGAAGAGTTCTTCCAACCTGCTGATGTGGTTGTACTCACAAGTTTCTTATTTAATAACTACAAATTACTTAGAGTCTCTGACATCGGTGAACAATACAATCCAGAAACTGAAAAAGGGACACTAGGTAGTAACTACTGCTATCAAACCGGTTTAGGTGCCACTGGTTTCTTCGATGAACAGTTCAATACCTTTATGGGTGCTGGGGCACTTGGTATGATTGCGGATGATTATAATGGAGACAACTTTGACCATGAAGATCTTGATTTCATACATGGTGGATCCATTCACTTCGTTCAAACAGGTAGCCGTCCAATCTTAACGAATACCACTCGTAAAGACACACCAGCATGGGGTGAAGAGTTTAAGAAAGAATCCATTAATAACTTCACTAGAACACTAGAAGTTTATACGATGGCACATACTGGTCCACATAGAGATCACTACTTGGATTTAGATGAGACATATAAAGATGCCTTCGGTAATCCACAAGTGATGCTTACTTACAACTGGACCGAACAAGACAATGCTAGAAATAAATATTTAACTGAGAAATGTGCAGAAATTGTTGAGCAAATGGGTGCTAAACACATCGATGTTGATAATGATGACTTAGGTAATTATGATATTGTACCTTATCAATCTACTAACATTTCAGGTGGTACACCGATGGGAACCGATCCAGAAAACAGTGTAGTAAATACTTGGTTACAACACTGGGACCGTGACAACTTATTTGTTGCAGGTTCAAGTACCTTCGTTCATAACTCAGGTAACAACCCAACAGGTACAGTCGGTGCGATTGCTTACCGCTGTGCAGAAGGTGTCATTAAATATCATAAAGACAATCAAAGACTAGAAGACTAAGTCTCACCCCCTTTAAGTTGAAAGACACTTAAAGGGGGGTTTTTATTTGAAAATATTGATGTTACATGTAGCGAGAATACCTATATTAGATGAAACTGATTGTTAAATCTGTTACTATATTAGAGATTAAGTATTGATGAACGGGAGTGCCATTATGCAATTTACAGAGCTAAGTTTAAGTGAGTTTAATGACTTTACGACAGAGAATTTCAGTCACTTTACTCAAACAAAAGAGAACTATCAATTAAAAGTAGACAGTGGCATCGAGACCTATTTAGTCGGTGTAAAGGATCAAGAAACAGTAAAAGCTGCTTGCTTAGTCACTTTAACACCTGTTATGAAGATCTTTAAATACGCATATACTAACAGAGGGCCAGTCCTCGATTATAGTGATGAGGCAGTGTTTAAGACCTTTTTCGATGGTTTAACGAACTTCTTAAAAACGAAAAAAGTACTCTATGTCAGAGTCGACCCATATGAAGTGATTAATAAGAGAAACCACGAAGGTGAAATCATTGAGAGCATGAACAATGATTACATTTTTGATAACTTTAAAGCACTTGGTTACGACCATGACGGCTTTAGAAACGGTTTTGACCCGATTGTCCAAGTCCGTTGGCATTCTGTTTTAGATTTAGAAGGAAAATCAGAAAAACAAGTCTTTGATGACATGGATAACTTAAGACGAAGAAATATTAAAAAAGCTGAAAAGAACGGTCTGCATATTAAATATCTAGACTTAGACAACATTGATATCTTCCGTAAATTTATGAAAGATACCTCAGAGATGAAAGAGTTCTTTGATAGAGATGACAGCTTCTACATCGAGCGTAAAAAGTACTTTAAAGATCAAGTCTTGATTCCAATGGTGTATGTTGACTTAGAAGACTACAATGCAGCGACTCAAAAGGACAAAGAAAAACTAGAGAAAAATATTGAAAAAGCACAACGTGCACTGGATAAAGATCCAAACAATGAAAAACAAGCGAATAAAATTAAAAACTTATCTGAGCAACTCACAAACATCGATGCTAAGTTAAAAGAAGGACAAGCACTTTTATCGACTCATGGTAAAGATTTACCATTATCTAGTGCCTACTTCATTGTGACACCACACGAAGTCACTTACTTATCAGGTGGAACAGATAACGACTTTAGACACTTTGCTGGCTCATATTTAATCCAGTGGACCATGATTAAATATGCACTTGAACAAGGCATTGACCAGTATAACTTCTACGGAATCAGTGGAGACTTCACTGAAAATGCTGAAGACTACGGTGTCATCCAATTTAAAAAAGGCTTCAATGCTGTTGTGAATGAATATATCGGAGACTTCATTAAACCGATTAATGGACCGGCTTATAAGGCGTATCAGGCGTTGAATAAGCTACGTAACAAATAAGATAGGGGATAGAAGACATGAAATTCTTAGAACTTACAGATGAAGAATATCAATCCTTCATTGAAGAAGGGCACGCGTCTGCCTTTTTCCAAATGATAGAAAATAAAAAGAATCGTGAAATGGATGGTCAAGAAGTTAAATTGCTTGGTGTTAAAGATGATGAAGGCAAAGTGATTGCAGCTTGTCTATTTACTTTACAACCAACTGTAATGGGTAAGCATTTCTATTACTCTAACCGTGGACCTGTGCTTGACTATCACAATCTTGTCTTAGTTAGATTTTTCTTTGAAGAACTAACAGACTACTTAAGTAAAAACAACTGTTCTTACGTCAAAGTGGACCCGAACTGGATCTACAAAAAATACGATAAGGATGTTAATGAAAAAACGGATTATGAGCCTCAAGACGAACTCATTCAGTTGCTAGAATCGCTTGGTTACGGCCATGAAGGCTTTACAAGAGGCTATTCTAAAACCTCTCAAGCGCGTTGGATGAGTGTTTTAGACGTGTCACCTTTCAACAATGAAAATGAATTAGTGAAGTCCTTTGATTCACAGCGTAAGCGTAACATTAAAAAAGCTCAAAAATACGGTGTGGAATTACGTTTCTTAGAAGTAGATGAAATTGATAAATTCCTTAAACTTTATGCAGATACATCAGAACGTCAAGGCTTCTTTACACATCCAGATCCTAAGTCTTACTTCACTAACTTCAAAAAAGCATACGGCGATAAGGTCTTAATTCCTTTAGCCTATATTGAGTTAGATAAGTACGTTAGTAATTTAACAGCTCAACTAGAAGATGTGGAAGGCCGTCTAGTTATCATGGAAGCAAAAGAAAATAAAAACGATAAAACAATAAATAAAATTAAAGAGTTAGAAAAACAAGTTGCTAACTTAAATAAAGATTTAGAAGAAGCAAAAGTCATCCATGAAAAAGAAGGTAATGTCTTAGACCTTGCTGCTGGTATTTACTTCGACACACCATATGAATTAGTCTACAATTCAGGTGCAAGTACATCAGAATATCCACAATTCGTTGGACCATATAAGATGCACCTAGAAATGATGAAATACTGTATGGAACATAACATTGCACGTTATAACTTCTACGGTGTGAGCGGTGACTTCTCTGAAGATGGGGAAGACTATGGTGTTTATCGATTCAAGCGTGGATTTAACGCTGAAATTGAAGAATTAGTCGGTGATTTTGTTAAAGTCATTTCACCATTCCACCACAATATCTATAAAGTAAAAGCTAAACTTGGCCTTAATAAGTAATAAAAGAGAAGGGTTGATCCAGTAATGGAAGTCAGACCAATAGAAGAAACAGACTTTAAATCGTTCTTAAAAGACTATCAAGGACATATGCATTATTTTCATGATCCTTTGTTTTATGACTATATTTCAGGCGTAAATGAGACGCATTTACTCGGACTCTTTGATGGAGAAGCACTCATCGGTGTGTCCATGTTAAGTGCCACATCAGTCCTAAAAAAATATAGGCTATTTACATCGCATACTGGACCTTTACTAAAAGATTTTAATAATGAAGACTTAAAATTCTTCTTAGAAGGCATCGACCAATATGCTAAAAAGAACGGCGCATTGAAGATGATTCATTCACCATACACTGTCTATCAAATGAGAGACCATGACGGAAATATTTTAGAAGATGATCCGAGAAACAATCAAGAAATTATAAAAATCTATGAAGACTTAGGCTACACACATCACGGTTTCACTAAAGAGCTTGTGACAGAAGAACTCCTTCGTTACCAAGCTGTCATCGATGTCGATAAGCCCTTAGATCAAATCTTAAAAGAAATGGATACAACTACGCGCTATAATACCCGTCAAACGGAGATTATGCCTTTAGAACTGAAGCTACTCCAAGAAGATGAATACGATAAGTTTATCGATATTTACAAAGAAACAGAAGAGCGCATCGGTTTTGATCCAGTACCAAGAGAAAAAGTGAAAAACTTACTCAATACATTAAAAGACCGTATGTATCTCATCTTAACCCATGTCAATGTTGATAACTACCTGCAGCAATTGCAAGATGAAAAAGCTGAGGAAGAACAAAATATCAATGACATTGAAGAAAAAATGGCAGCAAACACTGCAACCAAACGTGAGAAAAAACGTCTGAACGAACATAAAGAACAGTTAGCAAGTAAGCTGAAAAGAATTGAGAAAATGGGAGAATTTAAAGCTGAATTTGGTACAGAACTCGATTTATCGGTAGGGATGTACTATTACAATAACCAAGAAATGGTATATCTATTTAGCGGAAGCTATCCAGAACTGTCATTCTTTAAAGGCACCAACTTTGCAACTTGGGAAATGATCAAAAAAGCCCAAGAATTAGGACTTAAACGCTTTAATTTCTTTGGCTTAACAGGAGACTTCACAGAAGAATCCAAGGACTATGGTGTGTATCGATTTAAACGCGGTTATATGCCGTATATAGAAGAATTACCAGGTACCTTTGATAAAGTCTTCAATAAAGCTGTCTATATGGTGGCAAGTACGCTAGGTAAGATATAAGATGACAACCAGAACTGTAAAGTTCTGGTTTTTGTCATATAATGGGCATATATATAAAAATTTAAAAATTCAGAAAATATAAAAATGGATTTGAATGCTGATTTTTATTAAAAAAATACGTCTAAAATACTGATTAATGGGTAAATGTACACTGAATAAATAAGGAGGTGTCAAAGTGAATTCATCTAGATCCATTAATATTGATATCAAAGACCTAAAACAAGACCCAAATAAGGTATTTGAAACTGCAGAAAAAGAAAAACGAGTTATACATGTTCTGGACGAAAACGAATCAGCTGGCGTTTTAATGAGTAAAGCACAATACGAATTTGCCTTAGATGAGATTGAATCCTTATATGATGTGATTGATGAGTTAACTGTGAGTGATAATATTGCGAACTCAGATGAGAAAACATTTTCAGTTGATCATGATGCGTTTGAAAGAATAAAAGACATGCAATTATATGAAGATTGGGATTAAGTGTTAAAGAAGAATTTTATCGCCCTCTTTTAAAATTAATTATAAAGTTTACATAACATATATTATAGGAAGTTATAAATTGACGGTAATATTGCCCCTATAGTGAACATTATGTTTAAGATTCTATTATTCGGATAAATACATATATGTAAGACAAATCATTATTTCTATGGAGGAATGTTAGTATTGCACCATTTTTTAAAGTGTATCATGATGACGAAAGAATCCAAGAAGATATTTCAATCTTAAAAGCGAATAAAATTGAAAAAGAAAATATCTACGTACTCTCTCACGATGATGATCGCACTAACCGTATCGCTAAGAACACAGAAGCAAATACAATTGGTGCAAGCGAACAAGGTCTCACAGATGCTGTTAAATCAGTATTTGAAAAACAAGGCGATGAGTTAAGAGACAAAATCGAAAGTGTTGGATTTTCTGAAGCAGAAACATCAGAATATGAAGCAGAACTCGACAAAGGTGCAGTATTCTTAATCGTCACAGAAACGTATGGTATAGATTTAGACACTATTATTGGTTAATTAAATATATGAAAAGATTGCCGTGCCCTACTTTTAGGACACGGCAATTATTTTATTTTATTTTATGCTAAAGTTGTTTTAGTTTTTGCTTCTACTAGCATCCCCTTCTCGCCATCAAGATATTTAATCATCCCTTCTGTCGCTCTATAAGTGAGTGCTCCCATTGTCAATGTAGGATTTGTGGCTCCGAAGTGTGGAAACGCACTTGCACCACAGACAAATAGATTTTCTATATCCCACATTTGCATGTAGTTATTTACTGCTGAGTTGTCAGGACTGTCACCCATAATTACGCCACCGCCGTTGTGCATACCATTCATACCAGGATAAAAATGTTCAGCTTGTTCATCTTTATTTATTGAGTGAGCGCCCATTTCTTTTAATATTTCTTCTGCTTTATCTATTAGAAAATTATTTCGATTTGTTTCTTCCTCATGGTAATCTACTGTGATTCTTAATAGCGGATCACCATACGGATCTTTAAATGTCGGATCTAAATCAGCATAATTATTTTCATAAGGTAAAGAAGCTTTTTGGGACATTAAAGATATGTGACGATTTGCATAATATACAGATTGATCTTTAAATTCTCTCCCCCATGTTTTTGTTCCATTAGGTACTGGATTAGTTGAAATTGGCATGTTACCCTGCTCTCTAATTTCTACTTGACCTCCATGAATAAAATCATAATCTGAATGATCAAAGTTGTCTGCGTTGTAATCTCCAAAAGCCATACCTAATGCACCTGTACTAATATATTTAATAATTTTATCGTCAAAGAATCCAGTAGCACCATGATAGGCATGGTGATCAGTGAAGTTTTTACCAATAATTCCTTCTCCTGTTTCTGGATTATATGGTTCGCCAATTTCTGATAGTAATAGTAATCTTATGTTGTTTAATGTATAGCTAGTTAATACGATAAGGTCAGCTGGTTGTTCAAATTCTTCTAGCGTTCTAGTGTCTTTATAAATTACTCCAGTAGCCTTACCATTTTCATGAAGAATTCTTGTAACTAGTGAATTAGTTTTTAAATCAAAATTATCGGTAGCAAGTGCTGTTGGAATAACTGTTGTAACAGGACTTGCTCTAGCACCCCATTCACAAGCGAAACTTCCACAAAATCCATTATACTGACAACCATTTAAAGTTTGTCCATCTGGGTTTTCATATTCTTCTGAAATAGTTCCGCAAGGTATCACATATGGACTGTATCCTAAATTTTTTACAGCTTCTTCATATAATGCCATGGCAGGTGTTTTTTTCAGAGGTGGTGTAGGATAATCATTTTCTCTAGGTGCCTCGTTATCGTTACGTTCTCCGGAAGTACCCATAGTTTTTTCGAATTTATCAAAATATGGTTCCAATTCATCATAAGTTATTCCCCAATCCTGAATTGTTGAGCCTTCTGGAATTTTTTCTTCGCCATACCTTTCAATAGTTTTACTTCTAATTTCAAAATTATATGGAAAATATCTGTGTGTTTGTGCTGCCCAGTGTAAGCCGCCACCACCAACATCTCTACCAACAATTGCAGAATCTGGATGTCTTAGTGGAGCTGCTGTTTCTTCAGTATTATTTCTAAATGTAAAAGATAAGTCAGACAGTTTATTCATTAGTTCGTGTCGATTGATATACCTTAACTCATCATGCTTATTGGCAAAGTCCTCAGTTACACGGTTAGAGCCTCTTTCAAGGCCGACAACTTTATGTCCTGCCTTTGAAAGTTCAGCAGCGACAATTCCCCCGGCCCAACCTACGCCAATGGTTACGACTGGCACTTTGTCTAATTTAGTCACCATATGTTGTTAACTCCGTTCTATTATTGATCGCTTAAACTCATTGGTTCAATAACAACGTATTCTGCGTCGGCTTGATAATCTTCAGTCATTAAATTTCGATAAGATAATTGAGCGCCAGGATATTCTTTCATTTTCCATCCTTCCATATTCTTATTGCCACCGTATAAAGGATCAGCATACGCACCTTCAATGGTTGACGACCTTAAAATTTGAAAGAAAATTGAGGTGAGATATTTGAATAGATTTCATAAGATATTTTTCGATATGCAAGAACATAGTCATCCGAATGAACGATCTTTTGAACTTTTAAAAACTTTTCACGAATACTTCCCTTCAGAGGTATCACAGTTATTTCGTTATTCTCGTTTAGATGATTCTTTTAGTGGTGTCCTACAATATAAAGATTATAAAGTGAATTCGTTACAACATATTCATGAGTATATGAAAATGAATGAACACATTCATAGACACTTAAAAGAAAATAAAGTTAAGTTATTTCATGGTAATAGACTACAGATTAGTATCGGAGGCCAATATCTAGCTCCGGTTATAATTGAAGATCTATTTCTAATACCAATCTCACTTAATGATGTAGTTATTGCATTTTTTACTGGTTTAAACATTGACTTCAATATGTCTGAAAGTGTAATAGAAGAAGCTAATGATTTTCGTTTTGCTGTATCCGAGTTGTTATCAGAAGGAAAAGTTATGAGCAAACATGATTTTCCTGAAAAAGAAATAAAAATTTTAAAGTATGTCTCATACGGCTACTCAACTAAGGAGATTGCTGAGTCCATGAACTTTTCAGAAGCAAATATAAAATACTTTATTAAGACCGTTATGGATAAAACAAATAGTAGGAATCGAACAGAGGCTGTTGCTGAACTGTTTCGTTTGGGGATTTTATCGTAAAAAAAATAAACGCTGTCATATCAGCGTTTATGGGTTTCTTCTTTCTCTTCTGCTTTAGAAATTACTTTTTCAGCGTTCCTAACCTCTTTGGCTTTTCTTCTATTTCTTTTAGTAATCCACATTGAAACAGAAATTGCGAGTGAAAGAAGCGTTAAGAACACTGCGTAGCCAAGAAGTGGCTGCCAATCTAAATCTGGATAAAAGTTCGGTAGTACAAAAGCCAAGATGGTCATCACAACTAAGGTGACCAGTGGCATAATGTAATATTTTTTAGGTAAAAATCCAACAATAATACTTAAAACAATCACTGCTAAGAGTGTATAAATGTAAAACTGTACATCATCTACCATCGTCATCACCTCTCTTATTTATACCCAAAAAAAGATGCTTCAATCATTATCTTGAAGTTATACAATATTCAAAATTTTATGTATAATGTAGTCAAACGAAGGAAAAAATTAGGGAGATGTTTACATGACGGAATTGAAACACAGATCAGAAGTTGAAGAAAAGTACACATGGGATTTAACACCTTTATTTAAGGATGATGACTCTTGTGTTAAAGCCATTGAAGGTGTCAAGGTGGATGTTACTGCCTTTCAAGATAAACACCAAGGCAATATTGAAACTGTAGAACAAGCAGTACTTGCAATTGATGACTACCGTGCAATTTTAGAAGAACTTGTCTTAATTGGTACATATTCTAATTTAAGATTATCTGCAGATAGAAGTGATGAGGCAGCTCAGAAATTAGGCGCCTTAACAGGTAGCTTACAAACAGAAGTCAGTACTAAAACTAGCTTTTTAACAAGTGAGCTATTAGATAAGGATGAAGACTTCTTAAACGCTATTGGTGAAGCAAAAGCAGACTATGCTCATTTTGTGGAAGATTTACTACGCTCTAAGCCTTATCAACTAGAACCAAATGTAGAAAAAGCACTCGCTGCATTTTCTTCTGTTTTCAAAGGGCCATATGATCTTTATCAAAAAACTAAGCTTTTAGACATTGATTTTGGTAGCTTTACTGTAGATGGTAAAGAATACGCCCTATCCTACCTTGCTTTTGAAGGTGGTTTAGAATCCAATCCAGATAAGTATGTTAGACGAACTGCTTTTAAACAATTCTCGGATTCTTTAAGAAAATACCAAGAAACAACAGCAGGCACTTATGATATTCATCTCAAGCAAGAAAAAGCAGAAGCGGATTTAAGAGGTTTTGATTCAGTCATTGATTATCTCTTACATGGTCAAAAAGTAGACCGTGAGTTATACGATAGACAGATTGATACGATTACAGAACAATTAGCACCACACATGAGACGCTATGCGAAATTGTTGAAAAAAGAGCATGGTCTAGAGCAAATGAAATATGAAGATTTAAAAATTCCACTAGATCCGGACTCAGAGCCTGAAATTAGCGTGGAAGAATCACGTAAATATATTTTAGATGCACTCGGTATAATGGGAGAAGATTATACGGACATGATTAACCGTGCCTTTGATGAGAGATGGATTGATTTTGTACAGAATAAAGGGAAATCGACTGGTGCCTTTTGTTCAAGTCCATACGGTTCTCACCCATTTGTCTTAATCTCTTGGTCATCCTTAATGGAAGAAGTATTTGTACTAGCCCATGAATTAGGACATGCTGGTCATTTTTATAATGCCAACCGTTCACAAAATATCTTTGATGCCCGTCCATCTATGTACTTTATCGAAGCACCGAGTACCATGAACGAAATGTTAATGGCAAATCATCTCTTAGAAAACTCTAAAGACCCTGCCTTTAAACGTTGGGTAATCAGTTCAATTATTTCAAGAACGTATTACCACAACTTTGTTACTCACCTACTAGAAGCCGCTTATCAAAGAGAAGTTTATAAACTCGTTGATAACTATGAGACAGTCACAGCATCTGCTTTAAACAAAATTAAGCGAGATGTGATTGAAAAATTCTGGGGAGACGACGTTGAGATTACTGAAGGTGCTGAGTTAACATGGATGCGTCAACCGCATTATTACATGGGACTTTATCCTTACACTTACTCAGCAGGCTTAACGATTGCGACAGAAATGTCACAACGTATTTTAAATGAAGGACAACCAGCCATTGATGACTGGTTAAACGTTCTAAAAACTGGTGGTAAAGAAAATCCAGTAGAATTAGCTAATATGGCAGGCATTGACATTACAACAAGTCAGCCATTAGAGAATACAATTGCTTATATCGGCGAACTTGTCGATCAATTAGAAGCATTAACAGAAGAGCTCGATAAATAAAATGAAAAGCCATGAATCCTATTGTTAGAGGGGTTCATGGCTTTTTTGATGAATGATTTATCGGACGTCGTCAAAACTTCGATGTCTGATATATCACTTTATCGGACGTCACACAAACAGCTTTGCGCGCCATCGAGAAATTGACGACGTCACACAAACGGATTTGCGCGCCATCGAAGAAATGACGACGTCACACAAACGGATTTGCGCGCCATCGAGAAATTGACGACGTCACACAAACAGCTTTGCGCGCCATCGAAGAAATGACGACGTCACACAAACAGCTTTGCGCGCCATCGAGAAATTGACGACATCACACAAACGGATTTGCGCACCACCCGAGCAAGGAACGACGTCACACAAACAAAAATACGCGCCTTCGTCACACGGACGACGGCACGCATTATCAAAATTCATATCTATTCTGATTTATTTTCTTTTAAATGAACCTTGCCATTAACGAATTCGACTCGGCCTTCTTTTAAGAGACCACCGAGGGCACGTTTGAACTGGCCTTTTGATAGGTTGAAAGTTTTTTTAATGTCTTCTGGATCACTTTTATCGTTAAATTCCATCATGTCGCCATGCATTTGCATATATTCAACGAGACGCTCTCCGTCTGTTCCTAAACGTTTATAGGCTTTTTCTAAAAATGAACCGTTGACTTCGCCTTTGTCATTAATGCCAATCAATCGGAATGAGACTTCTTGACCGAGACGGGGCTCAGCTTCTCTTTCTGATTCATGGACAAAGACTTTATAACCATCTTCTGAAATTAAGAAAGTTCCGATTCTCAACAGGCGGTATGGACGGCCTTTCATCCATTTATTGCCTAGCTCTTTATAGTCTTCTTGACTAAGGGGCTGGAATTTTTCTTCGACTTCAGTTTCTGTAATGAGACGACCGAATAATTGATCATCTGCTTCAACACGAATGGTCGCATAGACCATGTCGTCAACTGCTGGCCAGACGTTTTTCATACGTGGTAAATCTGTCCATGGGATTAAGATTTCTCTCGGAGAACCGATATCTAGATAAGCACCATCTCGGTTTACTTCAGCAACTCTTGCATAACCGAACTTATCTGCTGTAATGGTCGGTATTTTTGGTGTCGCGAATAATTCTCCAGAACGGTTTGGGTAGATAAAGACCGGAATCTCTTCGTTAATTTCATATGTTTTACCATCTTCAATTTCTGATGCGTTCATACGAATATACTTTTCGTCTTCAGTGACTAAGTGGTAAGTCGATCCTTCGATTTTAATTATTTTTAAAAATTGTACTGTACCTGAAATTTTTGTCATAATGACTCCTCATTTATTATAAAATTGCTTGGATTTAGTCTGTTAAAAAATCATGTCTTAAGCTCATCGTATCATGTGTTCTCTAAGTTAACTATATTCCAATAATACCACATTTATGGTATCATCGCTTATGTATGTAAACTTTAGCGTAATGATTTGAATATAAAGGAGAATGCACATGCTGCAAGTAAGCGAAGTGAGTTTGAGATTCGGAGACAGAAAACTGTTTGAAGATGTCAATATTAAATTCACACCAGGTAACTGCTATGGCTTAATTGGTGCCAACGGCGCTGGGAAATCGACATTTTTAAAAGTTTTAACTGGTGAAGTTGAATCAGACGGACACGTAATTTTAGGACAAGATGAGCGCATGGCGTTCTTAAGACAGGATCACTTCGGCTACGAAGACACTCGAGTCCTAGATGTTGTTATGATGGGCCATGAAAAATTATGGTCTGTAATGAATGAAAAGAATGAAATTTATATGAAACCTGATTTCTCAGATGAGGACGGCATTAGAGCTGCTGAACTTGAAGGGGAATTTGGTGAAATGGGTGGTTGGACTGCTGAAAGTGATGCAGAAACCCTACTCCACGGACTTGGAATTCCACATGAATTAGTCGATAAAAACATGTCAGAGCTTGATAATACACAAAAGGTAAAAGTCTTACTTGCTCAAAGTCTCTTTGGTAATCCTGACGTTTTACTTTTAGATGAACCGACCAACGGTTTAGATATTGAAGCGGTTCAGTGGTTAGAAGAGTTCTTAATCAACTTTGAAAACACAGTTATTGTCGTATCCCACGACAGACACTTCTTAAATAATGTGTGTACACATATTGCGGATCTCGACTTTGGTAAGATCCAAATTTATGTAGGTAACTACGATTTCTGGTATCAATCAAGCCAGATGGCCCTACAAATGGCTCAAGATCAAAACAAGAAAAAAGAAGAAAAGATTAAGGAGCTTAAAGATTTCGTAGCTCGTTTCTCTGCCAACGCTTCTAAATCAAAACAGGCAACTAGCCGTAAGAAAATGTTAGATAAGATTGAGCTAGAGGATATTAGACCGTCTTCACGTCGTTATCCATTTGTTAACTTCACTGCCGAAAGAGAAATCGGTAATGAATTACTACAAGTCGTAAATCTCAGTCACTCTATTGATGGGGAAAAAGTTTTAGACAATATATCATTTACACTACTTCCAAACAGCAAGACTATTTTAACGGGTGGTAGTGAACTCCAAAGAACGACACTCTTAAGAATCTTAGCTGGTGAAATTACTCCGGATTCAGGAGAAGTACGTTGGGGTGTGACGACTTCACAAAGTTACTTCCCTAAAGATAACTCAGAGTACTTTGAAGGTGTCAACTTAAGCTTAGTTGAATGGTTACGTCAATATGCACCACCTGAAGAACAGACAGAAACTTTCTTACGTGGCTTTTTAGGTCGCATGCTCTTCTCTGGTGAAGAAGCTAAGAAAAAAGCAAGCGTCTTATCAGGGGGAGAAAAGGTACGTGCTATGTTATCTAAAATGATGTTATCTCAAGCGAACGTCATTCTTTTAGATGAACCGACTAACCACTTAGACTTAGAAAGTATCACAGCGGTTAACGATGGTCTGAAGAAATTTAAAGGCTCAGTCATCTTTACATCTCATGACTTGGAGTTTATCAACACGATTTCTAATACTGTTTTAGACTTAGATAATAATCAAGCCATCGTTAAAGAAATTGGTTACGAAGATTACCTAGTTGAAAAAGGAATTATTAAACAATAAGAAGTTTCTGTTTACTTTGAATATTTCCTTATGTATAATGACATCTAACAGTAATTTAAAAACTAAATATGATTGGATGAGGCGCATCGATCAATAGTACTCTCTTACAGAACTTCTGCAAAGTGTATAGAGGAAAGGGTGAGATGCCGAAATGATTAGTTCATGCAGGAATTAGTCGTTGAATCTTTAGGTTAAGAGCTAGGGATTTGTCATTATTGTTTCGATAATGGAGTGCATCGCTTGTATATAAATTTAACAAGTCCGGTCACCCGGGCTTGTTTTTTTATTTATCTATTTAGTTCAGAATATTCAGGAGGCAATGAGATATGAAATTAGCAATTGTAGGTGCCACAGGTGTTGTTGGTAGTAAGATGTTAGAAATGATTGACTACTATGAGATTCCCTTTGACGATTTAGTTTTATTTTCATCAAAGCGCTCTAGCGGTAAAAAGATTGACTTTAAAGGTCAAACTTATACCGTAGAAGAACTCACTGAGGATAAAACAGATGGTAACTTCGACTATGTCGTCATGAGCGCTGGTGGTTCAACAAGTGAAAAGTTCGCACCACTCTTTGAACAAAATGGTGCAATTGTCATTGATAACTCAAGCTTTTGGAGAATGCATGATGATATTGATTTGATTGTCCCTGAAATTAATCAACCGAGTTTGAAGAGAAAAATTATTGCCAATCCTAACTGTTCAACCATTCAGTCAGTGATTGCTCTAAGTCCCCTTCACGATAAGTTCGGAGTGGACCGCGTACACTATGCGACATATCAATCTGTTTCTGGTTCAGGTGCAGGCGGTATTCGTGACTTAGAGGAAGGTGCAAAGGGTGAAGCACCAACGACTTATCCAAAGCCAATTTATAATAATGTCATTCCTCAAATTGACGTTTTCTTAGATGATGGTTATACAAAAGAAGAAGTCAAAATGATTGATGAAACAAAGAAAATTTTAGATAACGATGATATTAAAGTGACGGCAACATGTGTTAGAGTACCTGTTATTTCAAGTCACAGCGTACAGATTAACGTCACTCTAAAAAAAGAAACAAGTGAAGAAGAAGTTAGAGAAACATTTAAACAGTTTGATCACATTGTCGTTATGGATGACGTTCAAAGTGGTGTGTATCCAACGCCGTATGAAGCAACAGATCAACACAAAATATATGTTGGACGAATTCGCAAAGACCCTACTTTAGAAAATACTTTCCACGTTTGGTGTGTCGGAGATAACTTACTTAAAGGTGCAGCACAGAATACAGTGCAGATTCTTAAATCACTGATTGATAATTAATAAGGAGCGGATTAATATGACCCGAATTTTTGAAGGTATTGGTGTGGCCATGACCACCCCATTTACAAATAACCAAATTGACCTTGACGCATTTAAAAATCACCTTGAGTTTTTAATAGAAAATAATGTCCAAAGTTTAATTATCAACGGTACAACTGGTGAGTCACCAACCTTATCTGAAGATGAAATCAAAACACTTTTAACCACTGCGATTGAGACTGTTAATGGTCGTGTACCAGTCATTGCAGGTACGGGAACTAACTCAACTCATCAATCCATTGCCCTATCACAATTTGCTGAAGAAGCTGGGGCTGATGCTGTTATGCTCATTACACCTTATTACAACAAGTCCAATCAAAAAGGTTTAGTGGCTCACTTTACAGCAATTGCAGATAGTATCAAACTTCCAATTGTCTTATACAATGTGCCATCACGTACTAATCTTTCAATTGAGCCTGAAACTATTTTAGAACTAAGTCAACATCCTAATATTGTGGCTTTAAAAGATGCGGTTGGCGACTTAAACTACACGATAAAAGTCTTAAATCTAGTGGATGACAACTTTACCTTATATTCTGGTAATGATGATAACTTCACTGATTTTACTGCCCTTGGTGGTAAAGGATTAATCTCAGTTGTCGGTAATGTCATTCCTAAAGAATTACAAGAAGTTTATGAATTACAATCTTCAGGTCATTCAACGACTGCACGTGAACGCTTTAGTGATTTGATGCCAGTCATCAATGCGGTCCAAGTCGATGTTAACCCGATTCCTGTCAAAGCGATTACTGCTTCACTTGGCTTTGGGAACTATGAACTCAGACTGCCCCTACTCGCTTTAGATGAAGATGTGAGACAAAGTATTGTCACAGTTTATGAAAACTTTAAAGCTGGTGTCAGAGTATGAGGATTCTCTTAATTGGCTATGGGACTATGAATCAGATTGTCGCAAGATTAGCAGAAGATGCGGGTCATGAAGTTATCGGAGTCATCTCTTCTTCAACAGACGCTTATCCAGTCTATCAACATATAGATGATGCTAAAGCGGATGTTGCGATCGATTTCTCTAATCCAGAACGATTGATTCCCTTAATTTCTGAAGACTTTAAAACACCAATAGTTGTGGCGACAACTGGTAAAAAAGAAGAAATTGTTGAGCTGTTAAAAGCACGTAGTCAAACAGCACCTGTTTTCTTCTCTAGCAATATGAGCTACGGGGTTCATGTTTTAAACAAGCTCTTAAAAAATGCCCTAGAACAGTTACAAGATTACGATCTTGAACTGATTGAACGCCACCACAACAAAAAGGTAGACGCTCCAAGTGGGACACTAGTTAAACTCTTAGATACTGCCTTAGAAGAAAGAACGGACAGTTATCCAGTCTATGATCGCTCTAAGCTGAGCCATGCTAGAAAGCCTGAAGAGATTGGTGTTTCTGCTATTAGAGGTGGTACCATTGTTGGAGAGCACGATGCAATTTTCGCAGGCCACGATGAAGTGATAGAATTAAAACATATCGCTCAATCAAAAGATATTTTCGCCAATGGTGCTATTAAGGCAGCAGAGGCACTCATTAAAAAAGAAAACGGATATTACGATTATAATAACTTACTTTAAAGGAGAACTTTACACATGGAGAAATTTACAGCAGAAGAACTTATTAATTACATTTCAGAGGCAGAAAAAGAAACACCCTTAAAAATATATATCAATGGGGACTTCTCTGAAGTCACATTTGATGAGTCCTTTAAAGTATTTGGGACAAATGATTCTAAAACAGTATTTGCTGATGCAAGAGACTGGCAAGCATTTTATCCTACAATTGAAGATAAAATTACTGATATTGTCGTTGAACAAGATCGTCGTAATTCAGCAATTCCATTAATGGATTTAACAAATACCAATGCACGTATTGAGCCAGGTGCTTTCATTCGTGAACATGCAGTGATTGAAGACGGTGCAGTCGTTATGATGGGTGCGTCTATTAATATCGGTGCCATTGTAGGAGAAGGTACTATGATTGATATGAACGCTGTTCTAGGAGGTCGTGCAACAACTGGTAAAAATGTTCACGTTGGTGCGGGTGCAGTCCTAGCAGGTGTCATTGAACCCCCAAGTGCCTCCCCTGTTGTCATTGAAGACGACGTACTTATCGGTGCCAACGCAGTCATCTTAGAAGGTGTTAGAGTTGGTAAAGGATCTATTGTTGCTGCTGGTGCTATTGTGACAGAAGATGTGCCTGCAGGTTCTGTTGTGGCAGGTACACCAGCTAGAGTCATTAAACAAGCAAGTGAAGTAACAGATTCTAAAAAAGAAATTGTTCAAGCATTAAGAAAGTTGAAATAAGATGACAAGTAATGTAAAAGAAGAACTTGAATTTGTAGTTAAACATAGAAGACATCTTCATCAACACCCTGAACTGAGCATGGAGGAATTCGAGACGACAAATTATATTATTAGTGTCTTAGAATCCCTTGATGTCCCCTACTATCGTGTTCTAGATACTGGCGTTATTGCTGAGTTAAAAGGGTCTTCTGATAAAATTCTCGGTTTCAGAGCGGATATCGATGCGCTACCGATCCAAGAAGAAAATGATGTCTCATATAAGAGTCAAGTGAAAAATGTAATGCATGCGTGTGGCCATGATGGTCACACGACTGCACTTTTATTATTTATTAAGCGTCTCAAGACTTTATCTGAACAAGGACAGTTAAAACATAACTGTGTCTTTATCTTCCAACCGAGTGAAGAAAGTAATGCTGGTGCGAATCTTTTAATTAATGCTTGGGATAATCGACCGGATTTTGATGCGATTTTTGGTATTCATTTAATGCCAGATGAAGCTGAAGGGACTGCGCATTATAAGGATGAAGAATTAACGGCGAGCGCCAATGAGTTTCACTTTTTCGTTGAGGGTACCTCCAGTCATGTTGCTCAAAAACACCAAGGGAAATCAGCACTTGAAGCGATTATAAAAATTGCCTCTGAAGTTGCGACCATTCAACAGTTCCATCTAGATGGACTAAATAGAAATATCGTCCATATGGGTGAAATGTCAGCTGGAGAAGCGATTAATACCGTGCCAAGTTCAGCAGAACTAAGAGGCACCATCCGAACTTATGAGGAAGAAGATCTTGCAATTATTAAGACGACCATGGCTAAAATAAAAGAAACAGCAGAGTTACTGTATGGTGTCACAGTGAGGCTAGAATACAATAGTGGTTACCCTGCAGTGAGAAACAATGGTGAACTTAAAACGCTCGTTGAAACATCTTTAAAAGATGCGGGACTTGAAGCTCATGAAAAAGATAAACCTTATCTCTTCGGTGAAGATTTTTCTTTCTACTCTACTATTGCACCAACTTATTTTGTCTTTATGGGGTCTAGAAATATTGACCAAGGATTTTTAACCGGCCTACACACAAATACTTTTAACTTTGATGAGAAAGTCTTGATTAAGGTCGCCGATTACTATCAAGCAATTTTAAATAACTACTAGAAGTCAGGAGTGTCAAATATGGGTGGTGTTTTTCAAGTGGATCAAGCTGAATTTATAGAGCAAGCGCGTCAATTTCAGCTTGAAGGTCAAACGATTGCTGTTGTAAAAAATAATGCTTATAACTACGGCTTAGACTTTGCTGTTAAAGCCTTTGCAATTTCAGGCATTGATTACTTTGCAACGACTTCAATAGAAGATGCAATTTATATTAGAAAAATTTGTGGGGAAAAAGTTAGTATTTTCCTACTCAATCCGACGACAGATTTTAAAAGAGTAAAAAAATATAAGCTTGAGATCACCCTCCCCTCTCTTGACTATTATCAGACCTATAAGAATGACTTAGTAGGTCTGGCTATACATATTGAATTTGAAGGCTTGTTTAAACGTTCTGGTTTAGCACATATAGATCAGCTCGCTGCAATTTTGAGAGATGCAAAAGATTCTGGAAGTACTCTAAATATAAAAGGATTATGGACGCATTTTGGCTATGCTGATGAATTTAACGGTATCTATGAAAAGGAAAGACAACTGTGGTTAGACTTTGTTGAAGGTGTTTTTGACTTAGGACTTAAACCCTCTGTCATTCACGCTCAAAATAGTGCTTCTTTTGTCCGTGATGGCATATTTAAATCTCATAGTCATGTGAGGTTAGGAATTGGTCTTTATGGGTCTAAACCATTTAAAAACTTAGACGATAAAGATTTCATTCAAGCTTCATCTGTCACCGCACCAATCATTCAAATCAAACACTTAGATAAAGGTATGTCCCTTGGCTATAGTGGAGCCTTTACAGCTGAAGAGGACTGTAAAATCGCCATTGTTGATATTGGTTATGGTGATGGGATTTTAAGAGAAAGAATTAAGCATGGCTGTCAAATTGGTGGTCGAACTTATAAGATTGTTGCTTTGATGATGAGTCACATGGCGGTTTTAATCGATGATCATGTAGAAGCTCATATGCCTGTTTATCTCTATGGTAAGAATCAAAGAATTGATCACTTCACCGCCCTTGGTGTCGGTGCAAACTCAGAACAACTTGGTGCTTTAAATTACAACTCGATGAGGAGAGACATTGTTTATGACGACTGAATATAATGAATTTGGGCAACTCACAATTAGAGGACATGAGGTTCAAAGTCTTGTTAAAGACTACGGGACACCGCTTATTATATACGATGAAGACCATCTAGTGTCCATGATGGATAAATATCATAGTGTCTTTAAGCACCATCAAGTGCCCTATTCTATTTCCTATGCTTCAAAAGCATTTTCTAGTATCCAAATGATTAAGCTTTTAAAAAGTCGAAATATGGAATTAGATGTCGTTTCCATCGGGGAGCTTTACACCGCTTTACAGGCAGGCTTTCCAGCACAAGATATTCATTTTCATGGTAATAACAAGACCCCTTATGAAATTGACTATGCTTTAAAAAATGGTGTTAGATTTTTTATCATCGATGCGCTAGATGAAATTTCTTTAATTGATGGCTTAGCTGAAGATTTAGAGGAAGATGATGCTGTCAATGTGTTAATCCGCATTAATCCTAGTGTAGAAGTCAATACACATGAATACATATCAACCGGTCAAGAAGATAGTAAGTTTGGCCTGTCTTTATCAAATGGAGCTGCTAAAAAAGCAATTGACTTAATTAAAAGAAGTCAACATTTAAATTTTAAGGGCATTCACTATCATTTAGGGTCACAACTCGCTGACAGTCAGCCGTTTATCAATGCGATTAGCAACGTCTTCGCTTGGCTCGATCAAGAAAATATTGATATCGACATCTTAAATATGGGTGGCGGCTACGGAGTTAAATATACTGAAGACGATGTGCGTTTTCCAATTGAGACAGGTTTTGATGATATACTTAACCACTTAAAGAAAGTTTTAAAACAATCGAATCGGAACATGCCACACCTTATGATAGAACCTGGTCGTTCGATTACTGCTGAAGCTGCCATTACGGTCTATGAAGTCGGCACCATTAAAGATATTCCGGGTGTTAGTAAATATATCTCAATTGATGGCGGCATGAGCGATCATATTCGTACTCCTTTATACGGTGCTGACTATGAAGTCATTCCTGTGGAATTGAATGAGGATTCGACCAGCCTTCCAAGTCATGTTGTTGGTAAGCTCTGTGAGTCCGGTGACGTGATTGGTAAGAACAAGATGTTACCAGAAGACATAAAACGCGGTGATCTACTGGCCGTTAAAACTACAGGTGCCTATCACTACTCTATGGCTTCGAATTATAATCAAATGCAAAAACCAGCAGTTATCTTTGTAAGTGACAATGGTGTTCGCCAAGTGATTAAAAGACAGAGTCTAGAGCAGTTAATCGAAAATGATATTAGATAAAACATTATAGAGTCATCCCTTTTGGGACGGCTCTATTTTTCTTTAAATACACTTTTTGTTTGATCGATAAATTGTTTAACTAAAGGATGGGTCCAAGACTGTTTTTGAGTCAGTAGAAATGCGTGAAACGTCTTAAAATCAAGATCATGGTCAATGATTTTGAGACTGCCATTTTTAATTTCTTGAACGACAGTGTTGTAAGGTAGAACTGAAAATCCGACATCATCTAACAGCATTTGTTTAATGGCACCAATCGACCAAAGTTCAGTCGTTTTAAGATTTTTATCGAAAGTTTCTTCAAACATGCGTCGGTAGGTAGACTCTTTTTCATTTGTAATGAAGTGATTGTAACCGTCGTTTTTTAAGAGAGTTTCAAAATCATCAGGTGCATGTGCATGACTGACCATAACAATTGGAATCTCTCTTAAATTTTGCACATTAAACAAGCGATCATCAACGGTGTGATTGACAACAAGTGCCAGATCAATCTCGTCCATCAACAATAACTTTTGATTGTCGGTACAGGTATTGTTATAGAGATCAATATTGATATTAGGATGATGATAGATGAAATATCGAACCACATCACCTAGTCCTGAAAGTGTTAAAGATTCCGGCGCCGCCACTCGGATTGTCCCCTCCTCTTGATGTAAGTCACTCAGCAAGTATATAGCGTCGTGCGTCCGTAAAATATTATGAATCATCGGCATTTGTTTTATTTCCATGATAAAAATCTCCACTCTTTGTCTTTTTATTATTCTTACTAATACTTTATTAAAAATATTAATTTAACTTATGATGATGTGCTAGTTAGAATAATTACATAAGGAAGGTGGTTATGTTATGTTGTCATTCTTGATTTATATTACAGTTACTTCAATTACACCAGGACCAAGTAATCTATTTATCATGCTATCCTCTAAAACCTTTGGTATTAAAGGTGCAAGCCGCTTTATTGCTGGTATATTAGCAGGATTTTTATTCTTAGCTTGTCTCTCACTTGTTTTGTTATACACTTTGAATGATCTATTACCTGAAATTCAGTCAGTGTTGAAATATTCGGTTTTGTATACTTACTATATCTTGCCTATAAAACCTTTAAAATGTCAGTTGATGAAGATGAAAGTAAAGCCTATCAATCATTTAAATCAGTCTTTTTGATCCAAATCTTTAATATGAAGTCATTGTTGATTTTCATCACCCTACTTGGTGCCTTCATTATGCAAATCGCAGATGATTTAGTGACGACCATAATCTACATGGCGATTACTGTCATAGTCGGCTGGCTATACTTATTGATATGGGGCTTTGCAGGTAGTTTCTTAAAAGACTTGTTAAATAAATATGACTTACCCTTTAGAATTGTTATGAGTTTGCTTCTTGTTTATTCAGCGATTAGTATATTTTTATAAATTTTGGTGAATGGGTTGTAAAGTGAGTTAAAAAGTCTATTGGGTTTGTTAGAAATGATTCTGAATAGACAAAATGAGTCGAAAAGTCTATTGGGTGTGTCAGAAATGATGTCGTATAGACAAAATGAGTCGAAAAGTCTATTGGGTGTGTCAGAAATGATGTCGTGTAGACAAAATGAGTCGAAAAGTCTATTGGGTGTGTCAGAAATGATGTCGAATAGACAAAACGAGTTGAAAAGTCTATTGGGTGTGTTAAAAATGATGCTGAATAGACAAAACGAGTTGAAAAGTCTATTGGGTGTGTCAGAAATGATGTCGAATGGAAAATAAGCGCTGAAAATTCCATAGGGTCTGTCAGAAATGATGTCGAGTGGAAAAAAGACATTGAGATTTATATCTATTGGAATTTTCTTGGTGATAAGTATCGAGATTTGCGATGACTTATCACCGCCCTCACCTATTTCAGTGATAAACACCTAATCTTATCACGACTTATCACCACCCTCCATCCCCACAAATTAGAAAAAACATCTCCATCCATCCAAAAACAAAAAAACAGGAACCAAGCGAACTTGGTTCCTGTTTTGCTTTACAAATTATTCACATGAATCAATTTATAATTATAGTTTAGCAACGTTTGCAGCTTGTGGACCGCGGTCGCCTTCAACTACTTCGAATTCTACTTCTTGACCTTCTTCAAGTGATTTGTAACCTTCTTGGTTAATTGCTGAGAAGTGTACGAACACGTCGTTTTCTCCTTCAACTTCGATGAATCCAAAACCTTTTTCTGCGTTAAACCATTTTACTGTACCTTGTTTCATTAATAAAATCCTCCAAAAGACGTTAATTATCAATAAGTAGAACTTACTGATATTTCATATTATACAAGAATATCACTTATTTTGCAAACCCATTTCGACAAATATTTTAATTTTCTATACAATTTAAAAATTCATTATTTTTAGTCATCATAGGAGTATAAAATAACTGCATATCGTCACCACAGTCTTCACAGTACTCCAACTCGCAGGCATTAAAGAAAGCAATCAGATGATACTTTCCTTCTTGGTAACTCGTGTATTTTTCTTTCATTTCAAGTACTATTTTTTGATAAAGCTTAATGAGGTCTGCTTGATTTTTTGCAGGGAAGCGTTCGACGATGTCATCTTGCCAACCTTCGAACAGCCACCAGCCTTCATAATCAGCTTTAACTATTACTACTTCATACATAGAAAGTCTCCTAACAGATTGCCTATACTAGCCATAATTATAAACGCGTATAATTAGCATTATCAAGTATTAAGTTTTATAATTGTAATACGTAGCTACATCTATATTAAGGGGTTTTAAGCAATGAAAAATAATTTTTCTCATTTTCTTGCTTCTTTGATTGCTGTACCAGTCGGTTTAATCTTCTGGGTACTATCTTCAAATATCTTTGATATTCATCTATTTCTAGATGTTTTAGTGGGCATTGGTGGATTCGGAGCTTCTTATCTCCCCACTCAACAAATATTCCATAAAAAACACTTGGACAAATATAAGTTGACGAATAGCGAATACAAGTACATTAAAGAGCAATTAAATCAAGCAGATGAGCAGATTAAACGTCTACGTTCATCTTATATGAATATTAGAACGATTAAAGATGCTAAAATGATTTATGAAATCAATCGAATTATAAAAACAATTATCTCTTCAGTGGAAGAGGAACCTAGAAAGTTTTATAGAGGTCAACAGTTCTTTCACTCTAACTTAGAATCTGCAGTCAATACGATTGAAAAGTATTTATATCTTTACAAGATGCCTGGAAAGTCAAAACAAGAACGCATGCAACTTCATGAAACGAGATTATCGCTGTTAGAATTAAAACGTACCTTACAGTCAAATCTGTCACACATGAATGCTTCTAGTTATGATGATCTAGATGTCGAAAGAGAACTGATTAAACGTAATGCAGATAGAAGTAAAAAGAGACAAGCTCTACTGACTAATAAACTAGATAAAGAAAAGATTAATCTTAAAAAAGATCAAGCAAAAGAATATGTCTACCGAGGTGATAAGAATGGAGAATAAGGAATTGAAAAACGAGCTGTTGAAGGATCCATTTAAATCTATAGATGATAATGATGATGAACTCGTCCTACAGCCACAAAAAGAGACAAGTCAAAATAGTAATAGTTCATCGGTTTTAACTACCTACCAAGATCAATTTTCCGAAGATGATTTAAAGACAATACAGGATATTAAAAATAAGATTGAGCCACTTGATAATGATGCTTTAATCACTTATGGTGCGAATGCTCAACAAGCAATGTCTAAGTTTTCACACCAAATGTTGAGTGAAGTTCAATCTAAAGATGTGGGTCCGATTGGTTACACACTTCAGGAGTTAATGAAAAAGCTTAAAGAAATTGATCCTGATGAATTAACGAATGAAAAATCCAATATATTTAAACGTATGTTTGGTAAGGTGAAACGTTCTGTAAATGAAATGATTTCCAAACACCAAAGTATCGCTTCTCAAGTCGACCGAATTTCTATTCAACTTGAACATGCTAAAGAAGTATTAGTTAAAGATGTCAATATGCTCGATGGCTTATACGAACAAAACAAAGACTACTTTGATGCAATCAATATTTACATTGCAGCAGCTGAGCTTAAAAAAGAGGAATTAGAAAAAGAAGAGTTGCCTCGCTTAAGAGAAAAAGCTGACCGTTCGGCTAATCAAATGGATGTTCAAGATGTTAACGATATGATGCAGTACATTAATCGACTTGAAAAACGTGTCCATGATTTAAAACTATCTAGACAAATTACACTACAGTCTGCACCACAAATCAGAATGATTCAAAACATTAACCAGACCTTAGCTGAAAAAATTCAAAGCTCTATTCTAACGAGTATTCCTTTATGGAAGAACCAAATGGCGATTGCACTTACCCTACTTCGTCAAGAATCAGCTTCTAAAGCTCAACAAGAAGTATCAAATACAACCAATGATTTACTGACTAAGAACAGTGAAATGCTCAAACAAAATTCACTTAGAACAGCGGCTGAAAATGAAAGAGGCATTGTCGATATAGAAACTCTGAAGACGACACAAGAAAACCTAGTATCGACAATCGAAGAAACGCTTAAAATCCAAGCGGAAGGATCAGCAAAACGTAAATCTGCTGAATCTGAATTAGTAACAATGGAAAAAGAATTAAAAGATCGTTTACTTCAGTTAAAAGATGAATATCGATATTGATAAAAAAGCTCCAGAACTTAAAAGTTTCTGGAGCTTTTTCTTATGAGTATTCAATTTTTGGTTTGTTCATTGAGATGAGGTAACCCACAATGTAACCGACAATTAAGAATGGAATCCATTCAAAACTAAAGCTAAATAGTGGTAAAGCTTCTAACCAATCCATTGTCAACCAACCGTTTCTGTGTATTACTGTAATAATTGACAGTATAGTCACTAAGAACACTGGTAGTTGTAATGATAATTTAGGTGAAGGAACAAAGTATGTCAGTATCAATAAGACCACTGTCGTCATAGCGATTGGGTAAATAATTGATAAGACAGGTACACTTGTTGCAATTACTTGGTCAAGTCCTTGGTTTGCAAGTCCAAATGAAATTAGAGTAAAGACTGTTACCCATAATCCATAAGGAACTTTTGGTAGTAAGCTATTAAAGTATTCTGATACTGATACGATTAAACCTGTACCTGTTGTTATACAAGCAAGGAAGACAATGATACCAAGTAAAATTGGTCCAAAGCCACCAAAGACATCATCAGCCATAAATGTCAGTAAGAAAGTACCAAGGTTTTGGTCATCGACCGCCATACCACCTAGGTCTACTCTGTTTGCTAACCAACCTAAAGAAATGTAGATTACAGCAAGTAATACTGCTGCAAGTAAAGCTGATTTAATCGTCCCGATAAGTAAGTCTTTTCTGTTTGTGATACCTAGCTGTCTGATTGAGTTTAATACTAAAACTGAGAAAGCAATGGCAGCAATGGCATCCATTGTTAAGTACCCTTCAGTAAAGCCAATTGAGAAGGCTGAAGTATCAACAAAACTATCTCCAGTTGGGTTAATCGGATTGTTAAAGTAAGCTACTGCAGCTAAGACAATCAACAGTAAGATACCGATTAATAGTAAAGGTGTTAACACTTGACCAATACTATTTACTAAAGTACCTGGTTTAATACTAAGTAAAAAGACAATAATGAAATATACTAGTGAAAATATAAGTAACCATACGCCTGTGTTTTCACTTAAGAATGGAACAACTGACATTTCATATGCAGTTGTTGCTGTTCTTGGAATTGCAAAGAAAGGTCCAATTGTTAAGTAAATAACAACTAGAAATCCAACTGCAAAAGCTGGATGGATATTTTTAAGTGATTCTTTATATCCTGCCTTTGAAATTGATCCAACAATTACCCCTAGAAGTGGTAAACCTACGCCTGTTAAGACAAAGGCAATCATAGCTGTCCAAAAATATTCTCCACTAGAAAAACCTAGTGCGGGTGGAAAAATTAAGTTACCTGCTCCAAAGAACATGGCAAACAGCATAAATCCAACCATTATAACTTGCTTTATGCTCATAAACATCCCTCATCTAAAATTAGTATGCAATAAGTCTACACTAGAATATGAAAAAAATCTAGAAGTATTTTAAATTATCTGAAATTAATGTTAAGAAAAGTAAGTTTTGTAATAACCAGCAACTTTTCCAGAGTTATCTATCACAAAGTAATATTCTTCTGTTTCGTTAACAAGTGTATATTCCTTACCAACTGTTAACATGTCAGACACTTTGAATTTTTCAGCATCTGTGTGTTTTACAATCACAGTACCTAGATTTTTGTTTTCCCATTCTTTTTGTATCATTTTATTTCCTCCTAAAAAATGAAAAGGTATCCCAAGGATACCCTTTCTAATCAGTTTAATATTTAATTCAATTAACCTTCTAACAATAAGTCTTCAGGGTTTTCAATGAGTTCTTTAACAGTTTTCAAGAATCCAACTGACTCTGCCCCATCGATAATTCTGTGGTCATAACTTAAAGCAATATACATCATTGGGCGAATTTCAATATCGTCCCCTATTGCGACTGGACGTTTTTGAATCGTGTGCATACCAAGGATAGCTGCTTGAGTACCATTGATGATTGGTGTCGACATTAAGGAACCAAATACCCCACCATTCGTAATTGTAAATGATCCACCTGACATTTCGTCGAGTGACAGCTTTTTATCTCTTGCTTTTCCTGCAAGTTCAGCGATATCATTTTCAATTTCTGCAAATGTTTTTCTATCTGTGTTACGAACAACTGGTACAACTAGACCTTCATCAGTTGATACGGCGATAGACACATCAAAGAATTCTTTGTAGATTAAGTCAGTGCCATCAATTTCAGCGTTGACAGCTGGGTATTTACGTAAAGCAGCAGTAACGGCTTTAGTGAAGAAGGACATAAATCCTAACTTAGTTCCGTCATTACGCTCCATAAATGATTCTTTTTTACGCTTTCTTAATTCCATGACATTCGTCATATCAATTTCATTGAAAGTCGTTAACATTGCTGTATTTTGAGATACATCAAGTAAACGTTTAGCTATCGTTTGTCTACGACGTGACATTTTTTCGCGTCTAACTGGTTTTTCAGGTGTCGTATTTTCTTTTGTAGCTGCCTTAGGCGTCTCTTTTGGTGTTTCTTCTTTAGCAGGTGCTGTACTGTGTTTGTTCACGTCTTGACTGCGTACTAAACCACGTGGATCTGCAGCATTGATATCTTTAATATCTATGCCTTTTTCACGAGCAAGCTTTCTAGCAGATGGTGTCGCGACAACAACAGATGCATCTTCGTCAGCTGATTCACTTGCTACTGACTCTGATTTACTTTCTTCTTTGTTGTCTTCTGTTTTTTCTTCTTTAGCAGAATCAGCTGCAGGTGCACCACTACCTTCACCGACAATTGCTATCACTTGGCCGACTTCAACTGTGTCGCCTTCTTCTGCTTTAAGTTCAGAAATTACCCCAGCTTCTTCACTAACAATTTCTACGTTAACTTTGTCAGTTTCAAGTTCTAAGACATTTTCTCCCTTTTCAACAGAGTCTCCAACTTGTTTAAACCAAGTTGAAATTGTACCTTCTGTAATAGATTCAGCTAATTCTGGGACTATAATTTCAGCCATTTATAAAATACCTCCTATTATTTTAGAGCATTTTCTATGATGCTATTTTGAATAAGTTTGTAAGATCCACCATTACCTTCTGAAGTTGAAGCACTTGGTTTTCTACCAACATAGTTCAGTGTTGCCTTACTTGGAACGATATCTAATAAGTAAGGAAGTGCAAAGTGGTAAGCACCTTGGTTTTGTGGCTCTTCTTGAACGAAGCGCACTTCTTTAAGATTAGTTAAACCATCGAGAATTTCTTTAATTGCTTGTCCTGGGAAAGGATACAATTGTTCTAAGCGAATGATGAGTAATTCATCATTGCTCTCTTCTTTTTTAGCTTCTGCTTCTAAGAGATCTACAGCCATCTTACCGCTCGCAAGAACGACAGTTTTAACTTTTGTCTTCTTGTATTCAGGAACGATAATTTCATGGAATTGTCCATTTACAAACTCAGATATTGGTTGACTTGCTGTAGTGTTTCTAAGCAAGCTCTTCGGTGACATTACTACAAGTGGACGCATTTTCTCTGTGTTTAAATACTTCGCTTGTCGACGTAACAAGTGGAAGTAGTTCGCACTACTAGATAAATTAACCACTGTCATATTGTTTTCTGCACACAGTTGTAAATATCTTTCTAGGCGTGCAGATGAGTGCTCTGGTCCTTGACCTTCTTGAGCGTGTGGTAAGAGTAAAGTTAGACCAGTACGTTCACCCCATTTAGAGTGTGCAGATGAGACGAACACATCAAAGATTGCTTGTGCCATGTTAGCAAAATCTCCGTATTGTGCTTCCCAAATCGTTAGCGTTTCATTGCTCTCAACATTATAACCATACTCATAAGCAACAACAGCCATTTCTGTTAATGGTGAGTTATATATTTCGAATGATGCTTCTGAACCACTCACATTGTGTAATGGTGTATGTGTCTTACCAGTTTCAGGGTCATGAAGTACAGCATGGCGGTGAGCAAATGTTCCACGCTCAGCATCTTCACCTGTTAAGCGAATCGGTGTTCCATCTTGATTAATTGTTGCAAATGCTAAAGCTTCTGCATGTGCCCAATCTACTAAGGCAGTATCATCAGTAAATGGTTTTTCACGACGCGCTAGAACATTGCCTAGTTTTTTCATCGGTGAGAAGCCTTCTGGGTAAGTTAGGAGTTCTTCATTAATTTTTTTAAGACGATCAAGTGAAATATCCTTTTCTTCTTCGTTAGCTTGGCCTTCTAAGATAACTTCTGGAGTTTGGATATCTTTAGTGACAATCGTATCATTTTTATCAATTTGGTCATGAGCGTCTCTTAATTCGTCTTGGATTGCTTGTAAAATCGCATCCTTATCTTCTTTAGTCAGTACACCTTCTTCAATCAACTGGTCGCCGTATAAGTGATCAATTGTTGGATAAGCATGAACTTCATTATATAAAGTTGGGTTTGTTGTCATCGGCTCATCCATTTCGTTGTGGCCGTATCGACGGTAACCAATTAGGTCAATGACTAAATCTTTCTTGAACTTCTGACGGTATTGAATTGCAATATCAATGACACGTAAGACATATTCTGGACGGTCAGCGTTGACGTGGAAGACAGGCATATCAAAGCCTTTAGCAATATCAGAAGCATAGAGGGTAGAACGTGCATCCCACTCTTCTGTAGTAAAGCCAATACGGTTATTTGTGATGATATGCATTGCCCCACCTACTGAGTAACCTTCTAAGTTAGAAAGGTTCATGGATTCAGGGTTCACACCTTGACCTGGGAAGGCAGCATCACCGTGGATAATAACACCAAGTGAATTATCAAGATCGTGACTTGCATAACCTTTTTCATCTCTTTTTTCTTGTTGCGCACGTGTACGTCCTTGTACAACTGGTCCCACAATTTCTAAATGAGATGGGTTATTAGCTAGCGTCACTGTTTGAGTGATTCCTTTATCAGTTCTAGTTTTCACCCCACCTAAGTGATACTTCACATCGCCCATCCAACCATTGGTTAAGACTAAAGAACCATCTTCTGGTAAGAATTTCATCGGGTCAGTCGACATAAATTCACTTAACATCATGGCATATGGTTTTTGAAGCGTGTGTGTTAAGACGTTAAGACGTCCACGGTGAGCCATACCAATCTGTAGATGTGGAATGTTTTCCTCTGCCATTTTCGTTAGTAAATGGTCTAGCATCGGTACGAGTGAATCAACACCTTCAATTGAAAAGCGTTTTGCACCGACGAAGTTTTTGTGTAAATATTTTTCAAAGCCCTCAGTTTTAACGAGCTCTTTAAAGAGATGAAGTTTTTCTTCATCAGTCAGACTGATTTCTCCCGCACCTTCAATTGCATCTTGTAACCAAGCTCTTTCTTCACTGTTATTAATATGAGTGTACTCATAAGATAACGGTGAAGTGTATACTTCTTCTAAATAGTTTGCAGCTTCTAATGCGTTAGAAAATTTGTCTTTAATTGCTTCTGAAACAATACTTGCAGGTAGTGCTTCTAGATCACTCGAAGAAAATCCATAAGCTTCAAAATCAAAGTTTGGTGCATTATCAATTTCTGGTGCATAAACAGGATAAACATCAGCTTTCAAATGGCCGTACTGACGAATATCATTTAACCACTGTAAAATGCCTTTGATCTTGTCTTGTGATGCATTGCTTAAAGTAGTGCTACTAGATGGTGCATCGCCGTCTAGTCCAGTTGTAATGGTATCAAATAGATACTTCATTTCATCTGATACTGAACTTGGGTCTTCCTTGTACATGTCAAAATAGTCGAGAATTAAGCCGAGATTAGTCCCGAATCTCAGTGGCGCATTCTCAAATTCATTTGCTTGCATTGTACTGCCACCTCTTTATATTATTTACTCTTTACAACTAAATTTTACCATTTAATCTAAGCGCTTTAAAGTATCAAGATGTATAAGTGTAAATTTTCCTACTTACTTTAAAGGCTTAGGAAAACTTATATGAACAGTGGTAGATTTTCCTTCTTCACTTGTAATCCACACGGTGCCTTTGTATAGCTCAGCTACCTTTTTAGCAATCGATAATCCGAGCCCATTGCCACCTTGATTGCGACTGCGGGATTTATCCACACGATAAAAACGATTGAATACTTGATCGATTTCATTTTTCGGAATACCAATGCCACTATCAGAAATTTGAATGTGAATATCGCCTCGATCATTCAGCTCTGTTGTGACACTAATATGCTTATTCTTAGTATCAAACTTAATAGCGTTATCTAAGAAGATGATCAACATCTGTTCAAAATGATAGTTATTAATTGGATAAGTTAAGTTACTAGGGTGTAAATGACTATCAAATTGATAGTCTGGATGAACTTTTTTTAAGGATTCTAACTGACTCTTAATTTCATCATTAATATTGATATATTCAGTTTGAATATAGTCACTCGCCTCGTTTTTAGTCAATAAGAGAAGTTCTTCAACTAATTTATTGATACGTTTTAATTCCTGGATGGAAATACCAAGTGATTCATCGAGTACTTCTGGATTATTTCGTCCCCAGCGATTGATTAACTGCAAGTGGCCTTGAATAATTTGCAGTGGCGTTCTTAATTCATGAGAAGCATCTTCTACAAATTGTTTTTGCTGATTATAGGATTCTTCTAAGGCATCCATCATGTTGTTAAAGGATTCAATCATAAAATCAGTTTCGACAATATTTGTTTTTAATTGCAGCCTTTCTGCAAAGCCTTGATTTTCAATTTTCTTCAATTGATTGGTGAATCGCCCAATCGGTTTGACCATTTGGAAAGAAAAGAAATAAGAAATAATCGATGTAAAGGTAATTGATAAAAAGCCAATAATCATAGCGATAAAGATCATCATTCTAATAATGGTATTGTACTCATGTAAAGGATGAACAACCGCAACATAGCCATGCCAGTAATCTGTTTGTATTAACTGAGTGCCGACTAAGTAGTCATTACCTTCAAGGCTCTTTGGTCGGATAATTGGATTATCACTCTGCTCGAAATCTACTTGGAAGTCTAAGATCGAACGCACTGGCCAGCGGTAAACCTCTTCTCCACTTAAAGTGTAAAGTGCCATGAGCTGATTATCGTAAAGATTAGAGTAGATGTCCTTTTCTGAAATTGAGTTAAATGCTTGTTCAGAATAAAGTGTAGACACATCATCTAAACTTCTAGAAATCGAACGATATTCCTGATCTTTTAAGTAAATGCTCGTCGCATAAATTAAGAGTGAACTAAAGATTAAATAAGTAATGGTAATGATCAGAATAGATAATCTTAACCACTGTGATCTTAACGAAGTTTGAGATTTCATTGTCTAATCACGTAGCCGACACCACGGACCGTTTCAATGAGTTTATCCTTGTTAAAGGGTTTTAATTTATTACGTAGATAACGAATGTAAACGTCGACAACATTGGTCTCGACTTCACTATCATAACCCCAGATAACATCTAATATCTGTTCTCTTTTCATGACGATTCCCTTGTTTTTAACGAGTAAGTACAAGAGTTCATGTTCTGTTTTAGTCAGATCAATTGGTGTGCCTTCAATTGACACGGTGTAAGCTGTTGTATCAATCTCAATATCATGAATATTAATCGTGTCATGATTGACTTCAACAGATTGATTTCTACGCATAATGACACGTAATCTTGCTAAGAGTTCTTCTATTTCAAATGGCTTAACAATATAATCATCCGCCCCGTAGTCGAGTCCAACGACCTTATCATAGGTCTCTCCTTTGGCAGTGATGATAATAATCGGGGTGTTTTTTGTCTTACGAAGTTTTCGACATACTTCTAAACCATTTAATTTTGGCAACATCAAGTCTAGGAGAATAGCATCATAGTTGTTATCATAAGCGAGGTTGAATCCTTCTTGGCCATCAGCTGCCACCGTAACTGAATAACCTTCATGACTTAATTCTAATTCGATAAAACGCGCTAAATTTGTTTCATCTTCTACTACTAATATTTCTGGCATTTAACCACCTACTTCTCAATTATATTAGCATGAAACTTAGCTTAAAAAAAATAAAGACATACATAAGTATGTCTTTATTTTTAGCTAACACTCGAGTCCGGTGTTTCCATCATGTAGCTTTGTTGTTTAATGAGTAAATTGGTCTTAATCTCTGGCCATTCATCATCGATGATGGAATAGATAATCAGGTTACGAGGCACACCATGTAAGGCACGTTCTTTTCGAATGACACCTTCCTTGGTAAAACCAATTCGCTCAATCGCTCTATTAGAGCGTTCATTTCTTTCATCAGCACGGACTTGAACCCGCATGAGATTTAATACTTCAAAACAGTACTCTAAAAGTAAGTACTTACTATCTGAATTTATAAAAGTACGCTGGGCTTTGGTACCAAACCAAGATGCACCAATTTCACAGCTTTGACGTTCGTAATCAATATGTTGAATTCTTGTTGAACCAACAACCTCACCAGTAGACTTTAAGACGACAACAAAAGGAATTGACTGCATCTGAGTTCTTAAGTCAATTGCGCTTTGTACCCATTGAAGCATAGTATCCTCGGTAGTTGCTTGAAACAGCATGTAGGTCCAAATACTGTCGTGATTGATTCTGTGTAGCTCAGCCGCATGACTTAACTGCATAGGAACGAGTCTAATTCTATCGTTTTCTAGAGTGATGTTTTCATATAAATTTATAACCATATTATCACCTACCGTCTTAATTTATCACAAGCAATCTCATTATAATTGCTAGCCAAATTATAAGCAATAATAATATTGGAAAATAAATTTATCTAGATAACTTATAGCGTTTTAAGGACTTATGGAGTATAGCACTTGTTCCAAAGACAACTGCTAAGCCAATGACTGCCCCTGCTATGACGTCAGTTGGATAATGCACACCGAGATAGACTCTTGATGATGAAATCAAGAGGATAAATGATGCACAGACTGTTAATAGAATCGCTTTATTATTTAGATTGGTATGGTTAATTACAGTGGCTAAAGAGCCAAAGAAAATAGATGACCCTACAGCATGACCACTTGGGAAGCTAAAGCCTGAGATTTCAATAAGTCTTAAGAAACTTGGACGTTCGCGGTCAAAAGAATGTTTTAAGACAGGAATTAAAATTGTAGATGTCAGCATGGATAGAATCATAAATAAAGCATGTACTTTAAGTTTATAAAGCATGAGTATAGAGATAACGATCAATGACATGACAATCATTGATAAAACTTCTCCAAGCTGGGTTAAACCTAGCATGAGTGCTGTAGTGATAAAGCTCTCAGAGGCATAGATAATTTCGTATACTTCACGGTCAATAAAGCGCCCCACTCTCGACTCATGAAAGACGGCGATGACGCCAAATATTAAAGTGAAGACTATAAATAAGGATATCTTTTTTTGTCGATTCACTTACTGGCCTCCTCGATGAGTTTTCTAGCAAATTCCTTAGGTTCAAAAGCATTTTTAAATTGAGACATCTTGTAAGTAATATCACTGTAGTTGTCTTCAATCTTACTAAGCTGACTTCTTAAAGTATTAATATCTAGTTCCTCTTCTTTAATTACTTCAGCATAACCTTCCTTTTTAAAATGCTCAGCATTTTGAATCTGGTCTCCACGACTTTGGTCAAGGCCGAGTGGAATTAAGATCATTGGCTTTTTAACTAAGAGAAGTTCAAAGATTGCATTAGAACCAGAACGTGATATGACTATATCAGAAATTGCTAAGAGATGTTTTAAATCTTCATTTACATAGTCAAACTGGATGTAATCAGGATTGGAAATATCTTTGTTAATATTGTCCTTACCTGTTAAGTGAATCACTTGATAGTGTTCAGTCAGTGTATCTATATGCTCCCAAATAAATTCATTAATTTTTTTAGAACCTAAAGAGCCACCCATAATCATGAGCACTTGTTTTTTAGCTGAAAAAAGTGTCAGTTTAAAACCTTCTTCTGTCTGACCTTGAAGTAAATCTGTACGTAAGACAGGCCCTAAATAAGACACTTTTGCATCAGTAAAACTACTGGTCGTTTCTTCAAAAGTACAAAATACTTTATTTGCAAACTTACTCGCAATTCTATTTGCTAGTCCTGGTGTCAAATCCGACTCATGTATGTAGACAGGTACATCTCTCGCAGCAGCTGCCAGTACGACAGGTACTGATACAAAGCCACCTTTTGAAAACACTAAGAGCGGTGCTTCTTTTTTCAAGATCTTTTTGGCATCAAGTACACCTTTAACTACTTTGAAAATATCCTTAAAGTTTTCAAGCGATATATATCTACGTAATTTACCACTTGAGATGGAATGATACGGAATTTGAGTTTCTTCCATAATATCTTTTTCTATACCATTCTTTGAGCCGATGTAGTGTGGCTGATATCCCATATTGCTTAGTTCAGGGATTAACATTTTATTTAACATAACGTGACCGACTGTACCACCGCCGGTAAGCATAATTTTATTATTCTCGGAATCCATAAAATCCTCCATCATCGTACTTATTACTATTACTTTAAACCAATTGTAAGCTGTCCACAAGAAAAATTCTGCATAATTCGACCTGTATTGTGTATAAAAGTGTGTAAATTCTAAGCTACCATAAAAGAAAAGGCATATCCCCTGTTTAATCCAGGAAACATGCCTTTGGAATATTTATTCCTCTTCTTCAGTATCTTCAAGATTGTTTTCAGTATCTTCAACGACTGGAATGTGTTGAGCGTTATTGCGTGCAATTTGCTCGATTTCCATAATTGAACGATCGTTATTGATGTAATCAACTAAGTAATTTAGTTGTGCATCTTCTTCTTGAATTAATTCTCTAATATCTGAAATTAAGCTTGTTGTCGTTTCACCAGTAACAATACCATCTGCAGTTAAGCCTTGATCTTCTTGATATGCACTTACAGCATTGGTCAAGTTAGAATCAAATTTATTGGTGAAGTCAGAGATATCATAACCGAGTGCGTCTAAGGCAACTTTTATTGACAGTACCTTGTCGTTCTCTTGGTTCTCACTAAAGACTTCATCCTCACTTAAGAGTTCTATTCTATAGTGATCCGGTGTAATTAGGTTGATGTCAGGTTCTATACCTTTATCTTGAACCCAAGTCTTATTCGGTGTTAACCATTTGGTGTTTGTATATTTAAGCATAGAGTTATCTTTGAACTCACTTGTTCTTTGAACAACACCCTTACCGAATGAAGTCGTTCCTGCGATTTTAACATCAGTTAAATCATCTAAGGCACCTGTAAATACTTCTGAAGCACTTGCAGAACCTTCATTTATTAAGATGTAAACTTCGTCAAATTTTTCAGCATTTGGATTTTTTTCATTTTCTGTTAGCAGTTCTTGTTGGTTACCTTCATTATCTTCTAGATAAAGTGCATTTGTATCAGGGCCAACAAATTGATTGATGAGTGTGACTGCTTCATTTAAGAGTCCACCTGGATTGTAACGGAAGTCAATAATCAATTCTTTTACACCGTCATCTGCAGCCTTATTAAAGTGTGTTTCAAATTCTTCTGTTGTACCTTGTTGGAAACGGTTGACTGAAATATGACCGACACCATCTACTTCTTCATAAGTCACACTATCGATATGAATCGTATCTCGCGTGATAGTAACATCGCTTGGACTACTGTTCCCTCTCTGGATAGTAATCGTCACGTCTGTACCTTTTTCACCACGGATAAGTTGAACTGTTTCGGTCGTCGTCATGCCTTCAGTCGATTCTCCGTCTACACCGACAATCTGATCTCCAGGTTCTAAGCCTGCTTTTTCTGCAGGAGAGCCTTTCATCGGACTAGAAATTAGGATCTTATTTCCTTCTTGCATAATTTCAGCACCGATACCTTCGAAGTCACCTGTAATACTTTCTTCAAATTCTCCGGTCTCATCGATATTCATGTATTCACTGTAGGGATCGTCTAAACCTTCTACCATCCCTCTAATCGATGATTCAATCAGCGCGTCTTTATCGACATCTTCGTAGTAGTTTTCAGTTAAAGTATCATACACATTATAAAGTTTAGCAAACTCAGTTCTTGTGTCTGTCCCTACGTTCACTGCTCGCTCTTGATTATTAGATATAGAAACAGCAGTAATGACGACAGAAATAATAATTGTCGTCAATATAATAACGATAAACCAGAATATATTTATTTTTATAGAGCGGTTCTTGTGACCCTGACCTCCATTTTCTTTTTCTTCTGTCAACTTATGCACCTAATTTCTACCTGTATATTACTCCATATAATAACAGTTTATCACTTTAAATAAAAGAAAAGAACAGTGAATGTGATATCCACTGTTCTAATTATGCTTAGATAAATTGTATTGCTGAGTCAAGTGCAACTTCAATCATATCATTGAAAGTTGTTTGTCTTTCTTCAGCAGTTGTTACTTCACCAGTAATTAAGTGGTCAGAAATTGTCAAAATAGCAAGTGCTTTAGCATTGTATTCTTGGGCAATTGTAAATAGTGCTGCAGATTCCATTTCTACTGCTAAGACACCATAGTCTGCTAATTGCTTAGTATCTGTTTTTCTATCGTAGAATGAATCAGCTGTATAAACATTACCAACTTTAACATCTAGACCACGTTTTTTTGCTTCGTTGTAGCTCGTTAAGAGTAAATCGAAGTCAGAAGTTGGCGCGTAGTTGACATTACCAAAAAGTTTAGCATTTTGGTAAGAATCTGTTGTCGCACTCTGTGCAATAACAACGTCACGAACTTTAACCTCTTCTTTTAAAGCTCCAGCAGTACCGACGCGAATTAAGTTCTTAACGCCGTATTCTCTCATGAGCTCATGAATGTAGATTGAAATTGAAGGGACACCCATTCCTGTACCTTGTACAGAAATTCTCTTACCTTTATAAGTCCCTGTATAACCAAACATATTACGTACTTCGTTGTAGCAAACTACGTCTTCTAAAAATGTTTCTGCAATGTACTTGGCACGTAGTGGGTCACCTGGTAAAAGGATCGTATCAGCAATGTCGCCTTGTTTTGCATTAATGTGAATACTCATCAATTCATCTCCTTATGACTTTAACCATTCTTTATAATCCGAAAAAGTATCATCGAACGTATCTAATGATATATTAAGGTATGGGTTCTTTTCAAGATAATCTGAAATTTTATCATAATCTGTTTCGTATTTCGGAAAAGACATGTCGTCAACAATATGATGGGCAAGCTGGCCTTCTTGATCTTTACTGCCGAGTCTTGTCTTCATATATTGATAATAAGAACGTTCTTTCATCTAGTCACGCGCCTCTAAAATACTGATATACTCTTCATAACCTTGATCTTTCATCTCGCTTTTTGGAATGAAGTCAATCGCAGCAGAGTTAATGCAGTAGCGTAGGCCACCTGTTTCTGGTGGCCCATCTGGGAAGACGTGACCGAGGTGTGAATCAGAGCTTTCACTTCTGACTTCAGTACGTCTCATACCAAATGAAGTATCGACGTGTTCTGATACATCGCCCTCAGCAAGTGATTTAGAGAATGACGGCCAACCGCATGATGAATCAAATTTGTCTTTAGAAGTGAATAGTGGCTTACCACTTAATTTATCGACGTAAATTCCCTCTTCAAAATGCTTCCAGTACTCGTTTTCAAACGGTGCTTCTGTACCATTTTCTTTCATGACTTGTCTTTCTAGATCAGTAAGTTCTTCTACAGTTTTTCTTGTCATTATTGTTCCCCCCAAGTATTTTCAATGAATCCTTGACGACCTGAGCCTTTATAATAAGCCTTATAGTGACCTGCATTTTTCTTATAGAAGTCTTGGTGTTCTTCTTCAGCAGGATAAAAATTCTTGTACGGCAGTACTGGTGTAATAATCGGTGCATTAAAGACTTCTTTTTCTTCTAGTTCATTAATGACTGATTCAGCAATTTCTTTTTGCTCATCATTATGATAAAAAATTGCAGGCATATACTGCGGTCCACGGTCACCGAATTGACCGCCATTATCTGTTGGATCAAAAGTTTTAAAAAAGATTTCTAAGATTTCTCTATAGGATATTACATTTTCATCAAAATCAATTTGTACAGCTTCTACATGTTTTGTTGTCCCTGTTGAAACCAATTCATATGATGGATTTTCTTCATCACCGTTAGAGTATCCTGATACTATTTCCTTAATGCCATCCCATTGATCGAATGGTTTGACTAAACACCAGAAGCATCCTCCGGCAAGTGTCGCTGTTGACATAAAAATTCCTCCTAGAATATGTTGTTAATAGAAAAGTACCACGCATTGTTTTCGTAGTCTATCTTATCGACTTGAAGTCCAATACCAAAATATTGTTCGAATAGTCCACTTTCGATGACGATGGCTTTTTCATTTTCTTTCATGGTGATACCTTCAGGTAAATCTGTAAAGGTTCTTAAGGCAGTGTAAAGGGTATCTTCACTCAGTGGCAGATTAGCTAAGTTTAAATCCGACAAGGGAATGATAATGTTATCCCCATCAACGACTGGTTTACCTTGGACGCTAGATTTAACCTTAATCCCTAAGACAGTTTGTTCAATATTAACTCTGACACCCTCTTCATTCACACTCACTTTAAATTCTTCATAAGGTAAATTGTCGTTAATCAGAGTCTCAATAGTAGTATTTGGCAAGATAAAAGGTAAGGCTTGTTCTTCTTTACTTGTCTTATCATCATAATTGACTGTTTCATAACTTGGGTTAGTAAATGAAATAATCAATAAGATGACTAAAATATTAAAAGCTAAAAGTATGCAGAACAAGATTTGCCATATATGATTTTTTAAAAAATTCATCATGACCTTCTAACTAATTTATAGAATGTGTGTGGGTATTTATTTTTATCGTCGACTTGACCAGAGACTTTTTCAACAATATCCCAGTCGCTTAAGTCGTATTCTGGGAAAAAAGTATCGCCGCCAAAATGTTCATCAATATAAGTGATGTACATCGTATCAACAAGATGCATCGTCTGTTCATAGATCGTCGCCCCACCGAAGATAAAGACCTCACCTTCTAGAGACTTAATGTCTTCAATATTATGAATGACTGTCGCATCTGGTTTTTCATATGACGTGTTAGACGTTAAGACTACATTTTTTCGATTAGGTAGTGCCTTTTTTAAAGTATCGAAAGTCTTACGTCCCATGACAATTGTTTGTCCTGTTGTGAGTGTCTTAACATGTTTTAAATCATTGGGTAAATGCCAAGGCATATCTCCATTATAACCAATTACAAATTGACGAGCATGTGCAACAATTAAAGAAACCATGATGTCCTCCTTAGACTGCAATCGGTGCTTTGATTGCTGGATGTGATTGATAATCGATAATCTCTAAATCTTCATATTCTAAGTCAAAGATTGATTTGTCTGATTTAATTTTTAGCTGTGGTGGTGCAAAGCTATCTCTACTTAACTGAGTATTTACAGCATCGAAGTGATTAGAATAAATGTGGGCATCCCCTATTGTATGCACAAATTCTCCTACTTCATAGCCACATTCTCTTGCCACCAGTGCCAGTAAAAGGCTATAGCTTGCGATGTTGAAAGGAATACCTAAAAAGACATCGCCACTTCTTTGGTAGAGCTGTAAACTCAACTTATTATCTGCTACATAAAACTGAAAGAGTGTATGGCATGGTGGTAAGGCCATTCCTTCTATTTCTGCAGGATTCCAAGCACTGACGATATGTCGGCGGGAGTCAGGATTGTTTTTTAAGCCGTCGATTAAGTTTTTAATCTGATCAATGACTTGACCATCCGGACCCGCCCAGTGTCTCCACTGGCGACCGTAGACATTACCTAAAGTGCCATATTTTTTTGCAAAAGCATCGTCATTTAGGATGTTTTCTTTGAATTTTGCCATCTCTTGATCGTACTCTTTTTTAAAGTCCTGATCGGTAAGCGAGCGGTGACCAAAGTCAGTCATGTCCACCCCATGGTAATCTTCTGACTCGACGTATTTTTTAAAGGCCCATTCATTCCATATATTATTATTATAAGTTAAGAGATATCTAATATTAGTATCCCCTCTTAAAAACCATATCAATTCGGTTGCAATAAGTTTGAAGGACACTTTTTTCGTGGTTAATAAGGGAAAACCGTCCTGTAAATCAAAACGCATCTGGTGACCAAAGATAGATTTTGTTCCCGTATTGGTACGATCTGTTTTATCGATTCCGTCTTTAAGAATCTTTTTAGCGAGGTCATGATAGCTCTGATCAAATGAATTCATGAAAACCACCCTTTCATTTTCTAGATATATTCTATATAATTAAAGTAATCAATAATGAAAAATAAGATATGGAGTGCTGCACATGGAAATTTTATTTACAATTGGCCTGTCTTTATTAGCATTATACATGATTAGTATGTGCATTTACGAGTAAGTAGATGAATACGCCGACTGAAATATTCAGTCGGCGTATTTTTTTATGCACAGTAGTTATCAAAGTTATCTTTAATATCTGCCATAATTGCTTCTATTTCTCTATTCTCAATATCTTCTCGACCTAAGAAAGCAACAAGTGTTTGACCTTTAAACAGTGCCATTGAAGGGCTTGATGGTGCACGGTCAATATATTCTCTCATGGCTTCTGTCGCTGGTCTTTCCTGGCCGGCAAAAACTGTTGCTAGACGGTCCGGTTTAATTGGGTTTTGACTAGCCACAGTGACTGCTGCTGGTCTTGCCAGTCCGGCAGCACAACCACATACACTATTGATAACAACAAAGGTCGTTGTCTCGTCAGTCGCCTCTTTCATATAGTTATGAACCGCTTCTTCGTCGAGTAACTCCTCAAAATTATATGTTGTTAACTCTCGTCTCATCGGTTCAGCAATTTCTTTCATATACGCTTGATAAGCATCCATTCTTATCGCTCCCTATATTGCATTTGTTTCCATACGCTTCCGAGTGCTTCTTCACCTTGTTCAATACGAGTAATTGCCATCTCTATTTGAAGACGAACGTCATATTGAGGTTCATCAAGATGTGCTCTTAATACTTCAAGGCTAGATTCATCACCAGATTCGTATATAAACATTGCCGCTCTCCAACGGATAATTGGACTTTTATCGTCGAGCGCTTGGTGCATATCTTCTAAACCTTCTTTAAAGCCAAGGTCACTATATGCATCCGCAGCGGTTCGCCTAACTGGAATTGCTCTATCTTTTAAGGCTTCCTTTAAATAAGGGAGTGTAGACTTTTCTTCAATCAAGGATAGTAAGCTGACTGCCATACGTCTGACTTGTAGTTTTTCATCGGTCATTGCGTATGATAAAAAGTCATAATCACTCTCATCTGGATTATCGTAATGATCCAGCATATAAAGACGCTCTTTCCAATCAGTGGCATTTTTAAAGTCCTCTAATGATACTTTATAATACTTTTTAGCTTCTGGCTGTTTTTTTGCTTTAGCCTGGCTGACTAAATGATCTAAAGCAGTCTTTGGATAAAGCGCATCAAACTCTTCTAAGAGTTCCTTCATGACGTCTTCTACTTGACCATAACGAACTGAAAGATCTTGCCACTTTCTACTGAAGATAATATTATCCGTTTCTAAAGTCGCATCAGAGACTGCCTGAACAAAGCGGTCGCCTAATTGCGCTCTATGTTCTGTACCATCATTGAGTTTTAACTGATAGGGAATATCTTTAAAAGTTAGCACCTGAGCACTTACTTCACCGAAGTTCGACTCAGGTTTTACGCTTTTTTTGGATCATCAGCCTGTCCTTGATCAAACACGGCTTCAATCTGTGGGATTAAACTATCCCAGTCTGCCTTAGATGATTTATCAACTGAGATAAAGTCTAAAGCATGAAAGACACTAGTGACATCTTCTAATTCTAATACACGTGCAATGAAAGCAGGTGTCTCTTCTGTAATTTCCTTATAAGTAGAAGATTTCATATCTTCTTTTGCCTCATTGACTGTAATCTTCATTGTATTTGGACTTGGTGTAGGTTCTATTCTTTCAATTTTCATGTTATTGCCTCCGGTTATAGTTTATTGCCCTGCATTTTCATTTCAATACCAACTGAACACTCTGTTATACAAAACGTATGTGCACTAGTTTTACTGCCTTCTAAACGATTTCTTTCTTTTAAGAGGCAGCCTCGACAATATTTCTTTTCTAAATAATTTATTTTTTCAAGTGCTTCTGTATTCATTATCATACCTCTTTTATAAGCGCTCTTACTCACCCATTATAAACTGTTTCGCTCTTTATATAAACGGTCTTTTGCCAGCCTGTCTGCCCCTTTGTTTTTCTTACGAGGGGTATGACTGACGAGTAGCATACTATAAGACTGACTTAAATTTTGAATCCTGTCAAAGTATGACTTATAGATCCCCTTTTTAACAAAACCCTTATTAAAGCTATCAGCAATTAATTTAGAGTCGGTGTAGACAATCAGGGAGTTGAGTTTTAAACGGTTCGCTTCCTCTATACCAAATTCAAAAGTCGCCCACTCCGCTTCATGGTTGTCCATTATTCCTAAAAATGTGGAAGCTTCATAAGTTGCATCATCCGTCTTAATTAAGACACCACCGGCAGCAAGTTTTGGTTCGATGCTTGCTGCTGCATCTATATACATAATTGCCATTAAGACAAACTCACACTATCTAAATATTTTCGAGCGATGTTTAAGTCGTAGTCCTCTAAAACTTGTTGAGCGTGATTTTTATCATAGGTGAAAACTGAATTGTCTTTAAGGGCGTCCATTTTTAAAGGCACATCCGTAATAATTTTAGCCAATTTTAAAGACATCTTAAGGGATTCCATATCTGTATTAATCTTGTCCTGCATCTTAGGTGTTAAGGTCGATAAATTATTTAAGAGCATATCAATTGAACCGTGGCTTTGAATAAGTTTTAAAGCCGTCTTTTCTCCGATACCAGTCACTCCTGTATAGCCATCACTTGAATCGCCCATTAAAGCCTTAACGTCGATAAATTGACTAGGTGTAATTCCGTACTGGTTAATAAAAGTTTCTAAATTATAATGATGGTATTCTGTATAGCCTTTTTTGGTTAACCATAATTGGTTATGATCATTAATCAATTGTAGAAGGTCTCGGTCTCCACTGACTATGATCAGATCATCTATTTCCTTAGAGACTGTGCCAATCACGTCATCCGCTTCATAGCCAATCACACCTTCTTGATGAAAGCCTAAGTCATGCATCACTTGTTTGACCATATCAAATTGTGGTGTCATTTCTTCAGGTGGTGCGAGACGGTTCGCTTTATAGCCTTCAAACCAATCATTTCGCACAGATTTTGAACCCATGTCCCAGGCGATAACCACATTTTTCGCTTTCGTTAATTCTAAAAGTTTAAATGTGTGTCTAATCATGCCTTGGACTCCGTTTGTTGGTATATCATACTTATTGTACATAAATTGATTGCGAAAACTGGTCGCAAAAAAATGTCTAAATAAGAGTGCCATTCCATCTATAATCAAAGTTTGATTTGTCATGCCACTACTCCTTAATGTCTTTTAGTTCTTGATATAGTACTTTATCTTTTTCATAATCTTCTTGAGATATTTCTTTTAAAGGCACTTGTAGGCTTCTTTGTAATTCATCTTTGTCCGCTTCAAGTGATTGATCCTGTGTCTTAAGATAGTCATGAATTAAATCTTCGAGCTGACTTTGTAAGAGAGATATATCTATCGTTTGAATTAGCGATTGAGATAAGTCTAATAAAGCATCTCTAAAGACTTTTGGTTTATTGATCGCCTTGTTTAAAGTCTTATCATAATTCGTTAAGACACTTGCATCAATCTCAAGCTGAGCTTCTTTATGAGTACTTTTCTCTATAGTGAAATGATTTGCTAAACTTGCTTGGCTGATTTTTTCATTTAGCGTGGTGAGTGTTTGAGTGACTTCACTATCCGCCTGACGATAAACCGCATTAAAAGCAATATTAGCTTCAAGAGTTAAGTAATCATTAATTTTACGTTCAAGTAAAGATAGATTGTCTTTAATGTAAGCTTTATCTTTCATATCAGACACTGTCAGTAAACCTTTTAAATAGTCGTAAAGCTGTAGATCTAAACGCTTAGGTAAATAAGTTAAAATAATATCTAGTTCTGAATTTAGGGTGTCTTGTAAATTATTTAAGTTAAATGTTGTAAGAAACTCTTGTAAATCTTGTCTGTCATTAATAATCTTTTGTCTTTCTTGTCCACTATCCTCAAACTGTCTCATATTACTTTCTATGTTAGAGAGTAATTGGTCTTTTAATTCCTTGAGCGATTTAATTTGAACAGCCCGTGCTTCTTCTTTAGCGAGTTTCATAATGTTCTCTTTTGCTAAATCAAAGCCTTGATCTGAAGAGGTTAAGGCTTTTTTACTAGATACAGGATAAATGACATGCTTAATGCCAAGCTTATCAAGAGACGATGCCATATAGTTAATGACCTTGTTTTTATCGTCTTCTGACCTCATTAAATCGACAGCATTGATAATAAAGATGATTGGGAAGTCCTGACCTTTAATAGATTGTATATATTTTAAGAATGTTTCATCAGAACGAGAAAATACGTGATTATAGTAAGATACATATATGATCATATCACTCGATGCGATAATGTCACTCGTCTCTGAAGTATGTCTTTGGTTAATAGAATTAATACCTGGTGAATCAATCAAGGTATAGGATTCCGTCAGTTTATTTTTTATTGAAACATCTGCCTTATGGACAAAAGTTGCATCTTCATCACTCGAAATCATAGAGATCAAGTGGTCCTTGTCGATATCGACTGTTTGTCCAAGTACATCTTGATAGTCTTCATACTTGTTTAATAAGCCAGATAGTAGAGGTTTGTATGTCTCTTCTACCTGATTAATATGTTTTTTAATCCATGACTCATAATCTTTAATTGATGAATAAGAAAGACCGGATAAGGTTTCAAGTACTTCGATTAAATCACTTTCTGATTTGTATATGGCCCGACTCGTCTCTTGATCATTAATTTCTGTAATCGTCGCAGTCGTTGGATTCGGACTTGTAGTTAAGTAGTGTTGTCCAAGTAATGCATTAATAAAAGTTGTTTTACCGGCACTAAAGCCACCAAAAACAGAAATATTTGCTTTACCCGACTCTAAACGGTTAATTTTTTCTGTAAAAATGTTGTGATAGCTGCTGTAAGTCGGCTGATCTTTAAGTAATGAAACAACTTCTTTATAGCTTTGAAGAGATTGACTTGATTTGTTAACTGTAAAAATATTATGTCTACTTTTCTCTTCTTCAGCTTTTTCACTGTCTTCGACTGATAACTCAATTTCTTCTGTTAAATTAAGTTTATCGATTTCATCATCCATATGAATATAAAGATGTTGATAGTTTTGAGTAGTTAAGGATTCAATGAGTGTTAAGTATTGAGCGGCACTTTCATAGAGCTCTTTTTCAGATGTTAAGGCTGTGTATCCCTGGTTAGAACTACTCTCTTCGACTTTTAATTGTTTGATAAAGTCAGCCGCTTCTTTAGAAATATCCGTCATGAGTTTTGACGATAAGCGGTCGAAGTAATTGGAAATAAAGTTCTTGTTTAAAGATGTAATGGCGTCGTGATTTAAGTTTTCATTATGCCAAATATACTTATAAGGTGGACCAATTAAACCGAGACTTGTATAAAGACTATTAACATTAGCATTGATTTCAGTATCTAGCACCGGTTGCATGACGTCATTGATTTTTTCCAGTCGTTCATTTTTAAGTTGTGCTTCTTTTTTCTTCTTACCGAATAGTCCAGACACTTTTTCATCCCCAGAAAGGACTTTTAAATAATCCGTAATGGCACTCTTAACTTGATGCGGGAAAATATAAGCATCTTTAACCAACTTTTTCACTTGTTCTTTAATATAAGACTCTAGTTCTTCTGGATCTTGACGAATAGAAGCTGCACGTGCTTCCTTAAGTTCCTTATCTAGGTAGGAAATTCTTTCTTGGCATTTCTCTATACTTAATGGATGCTCGAGCTTTAAGTCCTCTTCTAAAGCGTCGACTTGATCTTTAAGATAGGCGAGCTGTTTATCCTCTATATTCTTTCTAATACGCTGATCGTAGAGATTTAGGCGACTTGCTTTCTCTTTTTCAATATTTAAAATAAAGGATTTTAGGTCGTCCACTTGATTGTACTTAGATTCATAAATTGATGTAGTATAGATATCTTCTTCAGCGATCTGCCATGATTTTAAGGTTCTTCTCACTCTTTGTAAAAAAGTATCCATACTGAGCTCATGATCATCATGTTTATCGATTTGATTGATGATTAAGATCAATGGAATATCTAGCTCTGAAATTTCCTTAAGTAGTCTTAAATTATGTTCACTTTCTACGTGGTTGTATTCGACAGTAAAGAAAATAACATCAGAGTTTAGTAAGAAACGATTGGCTGAGTCTTCATGGCTCTGAGTGTTAGAATCAACACCCGGTGTATCTTGAAAGACTGTACCTTCTTTATAGTCATCATGAATAATTTCCATATTGATCGCTTCAATATCTAAATCCTTTGTGTTTAAATGCTTTAAATCATCATAATTATCCACCACAGCATATTGGTATTGATTGATAAAAGCCTCAATTAAGTTCTCATTACTAATTTCTACTGCTACAGTGTTACTGGTTGTTGGAACAGGTGAAGATGGTAGGATATCTCTTTGTAATAAGTGATTGATCAAGCTCGACTTCCCTGCAGAATAATGACCAATAAACGACAGTACTAATTGATTTTTGTATGTTTTTAAAATGGCATGGTCAATTTGGGAGACCAAGACATCGTTATCTGATTTTAATATTTCTTTTTTTAATTTATATAAACGGTTTAAGCTTTTCTCTTTTTCCCCTTGTGTTAACAACTATGCTTTCACTCCCCAGTATTGATAGAAAGTTGTTTCTATATAACCATTGAACAGCTTTCTACGTTTAGTCGCTTTTTTACCGACAATCTGTTCGAATTCTTTATTAGAAGTCATCAAATAAACATTTAGACTTGGATGAGCGTTCATCAGTTGGCCAATTTTTTCATACATTGCCTCAACTGCCTTAGCCTCACCAATACGTTCCCCATAAGGTGGATTGGTAATGAGCTGTGCATTGTCATCTATTTCATTTAAGTCATGTACATCCATAGTATTAAAGATAATATCGTCTTCTAAGCCTACTTCTTCAGCATTTCTACGTGCTATGCGAATCATGTTTGAATCAATGTCTGATGCGTATATTTTTATTTCTTTATCAAAATCGGCTTCATTTTCACATTGTGTGCGAATTTCAGTCCACATGTCTTCAGGAATAATATCCCAAGACTCACTATCGAAAGTACGATTAGAACCCGGTGCAATATTACGTGCGATCATTGCTGCTTCTAAGGCAATGGTGCCTGAGCCCACAAAAGGATCAATTAAAGTGTTATCTCCATTGTAGTTGGCGAGTTTCAACATGCTGGCAGCGAGTGTTTCTTTAATTGGTGCTTCCCCTTGTTCGACTCTGTAACCTCTTTTGTGTAAGGCTTCTCCACTCGTGTCTACAGTTAAAATTGCACGATCCTTTAAGATATTGATATCTATTTTGTAACGCGGGCCATCTTCTGGAAGTTTACCCGTCATTGAAAAGCTTTCTTTAAGATGTTCAACAATTGCTTTTTTAGTAATTCTTTGCACATCTGGCACACTGTATAAAGTTGATTTGTGAGAACGACCAGTGACTGGGAACTCAGCATTAGGTCCGAGGATATCTGAAATCGGTAAAGCTTTGATTTTTTCAAACAGTTCATCAAAAGTCTTAACGGTAAAATCACCTAAGACAATTCGTATTCTATCAACAGTTCTAAGTTTTAAATTTGTTTCGACGATGGTTTGTTCATTACCTTCAAAATAGACCCGGCCGTTTTCTAGAGTCGGCGATAGTCCGAGGGATTCTATTTCATCTGCAACGACGCGTTCTAGGCCCATTGGTGTGTTGACAATAAATTTAAAGTTCATATATAGACTCCTAAAGTTTGATTTGTTTTTATTATAGTATGAAAATCGGCATAAAAAAAGCTCTCCACTTAAGGAGAGCGTCTAGTCCGGTTACTCTGTAAGCCATGTTCTGTCCCGCTGTGCTATAAGCGTGCACTAGTATACACTCGCACATTGGTGATAATCATCTGTCTATATTATTTTACTAATATCTCTCCGTCAGTTGACTTCCTGTTGGAAAGTGCTCCTACCTAATTTGGATTGCTCACTCGAGGGGTTTACCGCGTTCCAACTTCATCATTTCTTTTGAAGCTCGTCTCTGTGGCACTTTATGGTTAATTTACTCATATGCGAACACTTAGAGTATTTCACCGCCGTCAAGATATAAATATCATTGCCCAGACTTATTGTTTCGTCTGGCACGAACACTACGGCCATCTCAGGCCGTGTGAGCATGGACTTTCCTCTATGCATCTAAGTGCATAGCGATTATCCGAGTTACCGTTTGCTTAAATATTATGATTGACTAAGATTGTTTTTCCGCTTTGCCAAATACTTGTTTTTCAAGGTTGGATAGGCGTTTTAAAATGTCGATTTGTTGACTTTGACCACCGTTATTACCAGTACGCGTATTTGTTGCAACTCTAATACGCAAGTCTTCGACTTCTTTTTTCAAACGTGCATTTTCTTCTTCTAACTTTTTAATGTTATTGTTCATGTCTGCCATTTTCTGATAGTCGCTGATAACATCATCGAGAAAACTATCTACTTCGATCGGTTTGAAACCTCTCACTGATTTTTCGAATTCTTTTTCGAAGATATCTTTAGCAGACAGCTTTAGCGTATAGTCACTCATCTTTACACCTCTCAACCATCATATCTATCGTTGACGAAGTCATTGATTTCGTCAAATTGTATTCTTTCAATATTATACTGATTCTTCTCTTGTAATTCAAGCATTAGGCTAAATATATATTTCAAATTTGTTTCAGCCTCACTATCATATACGATTAAACCATAATCCGTATGACTCGTAATAAACTGGTTAATCGCTTTAAACATAGCTGGACTTTCATACTCTCTTTCAAAGATAAAGCGGGCAAAATCAGCATGGGCGATTATATTATTCAATTCTATTTTATGACTGTCGTTATAGCGGTCATCAAAATTATGGAATGGTTTTAAAAGACCGAGTTTAATATCATAATCTGCCTTTAAATCTATGATCTCATTGGCAGCATACATTTCTATACCTGTATAGCCTTGGATGATAAACCACTCAGCCCCTTCTTCAATCAACTGAATAATTTTATCCCTAAGAAAGGCTCTTAGTACTGTGACCTCTTTTTGATCATTTTTAAATATGCCCATTTCGTAATGACGATAGCCTGTAATAAATACATTCATAGTAACCCTTCTACGTTTGCATGATTAATCCACATATTAATATATTTGAATTTTTCATAGTACAGCTTTAAACTAAAACGAGGTATGTGGCAACTCATTAATAGCTCCATCAACTCATCAGACATAGTTTGTCTCACAATAGGAGTCAGACGCTCATCTGTTTTAATTGACTCTAAATGATAAGCGAGTTGTTTGTTGTTGTCGAGAAAAGGTTCAATTTCACTTTTGAAATCGAAATCATAGCCGTCTCTTGCTCGGCTGTAGCGACTGTCGATTTCAGCTAGTAATTCTCGATACTGTTCGAATGTGACTGTGCTTGACAAGTTTGGTCCACCACCTAATAATAATGAAATATTAATCAAATTCTAATTAATATATTATAATAAGTATATATAATAATAGTTTGGAGTGCTAATAAATGAAATACCCACGTGGTGTAAGAGCACCAAATAGTAATTATCAGGCGAATAAACAAGTGCAGTATGGCCAACGTGGAATGACACTCGAGAAAGACTTAGACCGTACCAATCAGTTTTATTTGGATAGTAAGAAAGCTGTCATCCACAAAAAGCCGACACCTGTACAAATCGTCAATGTGGACTACCCTTCAAGGAATAAAGCTAAGATTACAGAAGCTTATTTTAAAGTACCATCGACTAGTGATTATAATGGAATTTATAAGGGAAGATATATTGATTTTGAAGCGAAAGAAACAAGAAATAAAACACGCTTTCCTTTTATAAACATTCATGCCCATCAAGTCGAACATATGCGACAGTGTCATTTATCCGGTGGTATCGTCTTTTTAATTATTAAGTTTACTGTACATGATGAAGTCTTCTTGTATCCCTTTGAACACTTTGTAAAACATTGGGATCACTTTCTAAATAATGGACGCAAATCTATTACTTATGAAGACATTAAAAATGAGAGTATTATACTACCAATGAAGTACAATCCGCGGTATGATTACTTAGCTGCAGTTGACGAATTCTACATTGAAATGGAGCAATAATTATGGAATCGAATTTTAAAAGGAGCAAGACTCCTAAAAATAAACAGGACAAAAAGCGGTCTTCCAATACATCAAAAGCATCGATTATAAAAAAAGTCTTCCTATATGGAGGCTTACTCGCACTAATCGGTCTTGTCATTGGGGCTGTTATGTTCGCTTATTATGCTTCACAAGCGCCGGCTTTTAGTGAAGAAAAATTAAAAGATCCAGTACCAGCTGAAATTTACGACCGTAATGATAACTTAGTGACCACCTTACATACTGGTCAAAAGCGTGAATATGTCAGTATGGAAGATGTGCCGACACATGTGAGTGATGCGGTACTTGCTATTGAAGATAACCGTTTTTATGAGCACGGTGCAATGGACTTTATCCGCTTAGGTGGAGCGGTTATATCTAATATTACGGATGGCTTTGCATCCCAAGGTGCGAGCACGATTACACAACAAGTTGTTAAACGTGCCTTTTTAACAGAGGAGCAAACAATAGAACGTAAAGCTCAAGAAGCTTATTTATCATATAGACTTGAACAGGAATACTCTAAAGATAATATTTTAGAGATGTACTTAAATAAAATTTATTATTCTGATGGTATTTATGGAATTAGAACCGCCAGTCTTTATTATTTCGATAAAGAATTAGCAGATTTAAATCTTACTGAAGCGGCTTACTTAGCAGGACTGTCTAACCTACCTAACGTCTATAACTTATACGTTGATCCAGAAGCGGCACAGAAACGTACGACAGTGGTCTTAAATATGATGTTAGAACATGAGAGAATTTCACAAGAAGAATACGATGAAGCGATCAATACAGATCTTACAGCAAACCTTGTGGCACGTGATGAAGAAGATCGTGCAGTCAACGAACAAGAAGATCCAGAATATGCAGCTTACATCAACTATGTTAAAACTGAATTACAAAATCATGATGAATTTAGAAATAGAGATATTTCAGAAGTCTTAAATAGCGGTATTAAAATCTATACAAATATGGATGCTGATATTCAAGCCTATTTACAAAATATGACCAATAATAAAAATTATTATTATAATGAAAAATTCCAAAGTGATGACTTTAATATTGCATCAACGATATTAGATACGACCTCAGGTGGCTTAGTTGCTATGAGTGGCGGTCGAGATTATCAAGAAGTCGTTGATCAAAACCTATCCTTAGTACAACATAATGTGGGTTCAACTATGAAACCATTCTTAGCTTATGGACCTGCCATTGAAGAGTTGGACTGGGCAACGAATCATACAGTCCAAGATGAACAGTCTTACTCACCTAAAGATAGTCCGAACAATACAATCTATAACTATGACAATCAAGGTCATGGTAATGTGACGATAAGAGATGCTTTAAGACAAAGCTTTAACGTACCTGCTGTTAAAACTTTTGAAGAAGTTCAAGAAGAAGCAGGTAATCAAGCACCCGTTGAATTTGCTAGTGAAGTAGGACTCGACTACTCTACTAAATTAGAGGGCGATTATACTGTGTCCTTTAATGATGTACTCGGTGGTGGCGAATCTCGCTTTAGTCCACTGCAAATGGCACAAGCCTATGCAACACTAGGAAATAATGGTGAATTCAATGAAGCACAATCCATCAGATACATTGTGACTGATGACGAAGAAACAATAGAATTTGATAATGAAACACATACAGCGATGAAAGATTCCACTGCCTTTATGTTAACGGATATCTTAAAAGATACTTTTGAAAACAATGGTAGTGCGGACTACATCAAGATGGACGGTTTAAATATAGCAGCTAAAACAGGTACCACTTCCCTAGACACATCAATATTAGAGGAGAATAACCTTCCTAATAATAGTGCTAAAGACGCATGGATTGTCGGTTATACACCAGAATATACAATGAGTGTGTGGTCTGGCTTTAATAATGCAGAAGCGGGATACTCTGAAGACAAGCTCTTTATCGGTACAGATGAACACATAACACCACAGTGGTTCTTTAAAGATATTATGCAGTATATTTCTACCTTTAACGGACAAGACTTTGAACAACCAGATAGTGTAGAACAAATCAATGGCAATGAATTTCAAGTGAAAAATGCAAGTGGTGGCTTCTGGAATAATAACAATAACTCGAATTCAAATAGTAATTCGAATTCCAGTGGCTCAGACAGTAATTCAAATTCATCCGATGACTCTGGAGGCGGAACGTGGAGCTGGCAGTATAACGAAGACGGTGAAATAGAAACCGAAGGCGATGTGCCAGAATCAGAACTCCCTGATGATGCTGAGCTCGCTGATCCAGAAGAAGAGGAAAGCTCAGGCAGTCAATCAGAGTCCGAGTCAGGGTCTAGTTCAGGATCAGAATCTGAATCAAGCTCTGAGTCAGAATCAGGCGGCTCCGACTCCTCGAATTCATCTGAAGAAACAGAGAGCGAATCAGGTGGATCAAGCTCTGACGGCAATTCTTCAAGTGAAGAATCATCTAGTGATGAAAGTGAAAGTGACTCATCAAGTGAATAGCTTATAAATTTAAGAAGTAATGCGGAAATCAAAGAGAATTGATTTTTGTGTTACTTCTTTTTTGTCTATTTAACATGAGTTTTGATATGACTTATAGACTTTTTAAGTCATTTTGTCTATAAGACCTGAGTTTTGACATGACTTATAGACTTTTTAAGCCTTATTGTCTATAAGACCTGAGTTTTGACATGACTTATAGACTTTTTAAGTACTTTTGTCTATTCGATATGACTTTTGACATGACTTATAGACTTTTTAAGTACTTTTGTCTATTCGATATGACTTTTGGCATAGCCAATGGAATTTTCAATCGAGAAACGTATACCACAGGATAAAGCTACATCAATTGATTAAAAGTTAATACATAAGCTCCTGGATTTAGTGAGTTTGAATGTAGATCAATCACGATTCTTAAAAATTTCGGTGATAAGTGCTGAGATTTAACATGACTTATCACCATTTCCATCTCTTTTGGTGATAAGTACCGAGATTCAGCACGACTTATCATCATTTCCATCTCTTTTGGTGATAAGTACTGAGATTTAACATGATTTATCACCATTTCAATCTCTTTTGGTGATAAGTACTGAGATTTAACATGATTTATCACCATTTCAATCTCTTTTGGTGATAAGTGCCGAGATTTAGCGAGACTTATCACCATTTCAATCTCTTTTGGTGATAAGAGCCGAGATTTAGCATGACTTGTCACCATCCCACACACCTCCTCCATCGATAAAAACCAAAATCCATCCCAACTCATCACCGACAAACCCCATAAAAAAAGAACCAAGTCTCCTTGGTTCTTACTTATAATTACATTCCTTTGACTAAGCCTTTTCTTAAGCGCTTTTGCCCTTCTCTACATTGATCTAGGAGTGGACATTCATGACATTTGGGATTTCTGGCTAGACAGTGATAACGACCGAAGAAAATCAACTGATGATGGGTTTTGGACCAGCGTTCTTTTGGTATTTTTCCCATCAAGGTTTCTTCAACTTCTAAGGGTGAGTCTTTATAGCGCGCAATATCCAAGCGTTTGGATATGCGTTCGACATGAGTATCGACAGCAATTCTTGGTTCACCAAAGGCAACTGATAAGACAACATTGGCAGTTTTACGCCCAACGCCTGCTAAACTTACTAAATCGTCATAGTTTTCAGGGATTTTCCCATCGAATTTGTCGATTAAGTCCCTGCATAATTTTTGGATATTCTTTGCTTTATTTCTATAGAGGCCGATGGTTTTTATATAGGACTCTATTTCTGTTACATCAACACTGAGGTAATCTTCAGGTGTTTTAAATCGCTGGAAGAGGTCTTTTGTCACACGATTGACCCCAACATCTGTTGTTTGTGCACTTAAAAGCACAGCGATGGTCAATTCAAAAGGATTTGTGTAATTCAGTTCTGCCTCAGCGTCTGGAAACATCTCATCTATAATAGAAATCATTTCCATCGTTTTCTTTTTACTTGTCGTCAAGTCGATTCCCCCGATCTAACCATGATATGACTGGCAAGCCACTGCCTTTTGTTTCTGGTGCTTTACTTTGACTCGATAAAATTCTCTCCACATATTGGAGTGAAGTAATATTGCTCTTATAAGCGACATCAACAGCATCTTTAATGCTGTCGACACTATAGTTTGAATCATCTATCCAAGAATTCAAACGCTGATACTCATTTGGACTAATCGTCCGACCATAGAGCTGTTCTATATAGTCAAATAGCTCTCTCATTTGTCCTGTATCATTCTCATCTTCTTTTTCATCACCAATATTTACGTAATTATTTAGCTTCTCATAAAGCGGTTCAAAATTATAAGATTCATAAAATTTGCCATCGATTTTGTCAGTATTAATTTCCAATAATTCTTCTTTGATTAATAATTGCAAGACACGACTAAGTTGATTTTGATCGACCTTACAAAATTTGATGATATCAGATAAATTACTCATGACACTATGGTTTCTATCATATTCTAAGAGTTTGATTAAAATAATCAATGCTTCTTCATCTAAAGAGAAATCTTGATAATGGTCTAGGAGCACCTTATTAACGGGTATTGTAATGTATTTTATATATTCATTGACCAAAATGTCATCCTCCAATTATGAAAGGAGACATTAGCAAGCTAACGTCTCCTTGTATTTTATGGGTATAGACGGTTGAGTAATCTTGGGAATGGTGCGGTTTCTCTAACATGCTGTACGCCTGAGAACCAGGCAACTGCACGCTCAAGTCCTAAGCCAAATCCAGAGTGCGGTACACTACCATATTTTCTTAAGTCTAGGTACCATTCGTAGGCATCTAGGTTTAAACCAGATTCTACAATGCGTTCTTTTAATTCATCGTAATCATGAATACGTTCACTACCACCGATAATCTCTCCGTAACCTTCTGGTGCAATTAAATCTGCACATAGAACAGTACGAGGATCTTCTGGGTTAGTGCTCATATAGAATGATTTAATATCTTTTGGATAATTTAGGATAAAGACCGGTTTTTCAAAGCTATTCGCAATTTCTGTTTCGTGTGGTGAACCAAAGTCATCGCCCCACTCAATATCATCGAAGCCTTTTTCATGTAATAAATCAATGGCTTCTGTATAAGAAATTCTTGGGAATGGTGCTTTAATTTTTTCTAGAGCACTTGTATCACGACCTAATGCTTCAAGATCTAATTTACAATGTTCTAAGACATTTTGTACAAGGTATTCAACATATTGCTCTTGCACCACTAGTGAATCATCGTGATCATAGAAAGCCATTTCTGGTTCAATCATCCAGAATTCAATTAAGTGACGACGTGTTTTTGATTTCTCAGCACGGAAAGTCGGTCCAAAGGTAAAGACTTTACCATGTGCCATAGCAGCAGCTTCTGCATAGAGCTGGCCACTTTGTGAAAGATAAGCATCTTCATCAAAGTATTTAGTATGGAAGAGTTCTGTTGTTCCTTCTGGTGAAGAGCTTGTTAAGATTGGTGAATCAATCTTTTTAAAACCTTCTTTAAAGAAGAAATCATAAGTTGATTTGATAATCTGATTTCTAATATTCATTACTGCGTGTTGTTTTTTTGAGCGTAACCATAAGTGTCTATGATCAAGTAAGAATTCTGGACCATGTTCTTTAGGTGTAATTGGGTATCCAGTGTTGTTTTGGATGATTTCAATTTTAGAAACTTCCATCTCATAACCAAAGCTTGAGCGGTCATCTTCTTTTATCATTCCAGTCACATAGAAAGATGCTTCCTGGTGTAAGTTCTTTGCAGTTTCAAAAAGGTCTTCATCATTTGCTTTAACAACGACACCCTGCATGAAACCAGTACCGTCTCTTAATTGTAAAAATTGTAGTTTTCCTGAACCACGTTTTTGTAGTAGCCAAGCGCCTAGTGTGACTTCTTGACCGACAAAATTTGGTGCTTGATTAATTGTAATCTTCATTGTAACCATCCTTAAGCTTTAGTTTTTTTATCAATAAATTCTTTAATGCGATCCATCGCTTCGTTAAGATGTGCTTGATCAACAGAATAGCTCACTCTTGCGTAATCTTCTGAGCCAAATGCTGAACCTGGTACGATAGCAACATAGGTTTCAGCTAAGATAGCCTTAACGAAACTATCTACACTGTCATAGCCACATTTTACAGCCGCCTCTCTCATATATGGGAATAAGTAGAAAGCACCATCCGGTTTCAAGCATCTGACATAAGGTAAGCCCGTTATTTTTTCATAGGCATTATCTCGTCGATTTTGAAAGATCTGTACATAGTCTTTTCTATACTCTGAATCCATATTATAAGCACTGATTGCAGCATATTGGCTGACCGATGCCACACTCGTTGTCGACTGAGAGGTTAGAGAACCTAGGGCAGTAATTAAATTAGCTGGACCACAAGCGTATCCTACACGCCAACCTGTCATGGCATGGGACTTACTGAAGCCATTGACAATGATGGACTGACTTTTAATCTTATCACCTAAAGAAGCGATAGAAACATGGTCTGTTCCGTAGGTTAATATTTCATAAATTTCATCTACAACAACAATGATATCAGTGTGTTCTAGTACATCAGCGAGTTTTTGTAGATCTTCTTTAGAATACACTGTTCCTGTTGGGTTATTTGGTGAATTTAAGACAATCATTTTTGTCTTTTCAGTAATGTGAGCTTTCAATTGTTCGGGTGTTAATTTAAAACCATTTTCTTCCCCTGTTTGAATAGTTACAGGTTCTGCCCCTACCATTTTAATTTGCTCACCATAACTTACCCAGTACGGTGAAGGAAGTAAGACCTCATCTCCAGGATTTAAAGTTGCTAAAAAGATATTATAGAGCACTTGTTTTGCTCCATTACCAACATAGATTTCTTCAGGTGAATAATCCAGCTGATTATCATCTCTCATTTTTTTAGCAATCGCCTGACGAAGTTCTGGTATACCTGTTGAAGCTGTATATTTTGTATGACCATCTAAGGCCGCTTGATGTGCAGCTTCAATCACTTCTGTTGGGGTGTTAAAATCAGGTTCACCAGCTGATAAACTAATGATATCCACCCCTTCTTCACGTAACTTACGAGCAGCATTAGTAATTTCTATTGTTTGACTGGGTGTAATGGACTTAACTTTCTCAGATAGTTCCATGGCTGACGTCTCCTAACAATGTGTTTTACTCATTATAAATCAAAAAGTAAGGCTTTAAAAGATGCCCTATCCGCTTTAATAATATTTTTTTCTGGAAAATATTTTAAAAATGCATTTTTATAAGGTTTGTTTAATATCCGGTTATCAAACAAGATGAGTATCCCTTTATCATCTTGAGAACGTTTTAAGCGACCTGCAATCTGTCTAAAGTGAATGACTGCCTCAGGTAAATCTTCTTTGTAAAAGTTTCTAAAGCTGTCCCCACTAGGTAAAGGAAATGGTAATTTTGTCAGCATCAGTACTTTATCCTTTTCTGAGACAAGATTGACGCCTTCTGTAAATGTATAAGTGCCAAGTAAGAGGCATTGATTTAACTGATTATACTGATTGAGTAATTTTTCAGTGTTGGATCCACGGCTTTGCTTTAAGACGGGTATTTGTTCAAATAAACCAATATCTTCTGTATAGCTATACACTTTTTCTAACAGCTCGAAATTAGAAAAAATCACGATTAATTTACTATTTGTCTCTGTTAGATAAAGTAATAGGTAATCTAAGACATCGATAACATAAGATTTATCATCAATATCATATGAAGTTATGTCATTAGGAATGAATAAACGTATATCATCAAATATTTCTTTCTTATTCATTATGGTGGTATCGAAATCAGAATCTCCAAACCAATAGCTTAAATGTTTAAAGCTGCCATTAACTTCTAGAGTGCCCGATAAAAGAATCTGACACGGTATAGTAACCAGTGCTTCAGATAGTGAATCGAGCTCATCTGTACGAATTATGACTTCTGTTTTATGCGTGTTTTTATGACTTTTTATAGTGCAATTATCAAATTCTAAAGAATGACGCAATTCTTTTATAGAGCTCTGGAAATATGCAACTTGATTGTAGAGCGCTTGATAGTCGTTGGTTCCCCTAATTGTACTGAGAAACAAATTAGTAAACTTAAGCATGTTATCTAAAGCGTCAGTCGCTTTTTTAATATCCTTTTTCGTTAGATATTTAAACAAGTGATCAATTTCTCCGTGAAGTTTTAGAACAATATCTTCTAGTAGATAATTTGTCGGTGACGGATTTCTTTTAATGTAGCTTGCGAGCAGGCGATCTTGACTCACGTGCCCTACTTGTCCAATAAAGAATTTTAAGTTGGGATAAGTAAATAAACGGCGTTCTTTTAAATCAAGTGCACTTTTTAGCTGGTGTGCTTCATCTATGATTAAAGCTTGAATATCCTCTAAATTATTCAAGCAGTCATTTAAGAAGTAATGATTCGTTACAATGACAGGTACAACTTTGGCATTATTTAAAGCTCTTTTAAAATAATAGTGACTTTTATGTTGTCCGACTTGAATCAACATCGTTTCATAATACGATTTTTCTGGTCCTCTTAAATTTAACTCAGATAAGTCTCCAGATTCAGTTTCTAACAGCCAGACTAAAATCCTCATTTTTAAGAAACATATTTCAGGATTATCATCATCTAAGTCTAGAAGACTAGTAAATGCTTCTAAATCAATATAATTTTTTCGTCCTTTTAATAAGACGAATGGCATTGCGCCAAGGGCGACGCTTCTTAAGAGTGTCAGTGATGATTCAATCAGTTGATTCTGCAAGATTTTTCTAGAAGTTGAAACGATCACTTGACGCTTATAAATTGAATAATAGCTAAGTGCTGCAATTAAGAATGCATCACTTTTTCCTAAGCCTGTGTATGCTTCAATAGCATGAAATCTCCCAGCTACTAAACTATCGTATATTAAGTTAACCAATTTATGTTGGTCACTTCTGTATTCATGGTTAGCAGCTTTTAAATAAGCTTGATACAGCTCATCGACAGAAATTGCTGGCATATTTTTATGATCGACTTTGGAATCTTTAATATAAAACTGATTATAAGAAATAATCTGATGATCATTAGTCTCATCTTTTTGACTCAAGATGTTAAAGAGTAAGTCTGTTAAATTTGTCGGCATATTTTTTGATAAATGATAAATATGTATCAAGGTCTGACTGTGTAACTTCAACATTTTTTCTATGATGTAGATTAGAATTTTTGCAGTAGCAAGCGCATCCTCATCCGCTCTGTGAGCTTGCGATAACTCTATATTCAAGTAGTCCGCTACAATATTTAATTGATAGCCAGCAACTTGTGGCAAAAAAATCCTCGATAATTCAACCGTATCTAATTTATAGCTTGGCTGATAGTTAATGCCAATTGATTTAAAGGCTGCTTTTAAAAAATTTAAATCAAATTCAACATTATGTGCAACAAAGATTGCATCTTTCAATTTATCGTTGATCTCAGTCGCAACATCTTGAAACAGAGGTGCTTTTTCTAACATGCTCGGAGAGATATTAGTTAACTCTCTAATAAAAGGAGAAATGTTTTTGCTATCGCTTAAGAAAGTATTATATTGGTCTACAATTTTTAAATTGCGGACAAATGTAATACTGAGTTGAATAATTTTATCTTTATTTATTTTATTACCTGTTGTTTCTAAATCTACAACAGCGAATGTTTTTTCTAACATCTAATCACCAAATTAAATTTCAATATCAGCGCTGATTACTTTATGGATATTTGCTTCTTCATCCACAATGAGGAGCTGGCCATCATCGGTGATATCAAGTACTTTTCCATAGATAACCCCGGAAGATTGTGTCACTTTTAGTTTGCGATTGAAAATAATAGAGTGACTTAACCACTCATCTTTAATCGCTTTAAAATTCTTAGTCATAAACATATTATAGTATATTTCAATGTGTTGGAATAGTACGTCGATAAAATGAACTAAATCGAAGTCTTTGTCTTTTAATTCTCCAAGTAAACTTGTGGCAGTGGCCAGTTTAGAAATTTCATTTGAAGGCTTAATATTTATACCAATTCCACAAATAATAGAGCTAACCGTATTCTCTTCTGCCACAATCTCTGTTAGAAAGCCACAGACTTTTTTGTTATTGATATATATGTCATTCGGCCACTTAATGCCGGCATCTAGACCAGTAACTTTTTGAATAGCTTTAGAAATCGCTAAGGATATGAAAAGATTAAAAGGAATCATCTTGTGATTCGGTATGTCAGGTCTCAGTACTAAAGACATGTATAGACCCGTTGATTTTGGTGATTCCCACTCTCTTTTAAAACGACCGCGTCCTTTAGTTTGTTCCTGACTCACAATTACTATGTTATCATCACTTTGGTTCAAAATGTTGAATGCGTAATTTTGAGTTGAATCTACCACTTCTTTATAGACTACTTGATCAAACAGTTGTGATGACTCTATGAGTGATTTTAAGGTCGTTTCATTTAATTCTTTTGAACTTTCTAAGAGAGAATAACCTTTATTATGTACAGCTACAATGTTATACCCTTGATCCTTTAGCTTCTGTATATTTTTCCAGATTGCTGTACGTGATACTCCAATCTCTTCTGCTAGCGCTTCACCTGATACAAAATCTCCTGATTTAAGTAAAGCTAATAGTGCCGTTTTGGTCGTTTGCATGTTTCTTCACCCAATTAATTATGTCAGTTTTATTATTGTTTACTTCTTCTGTTAAGACAGCAATTTCAATTAAATTTAAGGCTTCTTTTAGCCATGGTCCTCCAGCGATTCCTAGAGCATCCATCAAATCCTTACCGTTGATTGCAAGTTCACTTCTATCTTTAATAATGAGTGACTCTTTTTTATCTAGTGCATCACTCAAAGTATGAGAAGAAGACTGAGTTAGAATTTGATTCGTTCTATTAATTTCAGTCACACCCTCTAAAACAGTCCTTTCAAAACGATAAGCAATAATACGGCTATCTATATCCGTGTCTAAAGTCTCAATCAAAGACAAACTATTGTTGATATAGGCTTTCAATTTATTTGACGGTTTTAATTCATGTAAATAGTCATGTAGGTCGGACTTTAAATATATCTGCAGTATGAGTTCGTCAGCTAAGTTTGAAACTTTTGACGAAAGAAAATTCTCATGACTGACATGACTAAAGAAAGGCAGATAATGAAGCAAATTGGTTTTATCAATCACAGACTTTGCCACTTGTGGATTTTTACCTCTGTACAGCTTATCGAGTTCTACAAAGCTTCTCTCACTTGCTATATGTTGTAAGAGCTTGCCGTTTTCTTCAATTGAAGAAATGACATCTTCACTGAGTTGAAAGTCTAACTGAGACATAAAGCGCACTGCTCTTAACATTCTTAGTGCATCTTCACCAAAGCGAGCTTCAGCTTTACCAACCGTTCTAATCACACGATTTTTTAAGTCAACTTGTCCATCAAAAGGATCAAAGACTTTCATGTCTTTACTCATTGCCATAGCGTTAATTGTAAAGTCACGTCTGCTTAAATCATCTGATAACTTATTAGTAAAGAACACTTGATCCGGCCGGCGGTAATTACTGTAATCACCCTCTACCCTATAAGTCGTCACTTCAAATGGATCTTGGTCAATAAGGACAACTATGGTCCCATGCTCCTTACCCACATCGATTGTTTTATCAAATATTCGCTCGATGTCATCCGGTAGTGCATCAGTCGTTATATCCACATCATTAATCGGACGGTTTAACAGAAAGTCTCTAACAGAACCTCCAACAAAGTAGCCTTCATAGCCCTCTTCTTCTAATTTCGAAATAATTCTACTCGCAACTTTAAATAGCTTATTCATTATCTTCACCAGTCATTATAGACTGATAAAGTGCTTCGTACTGGTCAACGATTGTGTCCATATCAAAGCGTTCTTTAACATCTATAAGCATATTTTCTTGAATCCTTTTGTACAAGTCGTCATCATTCAATAGTTGTTTGATGTGGCTTGCTACTTGTTGGTAATCTCCGACATCAACAATATAACCAGTTTCACCATGCTTGATAACCTCAGATATTCCACCTGCAGTAGAACCAATAGGAACAGCACCACAATACATTGCTTCAAGCATAGCTAAACCAAAACTCTCTTTTGAACTTAAGAGTAAAAAGATATCAGCTAGCTTATAGTAGCTTGTTACATCGGTTTCTTGACCGATGAAGTGAGTAATATCCTGTAAGTTTTTGTCTTTTACCATTTGACGAATGGCATATAAATCAGGTCCATCTCCGACGAAGACTAAGTGACAGTTTACTGACTGAGCTAAGAGTTCAAAGCTTTTCACTACGTGATTAACATTTTTAATTTTACGGAAATTTGAAGTATGCATAATGACTTTAGCATCACTCGGAATTCCTAGTTTTTCTTTTAATTGTGCTTTAATTAAGTCACGGTCTTCTGTATTAAAACGTGACTCATCGACAAAGTTATACACCGTCTCAATTTGACTTTTGGGCTCGATTAAATCATAAGTTTCAACTTTTAAACTATCTGACACTGAAGTTGTAATATCTGAATGTTCAATACCAAATTTGATAGCATTAACTAAAGACATGTCGTGGCCTAAGACTGTAATGTCAGTCCCGTGTAAAGTCGTTATAATGCCCACATCTTTCTTTACAGACATCTCACGCGCTAAAATACCACACACAGCATGTGGGATTGCATAGTGCATATGAATGACATCTAAATCAAACTCATCAATTACCTCTGAAATTTTTGAAGACAAGGTAATATCATAAGGCGGATATTTAAACACACTATAATCATTCACTTCTGTTTTATGAGTGTATATATTATCGTAATTATTTCCTAAGCGAAAAGGGACACTAGAAGCGATAAAATGCACTTCATGTCCACGTTTAGCCATCTGGATTCCAAGTTCAGTTGCAATGACACCAGAGCCACCAACACTTGGATAACATGTTATACCTATTTTCATATTTCCACCTCGAACTCTTAATATCTACATCAATTATAAAGAAGTCATCTCTATAAAGGAAATAAATCTTTCTAAAAGAAAAAAACGACCTTAAAGGTCGTTTTAGTTACTTGAGTTTCTAGCGATCATAATAAAGCGTAAGAGCTCTGCTACGGCTACAGCAGTCGCTGCGACATAAGTCATTGCTGCTGCATTTAAAACTTTCTTAGCATGTCTATATTCTTTACTATTGACGATATTTAACTCTTCGATTTGATTCATTGCCCGCTTAGAAGCATCGAATTCTACTGGTAAGGTGACGACTTGGAAGAGTACTGCAAAAGCCATTAAACCAATACCAGACCATAGAAGGATTTCTCCGAGTCCCCCACCCGCTGCATTTTGAGCAGCAGTTAAAATAATACCAGCAATAATTAAGAAATAAGAGAAGTTTGAGCCAAGGTTAGCTAATGGCACTAAGGCTGAACGAAAACTCAAGAACTTATAGCTTGTAGCATGTTGAATGGCGTGGCCAACTTCGTGGGCTGCTACAGCGGTACCAGCAACACTCGGATTATCGTAGTTACTTGGTGACAAGACAACCTTTTTACTTCTTGGATCATAATGATCCGTTAAGTTACCTTGACCGCGTTCAACTGTCACATCGTAAATCCCATTTTCCTTCAAGATTTCTTCTGCAACTTGCTTACCAGTTAAACCTGAGGTTGAGCGAACTTTCGAATATTTATTGAAAGTTGACTTAACATTCATCTGTGCGAGCATCGGCACTATCATTAAGATTATAAAATAGATGATTAAATACACATTAGTCCCTCCGTCATGTTCCTATTTGTATTTTACTAAATTGAAATTATATAAGTCAATTGTTACGTCTATCAGCCAGCTTCCAAAGCAAAATTAAAACAATAACCGTCAACCAAAATGCTAGGTATCCAATCTCAGCCATATATGGATGCAGTTGACCATAGCGTGGATACTGTACATAAACATAATCAATGACGTCATTATGAAAGAGCCATATTGCAGTGACAAAGAAATGCCAGTTCTTTATTTGTATATGTGGGAGAAACATAAATGCCTGAACAGCCATGGCTAAGTGTGACATGATTAGCATTAAGCCAACAGGAGTTACAAACCCGATATCAATAAAGTTCCATATGTTCATAATGACTGCCCAAAGACCGTATTTAATTAAAGTTGTAAAGGCAAGTGCATCAATCAAGCCAAATTTTTTATTTAATAGAATTAAAACGATCAATATACATAGAAATAGGGTAGCTGTTGGACTATCAGGGACAAAAGGATAGAAGTACCAAGGTGTAACAGAGAGCTGCCCACCGTACCATATATAGCCATAAACAGTACCTAAAAAGTTTGCAATTAAAAGTAAGACCAGAAATTTTCTATTGTACATGAGATTTATCAGATAAGTTGTCATTTAGTCACCTATAAGAAAACCCTTCTGTTTCCAGAAGGGTAATTAATTTAGTACATTATTTTTTAATATTAGTTGCTTCGTCTTTAGAAACTTCTTCTAGTCCAGCAACGTACTCAGAAATCTTAGTGATTTCCTCATCAGTTAACTGTCCTTCAAATGAAGGCATTTCACCAGAACCATTTCTTACGAATGATTCAACCATTTCTGGTGGTAATTCAGGTTCGATCAAGTTAGGACCTGATCCACCTGCTAGTTCCCCACCGTGACAGCTCGTACAGTTTGTACGAATTAAGTCATTGAAAACAGGGTCTTCTGCATCTAAGTTAGAGAATACAATTTGACCTTGTTGGTGAGTTTGATCCCAATCGTGATAAGCAACTGATTCCCAAGTTGTGTAGAATATAATACCAACTGATAGGAGCATAACACCTGTAGCAACTGGACGTTTTTTCCAGTGACGTTCTTTTTTAGCGTCTAACCAAGGTGCGAGTAATAAGGCACCAAATGCGATACCAGGAATAATTATTGCACCAACGATGTTAAACGGACCAGAAGCATAAGTATATTTAAGAATCTGGTATAAGAACAGGAAGTACCAGTCAGGAAGTGGTATATAACCTGTATCTGTTGGATCAGCCATACGCTCAAGAGGTGCAGGATGTGCAACAGTCAAGCATAGGAATCCAACTAAGAATACTGCACCAGCTATCCATTCTTTAAGAAGGAAGTCTGGGTAAAATTCCTCTGTGCGTCCAGGGAATTCTGAATAGTCACGATTCAATTTTGGTTTGTCATACTTTTGGACACGTGAGTCACCTACAAAAGTGAGACCTTTACCGTGTTTCATATATTTTCCCTCCCCTTCTTATAGTGGTCCTGAAATACCTTGTCTACGTATTAGGATAAAGTGTATTGCCATTAAGATAAATAGTGCTGCAGGTAGGAAGAATACGTGGATGGCAAAGAATCTCGTAAGTGTCTGAGCTCCAATAATCGTTGAATCCCCTGCAAGTAATGTCAGAATCCATTCACCGATGAACGGTACACTACCAGCAATATCTAAACCTACTTTTGTTGCGAATAATGCTTTCATATCCCAAGGTAGTAAGTAACCTGTGAAGGCAAGACCAAGCATAACCGCAAATAACAGTACGCCAACTACCCAGTTCAATTCACGTGGTGCTTTGTATGCACCTGTAAAGAATACTCTAAGAGTATGTAGGAACATCATTACTACAACCAAGCTTGCACCCCAGTGGTGCATACCGCGAACGATAACCCCTGCTGCAACATCCTGTTGTAGGAAGTATACAGAGTTCCATGCGTTAACGACATCTGGCACATAGTACATTGTTAAAAACATTCCAGATAAAATTTGAATCAATGTGATGAAGAATGTAAGTCCTCCAAAACAGTAGACGAATGCTGAAAAATGATAGGCAGGGTTAACATGCTCCGGCACTTCATGATCCGCTACGTCTCTCCAGATTGGAGTAATGTCAATTCTGTCATCAATCCAATCATAAATACGATTTAGCATATAATTCCCTCCTATACCAATTCATTCTCTTTAATTGCACCGATTGTTAAGAAACCATCAGATTCCCCAACTTCGTACATATCCAAAGGTCCACGTGGTGGTGTACCTGGGACGTTTTCTCCAGATTTTTCATATAAACCATTGTGACATGGACAGAAGAAACGATCTGGGTTGTTTGCATCGCTTGCCCATGAAACTGTACAACCTAAGTGTTTACAAACTGGTGATAGAGCAATAATCTTATCACCATCACGGTAGACCCATGCAAAATCAGTGACTTCACTTACATACCAACCATCTTTTTGTTCGTATGTAAAGTCGACACTAACTGGTTCTTCTGTGATGTCATCAACTTTAACACTGGTTGCTATCATGTCACCTGCAGATGATTCTTTAAAGAGTGGATCCAGTGCGAATCGACCCATAGGTAAAATCATACCTGCAGCCATAAATGAACCTACACCCATTAGAGAATAGTTCAGGAACTGGCGTCTTGTTACTTTTTGCGACATTATTCTTTCCCCCCTCAAACGCACATACTTTTACATATAATATAACTAGGACACATTAATTTTAGCTTATTAAATGTGCCCGGTCAATACAGTATTCAAAGAATTGACACATGTCACAAATTGAATGTGTAATAATACTTTTAATTATTTATTCCACACCAAAATGATTTCTTTGATGACTGATTTAACCTCGTCATTAATAATTGATAACTTCATATCGTTGTCCATATCCGAAATTGGAATACTATTTACTTTAATTGTACTTACATCATCAAGTTCTAAGGCTGTAAATGATAAAAGAACGATGTTCTTAAAACCGTAATCTAACAATTGAGTCTTATATTCCTCTATGTTGTCATAGTTATCACCAATTAAAGTTAAGACAGGCGTAATCATCAATCGACCCTTTAGCTGTTTTTCTAATTGGATGGTAATAAACTGCATTAACTCTAAGTTATTTGCATTGTTTTGAACTTCATTATTGAAATCAATATTGACCAAAGGGACAATTGCAGTATCAATAAATTCGATTTCATCTTTTAAAACTCTGAGATCTGTAATATTATATAACACTCTTTTACCCTCTTTGCTTGGTTAATTTTTGTAATTCATCAGTCAACTCTAAAAAACGTTCTTTGTCTTTGGATATCAAAGCCTCATCGATTAAGTTCTCTAATGTTTCAATATCCTCAAGTAGAATCTCATCATTTTTCATTAATTCTTCTGATTTCATTTGGTGATATCTCTGATCGTCACTCGCTAAGATGAACTCTAAATATAAACCGTCTGTCTTATTTAAGTTGAGCTCATGAAAAATGGTTTCACCATCATCAGTAATGATGCCATCTTTTTCAAACATCAAGGTCGGTCGATTCGTGTTAATTTCTGCGATCCGTAGTTTTCTATTTAAGGTGCTCTTAGTAAATGAAATATTATGAGTAATTAAAGGATGAGATTTAATAAAATTCAATATCCATACTGCGGTGTGGTCCTTAAAGTTGTAGTTATAAAGACAGTAATTAATAAAATCTTTTTTAAAACTCGTCTTCCTCACCTGCTATCTGCTCATGATCCAACTGCCATTCAGGATTATCGGGCTCTAAGTGCATGAGTTTTTCAAGCACTCTCTTCTTATCAGGATGATTAATCTCTCTTAAGTAGAAGTAGTAATCCTGATAAAACTCCACTGAATCCCCTATCAATGCCTCAGCATCCTTATAATACTTAAGTGCATTATCATCATTCTCATTTTCGCTTTCAATCTTAGCGAGTAAATAGATTGATTCCCCACTTAGGGCATTGATATCTAGATGCTTAACATAGTCATCGATAGTGGATGTATCACCAGTTTTTAAAATACTTTCAAAGAGCATTAGATAAGCATCATCATAATCCTCGTCAAGCTCAGTCGCTATGCTGAAATTCTTAATTGCAGTTTCAGCTTGATTCATTCTGAAATACAAGCGACCTAAATGGAAATATATGAGCGAATTTTTATCGTTCTCTCGTAAATAAGTCTGTAAAGTTTGGATTGCATCGTCTAAATTATGTTCTGTTTCATAGATGTTCATTAGTAAAATATATGCATTGATGAAGTAAGGTTCATTATCAATCACTTTTTCCAACAATACTTTGGCTGCATCATAATCTTTTAGATTATATTCTAAGAGGGCTTTTTTGTAGTAGTCTTCGTTAGAGTATCGTTCTTCTTCTACGCTATCAAAATAAGCTCTAGCATCATCGAAGTTTAAGAGGTTAACATTGATGTCAGCCATTCTTAAACCAAGCATGATGCCGTTCACTTCATCCACACCCTGATTGATGACACTTTCATAGTAACGTGTTGCTTCTTCAAGCTCACCCATTGAATAATAAAGTTCCGCTATTGCAAAGTCTAAAATTAAATCATCGGATAAATCTTTAGCTTCAAATAGTAATTTTAAGGCAACATCATTTAAGTTCATCTGTTGGAAAATCTCAGATTTTAGAAGTAAGACCGTCGGTGTTGTTGGACTTTGGTTGATGAGTTCTAAAGCGTCATCTAATCTTCCTTCACTGATGTAGGACTCGACGATATATGAGATGACATAATCATCATGATCCACATTATTATTTAAATGTAAGAAGATTTGTCTTGCCTGATAGTCAAGTCCGGCATTTTGAAGTGCATCACCTAAAACAAATAAGGCTTCGAGTGATTCATCAGTATGAAACTGATCAAGCGAGTTTAATATATTATTTAAATCAGCTTCAGGGTAGGTTCCTTGGCGTAATTTATCGATTATTTGAAGAATTTCTTCATGCATCTTATCGATCCTTTCTTAACTTATGGAGGTCTTGAACGAAAGTGGGAAATGATACGTCGATTGCTGAGTCATCGTCAATCTTAATTTCTTGATTTACGCCGATGCTCATCACTAACAGCATCATAATGATTCGGTGATCATGATACCCTTTGAAAATAGTGTTGTCAGTGACGACAGAAAAACCAGGATGAACTGTGAAACCATCTTCAAATTCATCGATTTTTACTCCAAATTTCTTTAGTTCTCCTACTACAGCTGAAATTCGGTCTGTTTCTTTATAACGGAGCTCACGAGCACCTTTTACTGTAGATGGCCCTGAGGCAAAGACGCCAAGCACTGCAAGAATTGGGATTTCATCAATTAACCGTGGAATAATTTCCCCATCAATAGAAAATGGTTTTAAGTCGCTTGTGTATTTAACATGAATATCACCAAATTTTTCACCATCAGATGATTTTTTGCTAATTTCTATGTTTGCCCCACATTCTTTTAAGACGTCAATAATACCTGAACGCGTCTCATTAAGTGACACATTCTCAATTGTAATATCAGAGTCTTTTGTAATGAGTGCTAAAACGATGAGAAAGGCAGCTGATGAAATATCACCAGGCACAGTGACATCACTTGCTTGTAAGTTTTTACCACCATTTAGAGTCACTGTCTTATTGTCGACCTTTAAGTCAGCTCCAAATTGACGCATCATAATTTCTGAATGATTTCTAGATTGATGGGTCTCATGGATAACAGTTGTTCCCTCTTGAAATAGACTAGCGAATAACAGGGCACTTTTGACTTGTGCACTGGCAATTGGCATATGGTATTCCATAGGTGTGATGTTACTAGGATTAATCACAATCGGTGGATATTTCTCATCTTTTAAAGTAATATTTGCTCCCATAGAATTTAAAGGTGTGACTACCCTATCCATTGGACGCTTTGCAATCGTTTGGTCACCTTCAATTGTTGCACTGACATGCTCTAAGCCTGCAATTAAACCAGTTAAAAGACGCGTCGTTGTACCTGAGTTGCCGGTGTAAAGTATATCTTCTGGAGAGTTTAAAGCACTATGTCCTTTTGATATCACTTGAAAATCGTCACCAACTCTTGAAACTTGAGCTCCAATTTGCTGCATGTTTTCGAACGTTCGAAGCGTATCAGCACTGATTAATGGATCTTTAATATAAGTTGTTCCTTCACTTAAGGCACCTAACATTAAAGCACGATGTGTGATGGACTTATCTCCTGGAACTTTCGTTGAACCAATAAATGTACTATTCAGTAACTGTTTCATAGTGTCTCCTTTATACGTCTTAGATAATCATATAAGTCTGATTTTTTGATGTCTGTTAAAGTTAGCGTGTTAGTGTCACTAAAGAGAATAAAGGTAATCAAGTCACCTTGATGATTCTTTTTATCTTGTTGCATCAATTTAATCATATCATCCTCGTTCATATTTTGAAGTAATTGAACTGGATAACCGTGGTGAGCCATAAAGTTATAATATTTAACTAAGTCGAAGTCCTGCTGATAAATTTCATTGGACAGATAAAGACTAAATAGAATACCTAACATGACCGCTTGACCGTGAGGGATTTTATATTGATATTCTATAGCATGGCCTAGGGTGTGACCTAGGTTTAAAAATTTTCTAGAGCCACTTTCATGCTCATCCTTAGTAACAATATCCATTTTTAGTTTAATCCCTGAGATAATAAATTCTGTAAGATCCTTAATCTCAATAGAATCCTTAGTAACCTTCATTAATGACTCTACTTCAATTTCACTTAAGAGAAGTGCATGTTTAAATACTTCTCCAAAACCACTTAACTTTTCATCGTTACTTAATGAATATAGAAAATCTAAATCATAGATGACTGCTTTAGGTCGATAAAAACTACCAATTAAGTTTTTACCATGAAGTGAATTAATAGCAGTCTTTCCACCAATTGCTGAATCGTGAGCAAGTAAAGTGGTCGGTATATGGATGTAGTCCACCCCTCTTAGGACGAGACTTGCAATCATGCCCCCAGCATCACCAGTCGCTCCCCCGCCAATAACCACAATTAAAGAATTTCTCTTAATTCCTAATTCAAGTAATTTTTCTATAGTGTTCATAAGAGGAGAAGCGTATTTAAACGATTCTCCTCCAGTAACCACAATCGGTGAATGTATATTTTTTAACTTAGTATCTTTATAGAGAGCATAAACATTTTCATCGATAAGATAAAAAACATCTTCATATTGTTCTGTCCAAGTTTTTAACTTGTTTTCTAGTATGTCGTTTGCAACAGAAATTGTGTAATTATTATTTTTATAAGATGTGCGAATATCCATATTAAAACTCTCTAATTCTTCTATTGTAACGCTCAAGCTCATCTTTTAATTCATTAAAATCATCACTTGGGAATTTATCTAAAATAGCTTCTGCAACTTCAATTGCAACCATGTGCTCAGCAACGATAGATGCTGCTGGAACTGCACTTGGATCAGAACGTTCAATCGTTGCAGTAAAGGGTTCTTTTGTATCGATATCTACACTCATCAGTGGTTTGTAGAGTGTCGGTATAGGTTTCATGACACCGCGGACAACAATTGGCATGCCCGTTGTCATACCACCTTCAAAGCCACCTAAGTTGTTGGAGCTTCTATAGTAACCATCGTCAGTTGAATATTTAATTTCATCTTGGACTTGACTACCAGGGGTTCTTGCCATCTTAAAGCCGAGACCAAACTCAACACCTTTAAAAGCATTAATACTGACAATGCTTCTCGCAATTTTTGCGTCAAGTTTACGGTCGTAATGGACATGTGATCCAAGGCCAACCGGTGGGTTCTCAACTATAACTTCGACGATACCACCGATTGTATCTCCTGCTTTCTTAGCTGCATCAATTGTTTTTTCTGCATCACTAACGACTTCATCTGACACCATTCGTACACTAGAGCTATTAGTTTTTTCTACAATGGTATCAAAGTCATATGTGCCTTCATCAACTACTTTACCGATTTGAGTCACACGTGATGTAATTTTTATATCTAATGCATGTAGCAACTCTTTGCACAGTGCACCAACAGCTACACGAGCAGTCGTTTCTCTTGCAGATGAGCGCTCTAAAACATTTCTTAAATCTCGGTGATTATATTTCATGCCACCAACTAGATCTGCATGACCTGGACGTGGTTTAGTAATGACACGCTTCATTTCACTTTCTTCTTCTTCTGTAATCGGCTCTGAGCCCATAATTTTAGTCCAATGCTTAAAGTCATCGTTGTTTATCTCTAGCATGATTGGACTTCCTAAAGTTTTACCATGTCTAACACCTGAGCCGAATTCAAAGGTATCCTTTTCAATTTGCATACGACGGCCACGTCCATAGCCACCTTGTCTTTTAAATAACTCTTCTTGCATTCTCTCTTTATTTAATGGAAGGTTTGCAGGAAAACCTTCAACTATAGCACTAACTTTTGGACCGTGTGATTCTCCTGAAGTTAAAAATCTCATAGTAAGCACCTCTGTTTAATTTATTTGTATATGAAAAAAAGACTGAGTAATTTCTTACCCAGCCTGGTTTCTTATCTTAGTAAATCCAAGCGCTATTAGATAGATTGTAATCAACTAGTTCACTTTGATCGAAGAAAAGATTTATTTCTCTTTCTGCACTTTCAGGTGAGTCTGAACCGTGAATGATGTTTTTCCCTACTGTTAAACCGAAGTCACCACGGATTGTTCCAGGTGCTGCTTCTTGTGGGTTAGTTGAACCAACTACAAGACGTGCTGTCTTGATAACATTTTCACCTTCAAGTACCATAGCGAATACTGGTCCAGAAGTGATGAATTCTACTAGTTCACCAAAGAATGGTCTCTCACTGTGCTCACCGTAGTGAGTTTTAGCAAGTTCATCAGATACTTGCATTAATTTAGCACCAACAATTTTAAAACCTTTGTTTTCTAGTCTTTCAACGATAGTACCAATTAGGTTTCTTTGGACTCCGTCCGGTTTAATCATAAGAAATGTTTTTTCCATGTTAATAGCTCCTTAAAAATATTTACGTCTTATTTTATCATTATTCATATATGACTACAAATCAATTACGTCTATTTTTTAATATATCGGTAATTTCTATAAAGTAGGACTTAATTGGCTCATCAATTGTCTCGACAGCCTTCTTAGCTTTTTCTATATGTTGAGTTGAGACATCCATTGCATGATCTATGGCAGTCGTATTTAAGAGATAGTCAATCAGTTTTTGGCTATCATTACCATCCTTAGAATATTCTCTGAGCATAGATTTAAACACTGGGTCACTATCTCTAAGAAGTAAGACAGGTAAAGTATAATGACCATTTTTTAAATCGGCAAATCTCGGTTTACCAAGTACTTTTGTAGAACCTGTAAAATCTAGGCAGTCATCTATAATTTGAAAGCTCATTCCAATGTGAAACCCATACTCCACTAACTTATCAATTATATTGTCATCAACTTGCCCTGCATAAGCACCTAGTTTGATGCTCAAGACAATTAACAGTGCTGTCTTTCTATAAATCTTTTGATAGTAGTCATCAACACTTTGTGCTTCATTAAATTGTGTATCTAACTGGATAATTTCCCCTCTAACAATTTCACGAATACCTTGTGAATAAGTCTCATGAAACTTAGGATTATCAATTTTTGCAACGACTTGAAGTGCTGTAGACAAAAGATAATTTCCTGTGTTGACAGCTTGGAAGTAACCTTGATCATGGTAGACCGTTGGTTTACCACGGCGTAGCTCACTATCATCGATAATATCATCATGGACGAGGCTAGCCATATGTAGGAGTTCTAGGCTTGCACCAGTTTTTAAAACATTATCATACAAATTGGCATCTCCAAGTTTACCAGCAAGAATTGTAAATAAGGGTCTGAGTTTTTTCCCCCCATTGTTAAACAATTCATAGCTCTTATCGTTGACTAAGGTACCATTCGGTTCCAGTTCAGCTTTGACAATTTTTTTAACATGTTGAAGCTCTTCTGACATAAATTTTCTTAATCGTTTCACATTTGATCACCAAGCGCTTTATAGCCAATATGTGTTGCAGCTGTGCCAAAAGTATGTGGAATCACCTTAACATTGATAAAGTTTTCAGTTTGTAGCATCTCTTTTAATTCTCTTTTAGTTAAAAAGTGACTGGTTGATTCATATAACCAAGTGTATTCTTGCCCACTACCTGCAATTTTTTGACCAAGAAAAGGCATAATTTTACTAAAGTAAATCTTAAAACCAAAGTTGATCAAAGGATTTTCTGGATTAGAAGTTTCTAGGACGACTAATTGACCGCCTGGCTTTAAGACACGATAAAATTCTCTAATACCTTTTTGATAGTCTGGTAAATTACGTAAACCAAATCCAATCGTCACAATATCGAATGTATTATCCTCATATGGCAAATCAGTAGCATCACCTTGAACGAGGTTGATATTGCCGAAATTTTCAGTTTTTTCTCTAGCGACAGCTAGCATATTTTCACTGAAATCTAAGCCTGTAATATCAGCTTTTAAGTTGTCAGCGAGTTGAAGTGTCCAATCTCCTGTCCCACAACATAAGTCTAAAACCTTGTGACCATCTTTGACGAATATTTCTCTATTAGTTTTATTGCGCCAAATCGTATGTTGGTTAAAGCTGATGATATCATTCATATGATCATAATCATTCGAGATATTGTTGAAGATTGTTTGAATTCTATTTTCTGTTTGCATTAGTCGTCACCTTTTATATTCTTTATGTATGTTATCTCACTTAGGTCTTTATCTATTAAATATTTGTCGATCGCACTATCTAGACCTAACTTAACATAATCATTATCTATTAAATATAGGAGCGGTGCAAACAATAGATATTTAACTTCTTCTAAGTCAATTTCAATATTTTCTTCATATATTTTTGACTTTCTTGAAGATAAGGTTTTAGATATCTCAACCATTTCGTAAACGATGTCCATTTTAGATTCACGACTTAAAGCAAAGTAAAATTCAGAAAAGTAGAAGTCTCCAGTTAAGACATGCTGCTCTCTTTTTTCATCAGATGGTATAGTATCTAAATTATTTAAAGCATATGTAAATAAAAGAATTGCTTCAACTACAGTTTTGTCTTTTATAATGTTAGCATCATCTTTTAAAAAGTTTGTAATGTCATTACTTTCTAGATCATCAATGATGTCTGATAAACTTATTTGATCATCCTGACCTACTGTTTGGTAGTTCATATATATCACCTTATAAATGAATAGACCTAACATAAAAGCGTTAGGCCTAAGTAAGTAGATTATTTAACTGCGTCTTTAAGTGCTTTACCCGCTTTGAATGCAGGTACTTTAGATGCTGGGATTTCGATTTCTTCACCAGACTGTGGGTTACGGCCTTTTCTAGCTGCACGCTCACGTACTTCAAAGTTACCGAAACCAATTAATTGTACTTTTTCACCTTTTGAAAGTGAACCTTGAATTGATTCGAATACTGCGTCTACAGCAGCTCCTGCTTCTTTTTTAGTTAAATCAGCTTTATCGCTGACAGCGTTGATTAAATCTGTCTTATTCATGAGATAGACCTCCTATAATCTGTATAATGATTTTATCATTATGTTTTGACTTTACCATACGACACTAGTGACTGCAACGCATTTAAGCGATTTTTAGAGTAAAAAAAAGCCCTGAAATTAGTTTTTATGAAGGCTGGTCATAAAAATAGCTTCATTATTTTCATCTACAGTCATCTCTGGGGAATATATAGGCACAATCGGTGTATATTCATAGAGTATTTTCCTAATATCTTCACCTGTCTTAAGTTCTAGTCCTTCATTTTCAATGATGTGGTTTAAATCAGGGCGATAATCTATGACATACTCTTCGCCCCCACTGTAGTAAACATTGAGTGGTTCACCTGTATATGGACTTGTGACAGTTGGATTCTCTTCTAAGTTGTAAAAATCTAAATCCAATTGATACACATTAGGCCCGACTTGTTCTCCAAGTTCTACATGCTCTCCCATACCTTTGATGCGAAGCGTTAAAGATCTTAGTTCTTCTATAATTGCTAAGTCTGCCAATTTCACGGTTGGCTTCTCTTCAGCATCGATAATGACGTACTGAAAATTACCACCGTTTTCATAAGCTGTTGTAGGAATATCAGAAAGATATTGTGGAGAAATTCTTGTGAAATCAATTTGATACTCTAGATATTCCACATTATCTGAGCTTGTTTTTATCGGTAAAATACCATCTTCATTTTTTTGAAAGTTCTCAACAGCACTTTGCACGTTTTGAATATCAGCCTCAGGTGGCATGCTGTTCTCACTACGTTCTTCAGCTGGATATAGACATCCACTTAAGATTAAAAGTGCAGTAGAGAGTGTTAATAAAAATGCTAATTTACGCATGTGATGAACCTCCAATGACTACGACCATTAGTAAAAAGGCAAGAGCCAAGAGGAACCATGCAACGGTGGATACTAAGATACTTATAATACGGATAGTAATTACATACCTCGAAAGGTATATTAAGACTGCTGAGAGTGCCATTAAGCCCATAGAGACAAAGGACACCCACATTAAATCCATTCTCGAAATATCGAACATATTTATACCTCTAACTATGACTATTTTTAATTTGGTTCTCTAATAATTGTTTTAAACCTTCTGATTCTGATGTTTTTTCTCTCTGCATTAAGGCTTGAAATGCTTCATCTTCATTCATACCTTCAAATAGATAACCAAATAAAGTTTTAGTAATCGGCATCTCAACATCTACTCTACTAGATAATTCATAAGCAGCACGTGTTGTGTTAACACCTTCTACAACCATACCCATTTGATCTACAGCTTCTTCAAGTGATAAACCACTCGCAAGCATCTGGCCACAGCGGTAGTTTCTTGAGTGTTGACTCGTTGCCGTGACAATCAAATCTCCCATGCCTGATAAGCCTAAGAAGGTAAGCGGATTAGCACCGAGTTTTGTCCCAAGCGCTGCAATTTCGTGTAAGCCTCTAGTAATTACAGCAGCTTTAGGGTTATCTCCAAAGCCGTAACCAGACAAGGCACCTACTGCTAAGGCAACGATATTTTTTAAGGCTCCACCGATTTCAACGCCGATTAAGTCACTGTTTACATAGACTCTAAAGTAATCTGTCATAAAAATATCTTGCATGATTTTAGCACCATCTACGTTAATAGAGGCAACACTGACTGTTGTCGGTTGTTTTTCTGCAACTTCTTCAGCGTGACTAGGACCACTTAAGACACAAATATCTGAGACGGTTGTATCATCGAAGACTTCAGATAGAACTTCTGAGACTCTCTTATATGAATTTAATTCTAGTCCTTTAGCAACATGAACAACTAACACTTGTTTGTTTAAAGTTTTCAAGTGTTCATGAATGTCAGTCGCAACAGTTCTCATGGCAGATACAGGAACTGCGAGAACAAGTGCATCAGCATGTTCTATTGCATCTGTTAGTGATGTTGTCGCGACAATATTCTCATCTAATTGAATATGTTTTAAGTAGCGCTCGTTTGTATGAGAATTGTTAATCTCATTAACAGTATCATGGTTTCTACCATATAAAAGTACTTGGTTTTGGTTGTCATTTAATACAATTGAAAGGCTAGTACCAAAACTGCCTGTTCCTATAACTGACACCTTCATAGGGAAAACGCCTCTCTTCTAATTTCTTTTACGACTAATAATATGAATCGGTGTACCTTTAAAGCCGAATGCTTTACGTAGTTGATTTTCAATATATCGACGATATGAAAAGTGCATCAATTCTGTATCGTTGACGAACAACACAAAGGTTGGTGGTTTGACACTGACCTGTGTACCGTAATAAATGCTGAGTCTACGACCGCTTGAATCTGTAGGTGTTGGATTCATACTTACACTGTCTACAAGTACTTCATTTAAAGTTGAAGACTGAATACGTTTTATACTCGATTCATATACTTCTTGAATTAATGGGAAAAGAGTTTTTAAACGTGCTGATGTCAAAGCAGATACAAAGGTAATCGGTGCATAATCTAAGTATTGGAAATTATCCTTGATATCGAGTTCAAAATCACGCATTGTTTTTTCATCTTTTTTAACGGCATCCCATTTATTAACGACAATGACAATTGCCTTACCTGCTTCATGGGCAAGACCAGCTATTCTCTTGTCTTGTTCACGAATACCTTCTTCACCGTTTAAAATTACGAGAACGATGTCAGAACGTTCAATGGCACGACTGGCTCTTAAGACAGAATATTTTTCTGTAGATTCATAAATCTTTCCTCTTTTTCTCATGCCAGCAGTATCGATTAAAGTATACGCTTCACCGTCATAAGTATAAGGAGTATCTACCGCATCACGCGTTGTACCTGCAATATTTGAAACGATAACACGTTCTTCTCCTAGGATAGCATTGACTAGGCTTGATTTTCCGACATTTGGTCGACCAATTAGTGACACTTTGATTGAAGTGTCTTCTTCGACATCCATTTCAAGTTGCTTAAAGTGCCCTGCAACCTCATCTAGAGCATCTCCAAGGCCGAGTCCATGAGAGCCTGAAACAGGGAAAGGTTCTCCTAATCCTAATTGATAAAATTCATAAATATCGTTTCTCATTTCAAAGTTATCAATTTTATTAACAACTAAAACGACAGGTTTATTTGATTTCTGTAAGATTCTAGCTACAAATAAGTCATCACGTGTAACATCTTCACGACCATTAACCACCATTAAGATGACATCAGCTTCAAGAATGGCTATTTCTGCCTGCATTTTAATTTGTTCTTGGAATGGTTCATCTTTGACTTCAATACCACCTGTATCAATTAGGTTAAAAGTATGATTTAACCACTCACCTTCTGCGTAGAGTCGATCTCTAGTCACTCCTGGAGTGTCTTCGACAATCGCTTTTCTTTCACCAATAATTCTATTAAAAAGTGTAGATTTTCCGACGTTGGGTCGGCCAACTACAGCTACTGTTGGTTTATACATTTTTAACCTCCCTATATGCACATATATTTTAACACAAATAAAATAAAGAGCGATAGTCACATCGCTCTTTAAGATAATGAACTTTTTAACTTATAAGTCTAGGTTTTTGAAACGATCACCGAAGACATCACCAAGTGTTGGTGCATCATCTTCTGAATCATCTGTGTAAACCTGAGTGTTTGATTCTCGTTTTTCTTGTCTAGGTCTTTCTGGTGCATCTTCAAGTGCCTTAATTGATAGAGAAATTTTTTCGTTATCTTTATCAAGACCGATAATTTTAACAGTAACCTCTTCTTCTTCTTTAAGAACATCTTGTGGAACATTTACATGTTCATGTGCAATTTCTGAAATGTGTACTAAGCCTTCCACACCGCTTGCAACTTCAACGAAAGCACCAAAGTCAACTAGACGCTTAACAGTACCTGTTAAAGTGTCACCGACTGAATGTGCATCGATAAATTGATCAAATGGAGATTCTCCAGCTTGTTTAATAGATAAGCTGATGCGTTCTTCTTCAGGTTTTACATCAAGAACCTTAACTTTGACCTTTTGGCCAATGTCTACTGCATCTTCTACACTTTCTACTCTTTCATAACTCAATTCAGAAATATGAGCTAGACCATCAACATTTCCAATCTTGATGAAAGCACCAAATGATGTTGTGCGAACAACTTCACCTTCAATAATGCTGCCAATTTCAAGATTTTCAAGCTCTTCTTGACGAAGTTTAGATTTTTCCCCTTCAACGATGCGTTTTCTATTTAAGATAACTCTGTTTTTATCCTGATCGATGTCTTCGACTTTTACATCTAATGTTTGATCATTAAATTGCTCAAGATCTTCAACATACTCATCAGAAAGTAATGATGCTGGGATAAAGCCTCTTACACCCACATCAAGTACAAGGCCAGCTTTAACAGCCTCAACAACCTTACCTTGAATAGTTTCATCATCTGCTTGTTTTTGTTTAAGCTCATCGTAAGTGTTTTGTTCATCTAATTTTCTGATGGAAATAATAATGTTTTTAGCATCATCTTCCACTTTGATAACAACCGCATTAATTTGATCATCAAGTGAAATAATATCATTTGGATGCTCAATACGCTTATTAGTGAGCTGACTAATTGGAATAATGCCTTCGTAGTCAGAATCATTTACTTGAACTTTAACAAACTTATCTTCGATGCTAGAAATAGTACCTGTTACTTGATCACCAATTTCAAAAGGTGAATTTGTTTCTAGGTCGTTCTGGATTTCTTCGCTGTTGTCTTGTGAGTTACTTGCATTTGACTCTTCGATGTTTGAATCTTCGTTCTTAATGTCTTCTGTCGCCATGTGCTTGCCTCCAATTACTAAACAATGTATATAAATAACTTCTTATAAATTGACACTTTTGTCAAGAGATTATTCAGAAAATAATAAATTGTTTAGTTTTTCTTTAAGAATTAGTGTTAAATCTTTACGTGTTTTTCCTGATGCTAAAACTTCTTTTGTATTTATCGGCTTGCCAAAAATGATTGTAATGCCTTCTTTTTTATTGTATTCACCTTTGATAATACAAGGTACAATAGGTGCTTCTGATTTAGAAGCGATGAAACTTGCCCCTTCTTGTAAAGGTTGCAATTCCTTTTTGTTACCTTTATTGCGATGCCCTTCCGGGAAGATTAAGAGCATACGTTCTTCCTCAAGTGCTTGTATTGAAGTTTTTAAAGCTGCTCTATCACTCTTACCTCTAGAGACCGGTATTGCATTTAGCGAAGGTAATAGTTTACCAAGCACTGGTATTTCAAATAATTCTGCCTTAGCAAAGAATGATAGGTCTCTATCGAGAGAAATACCAATCAGTGGTGGATCTAAATCATCGATATGATTAGAACATATCATGACAGGACCTGTAGCCGGCACCCGATCTTCTCCGATGACCTTAATGTTATAGCGTAACTTGTAGTAACGTTTGACTAAGAATTTTGCAACTTTGTAAATCATAAGTCTCCCTCCAGATGTTTCATAACTAGACGAATAATTTTGTCTTCAACTTCCTCTATAGAGAGATGACTCGTATCTAGTAAAATTGCATCGTGAGCTTGTACAAGCGGTGAAATTTCACGAGTACTATCGATATGATCTCGCCTAACTATGTCTTTTGTTAATTCTTCTAGTGTGTAATTATTACCGCGAGCTTGTTCTTCTAACAATCTTCTTTTAGCGCGGACTTCAGGATCTGCTTTCATAAAAATCTTAACTTCGGCATTGGGTAAAACAGTTGTGCCGACATCTCGTCCATCCATGACCACATTTGAAGCCTCACTGATTTTTCTTTGCATATCTACAAGATATGTTCTTACTTTTTCAAGGCTCGCAATATAACTCACATTTTTGGTGACTTCTTGTGAGCGAATGGCTTCACTTACATCTTGATCATTTAGATATACTTCATTGTTAACACCAAATGTAATGTGAATGTGATCTTCGATTTCGTCAATGATTTCTTCACCATTTTCTAAGGTGTAAAGGGTCACAGCTCTATACATAGCACCTGTATCGATATATAAGTAACCAAGCTTAGCTGCAACGCGTTTAGCAATTGTGCTTTTACCTGCAGCTGCAGGTCCATCAATTGCGATTCTTGTATGTGTCATCTTTCGTCCTACTTTCGTTTTATGGAATTATCAAAGTTTGTCCAACAGAAATTTCATTTTCACTTATACCATTTGCTTCTCTAATGCGCTGGACATTTTCTGAGCTGCCATCACCATAATACTGAATAGCAATACGGTAAAGATTATCTTCTGTAGTTACAGTGTGAGATGCATTCGCATTCGTTTGTTCTTCGTCAGTCGAATCATCACTTGTTTCTTCGTCTTGCATTTCTGTTTCAGCAACTTCAGCTTCTGTCGTATCCTCACTTGTAGAATCTGAATTTGTGCTGTTGTTATTTGTTGATTCTTCTGTGTTATCAGCAGTGTCGTCATTAGAATTTGTTGCTGATTCTTCCTCACTAGAATCAGTTTCACCTTTTGTTTCGATTGCTTGGCGAGATTCTTCTTCTAGTTTTTCTAATTCAGCTTCAGAATAGTTGAGATCTAAATCTTGTGTGCTTAAATCTTCATTACGACCTTCTGCTAAACGACGTTCATGCTCTTTTTTCTGCTCTTCTAATTCTTCATTGAAACCTTGGTTCTCATTATCTTCTTGCTTGTTTTCTTCAACACTTTCTTCAGTGTTAGCTTCTTCTGAAGCGAGTTCAATTTCATCGTCTAAGGAAGGCCAGAAATTAGAGAAGATTAAAAAGGCTAAGAGTACAGTAAGTGGAATTAAGACAATTAGACCGAGTACCCATGGTAGTTTTCCTCTTGAAGTTGTAGAACCTGTGTCTTGATTACTTTCTTTCTTTTTCTCTGTCTTGTTAGTCTGGTTTTTCTTGTTTGTAGTGGCTGCTGCAGCAAGACTTGTCTTTTTCTTTTCTTCTTCTTTAGGTTTACTACTCAGTTTTTCCTTTGAGATTTTAATCTCTTTTTTTATGCGATTCTGGTAATTATTAAATTGTCCTACAAAATACGCTTTACGTGCTTGATTTTTTTCAGGACTAAAATAGCCTTTTACTTTTTCAGTTAGGCTGTTATTATGCTCATTTTTTTCATCTTTTTTCTTATCATTATCTTTATTTTTGTGACGTGCACTGCGGCTGAGCGTTTCTTCAGCTTTATTATCATCGTTCTGACTCCTAGATGTTTTTTTATCAGCTTCATCCTGTGCGCGTTTTTGATTTAAATCCTTGTAAAAATCATCTTTCATACCGCATTCTCCTAGTCACTGAATTCTAACTTCAATTATATATTGTTTGCATAAACATTTAAAGAGTTATCAATCTTTAGTCGTATTGTTCTAAATTCAAACATTGTTCATTGATATATTTTTGATTTTCTCTTAAAATTATAAATGAACTAATCGTAAACGTTAAGAGGTGAAATATATGTGCGCTAAAAAGTACACCATAGTTGATCAAGATACTTGCATAGCATGCGGAGCATGTGGAGCAGCTGCACCAGATATATATGATTACGATGACGACGGCATTGCTTACGTCATTCTAGATGATAACCAGGGCGTGACTGCTGTACCAGAAGATTTACTGGAAGACATGGAAGATGCCTTCGATGGTTGTCCAACTGATTCAATTAAAGTAGAAGATGGCCCATTTGATGGTGATCCATTAAAATATGAATAAAAAATTTTAACTAGGCTACTTGATCTCATTTAATAATCGAAATCAAGTAGCCTAGTTTTTTTTGTTTAACACACTTATTTTGTAAAGACAGGAATTGCCTTTTTATAAATAACGTAACAAATAATACTTAAGATTATTCCCTTAACGACATTAAAAGGAATGATACCAGCGGTAACAACCACCTTAAGGTTATTGATGATATCAGTCTGATCAACAATTAAACCGTAAGCAGGTAAAAGCACAAAATAGTTTAACACGCTCATTGCAAGTACTAAGACCAAGGTGCCACAGATAAAACCATATATTAAACTCTTACTGGATTTACTTCTAGCGTAAAAGAAAAATACCGGTAGTAAAAAAGAAAAGGCAGCAAGTAAGTTTGCAATTGGACCGATGGGTTCAGACGCCATAAGAATACCGTATAAAAATATTTTCATGACGATAATCATAGTTCCACCTAGACCACCAAACATGATAAAACCAATAAAGGCAGGAATGTCGGATAAATCTAACATTAAAAATGGTGGTAAAAAAGGTAAAGGAAACTGAATAAGCATTAAGATAAACGACAAAGCACTTAAGATACTTATATTGATGATTTTTTTCAAACGCTGTCTATCCATATTCTTTAGTCCCTTCTTTTAGCTGGTAGTTTAATTATAAATTTAGTGCCTTCACCATATTCACTCTCGACAGAAATTGAGCCACCGTGTTTTTCTATAATATTTTTCACGATGTAAAGGCCAAGCCCTGTACCATGTTTTCCTCTAGTCCTTGCTTCATCTTCTTTATAGAATCGATCAAAGATATGTTGGAGATTCTCTTCTTTTATCCCTGTTCCAGTATCTTCTATTGAAATTTCGACTGTGTCATCTTGAGATTTATTTAAGCTAATTGTAATTGTATCCTCGTCTTTTGTATAGCGGATTGCGTTATCAATAATATTGGTCAGTACTTGATTTAGTTTATCCGCATCAAATGGAAATACAAAAGGCTCATCATCTGTTTCGACAATCAGTCTAGTCGCTTTATCTTTTAAGTCAAATTCATAGCGATGGATGAGTTTGTTTATAAGCGGTTTTAAATCTTGTTCCTCTATATTATATTGAACTTCATCAGAATCCATTCGTGCAATAATTAAAAGCTCATTAACCAGTTTGTTCATCCGGTCAGACTCATCTTTTATAATTGCTATCATCTCTTTAACTTCTTTAGGATCGGTGACAATATCATCTAACAATGCCTCTGAGTAACCACTCAACATTACCATCGGTGTCTTTAACTCATGGGAAACATTTGAAATAAATTCTGAACGCATTTTTTCATTATTAATTTCATCTGTAATGTCTCTAACTAACACTGTGACACCATTTATTTGACCGTTACTTGTCACTGGTGACATGGCAAGTTGTAAGTGTTTATTATTAATATCTAAACGCTCTAAGTGTGGTGAGCGATCTTCGACGACTGACTTAACAAGCGATGCGAAATAGCCGCTCGAATTAGAGGCATCAAAGATATCATAATATTTCTTTCCAGTCTGATTAGTATAGATGAGTTCAGCGTTTTTGTTTAAATAAAGAATTCCGTTTGAAAGAGAAGAAAAGACATTCTCTCTTAAATTTTTTTCATGTGTTAGTTCTGAAATCGTGTTATTTATATTGTCATTCATCTTGTTAAAAGCGAGTGTAAGTTCCCCTATTTCATCACGTGAAGTAACTTTTAACTTATTATACTTTCCTCTAGCTGTAGAAAAAGCTGAGTTTTTCAAAGCAATTAAAGGCTCTGTAATTCTAGAAATTAAGAAGAAAGCAAAGAAGGTGGTGAGTAGAAATAGTGTAATCGCACTGATCAACAAGATCATCAATACAGTTAAGAATGATTCATTTAAATCATCTAAATTAGAATACATAATCACTGCAGTATCTTTCTCAAAATAGTCGCTTAAATTATGTACTTTAACCATATATTCTCGATTTTCTGCATCGTTAAATATAAAGGTACTGACAGCATTATCAGCATTTAGAATTTCCTGGTTAATTTCTTCAGCCATACGTTTATTGCCGGTAATTACTTGACCATCTGAATAGATGATTAAGTTTTTCTCAGCACTAAGAAATGAACTCTGTAATTCTAAACTGTGGTTATTTAAAACCATCGTTTCGACACGAGTGATTTCTTTTTCAAGTTGATTTTCAGTAATATCTAGAGTGTAATTGCGGAAGAAAAAACTTAAAACAATCGATAATATAATTAAAACTGTAGTCACTATCATTAAGATAGTAAACCACAGTTTTGTTACGACACTAGATAGAAAACTCATTTTACGTTGACCTCAAATTTATAACCAATACCCCAAACCGTATGGATCATTTGACTCGCTTCCGGAGAAACTTTGTTTAACTTTTCTCTCAGTCTTTTAACGTGTGTATCGACTGTTCTTAAGTCACCGTAAAAATCGTAATTCCATACTTCTTTTAATAATTCCTCACGATTGAACACCTTGTCTGGACTTTTAGCTAAAAATAGTAATAGCTCGTATTCCTTCGGTGTTAAGTTTACTTTTTTATCGTCTGCTAGTACTCGGTGAGCATCATTATCAATGACGAGATGCTCAAAGACAACGATATCCTTAGCAGATGCATCTTTTTCTATAAAAGCTGTTTCCGATGAACGTCTAAGAATTGCTTTTACTCTTAGGACGACTTCTCTTGGAGAAAATGGTTTGACGATGTAATCATCAGCACCAACTTCAAGTCCTTCTACCCGATCAGCTTCCTCACCTTTAGCAGTCAGCATAATGATTGGTGTAGACTTTTCCTTACGTAACTCTTTAGCGACTTCAATACCATCCATTTCTGGCATCATCAAGTCTAAGAGAATGACATGGAAGTCTTGTTCTGTTGCGAGAGCAAGAGCTTCCTTACCATTTTCAGCTTCAACGATTTCATAATCTTCTCTTGATAAATATAAATTTAGTAATTTACGAATACGTTCTTCGTCATCGACGATTAATATTCTTTCTGTCATAGTTACCCTCTTTTCATATTATGCATAAGAATGTAGGCCGGATACAATCATATTGATTGCGATTAAGTTAAACAGAATGAGTATGAATCCACCGACTGCGAGCCAAGCGGATTTCTCTCCCTCATATCCTCTATTGATACGAAGGTGTAAAAAGATGGTATAGAACATAAAGGTAATGAAGGCCCAAGTTTCTTTCGGGTCCCAACCCCAGAATCTACTCCATGCCATCTGTGCCCAAATCGCTGCAAAGAATATACCACCAAGTGCAAATAATGGGAAACCGATAATCACTGAACGATAACCAATTTCATCCATTAAGACCAAATCAACTTTCTTAGTCAGTGGCTTAAAGAGTGAGAAGATTCTTCTTCTGATTATTAAGCGAATAATACCGTAAACAATGACACCAAGTATTATTGACCAGACAACCGTATTTAAAGAGTGCGCTTTAATTACCGGTGGTAAGTCGATTCCTAAATGGAAATGTTCAGTTGGTTCATATTCATTATTACCAATGTGCTCTACTGGAACAGCATCCTGATAGTTCACTAAACTTGGTAAGTGGTATTCTGCGATTACTTGTGCACCGTTTTGATCAGTGTAGTAGAACTCGTCGTTATAACCAACGACTTCTTTCATCACAAGAGTCGTTACAATATAAGTTGCGACAATTACTAGCCCGACCATAATTAATTCTAAAAAGCGTGCACGCCATGATTTTTCATCGCTTGGAATAGCTTTCAACAAGTAGATTAAACCAGCGACAGCACTCATAGATAGTATACCATATGATAAAGTCACGGTAATAACGTGAATCGCTAACCAGTTACTTTGTAGGGCTGGTATCAGTGGTTGAACATCAGTTGAAAACAGACTTCCATACCCTAAGAGTAATAGAGATATTGGAATTGCGAACAAACCAAATACTTTAGATCTAAAGTAATGATAAGTGATTAAGTAACCACCTATTAACATAATGGCAAACATCGCAATAAACTCATACATATTCGAAACTGGTGCATGTCCAGTTGCTAACCAACGGAAAATAAAGTAAGAGAGTTCTAAAATAAAGGCAACGACAATCATGCCGATTGCTAATTTTTCATATTTTTTCGATTTTGCTTTTGATTTAATACTTAAGGCCAAAGGAACTAAGGCCACTAAAAGTATAATAAAAGCGATGAAAATTAAAGTGTTACTTAAAGATAAAAAGGTTGCTTCCATAGGTAGACACTATCCTTTCGATTTGTCTTGTTCTTCTTTATCATTCATATGATCAAGATTATTTGCCTCTAGGACAGAATTAATTTCTTTTTTCAGACCGTAGTAATTTTTATTTGTATGTGCAGCAATACTCATCGAGTCGCCGTCACCGTTAATCCAAATTCTGCGGTGATTTATATAAGAACCGATAAAGAGTCCGATTAAGAAGATTACAAAACCAGTTGCAATAATTGGCATAGACAAGTCTTTTTTCAGTGTCAATACTGTTGCCACATGCTCTTCTGCTTCAACGAATTTAATCTTGTATTCATTACCTTCAGAAATATCTGTTGAATTCATAATCTGTAATAAGCTTAACTCTTTTTTCTCTCCGTTATCGACCTCAAAGACAAAGGCTGGGTTTGAAGGAACTGGTGTTTCTGAAAGCAAGGTACCATTTTCATCAATTTCTAAGAAATCTGGTGCATAAGCTCGCATATTGATGTTAATATCTTCACTTATTTCATAAGTATCTGCTGGTTCATCTAAATTCACTTCAAAGTTTTCTCCAATAGTATTGCCGTCTTTATCTTCCAATCTAAAAGTCATCGATTTCAATTGAGAATTGTCATAACTTGATTGATAAAGCTGATAATCTTCAAAGACATATGGATGGTTGACTCTAATGCTGTAATCATCAATTTTTTCTAAATCTGGTTTTGAACCAATAACATCAGCTGACTTGTTTTCATAAAATGAAATATCTGTTTGGAAGTTACTAATTGTCATTTCTTTGTTTTGCTGTAAAGATTCATCAAAAACAGTTCCACTATCTTCATCGTATGTATCTAGAGTAAAGGCTTCATTTTTAACATAATACTTACCATCAGTTGTTGGTACACTAACGGTTTCACCTTCCTGAGCATAGATCACTTCATCGATGTAGACACCTGGGAAGAACCTTAACATACTACCGACTAGAAGAATAATTAAGCCTGTGTGGTTAATGTAAGGACCCCATCTTGACAGACGTCCTTTTTCTAATAGATAGTGATTCCCATCTTGCTTTAACTTATATTTCTTATCTTGTAGTCCCTTAACAACACTTTCTGTTTGTTCTGTTGAACTGTAAGTATTGTTTAATCTTTGACGTCTAAAGAAAGAGTCGTGTTTTTTTGCTCTTTGATTCTTTAATGATTTATATAGTGGAACCCCTCTGTCGACACTCGCTGCGATAATTGAAAGTGCTAGCATGCCGTTTAATAGGACGAACCACCAAGATGAATAAAGCTCGGTAAATCCTAGTTTATAATACAACATACCAAATGTTCCGTAACGCTCGGTATAGTGCTCTAATGGATCTGCTCCAAGTGGTATGAAGTATTCTTGAGGTAGGATTGTTCCAATTGCAGCAGCTATTGCAATAATAGCAATGATAGCCACTCCAACTTTTATGGAAGTGAAAAAGTTCCAAATCTTATCAAAAATGCTCTTTGATTTTACCTTAGATCTAACTGCGCTACCGTCATAGCGCATTAAATCTTTAATCTTTTTCTTATCGTAGTTTTCATTGATCATTTTACCGCAGGACTGACAAAGCTGAGTACCTGGCGGATTTACATGACCACAGTGACTACAAATAATTTCTTTATTTTCACTGTTTTTTTTATCTTGCATAAATGTCATCCTATTCTATAGAAGATTCGATAAACTTATGCAAATCTTCTTTAGTGAGTTGGTACTCTTGTTTTTCAACTACTACACCATCTTTATTTACAGCAATGGTAGTTGGTAAGGGACCGATATTATATGCCTTAGTCACACTTCTATTTGGGTCAAGTGCGATTGGATAATCTAGATCCTCTGATAAACCAGAAATAAACTGACTGATTTGTTGCTTGTTTTCTGACACATTTACTGCAACAATCTCATAGTCTTCATGTCCTTCATTATAGACTTGATTCATATCTGGCATTTCTTCACGACATGGTTTACACCATGTTCCCCAGAAATTAAGAATTACACCTTTATCTCCCGTAATCTCTGATAGTTGCAATTGTTCACCATCTAGAGTTTCGAGCTTAAAGTCCACTGCTTCATCCCCAACATTGATAGTTTGTGAACCATCTCTTAAGTTGAGATAAAGCGTGATACCTAATAAAGCCACTATGGTAATAATTGTTCCCGTACGAACAATTTTCCTGGTACTTTTTTTCAAGTCTATAGCCCTCCCTTATATTTAAAAATTATAAAAACCGCAATAAAATACGTGCATAGTGCCAATTATAACACTAGTGATTTTACGGCGGTTTGACATTATTATGACATTTAGCGTGATTGCTGTGCATTCGATATTAATTTTTTTACTTCATGAGGTTTCAAGTATCGATAATCGCCCTCTTTTAATCCTTCTAAAGTTAAGAAGTCAAAACGAATTCGAGTCAATTTATTCACTTTCAAACCGTAGTGTTCAAACATTCTTCTGACTTGGCGGTTACGACCTTCGTGGATAGTGATTTCAACAATCATGTCTTTACCGACTTTATCTCTAATTACTTTAAGTTCACAAGGCGCAGTCATGCCGTCGTCTAACTTAATACCTCTTCTCATTTCATCTTGCTGATGACGGAGAAGAATACCATCAATTTTGGCTCGGTAAGTTTTTTTCATTTCATACTTGGGATGCGTCATAAGTTGAGTGAATTCGCCATCATTCGTCACTAAGAGAATGCCTGAAGTATCGTAATCTAATCGCCCAACTGGATAGAGTCTAGCGTCGATATCATCAAAGGCATCAATGACAGTTTCTCTTTTTTTATCGTCTTCACTCGCAGAAATTTCACCTGTCGGTTTGTAGTATAAGAGGTGGACTGGTTCTTCTTTAGTAATAACTACCCCATCGACTGTAACCTTATCTTTATCTGTCACTTTAGTTGCGAGTTCAGTGACCGTTTTATCATTGACAGATACTCTACCATCGAGGATTAATTGTTCTGCTTTTCGGCGTGAAGTAATACCTGCATCTGCGATTTTTTTATTCAAGCGTGTACTTGTCATTAATTTTGCTCCTTTAGACTATTGAAGAATAAGTCTATTTCTTCTTGTTCTGCTATCATATCATCACTTGGTAAGTCACTTAAAGATTCCAAACCAAAGACTTCTAGAAAGCGTTGTGTTGTTTCAAAATGAATGGCGCGTTCATCTGTAACGTGTTTCTTTTTGACTAAGCCCTTACCTACTAAAGTATTAATAGGTCCATCTGATACAATACCCCTAACACTTTCTATGCCAGCTCTTGTAATCGGTTGATTGTAAGCAATAATCGATAAAACTTCTAAGGACGCCTGTGACAGTTTCTTATCCGTACTATTTTCTAAAATGCGTTTAATGTATTTCTCCATTGCGAGACTTGTTTTAAGGAAGTATTTATCCCCATTTTTCTCAATGACAAAGTGATCCTTCTCATAAGACTGAACCGCTTCAGCCAATTGCAACTTAGTAATCGGGACATTCATAATCAAGCTTTCTTCAGACAAACCATTGTCACCAGCAATATAAAGAAGACCTTCTATAATATCAATTTGTTTCACTATTTAAACCAGCCTTTCTAATTCAAAATCATCAGCTGATATTGATTTAATTTGATATAAATTTTTACTGATGTAATCCAATAAAGTAATGAATACTTGAACGACCTTATTAATAGGCTCGTGGCTAGTTAACAGTTCGGTCATCTTCAGTGTTTTAGATTGACTAAACTTCTTGTCTATAAAAGCTTCAGCTTCTTCCTTAGTATAATCATCTCGACTGACTACAACAAAGGCCTCTTCATTTAAAGCAACCCTAGATTTCACTTTGCTATAGGCTGCTAAGAGATCGTTTAGGTCAAAGGTGAGATCTTCATCTTCTATGAGTGAATCATCATAATCATGAGGTGCTTTTATGAATTTCTTTTGATTGTCTTCTTTGATCTGTTTCAATTCTTCTGCATATTGTTTATAGTTTTGATATTCTATGAGTTGGGTCATGAGCGCTTCTCTAGGATCTTCATAGTCGTCTTCAACTATAGGTGGTTCGGGTAGTAGCATATGGCTCTTAATCTTTAACAATTCACTCGCCATGACCAAATAATCTGCAGCAACATTTAATTCAAGCACTTTCATCTGATTGATATATTCCATATACTGTTCAGTGAGTAGTTTCATCGGAATATCGTAAATATCTATTTCTAATTCTTTAATTAAATGTAGTAAAAGGTCTAAAGGACCTTCAAATACATCTAATCTAACTTTATAGGATGACATAAAAAAACCTCGTCTTTAGGAGTGATTCTTATCAAGAAAGAAATACTAATTGATTTCTTTAACGAATTAATTATAAAGCAAGATTACTTTGAATGCCATGAAATCTTGGAAGAAGCCTGGAAAGAGAAGGGAAACTTCACTAAGGAAGATGTTGAAGTCTTCCTTATTCTCATCGTCACTGGTGAATATCACTACCGTCGTGACAACCTAATTGGTGCGACAACTTCTTATAAAAGAGCACTCAAATTATATGAATCGAATCACTATCACTTTGACCATTTAGGATTTGAAGACAGTTTCATCGATGATATTTATAAACGTTTCTATAAGCTTAGTGAAAAACCATTTGAACCTATGCAATTTCCTGTTAAAGACTGGGTCTATCAGGACTTATACGACTTGTATGAAGATGAATTTGATTCCTACAGTCAATTTACCATTTCGATTTTAGCTAATGTTGTTAGAAATAAACATATTACTGATAAGCATCGACTAAGAGATAGAAGTGATGTTGTTGAAGCTCGCTTACAAGCCTTGAAAAACAAAATAAAATAAAAAATCGTTCAGTACAAAACTATTCCTGTAACAAATAAGCCAGACATTAGCTTTTCTGGGGCATCGCGTGAGCCTGTAGTCTCACGCAGATGCTATTCCCCTAGAAGTCTAACGTCCGGCTTATAAAGTATAGTTGGCTTATTTTTATATCTTCAGGACTTCTGTACTATTTTATACTTTAAACGACGTAGAGCCAGTAAATAAAGCCCCATATTATACACATCAACAAAATACCAAAGAAGATTACATATTTAGCTCTGTTCATTCTTTGATTTCCTTTAAGAAACTTTGTCCGTGTGTCGTATAATCAATGTTGAAATTATCAGCAATCGTTGCTGCAACGTTTGAGAATGTTTGACATTTAGATATTTCACCGTAAGCCATGTCTTTACCAGATGTGATCAGTAAAGGTACAAATTCACGTGTGTGATCGGTACCAGTATAAGTCGGATCATTACCATGATCTGCCGTAATAATTAACAGTTCATCTTCACCGAGTTTACTTGTAATTTCTGGTAAGCGGTCATCAAAAGCTTTCAAGGCATTTGAATACCCTACTGGATCTCTTCTATGTCCATATTCAGCATCAAAGTCAACAAGATTCAAGAAGGATAAACCATTGAAATCTCTATCCATGACTGTCAGTAATTTATCGACACCGTCATCATTGTTTTTAGTACGGACGGCGTCAGTAATTCCACTACCTGTGAAGATATCATTAATCTTACCAATCGCAATAACATCTTTGCCATTGTCTTCTAAAGCGTTTAAGACAGTTTGTCCAAACGGTTTTAAAGCGTAGTCATGGCGATTTTCTGTACGTTTGAATTCACCTTTTTTCTTACCTACAAACGGTCTTGCAATAACGCGACCCACTAAGAATTCAGGATCTTTAGTCATCTCTCTGACTTTTTCACAAATTTCATATAATTCATCTAAAGGAATGACTTCTTCATTGGCAGCAATTTGTAAGACAGGGTCATTTGAAGTGTAGATAATTAAATCTCCAGTTTCAATTTGATGCTCACCATATTCTTCTATAATATCTGTTCCTGAAGCCGGTTTGTTCCCTACTATGCCGCGACCAGTCGCTTTTTCAATCTTGTCTAAAAGTTCTTGTGAAAAACCATCTGGATATACTTTAAAAGCTGTATCAATATTTAAACCAGCAATTTCCCAGTGTCCAGTCATGGTATCTTTACCTTTAGATACTTCCTGCATCTTCGTGTAAAAACCAGTTGTTTTTTCAACTTTGTCTACACCTGGTAAATCATCGATGTTACCGAGACCGAGTGCTGCTAAATTTGGCAAGGTATTTGCATGAGCTTCTAGAGTGTGTCTTAAAGTATGTGTCCCTTTATCACCAAACGCTTCTGCATCTGGTGCTTCTCCGATTCCAACTGAATCGAGAACGATTAAATGAATCTTCTTAAACATTATTTTTACCTACTTTCTTGGATGGAACTGCTTGTACATTTCTCTTATTTTGCTTGCAGAAATTTGAGTATACACCTGGGTTGTAGAAATATCTGAGTGTCCGAGCATCTCTTGAACTGCTCTCAAATCAGCCCCGTTTTCAATCAAATGCGTTGCAAAAGAGTGTCGAAAAGTATGGGGTGTTATGTTTTTTCTAATGCCTGATAGGGCAACATATTTTTTAATCGTCTTCCATAGACCTTGACGAGTAAACCCTTTACCACGATTTGTTAAAAAAAGTGTATCGATATTTTCGTCTTTTAGCAAGCTTATTCTTTCATTTGAAATATAACTTTCTAAAAGCTCGGAGACATATTCTGTAGTTGGAACAATTCTCTCCTTATCACCTTTACCGTAGACATGTATGAAACCCATGGCTAAATTGAGGTCACTTAAGCGTAAATTAATCAATTCACTAACCCTAAGGCCACTAGCATAGAAGAGTTCCATAATGACTTTATCTCTTTTTCCTTGGGTAGACGAATCAGGTGAAGCTAATAGTGTTTCCATCTCTTCAATTGTTAAGACGACAGGCAGGTCTTTTTCCATTTTTGGTGTAGACAGTCTTAAAGCAGGATTGGTCTCTGAAACTTGTTCCAATTGTAAAAATTGATGAAAGTTTCTTAGAGTGGACTGCATGCGACGAATGGTCTTGTTACTTTTACCTTCAATCGATAAAAATTGTAAAAATGTTACGAGTGTCTCAGTAGTTATAGACTTTACACTCGTAACATTCTTTTCAGTTAAATAATTATTATATTGATTGAGATCTTGTCTATAGGATGAAATTGAGGCATCGCTTAAACCACGCTCAATTTTTAAGTAGCTCAAATATTCATTAATATAGGCCTTAAGCATTAGTGCCGCCATCTTTCTCTTGGCAATTTCTACAGATTCCATGGAAGGTTAAGCGATGGTCAACTACTATAAAGTTAAAGTCTTTAGCGATAATTTTTTCAACTTCTGGAAGAAGGTCTTCTTCAATCTCTTCTACTGACCCACAATTAGTACAGATTAAATGATGATGAAAATGTTTGGCGCCTTCTTTTCGAAGATCATAACGTGCAACACCATCACCAAAATTGACCTTATCTAAAACGTTTAATTCATTTAAGAGTTCTAAGGTGCGATAGACTGTTGCAAGGCCAATCTCAGGATATTTATCTTTTACTTTCATAAAGACATCTTCTGCACTTAAGTGAGAACTTTCGTTTTCCAATAATACCCTGACCGTTACCTCGCGCTGAGGTGTCAGTTTATAACGGGCATCATGTAAGGCTTCTTTAATTCGTTCTATACGTTTTTCCAAAACTGCACCTACTTCTTAATTTCTTATTTATAACAATTATACATGATAGAGAATGATTTTCAATATTAATTAGAATTATTATAAATAACCATTAGTTAATAGATAATGATGGATGGCAACCAAGGTCTTACCATCTCTAAAGTCTCCATTTTTCATACGTATTTTTAAATCTTTTAGAGGTACTTTTACTAGGTCTAAAAATTCATCATCTTCTAAAGCCATATCAGAAAATTGGATGTTATGCGCATGATAGAGATAGATTAGCTCATTTGAAAATCCTGGTGAGACATAGAATTCATAAATCTTTTCTAAGGACTCAGCGCTCGCTCCAGTCTCTTCTTTAAGCTCTTTACGCGCAGTTTCGTCAGGGTGTTCATCGCTTTCAATCTTACCGGCTGGTATTTCTAGTAATACTTCATCAGTCGATACCCTGAATTGACGGACAAAATACATCGCTTCGTCATCTGTGACTATTAAAGCGACTGCTCCTTTATGATAGACTACTTCTCTGTAGGCTTCTATCTCATTTGGTAACTCAACTGTGAGTCTTTTAACATCGATAATTTTTCCTTGATAAATATCTTCACTAGATTTTGTGTGTTCAATTAAATGTTCGTTAGACAATTTTATCACCATTTCTTAAAAGTTATCATAAATATATCATATTATCCTTATAAAATATGAGTTAAACATGTGCTTCAAATGATATAATATTTTTGTTATTACTAGGAGGTAGAATGATGAAAAACTTTTTTAAATGGTTTTCTGTTTTTCTCTTATCACTATTCTCAATCATTGTTTCTCTTGCCTACTATGCAAGTAATCAAATCATGTACTTTAAATTAAGAGAAATAGAAGTGATTAAAAGACGTGAGACAAAAGGAAAACGAATGGACTTAAAAGTACTCGATGGTATGCCGAAAGATCGAGTCAAAATTCCATCTAGATTCGGCTATGATATCAACACCACTTTTTATAAACCTCATCAAACAGATAAGTGGATGATTATCCTTCACGGTGTATCAGAAAATAGCCTAAGTTCTTCTAAATATGTTCATATGTATACGGATATGGGCTTTAACTCTGTTGTCTTTGACGCAAGACGTCATGGTGAAACAGGTGGTGAGGACTCGACTTATGGGCATTTTGAAAAATATGATCTAGAGTCAGTTGTGAACTATTTACTTACAAATTACGGTAAGGATCTTCATTTTGGCGTTCACGGTGAGTCTATGGGAGCAGCGACTGTCTTACTCTATGCCGGTCAACTCAAAAGTAAGGCTGATTTCTTTATCTCAGATGCTTCATTTGCAAGATTTTCTGATCAGATTTCAGTTGTCTTTAACTCTATTTCAAAAGCAGCCAGTCAACCGGTCTTATTCTTCACATATTTACTGCTTAAATTGAGAAGTAAATACAGTATTTTTGAACTATCACCTATAGATGTCGTCGACCAAATAGAACAACCGATTCTCTTTATTCATACTAAAAGAGACAAGTTTATCCCCTATGAATCATCCGTCAATTTATACGATAAAAAACAAGGACCAAAACAGGCATGGTTCCCAGAACGTGGTGACCATGTTGAATCCTATAATCGTAATAGAAAGTTATATAAACAAACTGTCAAAGAGTTCATTGAACATTACGCGGGATGGGAAGTTCGAAGTAATCATGAGCAATAAAGACGTTGTCTTTTAAGTTGGTTTTTACTAGATCGATATCTGCGTCGTCATAACGGTTACTTATATGAACAAATACTAAAATTTTGTAAGATAGATCTTTAAAATTATCAAGCACATGATTGATTTCTGAATGGAAATAGTCATGTGCTTTTTGACTTTCATCTTGGAAAAAAGTGGCTTCATGAACGATTAAATCCGCACCTTTTAAATCATCTAAGTACGCTTGTCGGCTCACTACCCTAGTATCCCCATGGATTGCAATTTTTCGTCCTTTAATCTTATCGCCGATAAAGTCTTTAGATTCATAAATTTGTCCCTCAAATTCAAAGCTTTCCCCTCTTTTTATGTCACTGTATATTGGACCAGGCGGAATACCAAGATCTTTTAAGGCAGCACTATTTAGTTCGCCAATCTTATCTTTTTCTTTGAGAATATAAACGAATGACTCTATTCCATGCTCAAGTTCGTGAACAGAAACATCAAAATTATTTAAGGCTATTTTCATATCTGCCTCTACTTCGACGATGTTTAAGTCGTAATTCAAGGTACTTTTAGACACTGAAAAAGTACTTTCTAACCATTCTTCTATACCCTTAGGACCATATATAGTTAAAGGAATATTTTGACCACCTTGAAAAGCTCTGGATGATAAAAATCCAGGTAAACCAAAGATATGATCACCATGTAAGTGAGTAATAAATATATTTTTAATTTTTGATGGTTTGATATGAGTATTAAGTATTCTATGTTGGGTGGCTTCACCTACATCAAATAGTATGTATTCATTATATTCATCCACACAATCCAAAATTATGCTTTGTGTGTTGCGGTCTTTTGATGGTAGTCCAGCACCTGAACCTAAGACGATTAATTTCATTTTTACACCTCATTACAGAATTGATTTATTATATCATATTCCTACTTATGTTATTATATAAGATGATAATAAACGAGGATATATAAAAGGTGATATTATGGAGACAATCCGTTTTGTAGAAAGATTTATCGTATATATTGAAGATCATCTTAGAGAAAATATTGATTTTGCAAAAACTTTGGACGACATGGGGGTTGAGCAAAAATCTTTTTTGACAATTTTTACTTCCTTAGTTGGTATGACTCCTGCTGAGTATCAAGAAAAACGTAGAATGACTGAAATTGCCTTTGAAGTGTATCAAGGACATAGACGACTCATTGATATTATTAAATATTATGGTTACCGAGATTTAGAACGTTTTAAAACAATCTATAAGAGAACTTTTGGCATTTCTGTACATGATACAGAACGTCACATTAAGGAAATCGATCTTTTAGAACAGTTAGCTTTTGAAGTGGTCCCAACGACTCAGGCAAAATATCCTTCTTTTAGAAACTATGTCGAAAGCTTTAGATTAATAGGCATTGCTCAATATTTTGACGCTAATACATATCAGTCTAAATATAAATATAGATTCTTAAAAATATTAGAAAATGATGGACTCTTAGATGAGTTATTAAGATATAATGATGGATTTATGAAGGGTATATTTGTTCAAGAGCGAGCAATTGAAGGTGAAATAGAAGTATTTGTCGGTGTGGCAAGTTATCAACACACACCATTCGATGAGACTTTCACTGAATCCATGGATTATGAAATATTTGAAGCAAAAGGACAACCTTCAATAGTCATTGAAGATATTTATCAATATATTTTTAGAAGATGGCATTTTAAAAAGGATATTAATCTAACATGTGATTTTTCCATTGAACTCCTTAAACATACCTACTCTATTGATGATCCTTCAACTAAAGTGCAAGTATGGCAAGCGGTTGATCACTAATAATATATAAGCATAATAAAAAGGATTGGAAACCAAAAAGTTTCCAATCCTTTTCTTAATCAAAGTAGATTTTTCTCAGTTATTTATTTTTCATTCTCATAATGTACTTTAACAATTTCTACGATAAGTTCAGTCATCTTGTAAAGTTCTTCCAATGGCATTCTTTCACTAGTCGTGTGAATATATTCATAACCTACACCGAGGATTGCTGTAGGTACACCACGTCCGTGGAAAATGTTTCCATCACTACCGCCACCAAGGCTGATAATATTTGCTTGACGGTCAATGTTCTGAATTGCTTTTTCAGCTGTTGTGATAACAGGATCTTCAGTGTGTGCATGTAGTGATGGATACATAAGTTCAACTTCCACTTCAGCATTTCCACCTAATTCTTTAGCAGTTTCTTCAAAGTCTTTTTTAATTTTATCTGTTTCAGTTTGAAGTTTTTCATCTGATAAAGATCGTACTTCTGCTAAAATCTCTGCATAATCTGCAACGATATTAGTCGCTTGTCCACCAGTAATTGTACCGATATTAGATGTTGTTTCCTCATCTAGACGACCAAGCGTCATTTTACTAATTGCTTTAGCAGCGATATTGATTGCAGAGATTCCTTTTTCAGGTTCTATTCCTGCATGTGCTTTTTTACCATAGATTTTAGCTTTTAATTTAGTTTGTGAAGGTGCACGGTTGACGATAGTACCTACTTGACCTGTCCCATCAACTGCATAACCAAACTTACTTTTTAGGTTTTTAATATCTAAGGCTTTAGCACCAACTAGACCTGTTTCTTCTCCCACTGTAATGACAACTTCGACATCTCCATGTGGGATATTTTCTTCTTTTATGTGACGAACAGCTTCGATAATTGCAGATATTCCTGCCTTGTCGTCAGAACCTAGAATTGTTGTACCATCACTGTAGACGTATCCATCTTCAATGTGAGGTTTAACACCATTACCAGGAGTTACAGTATCCATATGCACCATGAAAGCAATCGGACTAATATCACTTTCTCCTTTTAAGGTATAGATTAAGTTACCGGCACCATAACCTGTTTCAGCCTGTGAATTATCTTCAAAACCTGATAGTTCTAATTCATTTAATAAGTCAATCAGATAGTCAGCCACTTGGCGTTCTTGACCTGATTCTGAATCAATTTGTACAATTTCTAAAAATTGTTCTGTTAATCGTTCCTTATTCATAAAATAATGCCTCCAAGAGTTGATATAGTGATTTATTTTCATGTATAGTTAATTATAACAATAAAAGCCGAGGAAGGTAGACTTATGCAAAATAAAAAGATACAAAGGTTAATTATTTGGTTTATGATTATACTCATTGTTGTCTCTGGTTTAATGATGGGTATCTCTTATTTAACCTCATTTTAAAAATAAAACATCACTTGGAAAAAAATCCAAGTGATGTTTTTTTATACCTCTTCGCCGTGTTCTTCAAACCACGCTTGAAGGTTAGTAATGACACTCATAATCTCATGACCTTCAATTTGATGGCGTTCGAGCATATCTACAATTTTACCGTCTTTAAAGAAAGCAAATGATGGTGATGATGGTAAATATTCTGGTGCTCTATCACGCATTTCTTCAGTTGCTTCTTTGTCTTGACCAGCAAAAACAGTAAGTAATTGATCAGGACGTTTGTCGTAGTTTAGAGCGTGAATTGCAGCAGGTCTAGCAATACCCCCGGCACAACCACACACAGAGTTTACCATGACAAGTGCAGTACCCTCTTTGTTTAAGTGTTCGTTGACATCTTCAGGAGTACGTAGTTCTGTATATCCAGATTCAGTTAGTTCGTTTCTTGCATTTTGCACTAAATCTTGCATGTAAAGATTGAAATCCAAGTCCATAATAAAACTCCTTTTATCCATTCGTACTTATATTTTAGAACGAGCGGGTGTCTTTGTAAAGTTAATAAACTGAGCTAGAATCTGGATCAATACTTTCTATGCGATTTTTAATTTCATTTAAGAAGTTACCAGCCATTAATCCATCTAGGACACGGTGGTCAATCGATAGACAAAGGTTAACCATATGACGGGCTGCTAACATATCTCCAATAAATACTGGTTTTTTAATAATTGACTCAACTTGTAAGATAGCAACTTGAGGTTGATTAATTATTCCCATGGACTGAACTGAACCGAATGCTCCTGTATTGTTAACTGTAAAAGTACCACCTGACATATCATCACTTGTCAGTTTGTTAGAACGCGCTTTTTTAACGAGTCCATCTATCGATTTAGCAATGCCTGATAAGGAACGCTCATCTGCGTTTTTAATAACAGGGACGAAAAGTTTATCTTCGTTAGCTACAGCAATAGATAAGTTGATATCATCATGAACGGTAATCGTATCTTCGTTCCATGAGCTGTTAAGTAACGGGTAATCTTTCATCACTTCTGAAACGATCTTCACAATATATGAAAAATATGACAGACTTACGCCTTCTTGTTCCTTGAACTTTTCCTTATGTTTGTTACGTTTATTAACCAAGTTCGTTGCATCAACTTCCACCATTAACCAGGCATGTGGAATTTCAGTTTTAGCTTGTACCATTCTTCTGGCAATTTCTTTTCTAACACCATTGACCTTAATATCTTGACCAGATTTAATTGTTTCTTCTTGTACAATACTTGTCTCTCTTGGTGATGATTTCTCTTCAAGATTTTCTTGTGGTCTTGGATTTTCTAAGTATTTTTCGACATCTTTCTTAGTAATCCTACCTTCAAAACCACTACCTTCTATATCATCCACATTTAAATTATGTTCACTAATTAAACGCATAACGACAGGAGATAGCCGTTTGTTTGTTTTAACCTTCTCTTTGACCGGTGATTGTTTAGTTTCCTTAGAAGGTGTTTCATCTACTTCTGTGTTGTCTTCAACACTATCATTACCCTGATTATCGTCATCTCTTTTAATTTTATAAATTGCTTGACCAACAGGGACAGTCTCACCGACATCTACAAGGATCTCTGTAATGACACCATCATAAATGGACGGTACTTCAGCAGTGACCTTAGCTGTGTTGACTTCACAGATCGGGTCGTATTCACTCACGTGGTCACCCACTTCGACCAACCAGTTTTCTATAGTACCTTCTGTCACACTCTCACCGAGTTTTGGCATTGTAATTTCAGTCATGTTATCCCTCCTTAATACTCACTTAATTCACGCATTTTATCGTATATTTTTTCTGGATTCATCATAAAGTAATCTTCCATAGTTGGAGCATAGGGCATCGATGGTACATCTGGACCTGCGAGTCTCATGATTGGAGAATCGAGATCAAAGAGACAGTTTTCAGCAATAATGGCTGACACTTCACTCATGACACTGCCCTCTAAATTATCTTCTGTTACTAGGAGTACTTTTCCTGTTTTAGAAGCAGCCTTAATGATCGCTTCTTTATCTAGTGGATAAATTGTTCTAAGATCAAGTACTTCAGCTTCATAACCATCTTTTGATAATTGTTCTGCTGCTTGGGTAGCATAATTGACACAAAGACCATAGGTAATGACCGTTATATCATCACCTTCTCTTTTGACGTCGGCTTTACCAATTTCTACAGTATAATCGCCTTCTGGTACTTCTTCTTTTAAGAGACGATATGCTTTTTTATGTTCAAAGAAAAGAACAGGATCATTATCTTTAATTGCTGCAAGAAGTAAACCTTTGGCATCTTTAGGACTAGATGGCACAACGACTTTTAAACCAGGTGTAGAAACAAAAATTGATTCTATTGACTGTGAATGATAAAGGGCCCCGTGGATTCCTCCACCGAATGGTGCTCTAATCACCATAGGTGCTGACCAGTCATTATCTGAACGATATCTTATTTTTGCAGCCTCGTTTAAGATCTGATTGACTGCCGGTAAGATGTATTCAGCAAATTGAATTTCAGCGACAGGTCTTTTACCCATCATGGCAGCTCCGATTGCTGTACCTACAATATTACTTTCAGCTAAGGGTGTATCAAGTACTCTCATTTCCCCGAATTTTTCTTGTAAGCCATCAGTGACTTTAAATACGCCACCTTTTTTACCGATATCCTCACCTAATAAAAAGACATCATCGTCAGCTTCTAGTGCTGTATATAAAGCATTATTAATTGCATCGAGATAAGACAACTTAGCCATTGTTTACCTCCTCATAAACGTGTTTTAATGCGTACTCACCATCTGCATATGGTGCTTTTTCAGCATTTTTAGTTGCTTGATTGACTGTATCTTTAACGTCTTTATCGACTTCATCTAACCATGCTTGATCGACAATATCTTGTTTAAGTAAATAGTCTTTAAATAAAATAATACAGTCAGATTTTTTATCATTAGCGAGTTCTTCCTTATCACGATATCCATCATCATCATCTGAAGAGTGAGGTGTTAATCTAAGTGACATTGCTTCAATTAAAGAAGCACCTTCACCGTTTACAGCACGTTCACGTGCTTCTTTCATGACCTTGTAGACTGCAATAGGATCATTACCGTCTACTTGCTCACCGTGCATGCCATAACCGATTGCTCTGTCTGACAGCTTATCTGCTGCATACTGGAGTTCTCTCGGTACAGAAATTGCATATTTGTTATTTTCTATTAAACAAATGAAAGGTAATTTATGAACACCAGCAAAGTTTAAACCTTCGTGGAAATCACCTTGAGAAGTTGAACCTTCACCTAATGTTGCAAGAGCAACTCTTTTTTCATTATCCATTTTAAACACATAACTCGCGCCAACTGCATGAAGCACCTGAGTCGTAACAGCTGAACCTTGAGTTAAGATATTATTACTTTTCTTAGAAAAGTGACCTGGCATTTGTCGACCACCACTTTGAACGTCTGAGCCTCTTGCAAAGGCTGACAGCATCGTTTCTTCAGCTGTCATTCCAAAATGAGTCACAAGTGCTAAATCCCTGTAGTAAGGGCTGATAATATCTGCTTTTGTATCTAGAGCAAAGCCTGTTCCAACTTGAGTTGCTTCTTGACCTTGGCAAGAAATGACAAAAGGTAGTTTACCTGCGCGGTTTAAGAGCCACATTCTCTCGTCTAAGCGTCGAGATAGTAACATGGTTTTATACATTTCTTTTAAGTCATTTTCAGTTAAATCTGTTTCTTTATGTGATAACAAATCGTTACCTCCTATACGTGAATAGCAATGTCTGATGCATCGAGACCCACTTCTTTAATTATTTCTCCAACAGATGGATGCGCAATTGTCGCACTCGACATTTCTAATGCAGAAGCATTCATGAATTTTGCCAGTGAGATTTGATTGATTAACTCCGTCGCATGCGCACCAACAATCGTTGCCGATAAAATATCTCCATTTTCTGCTGTGTTTAATTTGATAAAACCTTGACCATCATCTTCAATAATTGCTTTAGCAATTACTTTAAGCGGCAGCTTGCTTGTTTTAAATTTAATATTTTCACTTTTTAACTGCTCAGTGGTCATACCAATTGAAGCAATTTCTGGTTGTGTGTAAACACATCTTGGTACCTTATCATAGTCAATGAGATAAGGAGACTCATCAGCAATGTGTTCACTAGCAATAATTGCTTCTTCAATCGCAACATGTGCAAGCTGATAAGAATCTACAACGTCACCAATGGCATAAATGTGTGATTCTTTAGTCTGATAAAATTCATTGACATCAATCACAGCATTTTCTTTGACTAACACTTTGGTATTATTTAAACCAATTGAATCAGTATTCGGCTGTCGACCAATTGCAACGACGACTTTATCGAATACTTGATCTTTATCATCTAACTTAAGGTGAACTGACTCATCTTTTAGACTAACATCGTCTTCTGATAAGAGTGTACTAGTATGAATTTTAACACCTTTGTCTTCTAGTGATTTTTGGATTGCTTTTGACGCATCTTTGTCTTCCTCGGCTAACAGTCTATCACTCGCTTCGATCAATGTCACATTGGCACCAAAGCTATTCAAGATTGTTGCAAATTCAACACCAATAACACCACCACCGATTAAGGCAATAGACTTAGGAATTTCTTCTAGTTGCATCAGATCATCACTCGATAAAACAAGTTTGTGATCGAAAGGTAAAAATGGTAAGCTGCTTGGTTTTGAACCTGTAGCAATGACGACAAAGTCGTTGACTAAGACGTCACTTTCCTTATCTTCATCCTCATAAGATACACTGACTGCACCTGCTAAAGGAGAGAATAAGGAAGGTCCTAAAATAGTTGCGGTACCTTCATATATATCTACTTTATTTTTATTTAAGAGATATTTTATACCATCTTGCATTTGTTGAACCACTTGATCTTTTCTTTGGTTGATTTTATCGATTGTAAAGCTTGGTTCAACTTTATCAATCCCAAACAGTTCTGCGTGTTTCATTGCTTCAATTAATTCGGCACTTTTAAGAAAGCTTTTTGTTGGAATACATCCTTTATTTAAACATGTTCCACCGAGTTTAGACTTTTCAACTAGTGCTACTTTTTTTCCTAATTGGCTAAGCTTAATGGCAGCAACATAGCCACCTGTGCCACCACCGATGACGACAGCATCATAATTCTCAGTCATGTTCTTCCTCCCTGATATAACTTTTAAGTAAACGATTGTCTTCGAGTACAGAATAAGCACCATATGCTAGAGCATCCATCTCTAATTCACCAGCATAGACAGTGATTGGAGCTATAAAATCTACATATTCTGTAATTGAGTCAATGATATAGTCGCTGTAGCTAAGTCCACCGGTAAAAATTATCTGATCGACTTGCCCTTTTAAGACTGCGGCTTTGGCACCAATCTCTTTTGCAATTTGGAAAACCATTGCTGAGACAACTTGTTCTTTATCACGGTCACCTTCTTTAATTGAAGATACGATCTCTTCTACATCCGCACTATCTAAGTGAGATAATAAACCACTTCGTTTAGATACTAAAGATATTAAGTCAGCATGTGAAATGTTAGTATCTTCAAGGTAGTCTAGTAGCGCATCGACTGGAATGGAACCCGCTCTAGTAGGACTCATTGGGCCGTCCCCTTTTAAGCCGTTATTGACATCGATAACTTTACCACCAAGATGTGCACCGACAGTAATACCGCCGCCCATATGAATGACGATTAATCTTAAGTCTTCGTAAGTTTGATCAATACTGTCTGCAAATTTTCTTGCAACTGCCTTTTGATTTAAAGCATGAAAGATGGATTTACGATTAACGTCCTTGATGCCTGTCAATCTCGCTTCATCACACAACTCATCAACGACAACAGGATCTGTAATTACAGCTTTTATACCATGGTTTTTAGCAAAAGAATGCGCTAATATTCCTGATAAGTTAGATGCGTGTTCTCCATAACGTCTCGTGTTTAAGTCAAGTAACATATCATCATTTATTAAATAAGTACCACCTTCTATAGGTTTTAATAAACCACCTCTCGCTGACACAAAGTCAATGTCTGATGCATTTGTGTTACTCTCATTTAAAAAATCAATAATGATTTGATAACGAATTTCTTCTTGGGCTTTCTGATCTAATTTTATTATACCCTTATCATGAGAGTAGGTCTTAATATATGTGCAAGATAAATCTCGGTAAAGCGCAAGCTTAGTCGTTGTGCTTCCGAGATTTATAACAAGTATTAAATGAGACATTATTTTTTACGACCGCTTAAGATGTTTTTATCGCTTTGAGTGAACTTGCTCTTCACATTTTGAATCGCTTGAATGCGGGATTCAGCTAAGTGATCTGCAGCGTGTTGAGGTGAGATGTTTTGTTCTTTAGCAATCGTAAAGATTTTATCGATTTGTTTGTAAACATCTTTAACTTTAGATGTCGCACGTTCTTTATTGTACCCAGTAAGCTCATCTGCAACGTTAATTACCCCACCAGAGTTAACCACATAGTCTGGTGCATAGACGATACCTAGGTCTTGTAAAGCTTGACCATGCTTTTCAATTTCTAATAGTTGGTTGTTTGCACTACCACAAATTGCTTTAACTTTTAATTGTGGAATAGTTTTATCGTTTAAAATTCCTCCGAGTGCACATGGTGCAAAGATATCCGCATCTACACTGTAGATTTCATCTAGGCCAACAGCTTTTGCACCAAAATTATCCACTGCTCTTTGAACTGCTTTTTCATTAATATCAGTGACAATTAAATTAGCACCAGCTTCATGTAGGAGTTCACACAAGCTGTAGGCAACGTTACCGACACCTTGAACAGAGATTGTCTTACCGTTTAAGTCATCACTACCGAACGCTTCCTTAGCAGTTCTTTGCATAGCTGAGAAGAGACCTAGTGCAGTAAATGGACTTGGGTTACCTGAAGATCCAAATGATTCAGAAATACCACAAACATAATCTGTTTCTTGGTAGATAAAGTCCATGTCCTCAACAGTTGTACCAACATCTTCTGCTGCGATATAGCGACCACCAAGATTGTTGATGTAACGACCGAGAGTTCTAAAGAAAGCCTCAGACTTATCTTTTGAAGCATCTCCAATAACAACAGCTTTACCGCCACCTAAGTTAAGTCCTGCAGCAGCATTTTTATAAGTCATGCCTTTAGCGAGTCTTAAGACATCGATAATCGCATCTTCTTCTTTTTCATAGTTCCAAAAACGAATTCCACCTAAGGCAGGGCCTAATGTTGTGTCATGTATACAGATAATTGCTTTTAAACCACTATCCTTATCCTGACAAAATACAAGTTGTTCGTAATCTCCGTCTACCATTTCTGTGAATATCATTTATTTTTCCTCCTTGGATTATGTTAATAATTGAAAAGCAAGTTTTAAAGAATTTAGTTTTTCATCCTTACTATCTGCCCTTGAAGTTAATACAAAGGGTGCTTTAAGACCGATAATTAAACCTGCTACGTGAGCGCCAGCAGATATTGTTAGCGCCTTATAGAGTACATTGCCGGCATCAATATTCGGCATGATTAAAATATCAACATCACCAGCAACTTTAGATTCATAACTTTTTACTTCAGCAGCTGCTTTTGATAAGGCAAGGTCATAGGACATTGGTCCTTCAACTACAGCATTTTTAAAGTGATGATTATCGGCAATACTTTGATTGATCACAGTGGATTCTATTTTAGGATTTACTTTCTCCACTGCAGAAATCAAAGCAACTTTTGGCTCTGTAACACCTATTTTTTCAGCTACTCTAAGCGCATTGTCTATAATGCTAATTTTCATTTGTTCATCCGGATTAATGTTCATTGCTGCGTCCGAAATAATCAAAGGTTTATGATAACTTGGAAGTTTGAATAATGCAATGTGGGATAACAATGGTTGATCTAGTAGCTTTAAGCTTTTATTTAATACTGATTTTAAAATAGTATTTGTTGAAATAATACCCTTCATCAGTATATTCGCTTGTCCAGTTTGAATGAGTGCTGCAGCTGCATTTGATGCTTCTTCATCGGACTCTGTATGATGTATAGAAATTCGATGGTCATACCACTCAAAATTTAATTTTTTAAATGCTTCTTCTAAACCGTCCTTGTTGTCAAATAAATGCCAGGAGACTGTAGAGTCTGTGGATGTTTCTTTGACAATTTCTAATAAGTCTAGTGAATTTGCACGTACGAGTGCAATTGATTTAGAGGCTGTGTTGTTTAGGTTCAGCATGCTGTCAAAAGTCAATTCAATCCCTCCTCTTATTATTATACAATATTTCTGATAAAAGGCTCATAAAGACCTGTTTTTGTAAGCCCTTACATTTAGAATAACTCTAATTTTAAGAAATGAAAAGCATATTACGAATGTTTAAGTATTGCGAAAATTAGCTTAAATCTTTCACATATTTTTCGACTATAATATTAAAATTTCATGTATAATATTAAGTAGAAAAATCTTTAGGAGCTTTTCAATGCAAAAAATTATTGCTTTACTAATATTGGTTATTCCTTTTATCATCGCAGGGGTTGGCATCAAGCTAATGAGAGATGCAATCTTTGGTATTGTTATTGACCCTTTTACTTATACAGCACTTCAATTTATCGTCGGTCTAGCCATGACTGTTATTGGCGTTTGGTTTATAGGTGGTTACCTACTCCATAGAGAGAAGAAAAACAAAAGAGCGCAAGAACGTTTCTTAAAAGAAAAACAAAATAAAGATGAAGTCAAATAAGATTCCCCTCTAAATATTACAGTTAAGACAAAACTGTTTTATTTAGAGGATTTTTTAATATTACAAATACATTAAATTTCGTTAATTTTGATAATTTTGTGACAAATCTTATCTATACTTGGCTTATATCTTATTTTGGAGGTTATTTTATGAAGTATAAGAATCGCTTAATTATCCCTACTCTACTTTCAACTAGCTTGATAGCATCAAGTATGGTTGCAAGTGCTGATGAAATGGAAACAGAAGAACAATCTTTTGAAGAAAATCTTCAAGTGCAGTACAGCGATGAAGAAAATACAGATCAAGAGGCTGAAAAAGATGAAGACAGTTCAGTAGCAGAAGACGAAGAACTTGAAAATAGCGAAGAAGATAAGACGAAGGACGACACAGGGCCTGAATCGGAAAATACAGCTAAAATAACCGAAGATGAAGTTACAGCAGAAGAAACTACTGAAGAAGATAACACTGAAGTAGAAACAGAACAAGATCTTTCTGTAGAAGAAAAAACAGTATCAGAAAGTCCAGACCAAGTTGAACAAGACCCTACAGTAGAAGAAACTTCTGAAGAACTTGAAGAAGTAGAAGCTGAAGAAAACAACAATACAGAAGTTGTGGCTGAAGAAACTGAACAAGAAGTGACCACAGAAGAAAATACTGTACCTGAAGATGTTGAGGAAGTTGTTAACGAAGAGAACACTACTACAGAAGTTGAAGAAACAGAAAATAATAATTCCGAAGCTGTGACAGAAGAAGTCGAACAAGAAGTTCCTACAGAAGAAGTAGTAGTTGAAGATGATGAAACTGAAACAAACACTACTTCAGAAGTCGAAGCAAGTGAAAATAAGACTACAGAAGAGATAACTGAGGAAGTCGAAAAAGAAGTTACTCAAGAGGAAGAAGTCTCTAATGAAGTAGAAGAAAATGTTACTGAAGAAGACTCTAGTTCAGAAGTTCAAGAAGACGTTCAAGAAGAAATGGAAAATTCGTCGACTGATGAAACTAAGGAAGAACAAAACAAGATAAATGACAGTGAAGCTGTAACTGAAACTGAAGAAGTAGCTGAAAGTAAAGAAGAGACAAAGGAAGAAAATACTTCTGAAGAAACAGATCAAGTTGACGAATCAAGTGAAGATAATGAAAAAGAAAGCGAAAATAACACTGACAAAGCTGCTGAAAAAGAATCAGAAACAGCTACATATAAATATGATTCTGAGACGCTTGTAAGTGAACTTGAGAATAAATCAGCTTCAGAACGTGCTCAATTCTTAGAAGAAAATGCTGATGACATCGAAGCAGACGAAGCACTTTTATCAGAGTTAAGTGAAGCTGTAGAAGCTGAGCATGGTATTGAAATTGATGAAAACCAAGTGTTCAGTACTTTCAGTACAATGTCTATGTCACAAGCGATTACAGATATTAATAGTTATATCGAACAGCAAAACTTTGAAGTTGCAGAAATCCAATACGATATTATAGATCATCTACCATTATATGCATATGAATCAAATATTGGTTGGAATCCTGAAAATGGTAAAGTTGGTCAACCTTCAGGCGTCGTTCTTCACGATGTTGGAAATGATAATTCAACCATCTATGGTGAGATTGAATACATGTCAAGAAACTGGGAAAATGCATTTGTTCATGCCTTTGTAGATGCAGATAACATTATCCAAGTTGCCAATACTGATTATCTAGCCTATGGTGCTGGTCCTGTATCAAACGAAATACACCTACAAGTTGAGTTGGTTCGTCATGATAACCAACATGATTTTGCAAGATCTATTAATAACTATGCTGACTATGTCGCAAATTTACTTTATAAATACAAACTACCTGCTGAAAGAGCGGATAGTTCAGGCAATGGGACTTTATGGTCACATGTAGAAGTTTCTAATATTTTAGGTGGTACAGCCTCACCTGACCCATATGAATATTTCCAGACTCATGGTTATGCATATGAAGATTTAATCAGCCTCATTCAAGGTCGCTACAATAATCTATATAATAAAGTGACAACACCAAGTATTTATATGCCTACTTTTGAAGGGGATACTTCAAATTTAGCTGGAAATATCACTAATCAAAATAGAGGTATCTATGAAAGCATCACGGATGTGAGAACAAGTGATGCAAGTAACTACTTAGACCAAGAATTTAGAATAGTACGTTCAGAAATATATAATTACGAAGAGTACTACCTACTTGAAAGCATTGAAGACGGGACTACAATCGGTTGGATGTACGCTGGAGATGTCTACACATCAGCATTAGATGAGAAACCAGTTGAAGAACCAGAAAAAGAAAAACCATCAGAAGAAGAAACACCTGCTGAGGAAAACAAACCAGAAGCACCTGAAAAAGATGATGACTCAGAAGAAACAGAAAATGAAGCACCGGTTGAAGAACCTAAACCAGAAGAACCTAAAGAAGACACTGATTCTGAAAAAACAGAAGATGAAAAATCAAATGAAGAAGCTAAGCCAGAAACACCTGAAAAAGATACTGATTCAAAAGAAACAGCTGAAGGTGACGTAGAAAATGATCAACCTTCAGAAGAAACAGATTCAGATGACACTAACGAGACAGATAAAGAAACATCTGATGATGTTGAGGAAGATACAAGTTCTGAAGATTCATCTCAAAAACCTGAAGATTCAGGAGAATCAGATGATGATACTACTCAATCTTCAGAAAAAACAGAAATGGAAGATTCAAAAGATGATGCTGAATTAGAAAAAGATGACAGTAAAACTGAATCTAACGAAGTGAACAATGAATCATCTGATACTGATGATAGTAAGTCTCAGGAAAGTGAAAATAACACTGAAGAAGCGAAAACAGACAAAGATGAATCAAATGATTCAGATGATGATAACAAATCAGAAACAACTAATGTGTCTTCACTAGTCGATTCAGCAACTGGCGTCATAGTTTATAGTGCAACTGATGAGTTATTAGGTAAATCATTAGCAGTTACTGTGCTTAATCCTTCTAAGGCAATTAATGCACCACATGATTTATATGATATCCATATTCTTAACAGTGACGGATCATTATACGATCTGAAAAATCCTGTGACTGTTTATCTACCTGTAAATGGATATGTATCTAATCTATACTATCTTGGAGATATAGGCGAAACACTTGAAGCTGTTTCATATCGTACTGAAGGTGACTATGTAGTATTTGATGTATCTAGCTTTAGTCAATATGCAGTGGTCTACGGTGAGTCAACAGAAGAAAATACTGTCGTACCACCTACTTCAGATGATAACAGTGGCAATGATGATTCAGTGTCAGGTGAAAACAATCACTCTAAAGTTTATACAGAAGCAGTAGATGATTCAGTTGAAGTTGCTACTGTAGAAACACAGGATGATAAACCAACTTCTGAAAATGAAGAACAAGCAGAAGTTCTACCAAATACTGGAGTTGATGAACAAAGTACAACTATTTTAGCAACAGTACTTGCAGCACTTGGACTTGGCTTCCTTGTAAGAAGAAGAAAGGTCAAAGAAAATAAGTAAATCTTACTAATTAGCAGGTAAATTTGATTAGTAATAAGAATACACCGTTTGTATCCTTGGTTTTTAGGATATTAACGGTGTATTTATGTTTCTTGATATTATGAATGAATATATCTTATCGGACGTCGTCAAAAATTCGATGACCAATATAAACTAGATCCTATAACCCTGCCCTATTCTTTTCCTGAATTCAACAACTCTTCTGCATTTAAGCGCGCTGCTTCTGTGATTTTTGAGCCACTGATCATTCTGGCAATTTCTTCTACTTTTTCATTGTAATCTAAGTACCAAGCTTTAGAGTATGTTCTTTCCTTATCATTGGTTTTTTCAACGTGTAATAAGTGATTGGCTATCGCTGCAGCTTGCGGTAAGTGAGAAATTACAATGACTTGTCTTTGTCTCGATAAAAGTCTCATTTTCTCGACCATGGTCGCAGCAACGACGCCACTGACTCCAGTGTCTATTTCATCAAAGATTATCAGTGAATCGCTATCGAAATCAGAGAAAATTGTCTTCAGTGCTAAACTGACTCGAGATACTTCTCCTCCTGAAGCGATCTTATTTAATGGTTTTAAAGGCTCTCCTTTATTAACACTGATTAGAAACTCTGCATCTGTGTAACCAAGCTCATTAAAATGTGCTTCTTTTAAGTGAATTTCAAATTGTACATTCGGCATCTCCAAATCATTAAGTTCACTTCTTAATTTACTTTCTAAGAAATGCTTACGATCTTGACGGTATTGATGTAGCGCTTCTGCCGATGTTTCCATTTTTTTATACAATCTTTTTTGTTCTTTTTCAAGGCGCTCAAAGGACTGAGATATATTTTCTAAGTCGTTGATATCAGAGGCTAATTCATCTTTGAAGGCTAAGAGATCTTCATAGGTTTTCGTGTATTTTCTCTTGAGTTGATTAATCTGATTTAAACGCCCCTGAATGAGATTCAACCTCTCAGCATCATAATCTATTGATGATAGGTCATTCGATACTTGAGAATTTAATTCTGTGAGCAAATAGTAAGCATCCATTAAAGTATCTTTATATGATGTATATGATGCATCATAACGCGTAATGGTCTCAAGTGATTGACTGATATCATATAGCATACCTTGAGGTGGATATTCACTGACTAAGAGTGATTTGATTTGGTTTAAAGAATCACTAATATTTTCGTAGTTTGATAAAAATTCGAGTTCATTCTCAAGCTCTTCTTCCTCATCATCTTTTAAATCCATCGTATTGATTTCTTCAAACTGAAATTTAAGCATTTCCAATTGAGTCAGACGATTTCTATCTTTATATTCAAGCTCTTCAATTCTTGTATTTACTTCTTGATAAGCTTCATAGTCATCTTGATACTGCTTAAAAATATCCTCATCAGTTAAGCCAATATAGCGGTCTAATGATGCGAGTTGTTCAGGTTTCTTTAGCACGGCATGGTGTGTTGATTGTGAATGAATAGATAAGACATGATGCATGATATCTTTGAGTTGATTGAGTGTAATCATCTTATTATTCATCTTGATTAAGCTCTTGCCATTATTCATAATTTCTCTTCTGACAATATACAACTCATCACGTTCAATGCCGATGTCTTCGAGGGTTTCATTTAAAGGCACATATTCCGGAAAATCAAAGACACCTTCAATGACCGCACGACTTTCTCCGTGTCTAATATCATCTTGAGACGCACGTTTGCCATTTAAATAAGCAATTGAATCAATTATTTTTGACTTCCCTGCCCCAGATTCTCCTGTTAAGACAGTCATCCCTTTGTTAAAATCAATCTCTATATTTTCAAGCACCGCAAAGTTTTTTACACTCAGTCTTAATAGCACATTAAACACTCCATTTATTAAATGAGATTAAAAATTCGATCCTTGATTAATTGCTGAGAAGCTTCATCTCTACAAATCAATAGACAAGTATCATCTCCACAAATGGTACCAATAACTTCTTCCCATTCTAGCTGATCAATAATTGCCCCGATAGATTGAGCATTACCTGGTAAAGTTTTTAACACTAATAAATTTTCTGTATAGTCCAACTTTACAAAGCTGTCCATTAAATAACGGCCAAGTTTTTCTAAAGGATGATATTGTCTATCTTTAGGCATACTGTAGACATATTCTCCACTTGGTGATGGTACTTTAATCAATTGTAGTTCTTTTATATCTCTTGAAACGGTAGCCTGAGTGACATTAAACTTGTGTTCATTTAGCTTATCTACCAAATCTTCTTGTGTCTCAATCTTGTTGTTGGTGATAATTTCTCTAATCTTAATTTGCCGGATTGACTTGTTTGACATGTTAAATCCCCCTTGTATAAGTTCATTGAATATTTATTCATTATATTATCACAATATTTTACACTTGCCTAGCAAAATCAAAAGACATCAGCGATGCACTACCATGCTGATGTCTTCTTCTGTAATGCTATTAATTTTTTTGCCATCATTATTCAGAAAGCATAAATATTCTATGTTTCCTTTACTCCCTTTAATAGGAGATTGACTGATATCTAAAAGAGAGAACCCAAGTGCTTCACACTCAGATAAGACTCTTTTTATGACATTTTGATGGGTCTCTTGATTAGTAATAATTCCACTTTCTTCTCGCTCTTCTAAATAGCTTTCAAATTGTGGTTTAATCAGTGCTGATATAGCATACTGATGACTAAATAAAGATTTAATATGTCTAAGAATCGGCACGATAGAAGTAAAAGAAACATCTATCGAAATCAAATCTGGTAAGATTTTAAAATCCTCTAAAACAGTGTCTTTAAAATTTGTCTGTTCCATCACAACAACACGCTCATCGGTTCGGAGCTTATAATCCAGCTGATTAGTACCAACATCAACAGCATAAACGAGTTTTGCACCTGATTTTAAGGCACAGTCTGTAAAGCCTCCTGTGGATGAACCAATATCAAGCATGATGATGTCGTCCATATCAAGTTTGAAAGTTCGAATGGCATGTTGCATTTTTAAGCCACCACGAGAAACGAATTCCTTTACATTTTTAAAGCGGATTTCTGCTTTCTCAGGGTCTAATTTATCAGATGGCTTATAGACGGGTTCATTATTATTCAAGACCTTACCAGCCATAATCAGACGTTTAATATCTTCTAGAGATCCAACATTGAAGTTCTCAAATATAAATTCATCAGTACGTACTTTTTTCATTCTTGACCTCTAATAATTGGATAGATTTATCGATGATATTTGAACTTGTTAGACCAATATCTCCAAGTAAACGGTCGACGTTACCATGTTCAATATATTCATTATCTATGCCAAGTCTTTGAACGAGATTACTATATTGTTTATCGTTTAAATAAGTTGAGACCATAGAGCCTAAACCGCCAATTAACATAGCTTCTTCAACAGTAAATACTGGTAACTTACTATTTCCAATCTCATCTAACATCTTGTAATCCATCGGTTTTATAAATCTTGCATTAATGACCTTAGCACTAACACCTTTTTCTTCTAAACCATGGGCTGCTTCTAAGACCGTTTGAAGTGTAGGGCCATAGGATATTAAAACAATATCACTGCCCTCTTTTAGAACTTCCCAAGTCCCATGTTTTAAACTATCTCTATCTTCGTTCATATCGACACCAAGCACATTACCTCTTGGGTATCTGATTGCCATAGGACCTTCTGTTTTAAATGAAAAATCAATCATCATAGCCGCTTCTTTTTCATCTCTCGGCATCATGAGCGTCATATTTGGTAATGGACTAATAAAGCTAATATCGAAGACACCTTGGTGTGTTTCTCCGTCAGCACCAACTAGACCACTACGATCTATACCTACTAAGACATTAAGGTTTTGTCTATCAACGTCATGTAATAGTTGATCATAGCCTCTTTGTAAAAAGGTTGAGTAGATTGCAAGATAGGGCTTCATACCAGCTGCTGCAAGTCCTGCTGACATGGTCACAGCATGTTGTTCTGCGATACCAACATCAAAGAAGCGCTCAGGCAATTCGTTTTGGAATTTTGTTAGTTTACTACCTACAGGCATAGCGGGTGTTAAAGCGACGATGCTCTGGTCTTTATGCGCATGTTCTAAGACTGTATTTGACATAAAACCGCTCCATGACTCAGTAGACTTCTGACCAAGCACTTCGCCAGTTTCAGTTTTATAAGGGCCAAGTCCATGCCAGACACCAGTTTTATCGTGTTCAGCTGGATGATAACCTTTACCTTTTTTAGTAATTACATGAATTATGACTGGTCCTTTATATTCTTTTGAAGTTTTAATGGCAGCAGCTAGATCTTCAAAACTATGACCGTCCACAGGACCAATATATTTAATGCCTAGTTCTTCAAAGAAGACACCATCCACAAACATATACTTGGTACTATCTTTCACACGATCTGCTAAGTCTCTTAAAGTTGTGCCCACTTGCGGTAACTTTTCGATAAACTCCTCAGCACCGTGTTTTATTTTGTTGTACTGTGTATTAGTTCTCATACGTCCAAGCATATTGTGTAAAGCTCCGACGTTTGGTGCAATACTCATTTCATTATCATTTAAAATAATGGTCATATCAGTTTTATCACTACCAATATGATTCAGAGCTTCTAAAGCCATTCCGCCAGTAAGCGCACCGTCTCCAATGATTGGAATCACGTGATTATCTTCACCTTTTATATCACGTGCTTTTGCAAATCCCATAGCTGCAGAAAGCGATGTAGAAGAATGCCCTGCTTCAAATACATCGTGTTCACTTTCACGCATTTTAGGAAAGCCACATAGCCCCTTGTATTGACGTAAAGTATCAAACTGAGCTATGCGTCCTGTTAATATTTTGTGTATATAAGCTTGATGTCCAACATCAAAAATTATTTTATCTTTAGGCGAATCAAAGTACTTATGAAGCGCAATAGTTAATTCCACGACACCTAAGTTTGCTCCGATGTGGCCGCCTGTTTTTGCGCATGATTCTATGAGAAATTCTCTAATATCACTTGCAAGTTCCTCGAGCTCCTTATCATTTAAGTTTTTCAAAAATGAAGGCTCTTCAATACTATATATATTCATATAGCAACCACCTTTAAATTTACTATTAATTATTATAACACTATATTATATGAGCAAAAAGAAAATGATAACCCCTAAGAATGGAATTATCATTGAGTTCGATCAGCGAACATTGCCACAATTTCTCTCAAACCACTAGTATCAATGTCGTGATCTAGTTCTGTTAAAATTTTATATGCATTTTTTTCTTTTTTCTCAAGTTCCAATTTAGCACCATTCAAACCGAGTTCACTAACGTAAGTGACCTTACCTTTTTTCTCATCACTGCCAGTGTTCTTACCAGTTTCTTCTGGTTTACCTTCTATATCTAGAATATCATCTTTAATTTGAAATAATACACCAATGACCATGGAGAAATCTATAAGCTTCTCTTTTAATTTCTCAGATGCATTAGCGACAATTGTTGCAAGTGATACTGACGCTCTGATGAGCGCACCCGTTTTATATTGATGAATGCGTTCAAGTTCACTTAAACTAATGGTCTTATTCTCTGCTTCTATATCAAACATTTGTCCGCTAATCATACCCGCTTGACCACTGGCAGAAGCTAATTCATTGATCAACTTAATCCGAGTTTCAAAACTCAAATTATCATCATTAGAAATTACTTTATAACTTTCATTTAAGAGATTATCTCCTGCTAAAATAGCTGTCGCTTCACCAAAAACAACATGGTTAGTTGGTTTTCCTCTTCTTAAATCGTCGTTATCCATAGCTGGTAAATCATCATGAATTAAAGAATAAGTGTGAATCATCTCAAGAGCAGCTGCAGCACTGAGTCCCTTGTCTCTATCTACGGCTAATGCATCTAAGACTGTAAATAAGAGCATAGGTCTTAAGCCTTTGCCACCAGCTTCTATAGAATAGCGACTCGCTTGATAAATAGTCTCAGATTGACGATATTTATATAAATGGTCCAGTATATACCTTCTTACCATTGTTAAAGACTCAGTCTTATTCATCTTCATCTGCCTCAGACAATTCAGCGACTTTCAATTCAGCATTTTTAAGAATATCATCACACTCTTTAGAAAGTTTAATACCTTCTTGATATAGAATTAGTGATTTTTCTAAAGACACTTCTTCTTCATCTAAAGATTTTACAATCTCTTCTAAGCGTGTCATTTTCATTTCAAATGTTTGTTCATTTTTCTCCATCTTTAGTCACCTCTATAACTTCAGCTTTAACACTGCCGGAATCAAATGTTATTTCTAATTGGTTACCTTTTTGTAGTTCTTTAGCGTTACTAACAATACTACCTTGATAAGTCGTGTAGGAATAGCCTCTTTTTAATATTTGTCCTGGACTGACTGACTCCAATACTTGGATATTTTTATTTAGTCTATCAGCCCCGAGCTTCAATTGTTGTTTAGTTGAACGATTTAAGGAATCGACTAAACGTTTAAGTTCTAGCTGCTTGTTTTTAATTTCAGGTAAAGGACTATTGTAATTAAGCCCAGTCATTCTTTGACTTAAATTATGACGATATAAGACTAGACTCTCTTTCATTTTGTTTTCCAGCATCATCGTATATTCGTTTAGACGATCGGTTTCTTCACTATATAGTAAATTAGGATTTTTAAATTTATAATAAGAAGATAAACTTTCAAGATTCTTTCTCTTTTTAGATAAACCATTATTTAATATGTACTCAGCTTGTTCTTTAAGTTCACGAATTTTAATTAGTAAATCTCGACTATTAGGCACAGCTTGTTCAGCAGCAGCTGTTGGAGTCGGCGCTCTTAAATCACTGACATAATCAACTAAAGTAATATCTGTCTCGTGGCCGACACCTGTAATAATCGGTGTCTTCATATTAAAAACTGTCAGTGCAACATCAAGCTCATTAAAGGTCCAAAGGTCTTCAATAGACCCACCTCCGCGTGCTAAGAGAACGGTATCCGCATCTAAAGAGTCAGCACGTTTTAAATTACTAATAACACTATCTTTACTCAGTTCACCCTGGACATAAGTATTTAATAAGGTCACTTTAACCAAAGGATAGCGACGAGACAAAGTAGTTATCATATCTTTAATGGCAGCACTTGTTTTAGAAGATATAATCGCAATATGTTTTGGGTAAAACGGAATACTTTTTTTGTGGCTTGATGAAAAATATCCTTTTTCTCTTAAAAGTTTCTTATTCTCTTCAAGCTTTAGAAACAGTTGGCCAATACCATCGATTTCCATTTCTTTTACCAATATTTGATACTGACTACGACCAGTATATAAGCTAACATTGCCACTTAATAAGACATTTTGTCCCTCTTCAGGTTTAAAATCTATTTTATCAGCAAAGCTTCTAAACATCACAGCATTAATAACAGCTGAATCATCTTTTACTGAAAAATAAATATGCCCATTTGAATGCTGTTTAACGTTAGATAGCTCACCTTTAAGAAAGACCCGTTGTAGGTACGGGTCTTTGTCAAATTTATATTTAAGATATTTACTCAGAGACTGAACTGATAAATACTGATTGCTCTTCATTTTAATTATCCTTCATTTTGTACGGCAAAATTTTTCAATACTCCATTTACAAATCGATGACTATCTTTATCGCCGTAATTTTTTGCTAATCTGACAGCTTCGTCTATAACAACCTTTACAGGTGAGTTATGGGCCTGTAATTCACTTAGGGCAAGCCTCAATATATTTCTTTCAACTTTGGAAATACGTTCAATTGTATAACCTGTTAAATTTTCACTAATTTTCTCGTTAATTGATTCTTTGTTTGCAATATAATAATCTACAGTTGCTTTGATAAACATCTCTCTCTGATAAAGGTCATAGAACTTACAAGCATTTAACTCTACGAGATCTTTGTCAATTTGAAACAGTAATTGGAAAACCTTTTGTCTTTGTTCATGTCTCTTCATGCTAACACCTAAACCTATCTATTTACTTATTTAATAATGTTCACGATGTGTACATTTACTTCATTAACATTTACTTCTAACATATTATAAACCGCTTGTTTAACATTTTGTTGTATACGTTCAGCAACATTGTGGACATTTCTATCTGTTGAAAGGACAACGTAGATCGCGATATGAATTGTACCTTCTTGAACGTCTACTTTAACGCCACGACCTCTGAACTTCTTACCAAGCTTTTCAATATTACCACTAGCAAAGTTATTCTGTAAGGAGTGCACACCTTTTGTTTCTTCGACTGCAATGCTTGAAATTACTTCTATAACCTCACTAGAAATTTCAATCGTGCCTAAATCAGTACTTTGATTTTGTAGTATCATCACAATCACCTCCCTATTATTATAGCATGTGCATTCAAGTTATAAAAATGCTTTATCTAAAAAAGCCCATCATGTTTATGATGGGCAATTTTTACTTCATAATATCCTCTTCAGCTAAGAAGTTTGTATTGTAATCATTATTGATAAAAGCTTTATTTTCTAACAGTCTCTGGTGAAACGGAATCGTCGTATCAATGCCACCTATATAAAATTCACTTAGGGCGCGACGCGCTGTTTTTAAAGCATCATCTCGATCACTACCATGTACGATAAGTTTAGCAATCATCGAATCATAAAAAGGAGGAATCGTATAACCTTGATATGATGCTGTATCCATTCTGACTCCAAAACCACCTGGTTGTAGGAACTCTGTAATCTTCCCAGCAGAAGGCATGAAATTTTTATATGGATTCTCCGCATTGATTCTAAATTCAAAAGCATGACCTTTAAACTCGATATCCTCTTGTTTAAAAGCAAGTGGCTCATGGGCAGCAACTTGAATTTGTGCCTTAACTAAATCAATTCCAGTAATCATCTCCGTTACAGGATGCTCTACTTGGATTCTCGTATTCATTTCCATAAAGTAAAATTTATGTTCATTTAAATCATAGATAAATTCAATCGTACCAGCACCGATATAATCGATGCTTTTAGCTGCACGAACCGCAGTCTCACCCATCTCTTGACGCGTTTCTTTACTTATGACAGGACTCGGTGCTTCCTCAACTAACTTTTGCATACGGCGTTGTACCGTACAATCTCTTTCACCTAAGTGAACAACATTACCGTGATAATCTCCAAGTACTTGTATTTCTACATGGCGGAAGTTTTCAATATATTTTTCAATATAGAGACTCTTATTACCAAAAGCACTCTCTGCTTCTTGCTCTGTTAATTTATAGTTTTGTTTGAGTTCTTCTTTATTTCTGGCAATGCGGATACCTTTACCGCCACCACCATAACTTGCTTTTATTATGATTGGGAAACCAATTTCTTCTGCAACTTTATAAGCGTCTTCAAGTGATTCAACAACACCATCACTCCCTGGTACTGTCGGCACATTCGCTTCTTTCATAGTCTGTTTAGCAACATCTTTAACACCCATTAAAGAAATAGTTTCAGACATTGGCCCGATAAAGTTTAAGTTAGAGGTCTCACACATTTCAGCAAAGTCACTATTTTCTGCTAAAAAGCCATAACCAGGATGGATTGCGTCGCAACCTGTTGACTCTGCTATAGTAATAATTCCAATCATGTCGAGATAACTATCTTTTGAGAGCTTCGGTCCAATACAGTAAGATTCTGTAGCCAGTTTCCGGTGTAAACTGTCCTGATCTGCTTCAGAATAAATACTTACTGTTTCAATACCTAGTTCGTGACATGCACGGATAATTCTTACAGCAATTTCACCACGATTTGCAATTAATACTTTTTTTATCATCGTACTCTAAATAATGGTTGGTTATATTCAACCATTTCTCCATCATCCACAAGGACTTCTACAATTTCACCGGATACGTCTGCTTGGATTTCATTGAATAATTTCATTGCTTCTAAAATACAAACAACAGTAGTACTTGTTACTTTATCCCCTACTTTGACATAAGCTTCCGCTTCTGGTGATTGTGCTTTATAAAATGTCCCTACCATAGGTGCTTTGATTGTTTGTCCTTCTTCTTTAGGTGCAGGAGCCACATTTTCAGTTGCTTTATTTACCACTTGGTTTTGAGCAGTTTCTACAACTGGTGCTGCCTGAACTTGTGGTTGTGACAATTCTCTTTTTAATTTAATATCCACATCTTTATCTTTATATGATAATTCTGTAAGTGAAGCACGCTCCATTTTTTCGATTAAAGAATCGACTTGTTCTAAATTCATTTAAAAACTCTCCCTAAAATAATATGTGTTACATTCTACAACGGTGGTCGTACCAATTCAAGTGTTATTTAAGAGCAGTCACTACTGCTCTTAAATTTAGGCTCTAGAAACGTAAGAACCATCATCAGTGTTAACCACAAGCACATCTCCTTGGTTTACAAAAAGTGGTACTTGTAGTGTGACACCTGTTTCTAGTGTTGCAGATTTAGATGCACCACTTGCAGTGTCTCCCTTGATTCCTGGTTCAGTTTCAATTACTTCTAGTTCAACTGTCTTAGGCAGTTCTACTCCTAGAGTTTCACCTTCATATAACATGATTGATACGTTCATGTTTTCTTTTAAATAATTTACTTCGTGTTCTAGTTGACTTGCAGGAATTTCTAGTTGTTCATATGAGTTATTATCCATGAAGACATAAGAGTCCCCATCTGCATAAAGATATTGCATTTTATTATTATCTATTTGAGCACGACCAACTTTTTCCCCTGCTCTAAAAGTTTTCTCTTGGGTCGCACCTGTACGTAGGTTTTTAAGTTTAGAACGTACAAAAGCCGCACCTTTACCTGGTTTAACGTGTTGGAAATCCATTACTCTCCAAATTCCACCGTCTGTTTCAATTGTTAATCCTGTTTTAAAATCGTTTACTGAAATCATGTTTATCCTCCTATTGACCGTATCATTATATTATAAATAATTCTTTAGAACTGTGGGTAAGTTTTTTTAGACCGTCCTCAGTAACAAGCGCGTCGTCTTCTATACGCACACCACCGACCCCGTCGATATAAATCCCTGGTTCCACAGTGACACACATACCTGGTTTTAAAACATCTGAGCTCTTAGATGATAGCCCAGGTGATTCATGAACTTCAAGACCAAAGCTGTGACCTAATGAATGACCAAAGTTATCTCCAAAACCGTATGAACTTATAATATCTCTTGCAATCGCATCAGCTTCTTGGCCAGTCATTCCATTTTTAATACCATCTAAAGCTGCAAGTTGTGATTCTAAGACAATATCATATACTTTTTTCATCTCATCAGATACTGAACCGACAGCAAAACTTCTCGTAATGTCTGATGCATATCCTTTGTAATAAGCACCAAAATCTAAGGTAACCATATCACCATCTTCGATAACTTTATCTGAAGCTACTCCGTGAGGGAGTGCACCTCTATAACCACTTGCAACAATCGTATCAAAGCTTGGTCCACTTGCTCCGAGACTGATCATATGAGCTTCTAATTCGTTTTTAACTTCCATTTCTGTCATGCCAGCTTTAACGAATTTTAAGATGTGTTCATATGATGCGTCTGCAATTTCACAAGCTTTTTGAATTAAAGCAAGTTCGTCATCCGTTTTAAATTGGCGAATTTTTTCAACTTCACCTGTTAAAGCGACGAGTTCAAAAGATGAGTTTAGCTTATCATATGTATTATAATTAACGTGCTCACCTTCAAAACCTAAAGTTTTAACTCCTTTTTCCTGTAAGAAATTTATAATTGAATCAATAAGGCTACTTTCTTGTAAGATAAACTTCAGGTTCTTGGCTTGTTCTTTACCTTGGGCTTTATATCTAAAGTCACTCATAAGGAATGATTCTTCTGGTGTGATAATAACTGCTCCACTTGAGCCTGTAAAGTCGCTTAAATATCTGCGATTATAACTACTCATTACCAAAAAGGCATCTAGATTTTGATCTTTAAGTATCTCTTGAACATGTGTTAATTTATTCATTTTCTCGCACCCCTTCATTAATATCTTACAATATAATAAGCACTATTTCATTTTCTTTTTATATTTTAACGCTAACATGTTAAAATAGTCTAATGATATATAGGAGATTATACAATGAAAATCAGACTTTCTCTCATGGCGCTTACTATCTTTGTCGCCGGCTGTTCTGGCGATGATCCAGAACAATCATTAAAAAAACAAGAAGAATATAAGAGTGAATTAGAAAACCTCTTACAAACTGAACAAGTTCGTAATCAACAATTACAGTTACACTTAGATAATTTAGAAGAAGAAATTATAAATTTCGAAGAAGATAGAGACAATCCGAATGTTCAAAAATATGTTACTATCGTTTCCGACTATGCTTCAAGCCTTAGTGAAGAATTAAATGCATTAAATGACTACATCTTAAACTATAGAAACGGCGAGGAAGTTAAAACAGGAGACGTTGTTAAAGTAAGAGATTCTATCTCTGAAACTATAGAGACCTTTGACGCGTCAGTCAGCGAATTAGAATTGACAGAGGTTTTATCTCGAGAACATGAAAACCTGGTCCTTGCTAACAAAGAAATTGATGAGGCGGTAGTTGATATTGCCGATGCCATTGCAGCTGACGATGAAGAATTACTAGATGAGGCAATACAACAGTTACAACAAGCAACAGAATACTTGTAGAAAGATTGAATGCGATGACAGAAAAAATATACGGTGGTCAAGCTGTCCCAGAAGGCGTCATGTTCCAATCGAACCGCCATATGGCTACTGCGATTAGGAGAACAAATGGTCAAATTGACTACTTTGATATGCCAAGACCAGTCAATAAAGTAGCGATGAAGTTAAAAAAGATTCCTTTCATTAGAGGAATTGTCGCCATATTTGAATCAGTTGTTTATGGTATGAAGCCTATGGATTTTGCAGCAGACCGCTATGATAGAGATCCACAAGATGACCATAAAATTGAAAAAGAAAATCAAAATACAAACAGTGTAAAAGTAGCACTAACAGCTGCAATTTTTGCTATACTTACCTTTATGTTAGGTAAATTTGTGCTCACACTTGTCCCTGTTTTTATAGCTGAAATTTTTACAGGTATCGTACCTGGTAAATTCGGACAGGTACTAATAGAAACATTAATTAAGTTAATCATACTCTTAGCTTATATTTATTTCTTATCCCTAACACCGATGGTAAAAAGACTCTTTCAGTATCACGGGGCAGAACATAAGGTGATTAACTGTTATGAAAACAACTTACCTTTAACAGTTGAGAATGTTCAAAAACAGTCGAGATTACACTATCGTTGTGGGTCATCATTTATCCTGTTTACAGTACTAGTTGGTTTTGTTCTATATATGTTTGTACCACTAGAACCATTTCATGTAAGAATTATAAATAGAATAATATTAATTCCTGTAGTCCTAGGACTCGCTTTTGAAGTGTTACAGTTTACTAATAAGTTGAGAAACATACCTGTCTTAAAGTACCTCGGTCAACCCGGTCTATGGTTGCAGTATTTGACGACAAAAGAACCACAAGATGATCAAGTTGATGTAGCAATACATTCCTTTAATCATCTCTTAAGGAGTGAAAAAGAATGAAAAGAGCACTAATTATAATCGTCTTAGTTGTCGCAGCTATCGGTTTATTGATGAACCTAGATGTGGTGTTAGGAATGATTGTTAATTCTCTAATTTTCTTAATCGTTTTAGCAGGAATTATCTATGCGATATATTATTTCTTCATCTTAACTGAAGATCAAAGAAAATATCGTAAAGCCTTAAGAAAAGCTAAGAGAAGACATAAAAAGAAATAATTATTTAAGGAGAGATTTATAGTGAGTAGTTGGCTAATTGCATTAATCGTCTTAGCAGTCATAATTATTGTCCTTGTGCTTAATGCATGGTTGAGCATGAGAGGCGTAAACATGTTGACTGAAGAAGAATTTTCTAAAGATTTAAGAAAGGTACAACTGATTGATATACGTGAAAAAGACAAGTTCAATCACGGACATATATTAGGTGCTAGAAATATTCCTATGTCTACTTTTCAAATGAAAAAAAGTGGAATCCGCAAAGACATTCCAGTGTATTTATATGATCAGAGTGGTAACACAGCTTTAAGAGCTGCACGTCTTTTGAAAAAAGATGGACACACAGATATTAATATACTTAAAAAAGGAATTTCCCAGTGGAAAGGTAAAATTAAATCTAAAAATCGTTAATACTTATCTAACATAAAAAACCATCCTGAGCGAGTCGCACAGGATGGTCTTCTTTATCTTTTTTAGTTTTTGTGGAATGGTGATTTAACAAATTTAGCAGGTACTTCTTTTTTACGAACTTGAATGACGAATTCTTTATCCAGTTCATAGAAGTCAGTGTCAACAAGTGCAAAACCAATTGAACGTTTAGTTGTTGGAGATTGAGTACCACTTGTAACGTAACCTACTTTATTCCCTTCATTATCTAGTACCTCGTAGTCAGTACGTGCAATTCCTTTTCCAGTAATCTCAAAAGCAGATAAACGACGAGGTGCACCGTTTTCTTTTTGTTCTTTTAAGACTGGTTGACCAATAAAGTCACCTTTATCGACTTTAACTGCAAAGCCAATGCGAGCTTCGATAGGAGAAATTTCAGGTGTTAAATCTTGACCGTGTAATGGTAAGCCAGCTTCTAAACGGAGCGTATCTCTCGCACCTAAGCCACATTCTACTGCACCATTATCTACAAATAGTTTCCATAGTGCTAAAGTATCTTCTGGTTTAGTGTATAGTTCAAATCCATCTTCACCAGTATAGCCACTTTGTGAAATAATAACGTCTTTACCATCTACTTGTGCACCAGTCACAAAGTTAAACATTTTTAAGTCAGATAGATCTGTCTCAGTGAATTTTTGTACTAAAGCGCGTGCGTTTGGTCCTTGAATTGCTAATTGACCGTAATCGCTTGAGACATTTTCAACAGTAACATCATAACCTTCAATGGATTTCAGCCATTCGAAGTCTGTATCAGTATTTCCTGCGTTTGGAATTAGTAGATATTCATTTTCTTGAAGTTTATAGACAACTAAGTCGTCAATTACGCCACCATTTTCATTGGTAATTGCTGTGTATTGAGCTTTGACATCAGTAAGTTTTGAAATATCATTTGTTAAAGCGTAATTCAGGAATTCTTCCGCCTGATTACCAGTAACTAATATTTCACCCATATGGCTGACATCGAAGATTCCTACATCTTCTCTGACTGCTGTGTGTTCTTCTTTGATGCTAGAGAATTGTACTGGCATTTCCCAGCCACCAAAATCAACTAATTTAGCTCCTTGTTCATGGTAGTAATCATTTAATGGTGTTCTTTTTAACTCACTCATTGCTTTTTCCTCCTTAAATAAATAAAACAGGACAGCATTTGTTCTGCCCTGTTGAAATACTCTTCAGGATAACGTCCAAGCATTGTCCTTTTGCCTGAGAGATTCACCTTTTGGCTTGCTCCTTCGGCGGTGGTTTTTCACACTCTCTCCAACGCTTTTCAATCGTCATTATACTGTTGAATCCGTATTCATTATACTCATATTTTATCTATATATGCAAGTTCCAACAACTGATAGCGCTATTTTTAGTCTATGTAAGATAAAATTTCATTTACAGAAGATTCTATAGTCTCTTCAGTAGAAATTTCATAGTCAGCTACCCCTTTATATCTGTCAAGACGTGATAGATATAAATCTAAAACTTTTTGTCGGCTTTGATTTCCTAAAGGACGGTTTGTGTCGTTTTGAATTCGGTCATATAAATTATCAAAAGGTGCATTTAAAAAGAAAATTTTATGTTGTTTTTGACTGTTTAACAGTTCATAGGACTGATCATAGGAAATAATCCCGCCACCTGTTGATATTATTACATCTTCACTTAAGTATTTAGTCAAAGCTTGATACTCTAATTTTCTAAAGGATTCTTCACCGTCATCTGCGAAAATCTCTTTTATTGACTTACCTGCAAGAACTTTAATTTCATCATCTAAATCTATAACTTCTTTAAACATGTGATCTTGAAGATGTTTAGCAATAGTAGTTTTTCCAGACCCCATAAATCCAATTATTATCATGACAATTCTCCTAACTGATGATTTGGCTGATTTGGTTAATATATATTTCTATTAAATTTATACGAATCTCTAGGATAAGTTGTAGCCGTTCATAGTAATAATAATATAACCCAAGTAAATATATAAGGACAATATAAGTTGATAAGCTAAAAAATCCTTCACTTTTTAAATAGGAGTGTTTCATCTACTAGCCCCTTAATCTTTAAACTGACGACTTGTTTACTACTCGTGATTGTCACACTATCAACGTGATACATCATGGTGACAAAACCTTCTTGATTGATACTTTTTATTAAACGACCGTTCGTATAATGATAAGTTACTTCTCTTTGATCAGTCTTAAAAGTGAGTCGATTGGCGCCTTCAACTTCAATGGACTCACTATTTTTATATACATCATATATATCGATTAAAAATATATCAAAATCATAGTTATCCTCAGCCAAGTCAATTTTTTGAAAGAATGTCATCACTTGAGGTAGAGACATTGTAATAAATATTACAACCATTAAAGATAAGAGAAGTTCTACATATGTAAAACCTCTCATGGACATAAAGACCCTAGACGGTCATCGCAAGTAAACGATTGATGTGAAAATATTTCTTTAGAATAAGAGGCTAACTCTTCATCGCTTAAATATAGGCTCTTCATATATAAATCCCTATAAGTCTGTAGCTTTTCTTTACTCGTCTTATCCATTTGTCCAAGCATTAAAAATGCAGGTAAAAGCATCATAATAATTATAAATACCAACATGGATAGAATGCTGTCATAAAGTAGGAATCCTTTACTGCTCAATCCTAAACCTCCCTTTTTGAATCTGCATAATAATCCTAATATTTTTCTTTTGGCAAGAAAGATAGACTGTACCAAAAGCAGTAGTGTCGCCATTCTTTTTATAAGAATATGATGTTAAGCCGTAGTCATTCAGCTTACAAAGCTTTAAAGTATAATTCTTAATTATTTTTCGACTAGAATCCCTTACAGTAATCGTATTGTTGTATTTATGAAAGGACACTGTATAAGATTGTTGATTACTGAGGGCACTCATTTGAGCACCCTGCAGTAAATAAGATATATTTTGTATTTCATCCTCTTGTGAATGACTATTATAATCAGGCAGTTTAATAAAGGTTAGGCTCATTAAAATCGACACGATAAAAAGCACGAGGAGCATTTCTAACATAGTAAAACCTTTATGAGCGGACAGCTTCTCCATTGTTTATAGTGATGTTATCTCCATTCTGACATGATATTTGATCGTTCGTTAAATAGTCAGGAACTAAAGCATTGATAGTAGCCGGTGCTGAACCTTCGTTTAAGGTATAGGCTTCTATTTGACTTTGCACCATTTTAACTTGTGCGTCACAACCCGTGTCCTGTACATTACGGCTCTGTGCAGCAATGTTTGGAATGATTAGAATGATGAGTACTGAGATAACTAATAGCACTAAGAGCATCTCTATTAGAGTAAATCCGTCCTCTTCGTTTTTAAATTTTCTTTTGAATGCATGTCTCATGGTTTTCATCTCCTATGAAATAGTTGAAAGCATATTAAAAATTGGCATGACAATGACTAAGTACAAACATATGATTAAGAGACCGAGAATTAGAAAAATAATGGGTTGAATTCTCTGGGTTAAAGCTTCAATCTTAATTAAAATATTATCTAAAGTATATTCACTATAAATGATGAGTTCCTTCCCTACGTTTGAGTTGTACTCCCCTTGATTAACGAAGACAGCAAGTCTTTTGTCTAAGAGCTTCATCTTTTCAATCGCACTAGCTAAAGACGAACCCGTTAAAAGTTCTTCTTCAATCGTTGACGCAACATGACTTAAGAAACGATTAATCGTCTGTGTTTTGAAAAGTAACAGTATTTCTTTGACTTCCAAGCCGTTGATTAAAAAATATCCAAACTCTCTTGAAAATCTATAAGTCACATAATAGCGAAAATACGTGGAAATCAGAGGAATCTTCAGTAAGGTATTCACTGCTCTAGTAGTCTTTTTTTGTTTATAGATTAAAACCATCAGTAATATAAATAGACATAGACACGATACACAAATAAGTACGACGTGTGGCAGATAATTTAGTACAAGCGTTAAAATCATCACTAAAAGTGATTTATCAGCCTGCATGGCGCTATACAATTCATTAAATTGAGGAATGACTGTAAAGTTTAATAGAATTAACATAATGATAAAAATCGATATTAAAACCAAAGGGTATTGAATTGCTTTAATAATCTTTGATTTGGTCTTTCTTCTCATCTTTAAATATTCACCAGACTCATAGAGATTTTGAATAATTTCACCATGAATCTCTGCGAATGATACTTGCATAATAATAGATTTTGAATAGCCAAGTTGCTTTAGAATTTGACTTAAAGAATGGCCTTTCTTAATTTCAGTTAATAATGAGTCCTTAAGCTTTTGAGGTAAAATATCGTATTGTTGTACTAAAAAGCTCAGCGCTTGTTGCATAGTAAAACCGCTTGATAGTAGTTCTGAGAGTTTGATTAAGAAATGTGCATCATGCTTTTTTAATTTATTCGATGATCCGATTGTAATGTTCATACTCTTCATCTGACATTCCTTCTTCTTGATAAACGGTCTTTAATTTATCTTTGACGCTTGTATAGTTAACAGCTTGATCATTTAAAAATTTTTCAATTTCCTCTTTCTCTATGTATTCATAGACAATGAAAGAATTGTCTTTCGTATGAATGAGACGTTGATTGACGATTAGTGATATTGCTTCAATCATCTCTTCTTTATATAAGTCGTATTCTTTTAGTCTTACTAGAGTACTTAGGGCACTCTTACTGTGGAAAGTGGATAATACTAAATGTCCTGATAGACTTGTTTTTATTAGCTCTGAGGCAATTTCTTTATCTCTGATTTCTCCGAACATAATAATGTCTGGATCGCACCTTAATAATCCGCGCACTAAAGGTGAATATTTTAAATTGGCTTTTTCATTAATCTCAACTTGGACTAAACCGTCCACTTCATATTCAACGGGATCTTCGATGCTAATGATAGATCTTTGACCCTTATTTGCGACTTCTTCTGCCAGCTTATACATCACTGTACTCTTGCCTGAACCAGTCGGACCTGTAAACAAGATCAGTCCCTGCCCTTTATCCATATAAGATCTTAAAATATCATAATCATCTTCTTTATAAAATAAGTCTGTAGGCTCTTTAGAAGCATTTAAATTTAGCAGTCTAATAACAAGACACTCTCTTAATAAACTCAGCGGTAAAGTACTAATTCTTAAGTTTAAAGTACGTTCATTTATCTTGAACTTAGTCCGTCCACTTTGGGGTATTTTATGCTCGTTAATATCGAGCTCTGCGATAAACTTCAAGTAATTGATCAATCGTTTAAAGGTCTCTAAATTCAAAACTCTATAGTTAATCATCGTACCTTTAACTCTAAATCTCACCACCCCTTCGTTTACTGAGGATGTAATGTGAATATCACTCGCCATACTTTCATATGCATCATTGATTATTTGATCGACTAAAGACTTGATAAAAACACCTCCTACTCTATATATATGAGAAAAGAGGTGATTCACTTTAAAAAATTGACTTAAACACAAAAGTATTAAAACTGCTTTACTAATTACACTATCTTTTAGAAGCATGTAAAAAAATACCTTCAGAAATTATTGAAAGATATTGAATTACTATTTACTTTGTTCAATGACTTATCTATAATTAAGTGTAATGATATGTGAAATTATTCAGGTGGGAGGACGTATCACATGGATAAAGTATTTAAAATGGTAGGATTTTGGACAGCAATGTTTGCTATTCTGTTTTATGTTGGAGATATGGTGACAATGTCAGTATTCTTCTTAGTACAGACAGGGTTCTTTGTATTACTAGGTTATATGAAGTTAACTGAGAGAATGTATATGTACATATTTGCTGCATATCTAATCTTCTTCTTTGTTGGTTTCACTTACTATACAACTTTCCTATTGGAACCATCATTCGGTAACCAACTATAAAAAACTCGGAACTTAAGTTCCGAGTTTTTTTATCTTATATAAGGATTATTTTCTTTTTCAAAACCAATGGTTGTCGGTATATTATGTCCTGCATAGACAGTAGTATCGTCATCTAGTTTAAATAATTTTTCCTTTATAGAATACATCAACTCTTCTGTTGAACCACCGTATAGGTCCTGTCTACCAACACCTAATCTAAACAAGACATCACCTGAAATTATAAAATCACCAAATTTATAAGTTAATGATCCTGGTGAGTGACCTGGTGTATGGATAACTTCAAAGTCGAAACTACCAATACTAGTCTTACCTTCTTTAAGATAAATAGGATTTGCCTTTGATCTTACTTCTTCTGTAAATCGAACTGAACCGTTTTTTTCTATATCATCCAGCCAATCACCTTCAATATCCGACATATATAGTCGGCAAGATGAATATTCAAGCACCTTATCCAATGCGCCAAAGTGATCGAAATGAGCGTGTGTTAAAATGACACCCTCAACTGCTAGTCCAATATCTTTTAATTTGGCTATGATTTTCTCACTTTCTGCAGATGGGTCAAAGACGAGTACTCTTTGTCCATTAGATACTATATAACAGTTGGTGCCCAAATCTCCTAAAGGCATACGTGTAATCTTCATATTATCTATAACCTCCAAAAATGTTCTCGACAAAACTATAGATTAATTATACAATAATCTTAAGTGATTGTTTAAGAGAATGATTAGGGGGTCAATTCAATGCCTTTCTTCGATACAGGAGAATTATTTTCCATTGGTGGAGTAACAATTAGAATTGGTGTTAATGCTTTATCTCTTCTTATGGCCTTGGTAGCCGTTTTTGGCATCATTGGTCTTTTGAATTCTATGAAAGCTAAAAATATTCTAGCAATTGTTTTTAGTGGCCTTACTGTCCTAGTATTTGGTCTTTGGGCACTAGCAACAATCTTCACATTTGGATATCCAAACTTAGGTTAAAAAAGTTTCCAGACTATATCTGGAAACTTTTTTTATTCTTTAAGATATGATTTTGCTGTCTCTAACTGTTGTTTAACGGCTTCTGTCCCTGTTGAACCATATGAGATTCTTCTATTGACTACAACTTCCGGAGATAAGATATCATAGATGTCTTTATCAATTACAGAAGTTGCTTCTTGATATTCTTCAAAAGGTAAATCTTTTAAGTAGATCCCTTTATTTATACATGATAAAACTAACTTTCCGACAATCTCATGAGACTCTCTAAAAGGAATCCCCTTCTCTACTAAATAATCAGCAAGTTCAGTAGCATTAGAAAAATCATTTGATACAGCGGTCTTAAGCACTGCTTCATTTAGAGTGAGTGTTTGTAGCATGCCATTCATAACTTTTAAAGAACCACTGTAAGTTTTAACGGCATCAAAGAGCCCCTCTTTATCTTCTTGCATATCTTTATTATAAGTTAATGGTAATCCTTTTAAGAGCATTAGCATGCTCATTAAATGACCACTCGTGCGACCACTCTTACCGCGAATCAGCTCTGCCATATCCGGATTTTTCTTTTGTGGCATCATTGAAGACCCTGTAGTAAAGGAATCGCTTAAGGTCACGAAATTTACCTCATCTGTTGTCCAGAAGATCAATTCTTCAGACAAACGTGATAAATGGACCATTGATAAAGAGATATTAGAAAGTGTTTCAACAATATAATCTCTATCACTCACAGCATCCATACTATTATGATAAATACCCTCAAAACCGAGTTCTTCTTTAGTCTGGAAACGGTCAATATCAAAAGTTGTTCCTGATATAGCACCTGCACCTAAAGGTGAAAGATCAATGCGTTTTAGTGAATCTTTAAAACGCGACTTATCTCTTTCTAACATCCAGAAATAGACCAAAAGGTGATGAGAGAATAAAATCGGCTGCGCTCTTTGTAAGTGAGTATAGCCCGGCATAATGACTCCCATATGCTTATCACTTAGCTCCACTATAGTCTCTTGAAGTGCTTTGATGCTATCGATAAATTCGTTTACAATCTTTTTAACATAAAGATGCATATCTGTGGCAACCTGATCATTTCTACTACGTGCAGTATGCAATTTACCACCAACAGGACCAATTTTATCAATTAAAAGAGCTTCAACATTCATATGAATATCTTCTCTCTCTACCCTGAATTCTATCTTATCATCTTTATAATCAGCTAAAATTTCCCCTAATCCTTTTATGATTAACTCTTTTTCTTCTGATTTGATAATACCCTTTGTTGCCAGCATATTAGCGTGTGCAATACTGCCCTTTATATCTTCTTCAATCAAGACTTTATCAAAATGGATGGAAGCATTAAATTCTTCCACCCATGAGATTGATTCGTCTTGAAATCTGCCACCCCAAGCTTTTTTAGTCATCTATAGACACTCCTTGATCGAGCATAGCTTTGACTTTTGTAGGTAAACCAAATATTTCGATAAAACCGACTGAAGCTTCTTGGTTAAAGGCATCTTCTTTTGTATAAGTTGCTAATTTTTCATTATATAAACTATTATCAGACTGACGTCCTTTAACAGTGACATTTCCTTTGTAAAGTTCTAGGCGTACTTCTCCACTTACAGGTTTTTGCATATCTTTTAACATTAGTCTTAATGAATCAGATAAAGGAGTAAACCATAAACCATTGTAAACTTGTTCAGTATACTTTTGTTCAACTACTGGTTTAAAGTGAGCAATATCTTTAGTTAAAGTAATCGTTTCTAGATCATGTTTAGCTGTAAGGATAACTTTAGCAGCTGGTGTTTCGTATATCTCTCTTGATTTGATACCAACTAATCTATTCTCAACATGGTCAATACGACCAATCCCATGTTGTCCTGCCACTTGATTTAAGTGCAAGATTAACTCATGAAGTGGGTAACTTTGTCCATTGATAGTCTTTGGCAATCCTTCTTCAAAAGTGATCAGCAATTCTTCTGCTTCTTCTTTTGCATCTTTTAAATTCACAGTTAAATCATAAGCATCTTCTGGTGGAGCAGCCCATGGATTTTCTAGGATGCCACACTCATTTGAACGACCCCAAAGATTCTGGTCTACTGAATAAGGTGAATCTAAGTCAATTGGAATTGGAATGTTATGCTCTTTCGCGTATTCTATTTCCTCTTCACGTGACCAAGTCCACTCTCTTACAGGTGCTAATACTTTAATTGATGGATCTAAAGATTTAATAGCGACTTCAAAACGGACCTGATCGTTACCTTTTCCAGTACATCCATGTGCGACATAATCAGCATTTGTTTCATGCGCAATTTCTACTAATTTTTTAGAGATTAATGGACGACTCAAAGCAGAAACTAACGGATATTTTCCTTCGTACATAGAATTTCCGTAGATTGTATACGATACAAAGTCATTAGCAAATTCTTCTTTTGTATCGATGACATGACATTCGCTTGCTCCCATTTTCAGTGCTTTGTCATAAACTTGATCTAGATCCTTACCTTCTCCAACATCTAAACACACGGCAACTACATCAAAGCCTTGATCTATAAACCACTGAATTGTCACACTCGTATCTAAACCACCTGAATATGCTAAAACTACTTTTTTCTGTGTCAATTGCTTCACCCCATAAGTTTATTTATATGATATTTCATACTATATCATTATAAACTTACGTAATCAAGTATATTTATGCATATTATTTAACTTCTTTTTCAAGGATTTTTAAGCTCTCATCCTCTATTGGTTTGTCTAACTGATCAATTGCTTTATTCATAGCTTCATAATCTTGTGCTTTACGATATTCAATGATCTTATCTTTTGCTGCTAACTCATTAGAAGGATCCATTTCATAGCTTTTATCGATATAGCCTTGCCCTTTTTCTTCTTGACCTGCTTCTTTATACAACTCACCTAATATATAATAGGTCATCGGAGTTTCAACTTCTCTATTAAAAGAATAATTCACAGTCTCCAGAGCTTTATCATAGTCACCCTCTTGATAATAATAGAGTGCCTCATCATCCATAGGATGAATTGAACTTTGCTTACTCATTGCATAATGACTAAATAAAGTGAATAAAACTAAAATTATTAAGCTGATTAATGATACTTTCCAAGTCGCCTTTTTAAAGTTGACGATTAAACCGATCAGAGCTCCGACAATTAAGCCTCCAATATGCGCATAGTGATTTATATTAGCAGTCAGCATAGATAAAACTGAAACAATGGCAAAGATCACTATAATTTGAATGACTAACTTAACATTAATTTGTTTATTTAATAAAAGATGAACGATAATTAAACCAAGTAAGCCGTATATAGCACCACTTGCACCAAGTGATATTCCCTCTGTGATAAAAGCTAAGGAGAATAAACTCGATATCGCACCTGCTAGTATATAGGTCAATAATAGATGCCACGGTGTATACAGACCTTCAACAAACTTACCTAAGATATATAAAGCAAAGACATTCAATAAGAAATGGGTAAAACCTGCGTGTAAGAAACTAGAAGTGATTAATCGATAGTATTGACCTGATGACACTTCGTAGTGACTGACAGCCATCAGATTATTCAATTCAGGACTATTTAAAACATATATAAAGATTATATTGATTAAAAAGACAAGCGTATTTAAAGTTACTAAGAGCAAGGTCATCGGTGTGAATTTAATCATATATTTTTCAAAAGGATGACGGGACATTAATCGTCTTTTATAGTAAGCATCATCTTTACTTTTCTTATATTTCAAATCCACTTTATAGAATGGATTTGAAATAATTTTTTCTAAGTTATTCACTGCTCGGTGATTCACTCTTAATGTTTTTGATTTAAACTTTCTAGTAAACTTTTGATCAGTTAAGTGATATAGATTAATCACTTTAACGGTAAAACCTGCTTGTTTGTTTAATTGTTCTTGTGAATCAAATATATTTTCGGTGATAGCTTCCAATTCTTGGTCTGATAATGATAAGTCTAAAAGACACATTAAAGTTTTCTTTTTCTTATCTTTTAGCCAAATAATCTCTGGGTTTTCATCGTGATGGAAAAAATCATAGTTTGTATATTTTGCTACTTCATAAGCAGCTTGCCACTTATTCTTCATTGACTCTCACAGACTTTACATCAAAGGTACGATCTTCAGTAATTAAGTAATCGACTGGTAAATCATGTGAGTCAATAATCGTGTCACCAATTTGATCACTAAAAATTAATGATACAGTGTCGTTATTAAAGGTCGTTAGGAATCGGTCATAAAAACCTCCGCCATAACCAATACGGTAACCAGTTGGACCAAAGATTAAGCCTGGGACTACCAGTAGATCAATATTATTATTAACTCTTTGTTCTGGATCAGGAATTGGAATATTTTTATTATCTTTCCTTACTTCATCTCTAGAGTTTAAACGATGGAAATTCATGGACTTATCTGTGTAATTACAAACTGGTGAATATACCTCTATTCCTTTTTCTAAAAGTAAATCTATTAAGCCCCAAGTGTCGTATTCTATTGCCATAGGAAGAACAATTCCAACAGATTGGTATCCTCTTTCTTGAATGAAAGTATAAGCATTTTGACTAATGGCCTTAGACTTTTCTAATTTTTCCTCTGCATTCATATTTTTTAAGATGTTAATCATACTTTTTCTAAGTTCAGTTTTTGACATTTTACTCCCTACTTTCTTGATTACTTAATACTAGTTTATATGATGTATGAAAAAACCTCCAGAATATCTGGAGGTTTAGTCTTGACTAGTTATTTTTTTCGTAAGTATTGCCTGTTTCTATATAGTAAATGTGTTCGGCAATACTTTTTATATGATCTCCAATACGCTCTAAATACTTAGCCGTTAATTGAATCTGACCCGTTAAAAATGCATCAGACTCTTCAAAGATATCAGAAGTTGTGATTTGAACAAAGACTGCATCGATGTCCTGATCTCTTAAGATGATCTCGTCAATAAGTTCTAAGTTGCTTTTCTTAAAGGCAGTATATACGTCTTCTAGCATAAGTGAAGCCAGACGCTCCATTGTCTTAAAGCGAAGTAAGGTACGTTCATTAGTAATCTTTATACGCTTTCTAACTTCAGCAATATTACTAATGTTATCCCCTATACGCTCTAAGTTATCAGCGACTTTTATACACGAAATAATCGTTCTTAAATCACTAGCAACAGGTGCTTGGGTAGTAATTAAATTGATAGCATGAGCATTAATATTTGTTTCCATTTGATTAATTTCTGCATCATCTTTAACTAACTGTCTAGCAGGTTCTACATCGTCAGATACCAATATCTCTACTGCAAGTGATAAACGATTATGACACTCTTTACCAAGTATAATACATTCTTCAATCAGTGATGAAAGTTCCTCTTGGAATTTCTCACGAAGTACTGTCATATTAACCGAATCTACCTGATACGTAGTCTTCTGTTCTCTTATCAGAAGGGTTTTCGAAAATCACTTTAGTATCATCTGATTCAACAACATATCCTTGGTAGAAGAAAGAAGTTCTATCTGACACACGAGCAGCTTGTTGCATATTGTGAGTAACAATAATGATACTGTAATCTTTTTTGATTTCTTGCATTAGGTCTTCAATTTTAGTAGTAGAAATTGGGTCAAGTGCACTTGTAGGCTCATCCATTAAAATAACTTCAGGTTCAACTGCTAAAGTACGAGCAATACAAATACGTTGTTGTTGTCCACCTGACAAGCCATAAGCGTTGTCGTTTAGACGGTCTTTTACTTCATCCCAAATGGAAGCACCACGTAGAGATTTTTCAACAACTTCATCTAAAATAGATTTCTTTTTGATGCCATGAACGCGTGGTCCATAAGCAACGTTATCGTAAATTGATTTAGGGAATGGATTTGGTTTTTGGAAGACCATTCCTACACGTGTTCTTAATTCTTCTACTGACATACCACTTGTGAAAATATCATCGCCTCTAAAGTCGATACTACCTTCTGTACGAACGATTGGTACAAGTTCAGTCATACGGTTCATAGATTTAACAAATGTTGATTTCCCACAACCTGATGGTCCAATAATTGCATTGATATCATTTTCATGGAAAGTTAAGTTAATATCTTGTAATGCATGGTTATCTCCGTACCATAAGTTAAAGTTCTTCGCTTCAAAAACGACTTCTTTATTAGTTTGAATAATTGGGCTGTCTTTTGTTGTAACTTGGCTACCTACAGTATTTTCTTTTACATTAATATTTTTTAGTTCTGTCATGGTAAAACTCCTTTAAAAATTAATATCTCTTAGAGAACTTATTACGTATAAATATAGCTGCTGAGTTCATCAGTAAAAGCACTACGAGCATAACGATAATACCGGCTGCTGCAACGTACTGGAATTCTTCATTTGGCATCTTAACCCAGCTGTAGATCTGCATAGGCATTGCCTGGAAAGAATCTAGCACACTTGATGGTGTCACTAATAAAGTTGTTGGTACACCAATAACTACTAGCGGTGCCGTTTCACCCAAGGCTCTTGATAAAGCTAAGATGACCCCAGTTACAATACCAGGTATCGCTGCGGGTAAGATAATTCTTGAGACCGTTTGCCACTTCGTTGCACCCATTCCAATTGAAGCTTCTCTAACAGATGCTGGTACAGTTCTGATAGCTTCTTGTGAAGCAACAACGATAACAGGTAGAATCATCAAAGCAAGTGTTAAACCTGCGGCAAGTACTGAGTTACCTAACTGAAGTGCTCTTGCAAACATTGCAAGTCCAAGTAAACCAAAGACAACTGATGGAACCCCTGCTAGGTTTGAAATATTAATCTTAATAAACTCAGTAAATTTATTTTTAGGTGCATATTCTTCTAAATAAAGTGCCGTTCCAATTGATAAAATAATAGCTACTGGCGCAGTAACAAGCATCAACCAAAGTGAACCAATAATGGCTCCGAAGAAACCAGCTTGTTCCGCTCTACTAGAGTTGAAACTTGTTAGAAAATCTAAGTTTAAACGGCTCCAGCCGTCCATCAAAGTATCGACGATTAACATGATTAGGACTATTAAACCAAACATTGTGCAGAGGAAAAATAACCATTTTAAAATTGTATTTTTAGACTGTCTGCCATTTCTCTTTTTGGCAATGATATCCTTGTCTATCAGTGTCATTTTAATATTCCTCCCTAAATCTCTTAGTCAGCCAAGCTGAGATGATGTTCATAATTAAAGTCATTACGAACAGTGACATACCGACTGCGAATAGACTGTAATATAAGTTTGTTCCAAATGCCGCATCACCTGATGTGATTTGAACAATAAATCCAGTCATTGTTTGCAGTGGTTCGGTGACATCAAAACTTGCATTAGGTGTAGAACCTGCTGCAATTGATACGATCATAGTCTCACCAATCGCACGAGAGATAGCGAGTACAAATGATGCGATTATTCCAGAAAATGCTGCAGGCACAACGACTCTAAAAGCAGTTTCTAAACGTGTTGCTCCCATACCGAGGGAACCTTCACGCATTGCCTGTGGCACCGAACTCATTGCATCCTCACTAAGACTTGCAATCATAGGAATGATCATGATGCCGACTACTAAACCGGCGGACACTGCATTATACAGTCCAAAGCCATCGTAGATTGACTGAAGAATAGGGTTTACAAAGTTTATTGCAAAGAAACCATAAACTACTGTAGGAATACCTGCTAATATTTCTAAAATAGGTTTAATTATTCGTCTTACTCTATCTGTCGCATATTCACTTAGGTAAATTGCAGCACCAAGTCCAATAGGAATAGCGATAATTGCAGCGATGACTACAATTTTCATCGTTCCCATAATCAGTGCCCAAATTCCCCATTCACCATCACCAACATACGGTTGCCATGTCGTTGAGGTAAGGAAATCAGTGATTGGTACTCTTGAGAAAAATTCAAAAGACTGTGAGATTAATGTATATAGAATACCAATGGTTGCTACAACAGACACGAAGGTAATTAATAACAGTATAATTGGAATAATTCTTTCAAACATATTTGATTTATTTCTTGTGTTCTTAACTATTTGCTCACGAATATTATTATTGCTCATGATAAACCTCTCTTTACTTTAAAAATGGACGGGGATCAATTCATCATCCCGTCCATTGGTATAAGATTTTTCTTATTGTTCTAAGTTTGGAAGTTTAGAAAGTTCTTCTTCAAGAGCATCGTCTTCAAGAGGTACATATCCAACTTCTTCAGCTGCTGATTGTGAGTTTTTAAGAACAAATTCCATGAATGTGTGGAAAGTTTCATTTTCTTCTAAAGCAGCGTTATCAGTATAAACATAAAGCGGACGAGATAATGGGTAAGAAAAGTCCATTACATTTTCGAATGTAGGTTCTACTGCTTCTTCACTATCAGGACCAACAATGCTTACAGCTTTTAACTGATCTGAGTTTTCTTGATAGAAACTATAACCAAAGAATCCGATTGCGTTTTGGTCTCCAACTACTGAAGATACAACTTGGTTAGTATCTTGGATAAGTTGACCTTGTACACCTTCTTCTTCCATAACTTCTTCATTGAAGAAATCATGTGTTCCGTGTGATTGGTCTGGACCGTATGCAGCGATTGGTTCATCTGGGAAGTCTGGATTTACATCTGACCAATTCTCAGCTTCACCTGAGTAGATAGTTTTTAGTTCGTCAAAAGTAAGTTCTTCAACGAAGTCGTTAGCTGGGTTAACAGCAACAGTTAAACCGTCTGTAGCTACTAAAAATTCAGTGTAATCAATTCCTGCTTCTTCTAATGCATCAATTTCTTCTTGTTCAATTGCACGTGATGCGTTTGCAAATTGTGCAGTTCCATCGATTAGTGCACTGAAGCCAGAACCAGTTCCGTTACCTCCAAGTTCAACTGCAATGCCTTGATCAGCATTAAAATCTTCAACTAGTAGGTTTAGAATTGGGAAGACTGTTGATGATCCTTCACCAGCAATTTGCTCATCATCTTCATTTACAGCACCTGTAATATCTGCTGATGAACCACTTTCTGAACTTTCATCTTCACTACCTTCCTCAGTAGTCTCTTCAGAGCCAGCACTTTCTTCTTCAGTACCCTCTTCAGAGCCAGAACCTGAACATGCAGCTAGAATGAACATTAAGCTCATTAATAGCGCAGCAAGAAATAAATTCTTTTTCATCGCCAAAATTCCTCCAATTAGATGTATTAATTAATGTTACATTCATATTCTAAAGTAGTATTGTTAATATGAAATAAATGTATTGTTAAGATATTGTAAATAAAAAAACTCGAAGCGAACTTCGAGTTTTAATACTTACCATAATCTAATTCTTGATAGAATTCTGATGCGTCATATTTATAGAGAGATTCTTCATCTTGACCATAGTAAATTTCATAGTATTTTTTGATTACATCTTGTCCCATATACTGAGCAGGGAAGAATGGTACAGTCCCTGGCAAGGTAGGAAAGATAATTGAGAAAGCCATGTCAGGATTATCATATGGTGCATAACCTAAATAAGTTTGATTAAGCACGGCTTCTCCTTCTCTAAAGCTCTCTGCCGTACCCGTTTTACCAGCGGCTTTTGGTTCTAATTCGTGATAAGCATCCCAACCTGTTCCATACATATCTCGCGCTTGGTCATGAGTATTGAATACATCATAAAAACCAGCTTGGATTTGATCAATTTCAGTGTTGGTTAAGTCCACTGTATTTAAAACATTTGTGCCGTATGATTTAATGACTGCACCTTTCTCATTTGCATCAGATGATCTCACTTCTTTTGCCAAGTGCTGTTGCACTCGTTTTCCATCATTAGCGAAGGTAGACATGTACTGAGATAGTTGCAGTGCTGTATAAGTATCATATTGTCCAATCGCTAAGTTAAGCATATCAGTCGCATCTAATTGTGGTGATAGTCCTGTTGCTTCATTTGGTAAATCAATACCTGTTGAAATTCCTAACCCGAATTGATTTAAACCATTTCTTAAATCATAGCCTGCTTGTTGTATATCTGTAGGTAGTGTCATGTTCTGAGTGTAATCTAAGCCTAAAAGTCCTAGTGCAACCTTAAACATATATGAGTTTGATGACACCATTAAAGCTCTTTGATCATCTACAGGCACCCTACTATCAGTGTTAAAGAATGATGCTCTAGGTTGGTCACTTGAAATATAAAGTGGTTCATCAATGACAACTTCGCCGACTTCAAAGACATCTTGTTGGTAACCAGTTGCAACGGTTGCACCTTTAATAGAAGATCCTGGAACATATGTTGCAGTCAAAGTACCATAATCATAATCGACGATGTCTCCGTCTTCATTAATTTGTTTACCTACCATGGCAAGAATATCTCCATTATTTGGATCTTGAACGACGAGTTGAACAGTATCTATATATTCAGGAATAATCGTATAATCTATATTGCCTCGTCCTTCATCCATTTGAACAATATCTTCAGCAAGTTTTCTAATTGATAGTAAATGATGTTCCGCAACTTTCTCTAACTCTTTTTGGAGTTCAATATCAATGGTTAGATATAAATCATCACCAGCTTTACCTTCTTGTATTGTTTCTTCACCGGTAATCTTTCCTGATTTGTCAGTGGTGTATTTAACTTGAGGTTTTTTACCACGTAAGACATCTTCATATTGGAATTCTAAATAAGATTTCCCTACCCTATCATTCCTAGAGTATCCAAGTGCTTGATAGTATTCTACTAGCTCTCTCGGCAATCCTTCTTCGTTGGTAGATACTTCACCTAAAATCGTTCTTAGAGTATCACCGTGAGGGTAATCTCTTTGCCAATCTAAACCTGTAGATATACCTGTTAGCTCGTCTAAGTCTTCATTGATTCTTGCAAATTCTTCGTCTGTGACATCTTCACTTTTCACAATTACAGGGTTCAACTCACTTGCTGAAACCATAGTCACGTATACTGCTAAAGTATTTAAGTCTTCTTCACTCAAAATAGAATTAGCAAATTCTTCATCGACTTGTTCATAAGCTTCTTCATTGAAGCTATCTTGAGAGATGCCACCATTTTCTAATAGAGTGACTTGTTCAGGCATGATCTTTTTTAACTCATTTGGGTAATTATTGATGAGATAATCCTGTTTATCTCTAAGAGTTAAACTGTCAGTATCCATAGTCAGGTAAGAGCTGAGCTCTTTGGCAACATCCATAATTTCGAAATTAGACATATTTCTATGTCTGGTAAAATATATCGCCTGTTCTGATGAGTTTCCAACTAGTAAATTCCCGTTACGATCGTAGATCTCCCCACGTGGAACACTTTGATTAATCTCAACGTATTGAGCATTTTCTACTTGTTCTTGATATGTATCACCTAAGACAATCTGTAGGTAACCGAGTCGAATAATAACGACTAAAAACAAAATAAATATAACCAACATAATAATGTTGATTCGTGATTTGAGCACTTGTTTATTTATTGCATCTAAACTTTTAAATTTTGCACGTTTCAAACTAATCAAACCCTTTAATAAAGTCCACATCATTTTATCATATTTATTTAGTATAGTCGTTAAATAAAATAAAGACGAGGAAAATCCTCGTCTTTACTAGTATAAATTCTTATTTTGCAGCTTGGTAAAGTTCGTTAACTTTGTCCCAGTTTACTACGTTCCAAATCGCACTTAAATATTCAGGGCGTTTGTTTTGGTATTTAAGGTAGTAAGCATGTTCCCAAACGTCTACACCGAATACTGGAGTTTTACCTTCAGTTAATGGGTTATCTTGGTTTGGAGTTGAAACGATTTCTAATGAACCATTGTTAACAACTAGCCATGCCCAACCAGATCCAAAGCGACCTGCTGCTGCAGCTTCAAAATCTTCTTTAAATTTATCTACTGAACCGAAAGCTGATTCAATAGCTTCTTTTAAGTCACCTGATAATTCTTTTCTCTCTGGTGAAAGTAATTCCCAGAATAGTGAGTGGTTATAGTGTCCCCCACCATTGTTACGTACCGCAGTCTTGATGTCTTCTGGTACAGCATCTAAGTTTTTAACAATTTCTTCGATAGATTTAGACTCAAGATCAGTACCTTTAACTGCGTCGTTTAATTTTGTTACATAAGTGTTATGATGTTTAGAATGGTGAATCTCCATTGTTTCTTTGTCGATTGTTGGTTCTAATGCATCATAAGCATATGGTAGTTCTGGTAATTCAAAAGCCATAAATAAAAATCTCCCTTCAAAATTGTTTACATCCTAAATATAGCAATTTGATGTTAGAATAACAATTAGATTGCTTAAATTTAAATTAAATAAGACCTAAGTCTTAGTCAATTAAATAAGGATGATTGCATGAATTATTTTGAGTTCCATAAACGCTTATTAACGTTTAAGAAATATCCACTCTTTCGTACTGTACCCTTTAGATACTTGCTCTTAAACATTTTACTCGTTTCTCTATTTATTTCCTTACCTTATATGGTCTCTATGGCAGGAACTTTAACTACCTTAGGAGAATTAAAAAATGTAGAAAACGAAATACCGGAGTTTTCAATAGACAATGGTCAGTATAAAGGAGAAGAAAAAACTTTAACCTTAAATGAGAGTGAAGTTGTGTTTACAAGTTCAAAGTCTCGTGATGAAGTGAATGAAATTAATGATGATACAATTCTTGCATTTTTATCAGATGGAATTTACATAGCAGGATTTCAAAACAGTACCTTTAATTACAGTTTGATTGGTGATGTAAACGACAAAGAAAGCTTAGAAGAATTTGTAAACAGTCAGATGTCTAGCATATATTTTTATGTCTTCATCTACATATTAATATACGTAATCGTTATTTACTTCTTTATTTTTACTTTAATGCTTATTTTGTCATCTATCTTAAGTGGCATTGCAAAAGCACTCAATAAAAAGACTGATTATATGAACTGGTTTAAGCTTGGCTCTTATGCGGTAGTCATACCAAGTCTGTTAATCGGGATACTTGCTGTCTTGACCAGTCACTACTTCTGGTTCATTTTAATACTTGCAATTCCATCATATTTTTATTACTATAAAAAATTGCCTGTGAAAAAGAAAACAAAATCTAAGGCATGATGGTTACATTATTTTGTATTTTTGCTTATAATGATAGATAGAAATTAGAAAGAAATTTAAGATTAGGGGCTTGTATATGTCTGCAATTACACATCGTACAAAAACTAGAAAAGTTAAAGTTGGCGATCTTACCATCGGCGGTGCTGATGAGATAATTATTCAAAGTATGACAACTACTAAAACTCATGACGTTGAAGCAACAGTGAAACAAATTAATGAGCTTGAAGAAGCAGGTTGTCAAATTGTTCGTGTAGCTTGTCCTAAAGAAGAGGACGCTCTTGCGATTTCAGAAATTAAAAAACGCATCAACATTCCACTTGTTGTAGATATTCACTTCGACTATAAACTTGCACTATTAGCAGTTGAAGGCGGCGCTGATAAAATCAGAATCAACCCAGGTAATATTGGGCGTCGTGAAAAAGTCGAAGAAGTTGTTAAAGCATGTAAAGCAAAAGGTATACCGATTAGAATTGGTGTCAACGCTGGTAGCTTGGAACGTCATATTATTAAAAAATATGGCTACCCTACTGCAGATGGTATGGTGGAGAGTGCCTTACACCATATTAAAATTCTAGAAGATCTAGACTTCCATGACATCATTGTTTCTATGAAAGCTTCAGACGTTAATCTTGCAATAGAAGCGTATGAAAAAGCAGCTAAAGCTTTTGACTACCCACTTCACATTGGTATTACTGAAAGTGGTACCTTATTTGCCGGAACAGTTAAAAGTGCAGCTGGACTAGGTACAATCATTTCTAAAGGAATTGGTAATACAATGCGTATTTCATTGTCTGCTGATCCTGTTGAAGAGGTAAAAGTTTGTAAGGAACTACTAAAAACGTTTGGTCTAGCATCAAACGCAGCAACTTTAATTGCATGTCCAACATGTGGTAGAATTGAAATCGACTTAATTTCCATTGCAAACGAAATGGAAGAATACATTTCTACAGTGAAAGCACCATTAAAAGTAGCAGTTCTAGGCTGTGCGGTTAATGGACCAGGTGAAGCACGCGAAGCCGATATCGGAATTGCCGGTGCACGTGGTGAAGGTTTACTCTTCATGCATGGTAAGACAGTAAGAAAAGTTCCAGAGGAAACAATGGTAGATGAATTGAAGAAAGAAATTGATATCTTAGCTGAAGAATATCATGAGAAAAAACGCTTAGAAAAAGAAGAAGCGAATTCATAAGTAAAAAAACTCTCTCCTTATCAATTGATAAGGAGAGAGTTTTATTTTAAGCACAATTTTCACATAAGCCGTAGAGTTCTATTTTGTGACTATTTATTTTCACTCCTGATAGTTCCTCTTCCCACTTAGCAACTGGACAATAGCTAATAACTTGTATTTCACCACAACGCTCACAAATAAAGTGATGGTGGTGATGATCTGTACAAGAAATCTTATACTGCATTTCTCCACCGAAACTTGTTTTCTCTAGGACATTAATATCATTTAAAGTGTGTAGATTTCTATAGATTGTGTCATATGAAATACCTGGATATTCATTACTCATCATTGTTTGAATTTCTTTTGCGGATAAATATCTTTCATCCTGCATGAATAATTCAATCATTCTTAGACGTTTTTTTGTCACTTTGAAATTTGCTTCTTTGAGTAATTCTTTATAATCATTGAGTTCTTTGTGCATTTCTAACAACTCCTATACGATTTAACAATAACGTGAATAATAGAATGGCGATAGACACTAGAACAATTGTACCTCCAGGTGAGATATTTAAGTGGAAGCCTAAGAATAAGCCGACAATAACTGAAATCTCTCCTAAGATGATACTGACAAACATCAACTGCTTAAAACTAGAAGTAATTCTCATAGCACTCGCAACAGGTAAGGTCATCATTGCAGAGACAAGTAAAATACCAACGATTCTCATTGATGCACTGATTACCAAAGCCACTAAAATAATAAAAATCACATGAATATATTTATTTATTTTCATGACGCCTGCATATTCTTCATCAAATGAAATCAAAAACATCTCTTTATAAAGAAGATAAACAAATAATAATACAATGACGCCTATCACTGATATCAACAACAGATCACTAAAACTTACTGCACTGATACTACCAAATAAATAACCAAATAAATCTTGATTGAATCCATTGGCTAAAGATAAAAATAATACACTAAGCGCAATACCTAGACTCATGATAATTGGGATTGCAATTTCAGAATAATGTTTGTAGACAGTTCGTAAGCGTTCGATTCCAAGTGAACCGACTACTGAAAAAATAATCCCTGAAAGTATAGGATTAATGACAATATTAAGCACTGAAGACAAATATACCCCAAAAGCAATACCACCTAGTGCAACGTGACTCAAAGCATCTGCGATTAGTGATAAGCGTCTAACTACTATAAAAGTCCCTAATAGAGGTGCTATTAAACCAACAATCAAACCACTAATAAAAGAATAACGCATGAAATCATAATTTAAGATTGCTTCAATCATTGACAACACTCCCTATCGTGACTGTGAGACACAAGTTGTAAAGGGAAACCATAAATCTTAGATAGTTCAGCTTCTCCTAAATTTTTGAATTCTTCATTAGTACCATGGAAGTGTAAATGTTCATTTAAACATGCAACCTTATCTGCATTATCAACTACTACACCGATATCATGTGTCACTAAGCAAATAGTGACATTCTCACTTTTCAATTTTAATAAGACATTGTAAAAATCTTTAACGTGCTGGCCATCAATGCCTTCGGTCGGTTCATCTAAAATTAAGACCGAAGGTTTATTAATCAATGCTCTTGCTATAAAGACTCTTTGAGTTTGGCCACCCGATAAATTAGAGATATTTTGATTTTTTAAATTTTCAATATCTAAAAGTTTTAGCACATCGTCTAATGCTGTATAGTCTTTATTATTGAAACGTTTAAACAAACCTTTCTCCTTAGTTAAGCCACTTAAAACCACTTCTTTTACCGTAGCAGGAAAGCCCTTAGCATTTAAAGCAGCCTTTTGAGATACATAACCAATCTCTTGCCAGGCGTTAAATGACTTTCTACTTTTACCATTGATTAATATCTCCCCTTCTTGCATCCGATAAACCCCTAGTATTAATTTAAGTAAGGTTGATTTACCAGAGCCATTTGGCCCGACGATTGCTAAAAAGTCTCCCTTATTAATCGAAAAGGAAATATTTTTTAAAGCGGGTGTCGCTTCTAATTTGTCTTTATATTGATAGCTGACATTTTTTAATTCAAAAACTGGTGCTTCCATTCGCATGACTCCTTTTCTTGTCCCTTGTAAATTATAAAGTAATCATTACGATTTGTAAATAGGAATCATTACGAAAATAAAAAAGAACACTCTAAAGTGTTCTTAGCTTAATTCATTTAAAGCTGGATTAATCTTGTACAGGAGATTTGGATCAAAAGTCCCGGATTTAATCATGTCAATCTCATATTTATAAGGGGCATTTCTATTTTTCTTATCTGGTCCAACAAATGGTGTTTCTAAAATTTTAGGTATATCTTTAAATTCTGAATGGTTCACAATATAGGATAAGGCATCGAAGCCGATGTGACCAAAACCAAAGTTTTCATGTCTGTCTTTATGAGCACCGCGCTCATTTTTTGAATCATTGATATGGAGTACTTTGATTCTTTCAATGCCAATTATTTTATCAAATTCATTAAGGACACCGTCAAAATCATTTTTAATGTCATAACCAGCATCGTGAACATGACAAGTATCGAAAGTGACACTCAATCTTTCATTATGTGTAACACCTTCTATAATAGCGTGAAGTTCTTCAAAAGTGCGTCCAATCTCACTACCCTTACCAGCCATAGTTTCTAAAGCAATATCCACCTTATGATCATTGGTCAGTACTTCATTTAGACCTTTTATAATCTGCTTTATACCAGCGTCACTTCCAGCACCAACATGTGAACCAGGATGTAGAACAATCTGATTTGCACCTAAGGCTGCAGTTCTAACAATTTCTTCTTGTAAAAAATCCACACCTAATTCAAAGACATAGTCTTTCACTGTATTTGCGATATTAATAATATAAGGCGCATGAACGACAAAGTTTTCTATACCAAGTGCCTTCATCTCTTCTTGTCCAGCCTCAATATTTAACTCATTAATATCTTTACGTCTTGTATTTTGTGGTGCCCCAGTGTAAATCATAAATGTGTTAGCACCATATGAAGCTGCAGTTTCTACTGATCCTTGTAACATTTTCTTGCCACTCATGGAAACATGGGAACCTAATAACAATCTTATCAACCTCTATTTATTATCTCTTTGTTTACGTTTCTTTTCATTTCTACTTTTGGCTTTTGCATAACGTCGTCTTTCCTGACGTTCTAGTTCTTCTTTTTGATATTTCATCTTTTTCTTATAGCCAGGTTTGACTTTTTTCGGTGCACGTACTTTATAGTTTTGAGATGTATTAGTTTTAGAACGACTTTGTCTGTTACCTCTCATCGTACGGTCTTTAATTTCTTTTAGTTCACCACCGCGTATATCCTCATGATTAAAGACATAACCTTTTTTCTCAAGTTCATCTATGAGATTTTCTTCTGATGGCTCATATAAAGTAATTGCTACACCAGTATATGCACCCCGTCCAACTCGTCCAGAACGATGTGTAAAGAATTCGATTTGTTTTGGTATATCGTAGTTAATAACATGAGATGCACCATCAAAGTCTAGTCCACGTGCTGCTAAATCACTTGCTACTACCCAGTGATATTCTAGATTTTCAATCTTTTTGATCTCTTGGCTTCTCTCTCTCGGTTTTAAGCCACCATGAAACAGTCCAACATTAACTTTATTTTCTTTTAAATATACAAAAAGCTCATCTGCTCTCTCTCTAGAGTTTGCAAATATTAGACCGATATACGGGCTGATCGTCGTCACTAATTGCAGTGTTTTTTCAAATTTAGATGCACCTTTAACGGGTACCAAACTATAATGAATAGAAGCTTTATTTGTTGGGCTATCTATAACAATCGTCTCAGTATTACCAATATATTTTTCCATAAAATGCTTAAGAGGTTCTGGGATAGTCGCAGAAAATACGAGGAACTGACTATCATTTGTGATGCGGTTAGATATATAATCCACATCATTCATAAAGCCTAAATCAACCATTAAATCTGCTTCATCAATAACAATTGACCAAGCGTCATGAATATCTAGGTCTTGACTATCAATTAAATCTTTAATTCTTGTTGGTGTGCCAATAACGAGCTGCGGTCTAGATTTCGCTCTTTCCTCGTCTTTTTTAATATCTGTCCCACCTATGAAAGAACGAACACTGATATCACCGTAATATTCAACTACTTTTTTGGCCATGTTCTCAAGTTGTTTTGATAACTCTCTTGTGGGTGCTAGAATAATCACTTGGGTCGTGTTTAACGTTTGATCAATTTTTGCTATTAATGGCAGTAAAAATGCATGACTTTTACCACTACCAGTCGCTGACTGTGCAACGACATTAGCTCCTTTGAAGACTTTTGGGATGACGCGTTCTTGTACCATAGTCGGATGAGTAAACCCAATTTCTTCAATTGCTTCTATCATTTTGTCATCAAACTCAAATCTATTAAATGCTTTTGACATATATGTCACCTATTCCTTTTTAAACTCTTTATAATTATAACTAAAATTAGCTATTTCTGCTATAATATTCGTTTAACCAGCACGAACATTTGAAAGTCGTGAAAAATTAAGTATAATCAAGGTTAAGGAGGAGTTAAGCTAATGGATATAATTAAAATTTCACCGCGTGGATATTGTTATGGTGTTGTTGACGCAATGGTAATTGCAAGAAACGCTTCTCTAGATCAATCTCTACCGCGTCCTATATATATTCTAGGTATGATTGTACACAATAAACATGTGACGGATGCATTTGAAGAAGAAGGTATTATTACTTTGGATGGTCCTAACAGGTTGGAAATACTAGAACAAATCGAACATGGTACAGTAATCTTTACAGCTCACGGTGTATCACCTCAAGTGAAAGCTCGTGCAAAGGAAAAAGGTTTAGTCTGTATCGATGCGACATGTCCAGATGTTGAGTTTACACATGACTTAATCAGAGAAAAAACTGCAGATGATTATGATGTCATCTACATTGGTAAAAAGGATCACCCAGAACCAGAAGGTGCTGTTGGTGTTGCCCCAGACCACGTTCACTTAATTGAAACACCTGAAGATGTAGAAAATTTGCCGGACTACTTATCTGATAAAAAACTAATTGTTACAAATCAAACAACAATGAGTCAGTGGGACGTTAGTCACTTAATGGATGACTTAAAGAAACGTTACCCACATATCGAAGTGCATAAGGAAATCTGTCTCGCAACTCAAGTGCGTCAAGAAGCAGTTGCAGAACAAGCTGGTGAAGCAGATCTACTCATTGTAGTTGGAGATCCTAAGAGTAATAACTCTAACCGTTTAGCTCAAGTATCAGAGGAGATTGCACATACAAACTCACACCGTATTTCTTCTCTAAACGAACTTAAAACTGAATGGTTAAAAGATGTGAAGACAGTAGCGATTACTGCTGGTGCTTCTACACCAACTCCAATTGTTAAAGAAGTTATCAATTACATTAAAGATTATGACCCAGCTGAAGAGATTTTACCTGAGTCTAAAGTACCAATGACTAAAATCTTACCTAAGATTAAAAATCCTACACCATCTAAAATTATGGAATAAAGAAAACGTTCAAGTCACTGACTTGAACGTTTTTCTTATTCAAAAGGATTGGTAGAAATTTCTGAAGCAAACACTTCAACCTCTATATTTTTTTCAATTAACTCTTTTAGACCGTCTTTCATTAAAAATTCTAAGTAATGACCTGCATCGATAATATTCTGACCGTTAAATTTAGCATCATAAGCTTCGTGATATTTTACGTCACCAGTAATCAAAACATCGATTCCTTCTTTAAATGCTTCAACAGCATATGACATACCTGAACCACCTATAATGCCAACCTTATTGATCGCTTTATCATTTGCCTTCACTAAGTTGACAATTGGTCGTTTAATGATTTCTTCTATTTTTTCTTTTAAATCTTCTAAAGTTGTCTGACATTCAAAACTCACACCAAGACCAGAATCTCTTTTTCTATCTATACTGATAATATCAAAAGCTGGTTCTTCAAATGGATGATATTTATAAATATTAGAAACTACATCTTTTATATCTCGACCATCAAATATAAATTCTAATACATACTCATCCACAAATTCTAATTCTCCACTCTGACCGAGTGTGGGATTTGCTTGATCATTCGGCTTAAACTGCCCTTTCACAGGATACTCAAAAGATACATCGCTGTAATCTCCCATACGACCAAGTGACGCAGTATTTAACATATTTTCTTTAAATTCTTCTTTGTCATCGACTGTAATATTCACTCTTAATTTTTTAAAGTTCCCTTGATGCTGTAACAAAATTTCAGTGTTTTCATAGCCTAAGCGTTTAGCAATCATATGACTTACACCATCAGGCTGGTGATCTAAGTTGGTGTGCATAGCGATTAAATTAATGTCGTGTTTGATTAATTTCCTAACAATTTGACCAATACCTTCTTCATTCACATTAGCCATTTTAGAAAAAATTAAGGGATGGTGGCTGACAATGACATTTAAATCCTTATCAATTGCCTCATCTATTGTCTCTATACTACAGTCCAGTGCTGTCAGTACCCCTGAGACTTGAGCGTTCATATCGCCAACTAAGAGGCCAGTATTATCCCAAGCTTCACTGTCTGAAAACGGCGCAAGTTTATCGAGCTGTGCGTAGAGTTCACTTATCTTCATCAAGTGCTAACACCTCACTTATTTGTTTAAGATTATTTTTCAGCTTTAAAATTTGCTGTTCATTTTTCTCAACATCTTTTATACCTGATAAAATACCTTCTACATGTTTCTTTTCACGGTTTAGGTCATCTATAAACAAAGTCGTTCGATTTTTCAAATTTATTGGTCCAAAACGCAGTTCTAAATCACTATAGTCGGCCGGGTCTTCTTTTACATAATCAAAAACGATAATATCATAAAAATGATGTCCGTCTTTATATTGAACTTCATCAGTAATTTCATAGCCTCTTTTGACCAGTACTTCTCTTATCTTTTTAGGATAAGTATTAGCCTGGATAACAAATCTAGGTTTACTAGTTAGATGATTGAATCCAGAGTCTATGATATCAGCGATTAAAGGTCCACCCATACCGCAAATTGTAATTGTATCTACAGTATCTGAGGACTTTAATATCTCTAAGCCATTTCCAAAACGCACTTCTATTTGTTCACTTAATCCATAGTTTTCAACATTCTTTTGTGACGCTTCAAAAGGTCCTTGAACAACCTCACCACATAGGGCTTGATTAACAATTTTATTTTGCACAGCATATATTGGTAAATAGGCATGGTCTGAACCGATATCAACTAAATTAGGTCCTGTAATAAAGTCTGCAACAATTTTAAGTCTTTCACTCAACATATTTTTCTCTCCTAGAAATGAAAAAAGACTCTCTAAAGGAGAGTCTGATTTATAGAATTATTGTTCTGAAAAGAACTGATAAAGTGCAGTAAGCTCTTCATCTGCAATTTGGTCAGCTGAGAATGCAGGCATTGACCCTTTACCATCACGAACAGTAGTTGTGAAAGTTTCTTCATCAAGGCTAGTACCAGCTAAAGCAGGTCCCATACCACCAGAGAAGTCCTGGCCGTGACATGATGCACAGTTATCAAGAGCGATACCTTCAGCATCAACATCTCCGCTTGAAGCTTCATCTCCACCACCTGATTCTTCTGAACCTTCTTCAGTTGCAACATCTTCTTCTCCTTCGTCAGTAGAGCCTACTCCAGATAATAGGAATACTAAACCGATTCCTAAGAAAATGATAAGTAAAAATGGAATTATAGGATTTTTATTCAATTCGTTACCCCCTCATCACATGGATTTAATCTCAATTACAATTGTATCTCAAATTGTGACAAAGTCAAAACAATTTTGAGAAAAAATTACACATATTAGTCCATAAAATCTTTTAATTTTTTACTTCTTGAAGGATGTCTTAATTTTCTTAGCGCTTTAGCTTCAATCTGTCTAATACGCTCTCTCGTTACTCCGAAGACCTTACCTACCTCTTCAAGTGTTCTTGTACGCCCATCATCTAATCCGAAACGAAGACGAAGAACATTCTCTTCACGGTCAGTTAAAGTATCTAAGACATCTTCTAATTGTTCTTTTAACAGCTCATAAGCTGCATGATCAGACGGACTCTGAGCTTCTTGGTCTTCAATAAAGTCTCCAAGATGACTGTCATCTTCTTCACCAATTGGTGTTTCTAGTGACACTGGCTCTTGTGCAATTTTTAGGATTTCCCTAACTTTTTCAGCTGGTAAATCCATCTCTTCTCCTATTTCTTCAGGCGTAGGTTCGCGTCCTAAATCTTGTAGTAGTTGACGTTGGATACGAATGAGCTTGTTGATTGTTTCAACCATGTGAACGGGTATTCTAATCGTTCTTGCCTGGTCAGCGATTGCACGTGTGATGGCTTGGCGAATCCACCATGTTGCGTAAGTTGAGAATTTAAAACCTTTAGTAAAGTCGAATTTTTCAACGGCTTTAATTAACCCCATATTCCCTTCTTGAATTAAATCTAAGAAGAGCATACCACGGCCAACATAACGTTTAGCGATACTCACAACAAGTCTTAAGTTAGCCTCTGCAAGTCTTGCACGGGCAATATCGTCTCCGTCTTCAATTCTTTTTGCTAACTCTACTTCTTCTGAAGCAGTTAGGAGATCGACTCTGCCGATCTCTTTAAGGTACATTCTTACTGGGTCATTGATTTTAACACCTGGTGGTGCTGACATATCATGTAAATCTAGTTTTTCGTCTTTATCAGATGCATCTTTTTCGTTAACCATAGAGATGTCATTCTCATTTATTTCTTCAAAGAATTCATCCATAGCGTCAGAATCTAATTCAAAATTAGCTAGTTTATCTGCCACTTCTTCGTGTGAAAGTTGACCTTCTTTTTTACCTTTTTCTAATAGGTATTGTTTGGCTTGGTCAATATTTGTAAATTCTACTTCTTTAGTTTCAGCAATTGCTGCTTTTTTGTTCGCCATATTGTGCCTCCTAGTTATAAAAAAACTACATCTTAAATATTCTATTAAGTTTTATAATTTCATCTGTAAGTTTAAGCTGCAGTTCTATATCATTATCACGCTCTGCAATTTCCAATTGACGATGTAAAAGCTGAATTTCGTTTTCACTATTTCTTATACCACTTAAATCTTCTAAGTAATCATTTATTTCACTCTCTGATACATCTGAAGGAATAATTATATTATCTAAATCAATCAATGTATCTGTCAGTGCGCTATCAAGATAATTAAGGGCAAGAGAAATCTCAAAAACATCATGTGTTTGGAAATACACACAAAGTCCTCTAATTATATCATAATAAGGCTTGAATGTTAAGATATCCTTACTTAGGTCATCACTGAATTCTTTCAATAAATCAGGGTTCATCATCATTATTTTAGTGAGGTATCTTTCTTTTTTCTGTCTCAGACTTAAATTATTTACTTCATAATCTATGACTGGAGCTACTTTAGATTTTTCATTTAAGGCATTTGGTACTCGGCCGATGAGCGTATTTTTTTCAACTTTGAAAATTGAAGCAATAGAAGTTAAGAGTCGATCTCTTGTTAGTTCATCAGATACGTATTTCAAATCATCTAAGACCAGTTTGATATTCTGACCTAGCTTCATATCATTTTCACCAGCATCAAACTTTAGCTTTTCAGCCTTAAAATGAATATAATTTCTCTGCGACTTATCGATGAATGCTTCAAATTTTTCTTGACCATACTTCTCAATGTATTCATCGGGATCCATCTTGTCTGGCAATTTTTGTACAAAGACATTAAAACTGTGTTGTAGTAAAGTATCGCCTACTTTAAGCGTTGCATTTACACCTGCATTATCACCATCAAACATTAAAGTCACGTTCGAAGTCAAACGTTCTAAGAGACTGATGTTTTCTTTACTCAGCTCAGTTCCCATGGTCGCTACAATATTTTGAACCTTAGTCATCTTCACCTTTAGAACGTCCATATGACCTTCCATTAGAATAATATTATCAAGTTTTCTAATGTGTTTTCTTGCATCACTTAAGTTAAAAAATAATTCTCTTTTTTTGAATATTTCTGTCTCAGGAGTGTTTAAATACTTAGGTTCAGAACCATCGAGGGAGCGACCTGTAAAGCCGACATGATAGCCCTGATGATTTTTAATTGGAATCATAATCCTACTAGTAAATCGGTCATAATATGAGAAATTCTCTTCATTTCTTGATAATAAGCCGGCCTGATAAGCAGCTTCTTCATTATAACCATGTTCTAACAAAGCATTTTTTGCAAAATGGGACATATTTGGTGCAAAACCAATACGCTCTTGTCTGATTAAATCATTAGTAAAACCACGATCAAGAAGATATTGTAGCGCCTGATCACCTTCATTAGTGTTCATGAGTAAGTGATGATATAAATCACTTAAATAATCATGCATTTTAATGGCTACCATATCGTCTTCTCTAATATTTTCTTTTGGCTGTTCAATTTTAATGTTGAGAGGCTCACCAAGCTTGGCTGCCGCTTCAGTAAAACTAATATTCTCTATCTCCATTAAAAACTGAAAAACGTTTCCACCTTTTTTACAACCAAAACAGTGGGCAATTTGCTTGTCAGGGCTCACTGAAAAAGATGGAGTTTTCTCTTCATGAAAAGGACACAGACCAACATAGTTCCGTCCGCGTCGTTCAAGTTTGATATAACTTGCAACGAGCTCTGTGATGTCGGTCTGTTCTCTAATTTTTTCTATAGTTTCTACGGGTATTCTCAAAATATCACCCTCTGATATTACTTTCACTATCTACGTATTTCATTATGGCATTGGCAGTTTCTTCTATAGCCTTATCAGAAACGTCGATGACAGGACAACCTAATTTACCAACAATCTCATCAAAGTACTTAAGCTCTTCGTCTATTCTAGAACTATTTGCATACATAGCAGTATCCTTCAAACCGAGTTGACTTAAACGCTCTTTACGAATACGATTTAATGTTTCTGGATCAATTCGAAGCGCAACACATTTACTTTTATCGGTTTCAAATAGTTCATTTGGAGGACTCACTTCAGGTACAAGTGGTACATTCATTACCTTGTATTTTTTTAATGCTAAAAATTGTGACAGAGGTGTTTTAGAAGTTCTTGAAACACCAATTAAAATAATATCTGCTTTTGCTATTCCAGAAGCATCTTTACCATCATCATACTTAACTGCAAATTCAATCGCTTCTATCTTCTTAAAGTAATCTTCATCCAAACGGTGAACTCTGCCTGGTTCGTTCATCGGCTCTTGATTTGTTTTTTTGGCAATCTCTTTCATTAAAGGACCCATCACGTCTACAGATGGGATATCTTCCTTATCGAGCTCTTCTTCCATATAAGTTCTAAGTGACGGCGTAATTAAGGTATATACAACAAGCGCATGTTTTGATTTAGCTAAATCAAGCACATCATCTACATCGTCTGTTGAATTTACATAGGGATAACGAATAATGATATTATCTGGTGCTTCTAAATCAAATTGAGAAAGGCACGCTTTGGTCACAAGTTCTCCAGTCTCTCCTATTGAATCTGAGGCAACAATCACCCTTAAGTTTGTCATCTATATCACTCCATTAAGTTTACGAATACTTTAGTAATATTTGTCTTTGTAATTCTACCGACAACTTCTAAAATTCCTTTATTTTCACTGACGACTGGCAGTGAATCAATCTGTCTATCAATTAACTGTTTAGCAGCATACAGTAAAGAATCATCTGGATAACACATTGTAATATTTGGCTTACGACTCATGACAGTTGTGACTGCTGTGTTTTCTATATCATTAAAACTCATCGTTCCTTTTAATAAGTCTTTTCTAGATAAAACACCTTGAAGTGATTTATCTTTTTCGATGACATAGAGTGTGCCAACATCTTCTAAAAACATTTTTACAATCGCATCGTATATAGATGTATCACAAGTGATTACAATAGGTAAGCTCTGTACATCCTTGACCAATAAATTATTTGCTTTTAAAGAAATAACATCATTTGTCTCTTTACCTGTATAAAAATAACCCACCCGAGGTCTAGCGTCTAAAAATCCAGACATCGTTAAGATAGCAAGATCTGGCCTTAGGGTTGCACGAGTTAAAGATAATTGAGCAGCGATATTACTCCCAGTGATCGGGCCATGTTGTTTTACAATGTTTAAAATTTTCTCTTGACGTTCGTTTAATTCCACACTCTCACTCCCAACATAGATATTATATAATATTTACCTTGATAAAGGAACATCGTCGCTCTTGCATTGTTCTTAAGTCAATTATATAATACTTATTAAGCGAGTTAAGGATGGTGTGAGCTTAACATGTTAAATGGCATATAAATTTTAAAATTATAACCTTATATATAAAAGCGAGTTTTCAAACTAACATGGGTGGAACCGCGGGCACTTGCTCGTCCCTGGATAGCATATTTTTGCTGTCCAGGGATTTTTATTTATCTGGTTAATTAATAAAAGGAGCTGTAGAAATGAATATGGACACAATTGTAAACCTAGCTAAAACTAGAGGCTTTGTTTTCCCCGGTAGTGAAATCTACGGAGGACTCGCAAATACTTGGGATTATGGTCCCTTAGGTATTGCTTTAAAAAACAACGTCAAAGCTGCATGGTGGAAAAAATTCATCCAAGAATCCCCGTATAATGTCGGTATTGATGCTGCGATTTTAATGAACCCTAAAACATGGGAAGCATCAGGTCACTTAGGTAACTTTAATGACCCAATGATCGATTGTAAAAACTGTAAATCTCGTCATCGCGCTGACAAATTAATTGAAGATGTTATGCAAAAAGAAGATGATACTTTTGTTGCTGATGGTCTATCATTTGATCGCATGAAAGAAATCATTGAAGAAAGAGATATCAAATGTCCGAACTGTGGCGCACATGATTTCACTGATATCCGTCAGTTTAACCTCATGTTTAAAACTTTCCAAGGTGTTACAGAAGGTTCAACTAATGAGTTGTTCCTAAGACCTGAAACTGCTCAAGGAATCTTTGTAAACTACAAAAATGTTCAAAGAACAATGCGTAAAAAATTACCATTTGGTATTGGTCAAGTTGGTAAATCTTTCCGTAATGAGATTACACCTGGTAACTTCACTTTCAGAACACGTGAATTTGACCAGATGGAGCTTGAGTTCTTCTGTAAACCAGGTACTGAGATGGAATGGCAAACTTACTGGAAAGACTTTGCAGTTAATTGGCTTAAAGACCTAAACTTAAAAGAAGAAAACACTCGTCTTAGAGATCATGATGAGGATGAACTATCTCACTATTCTAATGCGACTACGGATATCGAATATAAATTCCCATTTGGTTGGGGAGAACTATGGGGTATCGCAAGCCGTACTGATTTTGACCTCCGTCAACATATGGAGCACTCAAATGAAGACTTTAGATACCATGATCCAGAAACAAATGAGAAATATATTCCTTATTGTATCGAACCATCACTTGGTTTAGATAGAATGACACTTGCCTTTTTATGTGATGCATATAATGAAGAGACTTTAGAAGGTGGCGAAACACGCACTGTTTTACGTTTCCACCCGTCGCTTGCACCATTTAAGGCTGCGGTTTTACCTTTATCTAAAAAATTAAGTAAAGAAGCAATGGAAGTATACTCTGAAATTGCTGGAGACTTCAATGTAGAATTTGATGAATCTCAATCTATAGGTAAACGTTACCGTCGCCAAGATGAGATCGGTACACCTTATTGCATTACTTTTGACTTTGATTCACTTGAAGACAAAAAAGTCACAGTTCGTGACCGTGATACAATGGAACAAACTAGAATTCCAATTGCTGAATTACGCGACTTTTTAAATAGTAGAATTAAATATTAGTAAGATTAAAGGACTTAAGATCATATGATTTTAAGTCCTTTATTTTATAATTAGCTTTTTACTTTTAAAGTATACCCCACTGTATTCCTCATAGAGCATCTCTATAAATTTTAGTAAAGCTTTACCGACATCTTCAGATATCTGGATACTTTTGACATCCTCTAATTTAACATGTTTAAAATAGAGTGAAAAATATAATGCTTTATTGGAAACAGGAACAGCTCTTTCTAAAGTCTCCTCATCTAAACAACGATTGCAAATGACACTGTGATATTTAAATGAGTAGTGACTATAATTTTTAAAATCTTGTTGACCACAAATCGCACAGTGATCAACATTTAATTCACCACCATAGGCAGGTAACATCTTGATTAGGACAAGTGCAGTCACACTATAACGCTCATTTTTTTCATCTAGCAGTTTAAAACCTGTTGTTAATAGTCGGTAATACGATGGGTAAGCCATTTCTTCTTCTAGCGCCCGAACAATAACTTCCATAATATACGAAGCATGTGTATATAGATCAAAGTCTCCATTTAAAACCTTAAAACGTTCTGTAACATCCACATCATTTAATGTACCAATACCCTTAAATCGATTATAGGTAAAAAGAAACTCGTTAAAACCTTGTCTTAAGACAACAAAAGGACTTTTTGGTTTGTTAAAACCTCGAGCCATCAATGGTACCTGTTCGCCAGCCTCTGTTAAAACAGTGAGAATCTTACTCGTTTCACTGTAGTTTGTCTGTCTAATCATTATACCTGTTTGTTGATAAATCATTTACTCACCTATTTTAATACTCTTCATCTTTATAGCCGAGTGAACGAATAAATTGCGGCTTATTTCTCCAATCCTTTTGGACCTTAACCCATAATTCTAAGTAAACTTTACTGCCTAATAGATTTTCTATATCCATTCTTGCTTCTCGGCCAATTTCTTTCAGCATTTTTCCGCCCTTGCCGATGACCATACCTTTTTGTGACTCTCTTTCGACAAAAATTGTAGCTTCAACTTTAACTTTTTCAGAACTCTCTTCTTTTTTCATCTTTAAGACTTCAACGCCGATAGCATGTGGGAGTTCTTGGCTCAGTTTATGAAGTGCCTTTTCTCTAATCAATTCAGAGACGATAAAATACTCAGGATGATCGGTAATTCTATCTTTAGGATAGTACATCGGTCCTTCTGGTAAGTGTGATTCAATTACTCTTAGCAGTCTATCAATATTATTACCTTGTAGTGCTGAAATGGGGACGATGTCTGAGAAGTCCAAGAGATCTTTATAGACATCAATTTGTTTTAACAAGTCGTCAGGATGAACAAGGTCAATTTTGTTTAAGACTAAAACAATCGGTGTCTTAGTATTTTTTAACATATCAATGATATATTTATCCCCGCGACCAATCTCTTCAGCAACATTAATAATAAAGAGTATTACTTCAGTTTCACGTAAGGTATTTCTAGCAACTTTCATCATGTGTTCACCTAGTTGATGCTTAGGCTTATGAATTCCAGGTGTATCAATAAAAATAATTTGACTGTCTTTTGTCGTATAAACACCCTGTACTTTATTTCTAGTTGTTTGAGGTTTATCTGACATGATAGCAACTTTTTGCCCTAATACCTTATTCATAAAAGTGGATTTACCAACATTCGGTCGACCGATTATGCTGACAAAACCTGATTTAAATCCTTCAAAATCCATTATTCCATATCCTTTCCACTAAAGCCGAGTGGTAGTAAATCATCCACAGTTCTCTCGATCACTTGTCCTGATGGGCTGACTAAAAATACAGGCATATCATCGTGACAAAGTTCCTTCATGACTTGTCGACAAACGCCACACGGACTCGCTGGTTCTGGTGCATCTGTAACGACAACGATCGCTTTAAAACTTCTCTTATTATTTGCATAAGCACTGACTAAAGCTGTACGTTCTGCACAGATTGATGCTGGGTAAGCAGCATTTTCTATATTCGCCCCGTAAATATATTCATCTTCATCGGTGATTAAAAGCGCACCCACATTAAAGTTTGAATACGGAGTGTAAGCACCTTCCTTAGCTTTTAAAGCTTCCTTTAACCATTCTTCTTTAAACTCCATGTTTTCCCTCCTAAAATAGTTGAATCAAATAAGGTAACAAGATAATCATACCGATAATTACAGCATATATAGAGGCTAAGAGAACTGCTAGAGCCCCAAGGTCTTTAGCATGTTTAGCGTAAATGCTGTAGCTATCGGTAAATAAATCAACGGTATATTCTATTGCGGTATTGATAACTTCTGTAATTAAAACAAAAAATATTGCTGAGATGATAAATAACCATTCCAGTGAATTAATTCCTAACAAAAAGGAAATCAATATCACTATTAGAGCAGCTATTATATGATATAAAAAATTATTATCTCTTTTGAAAATTTGTTGCAAACCTTGGAGAGGATAGAGAAACTTAGAAAGTTTAATCTCTAGTCACTCCAAAAGCATTTAAGATTTCCTCTTGTGTACCATTCATCACAGCTTCTTCATCCGTCTCCATATGATCATAACCTAGTAAATGCAAGAAACCATGTAAGCTTAAGAACAACAGTTCACGACGGAATGAATGTCCATAGTCGACAGCCTGTTCACGTGCACGGTCCGTACTAATTATAATATCACCAAGCGTACGCGGTGCATCTTCATGAATAATATTCATCTCATCTTCTTCAAGTGCAAAAGAGATGACATCCGTGACACTATCCTTATCACGGTAATCTCTATTGATTGCTCTGATTTCGTCATTTGATACAAAGGAGACAGAAACTTCTGCCTGACCTTCTTCTTTTAAATGGTCGTAAGCAAAGTTTAAAAGTTCTTGAATCTCTGTTTTTTCAAGCTCGCTTAAATAGTTATCTTCATCAAGTAAATCTACACTAATCATATATTCGCTTCCTTTTCATAAGCAAGAATAATTTTCGATACAAGTGGATGTCTAACTACATCGTTTTCATCCATGCGATTGATTGCAATACCTTTAATATCTTGCAAGCGTTTAACTGATTCTACAAGACCACTACGAGTTGAGCCCGGTAAATCAATCTGTGTTTCATCACCAGTGACAATCATTTTGGAGCCGAATCCTAGACGTGTTAAGAACATCTTCATCTGCATTTCAGTTGTATTTTGAGCCTCATCTAAAATTACAAAAGCATCGTTTAAAGTACGTCCACGCATATAAGCTAAAGGTGCGACTTCAATAATGCCACGTTCAATTAGGCGGTCTGTTGTTTCTACACCTAAAACAGCATGTAAACCATCATATAGAGGTCTTAAATAAGGATCGACCTTCTCTTTTAAATCACCAGGTAAGAAGCCTAAATTTTCTCCTGCTTCTACAGCCGGTCTAGTCAGTACAATACGCTTGATTTGGTTCTCTCTTAGCATCTGACACGCAATTACAACAGCTAAGAAGGTTTTACCTGTTCCAGCAGGACCGATACCAAAGGTTAGATCATGCTTTTTGATGTTATCGACATATATTCTTTGACCTGTCGTTTTAGCTTTTATACTTTTACCCTTAGCATCTTTTGCAATTTCTTCATTATAAAGGTCTTGTAAATATTCAATAGTATTATTTTTTGCCATCATGGCTGCTGATTGTACATCTCCAAGAGAAATCGACATACCACGCTGAATTATTTTTAGTAAATGAAGCAACACATCCTCAACAAGTTCGACTTGATTTGTTTCTTCTCCACTGACTGTAATTTCATTACCCAGTGTATGAATTTTGACGCCGAACTCTTCTTCAAGATAAGTGATGTGTGAATCATTCGCCCCAATCAAAGCTTGTGCTTCATCAAGGCTATCTATATTGATAATATTAGGCATTTACAAACCCCTTTTTTATAGTCTTTTCTATTTAAATTTACCATTATAAAGCACCTTGTGCAATCAATTGAAAAGATAAAATCTGTATGCATACAGTATATAGTAGCCAATATATTATATACTACAAGACAAGAAAAAAGAGATAGAGGTTTCCCTCTATCTCTTTTTTATATCATTTAAAGTATTTTACCTTCTAGATTTTGGTTTACCAAGTATCTCTGCCATGATAATTCCGTTAACAACAGCTTTAGAATCGAATGTTAAGTCTTTACTCGATATTTCGTTTTCTTTGACGACATCTTTTTTGTCTTTTTTAGGAGAATCGTCAAGCGTATAACGTGCTTTTTCAGCAATATCTCTGCCTAGCCCTTCAGCTGCTACAACACGTTTATCATAGGCTTTTGTCGCCACTCTTTCCTTAGCTCTCTCTGCACGTTTTTTAACGAGAGAACGATCAGTCTCTACTCTATCTTTACTAGATCGATCTTTAGAGCTACTTCTTTGAATGGTTTCTCTTGGTTTTCTTTTTTCTACCTCTTTATTTTTTTGACTCGATGTATCTTTCTTTTCAGTCTGTTCTTTGTCAAATTTTTCTGGATTTAACTCAGTTTCCAATGCCTCTTGAAGTTCTTCAAAAAAACCTTTCGGTTGTTTGGTTTCCTGTTCAAATTGGCGTCTGCGAGGTGCTGTTTTTTGTCTTTTTTCTAACTTAGAAGGATCGATATTACGTTTTCCCTCATCTTTATTTTGTTTACTACCTGATATAATTGAGGAGATAATACCGAGCACGATAATTACTATTGGAATTAATTCCATTTAATCACACCCTATTCGTCTTCGTTATATTGTGTAGGGTTCGTCATCTTATTAATGGAGTCTCTCATGCTTGTATCAGCTTCTACGTTTTTAAGATTGTAATAATCAGATGCAGAAATATTTCCATCTTCGAGTGCCTTAGCAAATGCTAATGGTACACGTGATTCAGCTTCCACAACTTTAGCTCTCATTTCTTGTACGCGAGCTTTCATTTCTTGTTCTTGGGCTACGGCCATTGCACGACGTTCTTCTGCTTTAGCTTGGGCAATATTTTTATCTGCCACAGCTTGTTCTGTTTGTAGGTCTGCCCCAATGTTTTTACCGATGTCTACATCAGCAATATCGATAGATAGAATTTCAAAAGCTGTTCCTGCGTCTAGACCTTTAGATAGAACTGTTTGAGAAATACGTTCTGGGTTCTCTAATACTTCAGCATGCTTATTAGATGAACCGATTGTAGAAATTACCCCTTCACCGACACGTGCGATAATTGTTTCTTCACCGGCACCACCGACTAATCTTTCAATGTTAGCTCTAACTGTAATACGCGCTTTTGCTTTCACTTCAATACCATCTACTGCAACACCTGCAATAAATGGTGTTTCAATTACTTTAGGGTTTACACTCATCTGTACAGCTTCTAAAACGTCACGACCTGCTAAGTCAATAGCTGCACAACGTTCAAATGTTAAGTTAATGTCTGCTCTTTGAGCAGCAATTAAAGCATCAACAACACGGTCTACGTTACCACCAGCAAGAAAGTGAGATTCTAACTGATTAGTTTTTAACTGTATTCCTGCTTTATGCGCTTTAATCATTGGTTCAATTACACGTTTTGGTTTAACACGTCTTAAACGCATTCCAACCAAGGTAAAGATTCCTACTTTAACCCCTGCAGCAATAGCAGAGATCCATAAGCCAATTGGTACAAATGATAAGATGAATGCGATGATGATAATTGCAACGACTAAAATTAATAGTGTCACAATCGTACCACCTGTAATAAATCCTAAACTCATTGTCCACTCTCCTCTTGTTTATTCGTTCTCTTCAATTGGTCTAACAACTATTCTGGTACCTTCTACATAAATAATTTTAACTTTCACATCACTACTGATATACGATCCTTCTGCTACAGCGTCATAGCGTTCATCTCCGAGCCTAATGGTCCCAGAAGGTCTTAAAACAGTATGAGTTACAGCTTCTTGACCAACGAGATGAGAGCGATCATCAAATGATGTATAACCAGATTCCTTATCTGTCGCATCATTTAAAATCAAGCGACTTAAAAATGGAATCTTTCTCTTTTTATGTTTCACAAATATCACCCACTCCACGATTGCCAATATAAATATAACTGCTAGAAATATTGAATATAAGCCAATATTTCCACTGACAATAAGAATACTTAAGACAAATAAACCTAAACCAATGACTCCTAATATCATACCGATGACAAAAAACTCTAATAGGATGAGTAAACCACTAATGAGTATTAAGACCAAGGTAGTTAAGCTACCATTGCCCGACAGAAGGTGACCAAGAAAGAATAATATTATAGAAAGAAATGCCAAGACGCCTACAATATTTATCCTGTTAGAAAATAGTTGGTAGATGGTCCCTAAAAAGAACATAGCTAATAACAGAAATGCCATAATGGGTGATGTAATCATATTTACAAAATTATTAAACAGTTCATTGATTGTAAATAAATATACAAAATCCATAAGCATCCCTCCTAATACCAATTATACATTAAGCAGTGAAAATTGCGATAGTCAGGTAAAATTTTGTAGACAAAAAAGAGCAGTGCATTATATGCACTGCTCAAAAATATATCACTTATCAGAGGGAAGAGTGATATTATTTGAACTTACGCTTACGCGCAGCTTCAGATTTTTTCTTACGTCTTACACTAGGTTTTTCGTAGTGCTCTCTTTTACGAGCTTCTTGAAGCGTACCGCTTTTAGAAACTGTACGTTTGAAACGACGTAAAGCATCTTCTATTGGTTCGTTTTGTCTAACAACTGTTTTTGACATTTGTTTTTCCCTCCCTCCGATAATGCAAAAGGCTAATTAACATAGTAAATATATACTATGTACTTAAATATTATAATATATGTTGTTAAGTTCAGTCAACGTTAAATTAATAATCAAAGTCTGAAACTGCACCTTCTACAATTGCAATTCCGCTAGAGGCACCAATTCTAGTCGCACCTGCAGTGATCATAGCATCTGCATCTTCTTTAGAGCGAACGCCACCACTCGCTTTAACACCTAGGTCTTCTCCAACTGTTTGACGCATAATTTTGACAGCTTCAACACTTGCGCCAGCACCATTAAATCCTGTAGAAGTTTTAACAAAGTCAGCACCAGCTTCTTTAGATAAACGAGAAGCTGTTTTAATTTCTTCATCTGTTAAAAGACTCGATTCAATAATTACCTTAACCAAGGCTTCTTTATTCGCAGCGTCAACGACACTTTGTATGTCAGATTTAACATAATCTAAGTTGCCGTCTTTTAATTGCCCTAGGTTAATCACCATGTCAATTTCGTCAGCACCATTTTCTATAGCATTTTTAGTTTCAAATGCTTTAGTTTCTGAACTTGTTGCACCATGAGGAAAACCTATTACAGTACATACTTTAACTTCACTATCTTTAAGTGCTTCATGAGAAGTACTCACCCATGAAGGCTGTACACAGACACTGAAAAAACCGTATTGATCTGCTTCACTACAAAGCTCAAGGATTTCTTCTTTTTGAGCTGTTGGGCTCAGTAAAGTGTGGTCGATATATTTTGCTAAATTCATATTTACACTCCTATAATCAAATTTTCTGCTTAATAATATCATAGTATTCTTATTCTATACAGCTAGCAATAACAGAAAGTGCATAAAGCGGTGCTGTCTCTGCTCTTAGGATTCTAGGTCCTAGTGTAATATTGTTAGCATCTTTAAAATCATCAACTTCTTTATCAGTAAAGCCACCTTCTGGTCCAAAAATAAAAGCGATATTTTTAGCTTCAGTGTCTCTTAGTACATCTCTAATTTTTTGGCCTTTAAAATTATTATTTTCATAAGCAAAAAGTACGGTATCAAAACTAGAAAAGTCTATTTCTTTTAAAGTGCCATCAAATCTAATAGTGGGAATATGAAGCCTTTTACTTTGCTCTGCTGCTTCTGTCGCAATTTTTTCAAATCGTTCTAGTCGATTACTTTCTTTTTTTGAATTTAATCTAACTACACTACGCTCTGCTTTATAGAGGACGAAGGCATGAGCTCCGAGTTCAGTAGATTTTTGAATGACAATATCCATCTTGTCGCCCTTTAAAAGTGGACTAAAAATTGTAATATTAACAGGCATTTCAACAACATGATCCACTTTTTCAACTACTTGATAAGCCAGTGGGTCTATACTATTTAGCTTCACTAAATAAGCTTGTGAGTGGCTATCCACTACGGTGAATACATCATCTACGTTTGACCGCATTACATTGATAATGTGATGTCTATGCTCACTGTCCATTTCATACGTCTGGTCCACTGATAATTCTTCTTTTACAAAGTATCTTTGCATTAAATCACCTTTTTACTCAGTATAGCTACCCAACCGTCTTCTACAAGCGTTTCTTGAACCTGAAATCCGACAGCTTCTAAATGATTAATAATCTCATCTTTCTTTTCAACAATAATACCTGAAGAGATAAAATAACCATCATTATTTAAGTGACTATAGGCATCGGTAATCATATCATCAATAATATGAGCTAAGATATTAGCAATCACAACATCATATTGATCATTTTCATCTTTTAAAAGGTCACCCTTCTCAACAGTAATATCCTCACTGCAATCATTTAGTTTAATATTTTCTGTTGCAACTTTTAAAGATAATTCATCAATATCTGTCGCTTTGATGCTTCTTGCACCAAGTAAGTGAGCACCAATGGAAAGAATACCCGAACCTGTACCGACATCAATTACCTTTTGATGATCTTCAATAATATCTTCCATCAAAGTTAAACAAAGACTCGTCGTTGCATGATCTCCTGTTCCAAAAGCCATACCAGGATCTATTTTAATGACCTTATCACTTTCAGAGACAGCGACTTGATCAAATTCCCAAGAAGGAACAATAAAGAAGTTTCGACCAACTTTAAAATTATGAAAATGTTTCTTCCATTCATTTTCCCAATCTTCTTCATCTATAATGTTTTTACTTATTGTAATTTGTTCTCGATCAACTAAGTCATTATTTGCAATGAATGTTTCAATTTGTCTTAACTTCTCATCAATGTCCATGGTCTCATCAAAATAAACAATTAACCTAAGACCAGATTCTGGATAATCTTCTGGATTTAAGCGAAATTTAGCATCGAAGTCATCAATATCAGACCTTAGTGTGTCCACAGAATATTCTATGGCCACACCTTTTGCTATGGTATTTAAAAAACTCGTCAATACTTCTTCATTATCGACATTACTACTGATTGTAACCTCATGCCATTTCATCTTTACTCACCCTTAAAGAAACGTCTTGTTTTATCGATAAAATTCTCTTGTTGCTCAGAGATATCTTCACCATTTTCAGCTGCTAATTGCTTGAATAAGTCGCGTTCTTTTTCTGATAGTTTTGTCGGTGTTACGACCGTTACTGTCACATACTGATCACCGTAACCAAATCCTTGGACGTTTTTAACACCTTTTTCTTTAAGTCTAAAGCGTTTGCCTGATTGTGTGCCGGCAGGAATTGTTAACATGATTGATGAATTAATCGTTGGTACTTTTAGTTCATCACCTAAAGCTGCTTGAGCGAAGGAAATATTCAAGTTGTAGTGAATGTCATCTCCATCTCTCGTAAATCTCTTATCCGCTTTAACTCTAAAGACAATGTATAAGTCCCCTGCTGGGCCGCCGTTGATACCAGGCTCACCTTGTCCGGATAGACGAATTTGTTGTCCATTGTCTATACCTTCAGGTACTTTTACTTCAATATCAACATTTTTAGTCACTGTACCGTGACCATTACATTTGTCACATGGATGTTCAATTTCTTGACCAGTTCCACCACAAGTTGGACAAGTTCTTTGGGTTTGAACACGACCAAATGGTGTGTTTTGTTCAACTGAAACATGACCTGAACCAGAACAAGTTTTACATGTTGATTTAGATGTTCCAGGTTTTGTTCCGTCCCCATCACACACATCACAAGTGACTTCTTTTTTAATTGTCACTGTCTTAGTCGTACCAAAGACTGCTTCTTCAAAAGAAACTGACATTGTGTATTGAAGATCATCACCTTTTCTAGGAGCATTCGGGTCACGTCTTGCACCCCCACCAAAGAATGATGAGAAGATATCTTCGAAGCCACCAAAGCCGCCGCCTTGGAAACCACCGCCACCAAAACCACCTTGTGAATTCATACCTTCGTGACCGAAACGGTCGTATTGTGCACGTTTATTTTCATCAGATAAAACTTCATACGCTTCAGAAACTTCTTTAAATTTTTCTTCAGAGCCATCTTTCATATCTGGGTGATATTTCTTTGATAGTTTACGATAGGCCTTTTTTATTTCATCTTGTGTTGCATTTTTATCTAAACTGAGTATTTCATAATAATCTCTTTTAGCCACAGTTTTTCCCTCCAACAGTCATATATATTACCATTTAAAAAAGTCAAAGCCAAACGCATTGGCTTTGACTTAAATGTTGAAGATTTTATTTTTTATCTTCGTCGTCATCTACTTCTTTATACTCTGCATCGATAACATCGTCATCATCACTAGATGAAGCATCTTCAGAACCTTCAGCGTTAGCTGCTTGTTCTTGTGCCATTTGCTCATAAAGTTTAGTAGTAATACCTTGAACTTCTTGTTCAAGAGCTTCTTTTTTCTCTTTAATTGCGTCTAAGTCTGAACCTTCTAAAGCAGTTTTCAGGTCATCTTTAGCATTGTTGATACTTTCTTTTTCAGACTCTTCAACTTTATCGCCTAAATCTTCGATTGCTTTATCTGCAGAGAAGATTAATTGATCAGCTTCGTTTCTTAAGTCAGCTTCTTCTTTACGAGCTTTGTCAGCTTCAGCATTATCTTCTGCTTCTTTAATCATTCTGTCGATATCATCGTCAGTTAAATTAGAGCTAGATTCGATAGTGATTTTTTGTTCTTTACCAGTACCTTTATCTGTTGCTGTGACATTTACAATACCGTTTTTGTCGATATCAAATGTTACTTCAATTTGTGGAACACCTTTTGGTGCTGGTGGAATATCAGTTAATTGGAAACGACCAAGTGTCTTGTTGTCGCTTGCCATTGGTCTTTCACCTTGAACAACATGAATGTCTACTGCAGGTTGGTTGTCTGCTGCTGTTGAGAATACTTGTGATTTACTTGTAGGAATAGTTGTATTTCTTTCAATTAATACAGTTGAAACATTCCCCATAGTTTCGATACCTAGTGATAATGGTGTAACGTCTAAGAGAACAACGTCTTGAACATCACCAGTAAGTACCCCACCTTGAACTGCTGCACCCATTGCTACAACTTCATCAGGGTTTACACTACGGTTTGGTTCTTTACCTAATTCTTTAGTAATCGCTTCTTGAACAGCTGGGATACGTGTCGATCCACCAACTAGGATAATTTCATCGATTTCTGATTTAGATACGCCAGCATCTTTAAGTGCTTGACGAACAGGGCCCATAGTTTTTTCTACAAGTTTGTGTGTTAACTCATCAAATTTAGCTCTAGTTAGTGAAGTTTCTAAGTGTAATGGTCCAGCTTCACCAGCTGAGATAAATGGTAGAGAAATTTGAGTTGAAGATACACCTGATAAATCTTTTTTCGCTTTTTCAGCTGCATCTTTTAGTCTTTGCATTGCCATTTTATCTTTAGAAAGGTCAATACCATTTTCTTGTTTGAAAGTATCCACTAAGAAATCAATGACAACATCATCAAAGTCATCCCCACCTAGGCGGTTATCACCTGCTGTTGCAAGTACATCAAAGACACCGTCACCAAGTTCAAGAATAGAAACGTCAAACGTTCCCCCACCTAAGTCAAAAACTAAGATGTTTTCTTCTTTGTCAGTTTTGTCTAAACCATATGCAAGTGCTGCTGCAGTTGGCTCGTTAATAATACGTTCAACTTCTAAACCGGCAATTCTACCAGCATCTTTAGTCGCTTGACGTTCTGAGTCGTTGAAGTAAGCTGGAACTGTAACAACAGCTTTTGTTACTTTTTCACCAAGGTAGCTTTCAGCTGTTTCTTTTAGGTTTTGTAAAATCATCGCTGAAATTTCTTGTGGTGTATATTCTTTATCTTCAATTTTTTCTATATATTCTGTACCCATATGTCTTTTGATTGACATGATTGTGTTTGGGTTAGTGATTGCTTGACGTTTAGCAACTTCACCAACTTGGCGTTCACCATTTTTAAATGATACTACTGAAGGCGTTGTACGGTTACCTTCTGCGTTTTGAATTACTTTAGGTTCGCCACCTTCTAATACTGATACTACTGAGTTTGTTGTTCCTAAGTCTATTCCAATTACTTTACTCATATTAATTAGTCCTCCATTAATTTAAGTTATTACTCGCTTACCTTAACCATTGATGGTCTGATAACGCGGTCTTTTAAAATATAGCCCTTTTGAAATTCTTCGATTACAAGACCTGACGCTTTACCTTCAACCTCTTCTGTCATAACAGCTTGGTGGAAGTTAGGGTCAAATTCCTGATCGAGGGCATCGATGACTTTAATGTCATGGTTTTCTAATGACTCTAAGAGATTTCTATAAACCATATCGACACCTTTATTTAAAGCGATAAAGCTCTCTTCTTCGCCTTCAATTGCAAGTGCGCGTTCTAGATTATCGATGACCGGCAAGAGATCTTCAGCAAATTTCTGATCTTTGTACTTATTATTAAGTTCCATCTCTTGGCGATTACGTCTCTTAAAGTTTTCAAACTCTGCCATTAGTTTTAAATATTTGTTTTCATTTTCTTCAACTGCTTGTTGAAGCTCTTTAATTTTTTCGTCTTTAGGATCTTCTTCTGTGTCTACTACATCTTCAGCTTCATTTGAAGCCTCATTCTTTTCTTCTGTTGTTTCGACCGCTTCTTCAGCTGATGTAGTTGAAGTTTCTTTAACTTCTTCTGAAGTAAGATCTTTGTTTTCTTCTGACAATCTCTACACTCCTTTTTTAAATGAGTGAAGCAAGTTTATGACGTGCTTGTAACCCATTAATTCCGGCCCAATCACCATCAAGTTCCCACTCAGTCCACTATAATCAAAATTAGTCGTGATAACTGAAATGGATTTATAACTATCATCTAACTCATCGCCAAAATAAATATTAACATCATTAGATGACAATTGCTCCACAGTTTGTTGTAGCGACTCTGATTCAATATCCTCATAGATATGCTCCAGAGTATCTAGTTCATCTTTCATATCTTTAAGTAGAAAAGAAAAACCAGCATGGCCAACCGTTCGTCTTGGTTTTACAATAGCCGCATTAATTTGAGTTGACAATTGATCAAACAAATGACGAATTTCAGTCGGGACGACTGTATTTTCATTTAGTATTAAGCGTGAATCACCAAGTCTCTTATCCATGAGTAAGTTGTTGAAAAAGTTACTTAACTTAGATAAGTCTTCAACAGTTACTCCACGGCCTGTCTTAACAGGAAGTTGTTTAATATTTCCTGTATCTAAAACAATAATTGCAATGCCAGCGCTATCAGTTAAAGGCGTGATATACATGCCTTTAATTCTCTCATCTTCATCAGTAAGTGAAACTTGAGTTAAGTGACCCAGTCTCTCACTAATTGATGTTGCTAGAGATTGCGTGAAGTTCTTGGTATTATCTACCGGTGTATTGAACTCAATAGGCTGTGGTGGGTCTTGGATGATTTCATACTTTAGTTCCTCAATATAATACTTCAAGGCTTTTCTTGATGGCATACGTCCAGAAGACGTGTGCACTTTAACTAAATATCCTTCTTGTTCTAAAGCAGCCATATCATTTCTGATTGTTGCACTAGATACATTGAATTGATATTTATTTAATAAATAGTTGGAACTAATAGGTGTCATTACTTCCAGAAAATCATCTACGATTAATTCTAAAATGATTTTCTGCCTCTCAGTTAGCAAATAATCACCTCATTAGCACTCTTATCTCTTAAGTGCTAATTATAATTTATCAAATAGGTCAAAATAAGTCAAGGATTAGCTCGCTTTATTTTTTAGAGTAAAAATTCTGCAAAAACGTCGTTACCAATCATACGTCCCTGTTCAGTTAAACTGATGAATCCTGACTCTCTTTTTATCAATTTTTTTGCATGCAATTCTTTTAAAACTTTACCGTAAATTGAATCGATTGAAGTATTATATTTATCGAAAAATCTCTGTTCACTAACGCCTTTATTTAAGCGTAAACCTAAGAACATTTCTTCTTCGTACTTATCTTTTAAGGCTAACTTAAGTTCCTCTTTTACAACGCTGCCAGTATCTTTCATACTATTAATATAATGATTGACAGGCTTAATGTTGTAGTAACGAACATCACCCGTGTAACCATGACTACCAGCACCTGCTCCAATGTAGGGTTCATTTAACCAATAGGTCTTGTTGTGATGAGATTCATGCACTTTAGTCGCAAAGTTGGAGATCTCATATTGAGGGTAGCCGAGTGCTGACAATCCATGTATTACCTTATCATATTTTTCCCCTTCTTCTATACTGCCAGCTATAGACATTTTCCCTGCCTTAATTTTGTTATAAAAGACAGTATGAGGCTCAATGATTAAGGAATACCAAGAGACATGCTTAGGTTTTAGTTCAGATATATATTTTAAACTCATATCAATATCATCAAACGTTTCGCCTGGTAAATTATACATCAAATCTATGGAGTAGTTGGTTAAGCCGATTTTTTCTAAGTGATTAATGCTATTGAAGATGTCATCTTTCTTATGCGTTCGTCCGAGCACCTTTAGTAGATCATTATTGAAGGTCTGAACACCCAAACTTACTCGGTTGACGCCGTAGTTTTTTAAGATATCTAGTTTACTTGTAGTTAATTCATCTGGATTTGCTTCGAAAGTAAATTCATCTGTTACTTTAAAGTGTTCCGTGACATAACTTAAGAGTCTATTTAATTGTGCTTCATTTAAAGCAGTTGGCGTTCCACCACCGACATAAATTGTTTTTAAAGTCATGTCTCCATATGCTGATAATTCTTGAATCAGCGCTTCAATATAGTCGTCGACTGGCTGATTTTTTATTAACACCTTATTAAAATCACAATAGGTACAAATGCGATTGCAAAAAGGAATGTGGATATACATACTATCCATACTTACCCTCCTAATATTAAAGGAGAAATCTAATGATTTCTCCTCTAGTTTGAATTTATTCATCATCCATTTTTAAAACTGCTAAGAAAGCTTCTTGTGGAATTTCTACGCTTCCAACTGCTTTCATTTTCTTCTTACCTTCTTTTTGCTTCTCTAACAATTTCTTCTTACGACTAATGTCCCCACCGTAACATTTAGATAGGACATTTTTACCCATGGATTTAATATTGGTACGAGAGACAATCTTTTGGCCAATAGCAGCTTGAATTGGCACTTCAAATTGTTGTCTTGGAATAATTTTCTTCAGTTTTTCAACGATTGCTTTTCCTCTTTCATAAGCAAAATCTCTATGAACAATAAAGCTTAAAGCATCTACTTTTTCACTGTTTAAGAGAATATCCATCTTAACTAGTTTAGATTCCTTATAACCGATTAATTCATAATCCAATGATGCATAACCTTTAGTATGTGATTTTAACTGATCAAAGAAATCAAATACTATTTCTGATAAAGGAATTTCATAGATGATGTTAACGCGCACGTCATCTAAATAATCCATGGTCATAAAGTTTCCACGTTTTCTCTGACAGAGTTCCATAACAGAACCCACATAGTCATTAGGCACCATAATTTGTGCTTTAACGTATGGCTCGTTAATCTTCTCAATCTTTTGTGGATCTGGCATTTGTGCAGGGTTATCAACTCTGATTACTTCTCCATCAGTCATTTCAACGTTATATATTACCGACGGTGCAGTTGCGATTAGATCGATACCAAACTCTCTTTCAATACGTTCTTGAACAATCTCCATATGTAAGAGTCCTAAGAAACCAGTTCTGAAACCAAAGCCTAATGCTTGAGAAGTTTCTGGCTCATACTGTAGAGAAGAGTCATTTAATTCTAATCTTTCCAGTGCTTCACGTAAGTCATTATACTTACTTGAATCGATTGGATACATCCCACAATATACCATTGGGTTCATCTTCTTATAGCCTTGTAATGGTTCATCTGCTGGATTATCTGCATTGGTAATCGTATCCCCTACAAGGGAGTCTCCAACTTTTTTAATAGAAGCTACGATATATCCTACATCTCCAGCTGATAAATCTTCTACTGCTAGTGGACTTGGTGTATTAATACCAACTTCATTCACTTCGAATTCTTTTCCACTAGACATCATGCGTATTTTATCGCCTGCTTTAACCGTACCTTCAACAATTCTAATCGAAGAGATAACACCGCGATATGAATCAAAGACAGAGTCAAAAATTAAAGCCTTTAGTGGTGCTTCAGGATCGCCATCAGGTGCGGGTACTGTTGCGACAATTCTCTCTAGAATATCTTCTATACCAATATTTGACTTAGCTGACGCGTAAATTGAATCCTCAGCAGGTAATCCAATCACATCTTCTATCTCCTCAGCAACGCGGTCAGGGTCAGCAGCTGGCAAATCAATTTTATTCACAACCGGTAAGAGCTCTAAATCATTGTCTAAAGCAAGGTAAACGTTAGCAAGTGTTTGAGCCTCTATACCTTGTGCAGCATCAACTACAAGTATTGCCCCTTCACAAGCAGCAAGTGATCTAGAAACTTCATAGGTAAAATCGACGTGTCCAGGCGTATCGATGAGATGAAAGGTATAATCTTCACCATCTTTTGCTGTGTATTTTAGTCTTACAGCATTCAGTTTAATAGTGATACCACGTTCTCTTTCTAAATCCATAGAATCTAGTAATTGAGATTTCATATCTCTGCTTTCGACAGAGCGTGTGTTTTCTAATAATCGATCAGCAAGGGAAGATTTGCCGTGGTCGATATGAGCTATAATTGAAAAGTTCCTTATATTTTTTTGTCTTTTTAAACGTTCCATCTTATCCATTTAAAATCCAACTTTCTTCGTCTTTACAATGCTATAATTATACCAATGCTAGCGATTAACTTCAATTCATTTCGGATTGATTATTGCATACGGTCGCTATTTTTGGTAAAATATTTTATGTTGCAATAAAAGTTGTACAACTTTATGTCGGAGGTGACATTATGCCTAATATTAAATCAGCAATCAAACGTGTGAGAACAAACCAAACTGCACAAGAAGCTAACATTGCACAAAAAAATGCGATGCGTACTGCAGTGAAACGTGCTGAAACAGCTAAACTTGAAGACGCTGACAACAAAGATGCTTTAGTATCTAACGCTGTCAAACTTGTAGACAAAGCTGCAAAAAGTAATCACATTCACGCTAATAAAGCAAGCCGTATTAAATCAAAACTTATGGCTAAATAAAAATAAAACCTTCTTATAAAATTAAGAAGGTTTTATTTTTTTATATTTCTAAGATAAATAGCTCAAATAATGCTTCTCTATCTAGATAAGATGATTTGAATTTATAATCAATATCTCTACACAGCACTATTTTGTCTAAAAGTACATCTAAGTGTATTTGTCTGACATGTCTATGTGCTAATTTCACTCTGTATGGGTGGACCTTTAAAGTTTTTGCCATATTGTCTTCTTGATAACCTTGTTGGCTTAATATCTTAACTTGGTAAAACAATCTGAATTGACCAATGATTAAGTGAAGAAGTTTAATCGGCTCTTCCTTTTGTAAAATAAGTCCTGAAGCTAAGTTAACTGCCTTTACCTTTTCATTTTTTAAAATATAGTCAGTGAGTAAAAATACATTTTCTTCAAGTGAAATAGTAACGAGGTTTTGGACATCGACGAGTGTTATCTCATGGTCTACATATAAGATGAGCTTAGTTAACTCATTATATAAAGTTTCATACTTATAAGCGGTTCTTTCTAAGAGCAAATTCAAGGCTTCATGTTCAATTGTAATATCTTCACGGTCTAATACACTATGAACATAGGCAATTAATTCACTCTCTGTCATCTCGTTAATCTCTATGACTTTAGCTTTTTGATTCATCAGCTTAGTCACTTTTTTACGCTTATCTAATTTATCACTATGGACGACAAAAATAAGTAAAGTATCATCTTTTTTATTAGCAAGATAGTCAATTAAAGGATCGATATTGTGTTTTAAAGATCCCGTTTCTTTTTGCCCGGTAAACAGAATCGCCTCTTCTACCACAATCACTTTTCGATCACTCAAAAATGGCAGTGTTTGAGCTTCTTCAATAATAGTTTCAGTAGATGTGTCCTTGTAATTTAAACGTGTAAAATTAAAGTCATCTAAGTCACCAACATAAGTCTTGGCGATTTTTTTTACTTCATCTTCTATACGTATAATATTTGTCCCGTATAAGAGTTGTAGCAGATCCATGGCGAAGCTCCTTAATGTTTATAAATCTATTATAGCTTTTTTTTAGAATATATCATATACTATAAGTAAGTGTTTAGGGGGTAATTTCATGAACAAATTCGAGAAAAACGTACAATCAAAAAACAATGATGTTATCGATTCTGGTTTAGGATTTATTGTAGGTTTCATTGCTTTTGCAGTCATCTACATTATTCCTCAAGTATTCGCGATCGTTGCTGGTTAAATTCTAAGAGCCTTTAAGGCTCTTTTTTTATTTTTCTAAACACGCTTTGTCAACACGTAATTTTTGTCGAATACATATTGTATCATCTTTTATTTTAAATTCTACCATCCCCGACTCTTGTGTATTATAAATGATTGATTCAGACAAGTTATCGACTACTTCTTGATGTGGGTGTTTATAGCGATTATTCACACCAGCTGAAATTAATGAAATTTTAGGCGAGACCCTACTAAGAAATTCCTGACTTGTTGATGTGTCACTACCATGGTGACTAACTTTTAAAATATCACTTTGTAAATTGAAGTCTTCTTTAAGTAAACTCTCTTCCCTATCTACACTTATATCCCCTGTAAATAAAACAGAGTACTGATCCATAAACACTTTTAAAACAATCGATTGATTGTTGGAATCTAAAAGCTCGGTGTCTGTTAAGAGTTGCTGAAATTTGATATTCCCAATACTGAACTCTTTTATATTTCGACTATCAATAATCTTTTCTTTTTTCTCCTCACTTAATCCACTAACCCATTCTCCAAATTTTTCATCTTCACTATTTATTAATATATTGCTGACTTCTAATTTTTCTAAAATGTGACCTGCTTCCCCACTATGATCTATATCTAAGTGACTGATGATTAGTAAATCGATTTTACCAAGACCAGCTTCTTTTAAATACGGCAGAATGTTCTTCTCACTTAAAGGAATTGCATTTTCTTGATCACTAAACCTTCCACCAGTATCAATTAAGACTGTCTTATTCTCTCTATGGTCTCTTAAAATAAAAGCATCTCCTTGACTAACATCTACCATGGTTAATGTAAAATTATCTTTATAGTTTTGAGCATTAAAGTATAAGATTATGATAATAAGAACAGTAGCTATGCCTACTTTAAACACTTCTTTACTTAAACAGTGAAGGATTAATTTATAAGAGATTGCAATTAATAATATTGTGGAGACATCATGTAAATTTTTGATCGGTATTCTATGTTTAAAAGCTTGTGCAATTTGATCGATAAGATATTTTAAATATGTATAAAAATTATGGTAGAGTTCGTTTAAAAACTCAGGAAAATACACAAATGATAGGACATTAAAGATAATTACACTAGGAAAAACAAGGAAAGAAAACAAAGGTACAAAGAAGATATTAAGTATAAGTCCAGATAAGCTAATCTCATTAAACTGCAAGAGGACAATGACAATAGTTGAAAGTTCACAGATGATTGTAATTAAAATTAGTTGAGTGAAGTTTTTATATTGTGCCAAGATTGGTCGACATAAGACTATAAATAAAGTCGTCATATACGATAGTTGAAAGCCAGCATGATACATGACCCAAGGGTTAAAAACTATTTGAACTAAGGCAGATAAAGAAATTATGGTCAAGTAAGGTTTTCTTTTAAACAAAGATGTGACTAAAAGCATAATCCCCATAAAAGTTGCTCTTAAGACACTCGGTGAAAAAAAGTTAAGAAAGAAAAAACAAAGCAAGACAGCAATTAGGATGAGTTTAATTGTGACTCTTGATAATTTAAAGCACCTTAAAATAAAAATTACCACACCAGATAAAAAAGCAACATGCGTTCCTGAAATGACATACAAATGATAGATACCAAGCTTTTGTAGTGCATCAAAAAAATCAGCTTCTATATAAGATTTATTACCTATAGATAAGGTGAGCATATCAAACTTATAATCATGTTCAGTGATGTTTAATATTTTATTGATATAGATACTACGAATCTGATTAATCTTTTGAGATAAGTTCGGCTGATGCTTGCTACAGCTTAAACCATGGAAATTATCTAGATATATCCGACCGGCTAATTGATTTATATGCAAGTTTTCAAAGGCATCCCTTTTAATAAAGTTTCTCTCTTCAACAATTTCATTAATTTCTATATCACCATAACACCGTGTTGAGATAGGTAATAGATCGTCTTCTGTGACATATAATTCATACTTCCCCTTATCAGAATGAACGATATAATGCGTTTGGTCTTTATAGTATTTATAGTCATCGATGACAAAATAATAAAGATTATCTGTTTGAATCGTTTTATCGAGTTGTGAAACGAAATATATAGAAAGAAGACAAACTGAAGTAAATGTAAGCATAAAGACAAATTTTTTTAAATTGATATAGACACTGTACATTAAAAAAACATAAAAAAAGAAGCCCAATATTGGGCTTTCAATAAAGACATAAGCAGTAATGATACTAAGTACTATATAGAGTAGCAGCATTATAGTGCTTCAAAATATGCTTTAACTGTTTCAGTATCGGTATCAATCAATTCATAGTTAATATTATTTTTATCGAGTAATTCTATAGCGTAAGGATGATTTTTATAATCTTCACGATAATAGATATTCTTAATACCTGCTTGAATTAGTGCCTTAGTGCAGTTAATGCAAGGGAAATGAGTAACGTAGACTGTCGCACCTTCTGTTGACACACCAAACTTAGAACACTGCAGTAAACCATTAATCTCTGCATGGATAGTTCGAATACAATGTCCATCTTCTAAATAACAGCCTTCATCAATACAGTGAACCTCACCTGATACTGAACCATTGTAACCCCCTGCAATAATGCGGTTGTCCTTGACTATAGTTGCACCGACACTTAATCGTTTACATGTGGATCTAAGTGAGAGTAACATTGCCTGTGCCATAAAGTATTCATGCCAGTTAATTCTCATATATACACCTCAATTTATAGTGATATCAGCTTGAAGATTTTCAAAAGTCTTTTCTCCAATACCCGATATATTCATCAGATCTTCTACTTTAGAAAATAGACCAAACTCTTCTCTATACTCAATAATTGCTTGTGCTTTCTTTTCACCAATACCATTTAAAGTAGTCAGTTCACTTACATCAGCAGTGTTGATATTAACTTTACTTGATTCTTCACTGCCTTCAAGATTCGTACTGTCTCCAGTAGTAAGGTAAGGAATTTCTTTTGAATCTAACTCACCCTTAAAAGGCACATAGATGACCATCTCATCTTTTAATTTAAGAGATTGATTAACAGTGAGTAAATCTGCATTTTTTGATACTGCTGCAATATCAAGTACGTTTTTAATTCTAGCATCTCCTGGTAATTCATAGACACCTGGTGCATTGACTGCCCCTTTAACTTCAACAAAAACAGTAGTAGGCAATGTTTCTTCTAAATCCTCTGTTGTTTCTTCTACAACACTTGTGTCAATAGGAAAAGGGGTCTCTTCAACTTCTTGACCTTGAAATAATTTCAAAAGTAGAAAAACCAATACTACGGTGATGATTCCAGCTGAAATAAGATAAGCACGATACTGCTCAAAAAATGATCGTATATCCATAATTTCCTCCTGATATAGTTCTTATACTATATATAGGAAATTCAGATAACTTATTTTTATTTCGAATAAGTTAATAAATTTATTTAGCTTATTTTTTTAGGATATAGAAATTTCTTTCTGCTAAATCTGTTATAGGATTATCGATATCAAAATCAGAGAAAGTGTGATGAATAGTGAAATCAGAAGAGATTGCCATCTGTAAAATATCACTATGTTTATAAGTTTCTTGGTAGTGAGTTTCTTCATATTTTGAATAGCGACCATCTGATTCTTTAATGAAAAATGTCAATTCATGCCAAACACTTAAATCCTTTTCTCCAGGAATCGTTTGCCAAGTGTAAAAGACATCTTCATTAGAATCCGAGTATAATTCATAATTAAAATCTGTTTTAAACTTCTCTTCCGTATGAACATCAAAAATAAAAATACCATTCTCATTTAGGTGTTTGTAGGCTTGATTAAGCACTTTCAGAAAATCTTCTTTAGATGGTGCATAATTTAAGACGTCTGCAGTAGCAATAATTAAATCAAAACGCTCATCTAAGTCAAAGTCGATCATATCTTGAACATAGAGTTCAGCATCAGTGTGATGACTTTTAGCTAAATCAATCATCTCTTCTGAATTATCGATACCGAATTTTTTATCGATTGATAAATTGCGTAAAATATAGCCTGTGCCAACTCCAATATCTAAGACGGACGAAGCATCTTTACTATAATATTTGATAATATCTAGCCACAGATTATAAGGCATATCATAATTTAGAATATCATATACTTTTGCAAAACTTTTATACTTATTGGTGGCCAACACTATCACCGTCATCTTTAAATAGACGTTCTAAATTATAATATTCTCTTTCTGTTTTGACAAAAATATGGACGATAACATCGCCAACATCACACAAAATCCATTTACCTGTTCTGTAGCCTTCAAGCTTAACATCTAGCTGATTTTTATGAGCTACGTCTCTCACTTCATCAGCAATCGCTTGGGTTTGTCTTTCTGTATTGCCATGGCATATCACAAAGTAGTCGGTCACTGGGCTAGAATTTTTTACGTCATAGACTGTAATATCCTGAGCGCGTTTATCGTCTACTGCTTCCACCATTAAATCTAATAATTTACTACTTTCCATACCGTCACTCCTTGGCCATATTATAATAATTTAAGCATTCTAAAGTCTTATGATAAATTGTCTGATCTTTATTTAATAAATGTTGAATATTTCTTTTTGTAATTGCATAGACTGCCTTATCCAGATTCTTTTCTTCATAGACGATTGTTCTAATATCATCGACTCCGGGCTGGCTTCTTTCAGGTTCTATATAATCAGCAACAAAGATTATCTTTTCTAAGATCCCCATCTGTTTTGCACCTGATGTATGATTGCTAATCGCTTTTAGAACGTCGATATCACTCACACCAAATTTATTTTTCACCTTTACCGCTGCTATTGGTCCATGTAAGACTTCTGATTTATATTCCAACAGTTCTGGATCCAGACCTTCTGAACTTACTGTCTGATACATTTTAGCTAGGTCATCATACTTTGAATAATCGTGTAAGACCCCGGCTAGATAAGCTTTTGATGAATCTGCGTTAAACATTTCTGCCATTTCTTCAGCGGTTTCCGCTACTCTTTGGCAGTGTTTAAAACGCTTTTTAGGTAATTTCTCCGCTGCAACTTTCAGTGCTTCCTTACGTTTCATATAAGCGATGCTCCTTTATATACTGATACACTTTGTGATCTAGTAGATGTCTGACTTCTGTTTGATTTTTAAGTCTCTCCCTAATCACTGAGGACGATACTTCTACAGTGTTTATATCAAGTTGAATAAATGGCGGCTGAACTTCTATTGCTGTATTTTCTCGATTAACTACCACAAATTGAGCTAAGTCATGTAATAATTCATTATTTTTCCAACGGTCAAATGACTGGTAGTGATCTGTCCCAATAATGAAATATAAATCATCATTAACAAACTGCTCATTTAAATAAGTGAGTGTATCATAAGTATAGGTCGTTGTTTGACCAAATATTTCATAGCTGTCTACTTCTATATAATCAAAGTCTTCAAGGCATTGTGTCAGCATTTTAAAGCGGTCTTGACTACTCGTATTCACTACGCCTTTAAAAGGAGAAAGATAAGTCGGCATGACTAATACCTTATCAAGGTCTAGTTTGAGATAAGTTTCTATCATGGCATTGATATGTCCAATATGGATAGGATCAAAACTGCCCCCAAATATTCCTATTTTCATGGTAGGTCAATCGATTTATGTTCTTGTGATTCCTTATATAAAACAATAGTGTTACCCATAATTTGGACTAGCTCAGAAGCTGTTTCATTTACCAAGCTTTCTGCAATTGAATCTTTGTCTTCTAAACAATTTTGTAAAACAGAAATTTTGATAAGTTCTCGCTTCTCTAACACATCTTTAATTTGCGTAATAAAATTATCCGTTAAACCATTTTTACCAATTTGAAATAAGGCTGATTCATGATGAGCTAATGAACGCAAATATCTTTTTTGTTTTCCACTTAAAGTCATTATTCTACCTCCAAATATTTTTTTAACGCAGTTTCTACTGCTCTTGTATTACCCTTTTTACCAGTCCAAATATAATAAGCATCCATTGCTTGATTGATTAGCATACCCAGGCCATTTTGACTGCGTTTAAAATAAGTCATAAACGGTGTGATTGAAGGGTTATATATTAAATCCATACCGATGGTGTCACTATCGATAAAATCCGGATTTATACCCATACTAATAAACACATCTTCATTATTTAAACCCAGTGGAGTTGCATTAATTACAGCATCAAAATGTCCACCAGTGAAATCGTTAGATAAGACACTCGTAAAGTCTTTTTTAATAAAGCTATTAAAGCTTTCCAATCGCCTTGCGACTATAGTGACTTTATCTCCGTGATCAACATGTGCTCGGTGAACAGCCTTTGCTGCCCCACCTGCTCCGAGTATGAGGATATGACGATTTTTTAATGGGCCAAAAGAATCATTAAAAGCCTTTATATAACCTGTTACATCTGTATTATACCCTGTTAAAATATCGTTCTTTAAACTGACAGTATTCACAGCCCCAATCTCTTTAGCAGTCGGATCAAGCACGTCTAAAAAGTCCATAATTTTCTCTTTATGGGGGACTGTAACATTGATACCTGACATAGTTTCTTCAATCATATATTGTCTGATATTCTTTAAGTCATCAGGATGAACTTCACTTTTGACATAGCTTGATTCATCATTATTTGCCTTAAAATTCGCTTCGTGAATTATGGGAGAAAGACTGTGTTTAATTGGATAACCGATAACAGAAAAATGCATTTTATTGCACTCCTTTAAAGATGGTTGGTCGGACAGATACATTGACTCCTTTAGGAACTCTGACTTTTACTTTCGCATCTTTGGCAATGGAAATAAAGGCGAGGCCACTGATTAGTACATCACTCATAGCGTCAACATTAATTAAATGTTCATCATAGTTTTCACTTAAGAATGGTTCATCTATATTAGGTGGTGTAAGTAAACCATCATAATGTTTTAGATAAAAATCTTCTGCATTATCCAATTTGGTTCTGTGGATCGTTAAGTGATGATTACAATAAACTGAAAAACTGTTTTGTCCACCTGTTAAGTAATCAATTCGACCTAAGTTACCAATGAAGAGAGTTTGCTCCTCATTTAATTGGAAAGTCTTAGCTTTGATTTCCTTACCTGGAGACACATATTTCAAATCATCACTTTTCACAAAGTGTGAAATTTGTGAGTCTACAACAATACCTGGCGTATCGTACATTGTTTGTGAGTCTCCTAAAGGAATATCAATCATACCTAAAGTCGTACCAGGTACATTACTTGTCGTAATTACATTTTTTAAACCGGTATTGTCTTCAAGTAATTTATTGATTAAGGTTGATTTACCTACATTTGTCGTACCAACAATGTAAACATCTTTACCTTCTGACATAGAAGAAATTTTATCTAGTAAAGCATCTAAATTTTGACCTTTTAAAGCACTAATCGCTATCGTATCATTGGCAGTGATACCTTCATCTTTCAGCATTTTTTTAGCACGTTCTACAAGTCGAGAAGTATTCATCGAGCGTGGTAGTAAATCAATCTTGTTAATTACTGCGAGTACTTTCTTATCGCCAACGATTCGATTGAATGATGGAATGACACTACCTTCAAAGTCAAAGATATCAATCACTTTAACAATTAAACTATCCGTTTCATAAAGCGAGTTTAACATCGTCAAAAAATCTCCAGAATCTACTTCTAAATCCTGTACTTCATTATAGTGTCTAAGACGATAGCAACGTTGACAAATCGGTTCCTCTTTGTTTAAGCCAGATTGTGGAATATAGCCCTCAGCATTTTTATTTTCGGTTTGCAGTATGCTACCACAACCAATACATTTAATTTCAGTCAAATTAATCCTCCCAAGTAATCATGTTCTTTTTCTTAAAGTACTTCATTATAACACGTTCTATTCTACGATTTAAATATGTCGCCCAACCATCTTTTTCTTTAACAGGAATCACTAGTATGCTTCTAATCCCAACACGGTTAGCACCAAGCACATCAGTCATGAGTTGGTCACCAACCATCACTGTATTTTTCTTCTTCGTGCCTAAGCGTTTTAAGCCTTCATGGAAGTTTTTTAAAAGTGGTTTTTTTGCACTATTGATGTAATCAATACCATGGAGTTCTGCGAATGCTTTTACACGTTCTTGTCGACCATTAGACAAGATGAGTAGTTTAATATTTGATGCTTCTAATGTTTTCACCCACTTAATGACATTGTCGTTAGGATCTCGATCATCAAAAGCTACTAAAGTATTATCAAGGTCAGTCATTACCGCTGAAATATTATGTTGTTTTAAAAATTCTATAGTTATATTCTCATATCGATTAACAAAATGATTTGGTAAAAATTTATCTTCTATAATTTTCATAATTTCTCTCCATCACTTTAGTCTACACAAAAAAAGCACCCTAAGTTAAGGTGCTTTTCATTACTCAATTATTTCTGGATCATCTGTTTCAGTTTCCGTATAAACGACAAAACCGATAATAACCGTAAATACAATTGCTAAAATCATTAAGAATAACATAGCTACCTCCACATCACAGTTCTCTTAATAATGATTTTACAACTTCAGACGAGTGAACACAAGCTTTCGATAAAAATTCTTCATAGTTCATGTCAGCAGAATCATCTGCAGAGTCACTCATCGAGCGTAAAATTAAAAATGGAACATTGAATTGATAAGCCGTTTGGGCAATTGCACTAGATTCCATGTCGACACAAAAGGCGTCAGGAAAGTATGTTAAAATGTCATTTTTCACTTCATTATTGTCTATAAAGGAGTCCCCGCTGACTACAAGTCCCTCGAGTCCTTTAATTTCTGAATTCAAAGATAAAATATTTAGAGCTAAATCTTTTAAGTGTGAATCACTTTCATAAGCAACTGGCATTCCTGGTACTTGACCAAGTGCATAACCAAAAGCGCTCGCATCTACATCATGATGGGCCACTTGATTAGAAATGACCATATCTGTCACGCTTAATTTTTTAGATAAAGCACCTGCAACACCAGTATTAATTAGATAATCGAGCTCATATTTGTCACACATCAGTGCTGCGATAATACTCGCATTCACTTTGCCAATACCTGATTGTACTAAAACAACATCTTGTTGATTTAAGGTGCCAATAAAAGCAGTTGTATGAATTAATTTTTCTTCTCTTTCAATAACCATCGCTCTTTTTAAAAGCTCGATTTCTGGTTCCATAGCACCAATAATACCGATTGTATTCTTAGTCAATGTTGACAATTTTCACTTTCATTTCATTGCCGTTAGGCAGTGGAACATTGACTTCATCGTCTAATTTTGAGTTAAGTAATGCTTGAGCCATTGGAGATTCATTTGAGATTTTACCTTCAAACGGATCAGCTTCTGCACTTCCTACGATTTGATATGATTCTTCATCACCATCTGGGATTTCTTTAAAAGTAACTGTCTTACCTAGAGCAACAGTATTTTTATCTCCATTATCTTCGATGATAACTGCATGTCTAATCATTTCTTCAATTTTGGTAATCTCTTTTTCAACAAAGCCTTGCTCGTCTTTTGCTGCATCGTATTCTGAGTTCTCAGACAGGTCACCAAAACTACGTGCGACTTTTATTTTTTCTACAACTTCTGGGCGTTTAACAGTTTTTAATTCTTCTAAATCTACATGTAACTGGTCATAACCAGCTTTAGTCATTGGGTATTCTTTTTTGTTTTCCATAATAATCCTCCATCTAATACAACTTATTCATTTATAAGCGTTCTAATTTTAGTCGTAATGATATCAATTGCGACCATATTTTCTCCACCTTCAGGAATGATAATATCACTGAAGCGTTTTGTAGGTTCTATGAATTGTAAGTGCATCGGACGTACAACTGAGAGATATTGATCCATAACTGAATCTAAGGAGCGTCCTCTTTCTTTAACATCTCTTGATATACGTCTTAAAATTCTGATATCAGAATCTGTATCAACATACAATTTTACATCCATGATATTTCTTAAAGCTTCATTTTCGAGCGCAAATATTCCTTCAATTATGATGACTTCTTTAGGCTCAACAGTGATTGTTTGATCACTTCTTGTATGATTTGCATAATCGTAAGTAGGAATTTCAATGGTCTCTCTATTAATCAATTGATTAATATGTTGAAGTAAGAGATCGTTGTCAAAAGCAAATGGATGATCATAGTTTGTCTGTAATCTTTCTTCCATTGTTTTGTCACTTTGATCTTTATAGTAAAAGTCCTGTTCAATCAGAACGATACTATGTCCTTTTAGTGATTCCATAATTTTTCTTGTGACTGAAGTTTTACCGGATCCAGATCCGCCCGCTATACCAATAATAGTCGGTTTTTCCATGACTGACACACCCTTAGTAAATTACTAGTAAGCCATCTCCGATATTTAAAAACGAAGTTGAGTACTCACTATCTTTCATAGTTTGATTGAAGGTTCTAACCTTATCACGAAGCTTGCGTTTATTTTTGTTAGCGACTTCATCTTCAACGATTAGACCTCGGATAAAAATATTGTCTACAATAATCAGGGCATCATCAGTTAAATATTCTTTATATTTATCGAAAAAGAATTGGTTGTTCCCTTTTGAGGCATCTATAAATAAAAAATCGAAACGTTTATTTCCGAGCTCAACTTCTTTAGCATCACCTAAGATGAGCTCAATTCTATCATTATAAGGGCTATTCTCAATATTTGATTTAGCAAGCTCATAACTATATGGATCTTTTTCTATTGTTGTAAGTTTTATCTCTTCAGACACACTGGCAAAGTGCATTGCACTATAGCCAATCGCTGTTCCAATCTCTAGGATGCGTTTAACACCTTTGATTTTTATATACTGCTTTACTGCATTTAGAGCATCTGCATCAATGATTGGCACGTGATTATCTTTGGCATAAAGATAGACGTCTTCAAAGATTTCTTTCTGGGTATTTAATTCTTTTACATAATTACTGAGTTCCATCTGATCACCATATACAAAAAATACAACTGATAACAAAGTTACCAGTTGTTAAATCCATTAAGGATGATAATAACACAAAGCGCTTTATTTGAAAAGGCTTGTTTACTCACCATCTATATGGTCTTCTCTATTTTTTAAATGCTCTTCATAAGTTTCTGCAAAGTAGTTATTTCCATCTTCATCTGCTAAGAAATAATAGTAGTTCGTATCAGACGGATTCAGAGTACTTTGTAAGGATTCTAATCCAGGCGCTGCAATTGGTCCTGGAGTCAAACCATTATGAATGTATGTGTTATATGGATCATCAACTTCTAAATCCTCATATAAGACAACATCTTGGTGCTGACCAAGCGCATATAAAACAGTCGGGTCAGTTTGTAGTGGCATAGTCGGCACACTTGCCATCCTATTTAAGAATACAGATGCAATTTTTGAACGATCTGCAAGAGAGGTTGCTTCTTCTTCAATTAATGATGAAAAAGTTAAAAATTCATGGAAGCTTAAGTCTTTACTCTCTCCTTCATAATCAATTGTATATTGTGGAATAGAAGTAAATAGACTATAGCTATTTTCCTTGGTTGCATTCAGCATATTTTTAACTAATAATCTTAAGTCAGGTTCTTCCTGAGTAATATCGTATGTCGCTGGGAATAAATAACCTTCTAAAGGATATTTAATATCTTCATTTAAGATTTCTTCAGTCAACATATCTGGATATTCAGCGATGAGTTCCTTAATAAATTCATCGTCATTCATCAATTCCATAAAATCATCCGCTGATGCAGGTGTATTATTACCGACTTGTTCAGCAATTTGTTCTACAGTATAACCTTCTGGAACTGGGACTTTATATAAAACTTCCTCATACATAGTACCCGACTCTAGTGTTCTAGCAATCTGTTCAAAATCCATTGCTGGTGACATTTGATATGTACCTGCTTGATAGCTAGAAATACTGTTTAATCTTAAGTATAGTTCAAACATGAAACCATTTTTAACGATTCCTTGTTCTTCTAAAATATCTCCTATGTCACCTGCTGAGTAACCCGATTCAATAGAAAGCTCTACAGTTTCTTTAGAATCTTCATCTACCGGTTGTAGTCCATTTCTAATATATAAAAAGGCAAAAATCGCACCAATAATCAGAACAACAACCAGAGCGATTACGATAAAAAGTGTTAAATAGGAAGATACATTTTTAGAAAACTTTATATCATCGTATTTCGTCATCTCGTTCTCCAATCTTTAAAAAATAGCTTCCAATATCGCTATTGGAAGCTTCTTATTTTACTCTTCAACGTCATCCATTTGAGTATTGACAACTTCTTCAATCATGTCCCATTCATCATCAGTTTCGACTGGTAAGAACTTACCGCCGTCACCATCTTCGTCAGGCACATTGATCATCGGAATTAACTCAATATCTTCTTCATCGTCACTGAAGTTGCCTTCTTCAGCTAAGATAACGTAATTTTTATCAAATTCAGGGTGGTAGAATTCGAGCATTTTACGATAAAGGACTTCTGTTCCATCCTCATCATATAGTGTTAGTAGTTCTTCTTCTTTGTTAAATTCAGTGTTTTCTTCTGTCATAATTATGCTCCTTTATGTGGATTGTCTAAGTAGCCTTGTAAAATAAATACCGCAGCCATCTTATCAATTACTGCTTTTCTTTTTTTTCTTGATAAATCAGCTTCTAGCAATGAACGTTCAGCAGCAACCGTACTGAGCCGTTCATCCCACAAAGTTATTTTAACATCTGTGAGTTGAAGCGCAAGTAATTCGGCAAAATGCTGAGACCGTTCTCCACTCTCACCAATTGTATTGTTCATGTTTTTAGGTAAGCCAACAACAACAGTATCTACTTCATTGTCTTTGACAATATCAACTACCTGATCAATACCGTAGTCACCCTCAGGTACATTTATTTTTAAGGTCGTAAGCCCCTGAGCTGTCCAACCAAGTGCATCGCTCAGGGCGACACCAATCGTTTTTGTGCCTACATCAAGTCCAAGAATTCTAACCATTTATCTCTTTATCAACATAGTTTTTAACTAAGATCTCCATAATTTCGTCTCTTTCAACGTGTCTAATCTGGTTGCGGGCTTCATTATGGCGAGGAATATAGGCAGGATCCCCACTTTGTAAATATCCAACGATTTGATTAATAGGATTGTAGCCACGTTCTTCTAAAGTCTTGTACACGTTTGTCAGTACAGACTTAACATTCTCTTCCTTACGTTCATCGACACTGAACTTCATCGTTTTATCGAACTGATCCACAAATAGCACTCCTATTCCTTCTACTTATTTACGCTTCATTATAGCATTATAAGTCGCCTTATACATAATCTTTAATATACTCTTCAACAAATTGTAATGCTGCTGTTATACTTTCAGGATTTGTGCCGCCCCCTTGAGCCATATCTGGACGACCGCCACCTTTACCACCAGCAATATTAGCCATGCCTTTCATAATATCGCCTGCTTTAACTTTTGCTGTTAGAGCGTTTGGCACTGTTACAACAAGGGCAACCTTGTCTCCTGTGATGGCACCGAGTGCGATGATTGCATCTTGATTTTGTGACTTGATTAAATCCATTTGCTCGCGTAATTCTTTACCATTTTCCGCTTCAACTTGCTGACGGATGACAGTCACACCATTCACATCAACAGTCGCATCAGATAAATCATTTAAGTTTGCTTGTTGAATTTCATGTTTTAATTCTTCTAACTGTTTTTGTAAGTCTTTTTTATCTGCAACCAGTTGGTTGACCTTAGTAACAACTTGATCTTCTTTTGTTTTTATTGACTTAGCGATTTCTTTTAGGTCATCTTCTTTAGTTTGGAAGATTTCTACAGCATATTTACTAGTGACTGCTTCAATTCTTCTGATCCCTGCACCAATGCCACTTTCTGAAAGTATCTTGAAGACACCGATGTCATCAGTATTTTTAACGTGGATTCCTCCACATAACTCGACAGAATAACCATTGATATCGACTACTCTAACAACATCTCCATACTTTTCACCAAAGAGTGCCATGGCGCCTTTTTCTTTAGCTTCACTAATCGGTATTTCATCAATGACTACATCTAGACTCTCATAGATTTTTTCATTAACGATATTTTCAATTGTCTTAAGATCATCAGCTGATATTGATTCTAAGTGTGAAAAATCAAATCTTAAACGTTCAGCTTCAACTAAAGAACCTGCCTGATTTGCATGTGCACCAATGACATCTTTTAGAGCTTGATGTAAGAGATGAGTTGCTGTATGGTTTTTCATCACAAAGCGACGTTTTACTTTATCTACTTGTAAATCATAAGTTTCACCTGTAGTTAAGACACCTTCTATGATTGTTACTACATGGACATTTTGACCATTTGGTCCTTTGTACACATAGTTCACTTCAGCTTGACCAGTGTCACTTGTAATTGTGCCGGTATCAGCAATCTGTCCACCACTTTCAGCATAGAATGGTGTTTGATCAAAGATGACTTCAACTTGACCACTATCTACAACATCGATTAGGTGATCGTCTTTGACGATATGAGATAAAACTGCTTTTGCTGTTGTTGTGTCGTAGCCGAGAAACTTACTGTCACTTGTAATGCTATGGAAGGTTTCAGATTGAACTTGCATTGATTCGCCTTGTTTTCTTGCCTGACGTGCTCTTTCTTTTTGTAGTGCCATCTCTTCATTAAATGCTGATTCATCTACTGTGAGCCCATCTAAGGCAGCATATTCAACAGTTAATTCAAATGGGAAACCATAGGTATCATATAGTTTAAAGGCATCTTTACCAGAGATTACTCCTTGACTTTCTTTTGCCTTATCTCTTAGGTCTTGATAGATTTTAATCCCTTCATCTAACGTTGCTAAGAAGCGTTCTTCTTCACCTTTAATCACATCTTTAATAAAGTCTTGTTTTTCCTTAACATTCGGATAAAAGTCACCCATGACCTCTGCGACAACTTCAGTTAACTCATACATAAACGCACTAGAAATGCCAAGATCTTTTGAAAAACGTACGGCACGACGAATCAAACGACGAAGTACATATCCTCGTCCTTCATTAGACGGAAGCGCCCCATCTGCAATAGCAAAGGCAACTGTTCTAATATGGTCTGAGATAACTTTAAATGCAGTGTCTTCACTATCTGACACACCGTATTTCTTACCGCTGACCTTCTCTATTTCTTTAATAATAGGTGTAAATAAATCAGTATCGAAGTTTGTTTTGGCATCTTGGATAACACTCGTTATTCTTTCAAGTCCCATTCCGGTATCAATATTTTGTTTAGGAAGTGGCGTATATGAACCATCTTTATTATGGTTAAACTCAGAAAATACCAAGTTCCAAATTTCTAAATAGCGCTCATTCTCCCCACCTGGGTACATTTCTTCAAGAGGACTAAAGTCATCATATGTTTCGCCTCTATCGTAGAAGATTTCACTATTTGGTCCACATGGTCCTTCACCGATATCCCAGAAGTTTCCTTCAATACGAATAATACGGTCTTCACTTAAACCAATTACATTTTTCCAAATGTTAAAAGCATCCATGTCTTCCGGATGTACAGTCACATAAAGGCGATCTTTATCGAAACCAATCCACTCATCATCAGTTAAAAATTCCCAAGCTCTGATGATCGCTTCTTCCTTAAAGTAATCACCGATTGAAAAGTTTCCTAACATTTCAAAAAAAGTATGGTGACGAGCGGTAAATCCGACGTTTTCAATGTCATTTGTACGAATTGCCTTTTGCGCATTAACAATACGAGGATTATCTGGTACAACACGACCATCAAAGTATTTCTTTAGTGTTGCAACACCTGAGTTGATCCAAAGAAGCGAATCATCGTCGATAGGAACTAATGGTGCACTAGGCTCCACCATATGATTATGATCTTTAAAGTAGTCTAAGAAAAGCTGTCTGATTTCATTACCTGATAAACGTTTCATATTATCACTCCTAATTTTAGTTAATAGAAAATAAAAAAATCGCCCCTTTAAAAGGGACGATTTAAACCGCGGTACCACCCAAATTATGACAAAGTCATCACTTTAGTAATATTTTTTTGACTAAAAGTAGCACATAGTTAGCTTTTCATTGCTTGCACCAACCGCAATGTCTCTAGATAAAAATTCACTAACTATTCATCATTTAGCTTATTACTCATTATTATAAAATCTACTGCTAGGACTGTCAAACAAATTCATAAGGGCTGACGTCACCCATACCAATCATTGGATCAATCTTTTCATCATTAATCATGTCATTTGTTAAGTAATCTTCTTTTAATACTTCCTCTTTTTCTTCTTGATTAAAAGTATTAAAGGATTTACTTAAAAATTCTTTTAACATTGTATTTCTTTCTACACCTTCACGTTTAATGGCACTGTAAAACGCATTAGGGTCACCACAAAGAATCAAAGATTCCTTAGCACGTGTAATACCAGTATAGACAATATTTTTCATAAGCATATGGTAATAACTTTGGACAATTGGCATGATGACGATAGGATATTCACTCCCTTGCGCCTTATGAATACTCGTACAATAGGCATGGGAGAGCTCTGTTAAATCTTTTCTTTCATAGGCAATATGTCCTGTATCGAACTCAACAACAATCTTGTCTTTGTCATTATTGTCATCTTTAAAGTGGATGCTCGAAATAATGCCAGAATCACCATTAAATACATTGTCTTCAGTTCTATTAATTAACTGGATTACTTTATCGCCGGTCCTAAAAATTTTATCGCCAAATTCTAATTCATTTTTACTCTCACTGGCTGGATTTAAAATGCCTTGTAATAGTTTGTTCAGTATATTAATTCCAGCAGGGCCTCGGTAAATTGGTGCCAAGACTTGAATGTCTCTCATATCATAGCCCTTATCCACAGCCCTTGAGACGACGGTATCGACTAAGTCAGCAATCTGATTGGTATTTGCTCTAAAGAACACCCTATCTTTAAATTTAGTTTCAATATTCATGTTTTCGTCATTTGCAATATCATAAGCGAGTTTGACAATAGATGAGCCTTCTCCTTGCCTATAAACCGTATCGAGTATTGCAGTTTTAATTGCTGATGACTCAATTAAGTCCTTAAATACTGTCCCTGGTCCAACGGATGGCAGTTGATCTGCATCGCCCACAAAGACAATCCTTGTATGCGGCATAACATTTTGCATAAATTGATGAAATAACCAAGTATCGACCATAGACATTTCATCGAGGATAATCAGTTCGGCATCAATTTCATTATCTAAAATGTCATCCGCTTCAGTGTCTTGGCCCCAGCCGATTAGACGGTGGATAGTTCTCGCATCTATACCTGAGGTATCAGCCATGCGTTTGGCTGCACGTCCTGTAGGTGCAGCTAACTTGATTGGGTAATCCCCTATTTCATATTCCTTAAAATCTTTATAGTCGTACATCTCTTTATAAAGAGCGATAATCCCTTTAACAATGGTCGTTTTCCCTGTCCCTGGTCCACCAGTAATAATCGACACTTTTTCCGTTAAAGCATTCAAGATAGCTTGACTTTGTTTGTCGCTATACTGGATTGATAAAGACTTTTCTATCTTTTTAAGAGATATTTTTGCTTGTGCTTCATCTATTTCATCAATTTTGTAATTTATTATATTAGATAATTTTTCACTCGATTTATGTTCAGCATAATATATGCTCGGTAAAGTAACTCGGTCTTTAGAAATGATGATTTTTTTATTATCAGCAAGTGTTTCTAGAGCGATAATTATATCTTCATTAGAAAAATATACTTTATCTGTATTCAATATCTCTAGAGACTTAGCTTTTAGGGTATCTACTTCTATATACGTATGACCAACGCTATTGATCTCATCATTTAAGGTGTACATAACTCCAGCAACTAATCGCTCTGGGTCATCTGGACTAATGCCTGAATTAATGGCAATTTGATCCGCTTTTTTAAAGCCAATACCAAAGATATCACTGACCAGTTGATAGGGGTGGTACTGAATGATATTTAAAGTATCGCCTTTATATGTATCGATGATTTTTGAACGCTTTGATGGCTCTATATTTAAACGTATCATCATTAAATATGCTTCATCAGATGCATTCGATTCTTGAACCGTCTCAGTAATCATCTGTCTTTTCGCTTTAGTTAAACCACTCACTTTTTCTAAAGCTTTTCCATCCTTAGAGATAATAGAAATTGCATCTGTTCCGATGGTATCCACAATTTTTTGTGCTGTTTTCAGTCCAATTCCAGGAAATTTCTCACTCGAAAAATATTGAATCAGACCTTCTTTTGTATCAGGTACTTCTTTTTTAAAGCTCTCTGCAGCAAATTGCTCACCAAAACGAGCATGCTCGGTGACCTTTCCTGTAAACCTGTAGCTCTCCCCTTCAGTAATATCATGGAAGTGCCCAGTTACAATCGCCTCATCCTTAAAATTCGTATTGGTTTTTTCGATTAATACTTTAAGCACATGAAACCGCGTATCTTGGCTCATAAAGATGACGCGGTCAACATCTCCAACAATGTATAAAGTATCATAGATAGATGTTTGTGCATGATTAGTCATATAATCTACTCCAAGTCTTTGAATTTTTTCAAGGCATGATTTGCTAAATGATGATCATTTTTTAATTGGCTTGCTCTTTTGAAATGCTGAATGGCAAGAGACTTATCTTCAGTTAGCATGTAGAGCGCAAGCCCAAGATTGTATTCAGCATCAGCATGGTCAGTCATCTTTGTCACTTTTTTCAAGAGCTTGACTGCTGGCTCATACTGTTCAAGCTGACACAGTGTCAAACCGTACTGAAAGAGCAACTCTACATCATCCGGACTGTTTTTTAAGGCTGTTTCAAAAAACGGCACACTCATGGTAGCTTCTCCGAGATTTTGAAACACTTGAGCTAACATAAAGTTTAAGTCACTATCTTCTGGCTTTAATCCATAAGCAGCTAAATATATTTTTTTAGCTTCAGTAAAACGCTCATTATCAAAGTATAAATTACCAAGCGTATAAAGAGCCGAGAAGCTGTTTTGTTCTATACTGATTGCTTTTTGTAAAAAACGCTCAGCTTCTTCTATTTTTCCGAGCCTACTTAAAACAAGGGCACCATTTATATAATGAGTTTCGTTATCTTTATCTCTTTCTATAGCTTCAAATATCTCACTCAGTGCTTTTTCATAATCACCAGTTTCAATATACTCCTTATATTTAAACATTAAGCTAGGTACTCCAAGAACTCACCATCTCTATAGACTGAGTCAATTGTCGCTCCACCAATTACCGTGTCTCCGTCGTATAAGACAACCGCTTGACCAGGCGTCACAGCACTTGCCGAATCATAAGACACTTCTATTTTATCGTCACCTAATACTTTAACAGTCACTGGAATATCTTTTTGACGGTAACGGAATTTAGCAGTTGCTTGGAAAGTATCTTTTACAGGATTGATAAAATTCACTTCACTTGCGAGTAAACTCGTTGAATTTAATTTATCACTACTGTCACCTTGAACTACATATAGTTCATTCGTTTCTAAGTTTTTACCAGCAACGAAGTAAGGACCGCCGTCTCCACCAATGCCTAAACCTTGGCGTTGACCAATTGTATAGTACATTAGTCCGTCATGTTTACCTTTATCTTCACCCGTTTCTAAATTCACCATACGTCCAGGATTTGCTGGTAGGTAGGTACTAAGAAATGATTTGAAATCTCTTTCGCCGATAAAGCAAATACCAGTAGAGTCTTTTTTATCTTTTGTTGCAAGATCGTATTTATGAGCAAGTTCTCTGACATCTTTTTTCTCTAATTCTCCAAGTGGGAAAAGCACTTTAGATAACTGTTCTTTAGATAACTGATTTAAAAAGTAAGTTTGGTCTTTATTATTATCTACACCGCGTAACATACGAACATTTTCACCATCATGTTCTACTCTAGCATAATGACCAGTAGCAACATAGTCCGCACCTAATTTCATAGCATGCTCTAAAAAGGCTTTAAATTTAATTTCTTTATTACACATAACATCAGGATTTGGCGTTCTACCTTTTTTATATTCATCTAAGAAATATTGGAATACACGGTCATAATATTCTTTTTCAAAGTTAACTGAGTAGTAAGGAATCCCGATTTCCTCTGCAACTAATCTCACATCTTCATAATCTTCCGTTGCAGTACACACACCAAATTCATCTGTGTCATCCCAGTTTTTCATAAATATTCCGATGACATTATATCCTTGTTCTAACAGTAGTTTGGCAGTCACTGATGAGTCCACTCCTCCACTCATACCAACAACAACTGTTATGTCTTTATTTGACATTTATATCTTCCTTTCAATTTTTAATTGATAAATCCACTATCATTTAGATTTTTATAAATTTTATTTAATACTTTAGCAATTTGAGTAATATCATTCTTGTCGACCTTTTCAGAGAAGCTAAAACGAATAGATCTATTACTACGTGCTTCATCGTACATCGCTGTGATTACATGAGATGGTATCACGGTACCTGCATTACAAGCTGAACCCCCTGAAGCATAGATACCATTAAGGTCTAAGGCTGTTAAAAGGTACTCGGTTTCTGTCCATGGAAAATAAAGGTTCAAAATATGGCTCGTTTGTAATTCAATATCGCCATTAATTTCAAAAGGAACACCTTCAGCTTCTAAAGCTTCGATTAACGATTGTTTAAGATCTGCGATAATTTGATTGTTTTTATCTCTATTATCGTCTGCTTCTTCAATTGCTAGGCGAAAAGCATGAGCAAATAAAGTGTTTTCTGTTCCTGCACGGCGCTCTCTTTCCTGTGACCCGCCGGTGATCAGACTGTGCAGATGTGTATTTGATTTGAGATAAAGTAAGCCAATCCCTTTAGGGGCGTATAACTTATGTCCGCTCAAAGTTAAAAAATCACAATTTAAGTCTGTGACATCTATTGGCAAATATTTAAAGGCTTGAACAGCATCGATGTGTAAGAGCGCACCTTTTTCCTTAACAATTTTACTGATCTCCTTAATTGGCTGAATCGTACCTGTTTCATTATTGACTAAAATAATAGATACTAATAGCGTATCATCTCTTAACTGAGATTTTAGCTGTTCTAGATTGATTAAGCCCTTGTCATCTACATCGACATAAGTGACCTCATGCTCCTTTTCTAAGTCAGCATAAGTTTCCTTTACAGAAGCATGCTCAGTTTTAGTAGTTATGACATGCGCACCAATCTTTCCCTGGACGGTGCCTCTGATTACTTGATTATTTGCCTCTGTTGCCGAACTGGTAAAAATAATTTCTTCAGGCTGTGCGTTAAGGCGCTTGGCAATATTTTTTCTTGAGCCTTCATAAAATGCTTTAGCTTCCTTACCCAGACGATGAATACTTGATGGGTTACCAAATTTCGAAGCATTTTCAAGCATACTATTCATTATTTTTTCATCAATTGGAGTTGTCGCTGCATAATCTACATAAATTGACATACTAATCCCTCTTATCCTAATAATTCTAATAGATTTTAACATGTCCAAGCAGATTTTTATACTTTTCTGTTTCAATATAAGAAAATAGTATGGAAAGTATATAATGTGGAGGTTTGTTAAATGAATAAACAGATAAATATATCTGTCTTAAACTTAGTTCCTGTGCGTGAAGGAAAAAATGCAACAGGTGCTTTTGAAGATATGATTACTCTAGCAAGACATGTGGACAATAGTGACTATCAGCGCTATTGGATTTCTGAGCATCATAATATGCGGTCAATTGCTTCTAGTGCGACTAGACAGTTAATTCAACATGTCCTACAAAATACTGAAACGATTCGTGCCGGTTCTGGTGGCGTTATGTTACCTAACCATTCACCATATATTGTAGCAGAAGAGTTTGGTACCTTACATGCAATCTTCGGTGATCGTTTAGATATTGGACTGGGTCGTGCACCAGGTACAGACATGATGACCGCAAATGCGATTCGACGCAGTAATCATGAAGGTGTGTTTTCTTTTAGAGATGAAATAGAAGAGTTAAGACGCTATTTAGATGATAATAAGACAAGCCTAGTTGCTTATCCTGGTGAAGGTACTAAAGTTCCACTTTACGTCCTAGGTTCATCAACTGACTCTGCACATATTGCAGCAAAACTTGGCCTACCTTATGCCTTCGCAGCGCACTTTGCGCCTCAGCAAATGAGAGAAGCTTTCATTATTTACGAGAACAACTTTAAGCCAAGCGAACAATTGGCCGAGCCTTATAAAATGGCTTCAGTTAATGCTGTTTTAGCAGATAGTAATATGGAAGCTGAGTATCTCGCAACAACACATTATCAAAATATTATTGGTTTACTTCGTAATACTCGTAATCAACTGCCAAGACCGGTTGATTCCATGGACGGCTTATGGACACCATCAGAAGAACATACAATTAAGAATCAGTTCCCGATCCAATTCTTCGGAACAAAAGATGACGCTCTACAGTCTCTTGAAAATTTCCAAGAAAAATTCTCAGTAGATGAATTATTAGTCAATTCTTATGTCTACGATATGGATGCGCTCCTTAAGACCTACGATATTTTTGCAGATGTTGCTAAAACATATAATGAATCCTAAGAAAAAAATCCACCGAAACGGTGGATTTTTTACTTATTACTATATACATTCACAATTTTATGCTGGCAGGAATCTATAGCCTTTAACTTGTCTAAGACCCTATCAACGTGTTCAACTTCACATAGAGTTAAGACAGTTGGTCCCGCTCCAGAGATGACGGTTGCTAGCGCTCCATTTTTTAAGGCGGTTTCTTTTAAAGTTTCAAATTCACTAATTAAAGGTTGTCGATAGGGTTCATGAAAGGCATCTTTCATCATCAATTTCCCCATCAGTTTATAATCCTGATTTTGAAGTGCTAAAATCATCACATTTGCCAGTGCATTTTGTGCAACGGCTTCGACTCTAGTGTAGGCATTCGGTAAGACTTCTCTTGCCTCTTCAGTATTAATCTCGTAATTTGGAACACTGACAATTAAACTTAAATTATCTAAATTCAAATGATAGTAATACAGTTCTTCTTTTAGATAATAACCGACAAAGGCACCGCCTGTAATACAAGGTCCAACATTATCTGGATGGCCTTCAATACGACAACCAATCATTACTTTCTCATAATCACTTAAGTTTAAATCTAAATAGTAATTAGCAATTTCTATACCTGCTACTATAGCAGATGATGATGAGCCTAAACCATGAGACAAAGGAATATCACTGTCCATAATCATGTGTAGTTTAGGTAAAGTTTTCTTATAATCATCAGCAATTTTTAAGGCTGTCTTAAAGACTAGATTATCTTCATCTTTTTCTAAAACTTCTAACGCCTCATTTTTATATTCAACTGTAAAGGCATTAGAAATTTGTGTTTCTATTGTCAAAAACAGGTCGACTGCCACTCCAATTGAATCAAAACCTAAGCCTAAATTCGCACTAGATGCTGGGATTTTCTTTTTAAACACATCCATAGCTTAAGTTAAACTTTCTATATAATTAACAATAGCCGCTTCATCAAGTGGTAGTTTCTTAGCTTGTTCAAGCGCAACTTCCATTGCCGTATCAGGATCCTTCAGACCATTTCCTGTAAGCACAGTCACAACGGTTGAATTTTTATCTAAAGCACCATTAGCTATAGATTTAATTACACCTGCTAAAGAGGCAGCAGAGCCAGGCTCACAAAAGACACCTTCTGTTTCTGCAACTAATTTATAAGCATCTAATATCTGATCATCGGTCACTGAATCTATGATCCCTTTTGATTCATCTCTTGCAGCTTCAGCTTTAGACCAGCTCGCTGGATTACCGATTCTAATGGCAGTCCCTACTGTTTCAGGGTTAGTAATCACCTGACCTTTAACAATTGCTGCTGACCCTTCCGCTTCAAAGCCAAACATTTTTGGTAAGCCAGAGTCATATTTGTCGTTGAATTCTTTAAATCCTTTCCAATATGCTGCAATATTCGCAGCATTTCCTACTGGAATCGCAAGGTAATCCGGTGCTTTTTTGAGCTCATTGACAATTTCAAAAGCAGCAGTCTTTTGACATTCAATGCGGTAAGGATTAAGAGAGTTCACTAACTCAATGCCTTCATTTTCTTCTGCAATTTTACGGACAATCTTCAAGGCATCGTCAAAATTACCTTCAATCGACACTGTTTTCGCACCCGCCATCATCGCCTGAGAAATTTTTCCAGCTGCTACCTTACCTTCAGGTAAGACAACAATGGCATTTAAACCTGCACGTGCTGCATAAGCTGCTGCTGAAGCTGAAGTGTTACCCGTTGAGGCACAGATTACAGTATGGGCGCCGCTTTCTACTGCCTTGGCTACAGCTAAGACCATTCCCCTATCCTTAAAAGAACCAGTTGGATTCAGTCCTTCAAATTTTGCATAAAGATCAATTTCTAATTCCCGAGAGAGCTTCTCTAATTTAATTAAAGGTGTATTTCCTTCAAATAAAGTTAAATCTGGTGTCTGTTCTGTAATTGGTAAATATTCCTTGAATTCTTTAATTAGTCCCTGCCACGCCATCTTGACCAGCTCCTATTACTTGATATGATGCCTTGACTTGTAATTCTTCTTGTATGTCTTCATATACTTTTGAACTTATACTTTTGACGATAAAAACCTTATCTGTTTCATCGATCAGTTTATACTCATAATCTTTAAGTACTTCTTTTACTGATTCAATTGAGTCTGAAAATCTAAAGTAATAGTCACTCTGTTCTTTGGACTGATCAACTTCTCCAAATTCTTCTGGTAATATCGTTTTCTTAGAGCTTAAATTAAAAGTATTAATCATATCGCTCACTACTGCTGAGGCTGTTTCATAACTTCCTGCTCCGGGGCCATAAAACATTGCTTGGCCTATAGCATTACCTTCTACAAAGACCGCATTCTTTTCATTTTTCACATTGCTTAATTGATGCGTGTTATCGACAAAGATCGGTGCGACAGATAGATGATAAGATGATGATTTATCCTCAACAACACCTAATAGTTTTAAGGTCATATTAGCCTTTTTACCATGTACTATATCTATCTTGTCTACTTTATCAATACCAATCACATCAAGGTCTGACATCTTAAACCGTTTCTTAAAAGCAAGTCTTGCAAGTAAGAGTGTTTTTCTTGCTGCATCAAGACCTAAAACATCAGCACTTGGGTCAGCTTCTGCATAACCCATATCTTGAGCAATTTTTAAGACATCTTCATATTCTAGTCCTTTATCAGCCATCTGAGTCAACATAAAATTCGTTGTCCCGTTTAATATGCCCATGACCTTAGAGATGCGGTTGGCATTTAAGCTATGTGTCAAACTATGTATGATGGGAATACCACCAGCTACTGCACCTTCATAAAGAATTGTTGTCTTATTATTAAGAGCAGTGTGCTCTAGTTCATCAATATATTCTGCCAGCATATCCTTATTAGCAGACACTACAGGAATACCTTGTTCTAAAAAATAAAGTAAGTGTGTTTTTGTATCCTGCAAACCACCCATAACTTCAACGACCAAATCTATTTCTGCATTTTTAATATCTTCAATATTATCGGTCACCTGAATACCTGATAAATCTACAGTACGTGTCTTGTTAAGATCCGAGACAAGAATGTGTGTAATGGTCAGTAACTCATCTGTAGAATTAAGCAGTAAATCTTTATTTTCTTTTAGTATATTTAAGACACCTGATCCTACGGTGCCCATACCGAGTAGTGCAATCTTCTTTTCCATAGTGACCTCCAATAATTGTAGTCTAGTAACTCATAATAGTGCCGTTTTCAAAAAATTTCAAGTAATTATTCAGAAAACTCTACACTTTTCAAAACTTTTCTTGTATTATAAGAAGCTAATTCAAATATATATAAAAAGGTGTTTAATATGAAAGTAGCGAAATTTGGTGGAAGTTCATTATCTAATGCAAGTCAAATAAAAAAAGTTGCAGCGATTGTACAAGGCGATAAAGATATTAAAACCATCGTCGTGAGCGCACCCGGTAAGCGTTTCTCTGATGATGTTAAAGTAACTGACTTACTGATCGCTCTTTATTCAAATAAAGTCGCAGGCATAGACATTACAGATGCACTTGAAGAAATTATAGAAAGATATCATTCAATTACAAAAGAACTGGAGCTCTCAGATGAGCTTGTTGTAGAGTTTAAAAATATTTTACTCGACCGTTTAGAAAATATTAAGCAACATGATTATTTACTCGATGCTTTAAAATCATCAGGTGAAGACTTTAATGCGCGTTTAATTGCTGCATATTTCCAAACTCTAAATGTTGATGCAAAATATGTCTCACCAAGAGAAGCGGGCATGATTGTAACAGATACGCCTGGAGAAGCGAGACTTATTCCTAGCTCCTATAAAAATATTGAAAAGCTTAAAAACTATAAAGAAGAACTGTTAGTTATTCCGGGCTTCTTTGGAATTTCAGAAGATGATAATATCATCACCTTCGCTAGAGGTGGATCTGATATTACTGGTGCCATTATTGCTCGAGGTATTAGCGCCAGCATCTATGAAAACTTTACTGATGAGTCACACATCTACGCGGCTCACCCTGGAATTATTGATAATCCCTATAAGATTGAAGAGATTACATATAAAGAGATGCGTGAGCTTGCCTATGCTGGTTTTGGGATTTTCCACGATGAGGCTCTAGAGCCACTTTATCAAGAAAATATTCCGGTTATGATTAGAAATACTAACGAGCCCGATATAGAAGGAACAAAAATCGTAGCTGAAAGAGAAATCGATCCTGATATTCCTGTCATTGGTTTTTCTTGTGATGAAGGATTTACTTCCATTTCTCTACATAAATACCTACTAAATAAAGAAGTTGGCTTTACTAAACGTATTCTTCAAATACTTGAAGATTATAATATTTCTTATGAACACATGCCATCAGGGATTGATGATGTTTCCATCATTATACGTTCTAGTCAATTCACTGGAAATGAATCTTTAGATAATATCATTAGTGATATTAAGCAACAAATAGAACCTGAATGGATAGAAATTGAGAAAGATTTAAGTCTCTTATTTATAGTTGGTTTAGGTATGGCTCGGCAGGTCGGGACTGTGAAAAGAGTGACTACCGCTCTAGCAGAAAAAAATGTCAATATACGCATGATGAATCAAGGCTCAACCGAGTACAGCATGATGTTTGCTATTGAAACTAAAGATCACGTACCTGCTATTGAAGGACTATTTAAAGAATTTTTTAGTCATACTTTAACTTAAAAGTGAGTTTAGCGTATAATGGCCTTGAGCGCTAAATACAGGGAGTGACAAATATGAGTCTCCAAACACGTGTGAATTATATAAACAGATATAGAGAAATTGCTAAGCAGATTTCTAAAAGTGGTTTTGGTTATATCATTGAAGAGATCGGCTTAGATAAAGTGATTTCCTTACCTAGAAAATTATTGCTTAGACAAGGAAATAAAGAAGTTTTAGAAAAGACCTATGCTGAGAGAATCAGACTTTTTATCGAAAGTATGGGGACCACTTTTATAAAGCTTGGACAAATTGCTTCAACACGTGGTGACTTACTTCCACCTGAACTTATTAAGGAATTAGAAAAATTACAGAGTCACGTTGCCCCATTTCCAGCGGAAGTGGCGCGTTCTACGATTGAAGAGTCACTTGGGGCATCGATCGATGAAATCTTTATGATCTTTGATGATGAGCCTGTTGGGTCTGCCTCTATCGGGCAAGTACACCGAGCGATACTTCAAAGTGGTGAAGATGTCGCTGTCAAAGTCCAAAGACCAAATATTGAGGGAACAGTTAGAACTGACTTAGAGATTCTAAGACACTTAGCGAAGCTCTTAGAAGCAAATTTAGAATGGGCAAAAAATTATCAAGTAACAGATATGATTGATGAATTTTCATTCGCGCTGTTAAATGAACTGGATTACACTATCGAAGCGAGAAATGTTGAACGTATTGGTAAGACACATGCTAATGATCCAAATGTAAAAATCCCTAATATCTTTTGGGATTATACTACTAAAAATGTGATGGTTATGGATTTTATCAAAGGTATACCAGTCAATCACTTCGATACGCTTGATGAATTGAATATTGACCGGAGCAAACTCGCAGAGACTTTAGCTAAGGCAATCTTTAAACAAATTTTTGAAGATGGCTACTTCCATGGAGATCCACATCCAGGTAATGTTAGCGTCTTAGAAGATGGAACTTTAGTCTTTTTAGACTTTGGTATGATTGGCCGTTTAACGAGTGACTTAAAGACAAATTTCGGTTCTCTTTTAATCTCACTGATGAAAAAAGATGCTTCAGGTGTGGTTAAAGCAATAGTCAAAATGGGTGTTGTGCCTGCGGATGTTTCAATGAAACAACTGAACCGTGAAGCGGAAATCATGAGGGATAAGTACTATGAAGTGCCGCTATCAAAATTGAACTTTTCCGATGCAGTAAATGATTTGTTTATCATATCTAATAAATATAAAATCCGTCTGCCACAGGACTTTACTATCTTAGCGAAAACCTTACTCACTCTAGAAGGTGTGGTCAGTAAACTCGATCCTGATTTTTCTATTATGGATGTCGCTGAACCATTTGGTAAATCGCTACTATTTGATCGTTACAATCCTAAAAATGTAATCGAAAATCAAATTGATGATGCGCAGCAAATTGCCTTAGAATTAAGAGATGTCACTGCCAATGTTCATCAATTTTCTAAAGGCTTAAAAAACTCAAATTTACCAATTGAAATCGATCTAAAAGGACGAACTCAATTTTCAAAACATCTAGATAGAGTCATTAACCGACTATCTTTCTCGATCGTCTTACTCGCTTTTAGTATTATTATGGTTGGTCTCATTGTCGGTTCTGCCTTACTCGGAGAAGGTAGCATAATCTTTAGAATTCCAATTATAGAAATTGCTGCTATCTTTGCAGCAGGTATGTTTATTTGGCTAATGTGGTCAATTGTAAAATCTGGTCGATTTTAGAAGACATAAAAGACGGACTGGGATATCCAGTCCGTAATTTTTTATATATAAAACATATAGCCGTCGAAATCATCGGTATCATTATCGATAATATCATGTATGCTTGTATGGTCTAGGACATCATTCACAGCATCCTTTATTCTCTTCCATAAATAACTTTCATTCTTACTTTCATGATCATCTGTATCAACAACAATAATTGATTCCTCAACCGCAGCAAATATTTGCCCCACTGTAATCTCATCTGGGGGATGATTTAATTCATATCCACCATATGCACCTCTTGTTGATTTAACTAAACCATCTTTCTTTAAATTAGCAACGATTTGTTCTAAATACAAATCGCTTATATTTCTTTCAGTTGCGACTGATTTTACACTTCTTTTTTTGACGCCGTAATCACGAGCCAAACTCAGCATAAAATATAAGCCGTATCTTCCTTTTGTGGAAATCTTCATTCTAGCACCTCAAAAATTCATGTTCTATGACTTTTATATTATAATTAAATATAACATATCTTTAAAGTAAGGTGAAAAACTATGAATAAAGCACCATTAAGCTATCGAATGAGACCTAAAAATATAGATCAAGTACTTGGACAAAAACACTTAGTTGGAGAGGGAGGAATTATCCGTCGTATGGTTGAAGCTGGACGTTTATCCTCCATGATTTTATATGGTCCACCAGGTATTGGTAAAACCAGTATCGCATCAGCAATCGCAGGTTCCACTAAGTATAAATTTCGCACTTTAAATGCTGTGACTGATACAAAAAAAGATATGCAAGTTGTAGCCGAAGAAGGAAAAATGAGTGGCAGTGTGATCTTGCTCTTAGATGAGATTCATCGCTTAGATAAGGCCAAACAAGATTTTCTCTTACCTCATTTAGAAAAAGGGACGATTGTCTTAATCGGAGCAACCACATCGAACCCCTACCATGCGATTAATCCAGCCATACGTTCTAGAACACAAATTTTCGAACTCAACCCACTTGTAGTTGATGATATTAGAGTCGCTTTAGACCGTGCACTCACTGATACAGAGGATGGATTAGGTAATTTGAACATCGATATATCACAAGATGCGCTAGATCACTTTGTCTCATCCAGTCACGGTGACGTCAGAAGTGCTTTAAACGCTTTAGAACTCGCAGCCTTAAGTGGTAAAGAAAAAGACGGTAAACTGACCATTACTTTAAAAGATGCACAAGACTGTATGCAAAAATCAGCCTTTCTTCACGATAAAGACGGCGATATGCACTATGATGTGATGAGCGGACTGCAGAAATCTATACGAGGTAGTGATGTCGATGCGTCGCTACATTATTTAGCTCGTTTAATAGAAGCAGGTGATTTAGTTACTATTGCTAGACGGATTTTAGTCATAGCATACGAAGATATATCACTTGCCAATCCAAACATTGCCTCTAGAACACTCGATGCCATCACAGCAGCTGAAAGACTCGGTTTCCCAGAAGCCCGCATTCCTTTATCCCAAGCAGTCATAGAACTCGCCTTATCACCTAAATCAAATACCGCTATCACATCAATCGATAAAGCACTTAGTGACATTAGAAAAGGACGTGCTGGTGAAGTCCCTAAACACTTAAAAGACGGTCACTATAAAGGCGCGAAAGAATTAGGAAACGCAATCGGATATAAATATCCACACGACTATCCAAATCATGTTGTTAAACAGCAGTACTTGCCAGATAACTTGCTTAATCAGAGATATTTTAAAACTGATGGTATTAGTAAATATGAACAATCACTCACTGAGATCTATTTAAATTTAAAAAAGATGAATAAATAGAAGTTTGCTGTACGATAAGCAAGGCTCATTGTACAGCCAGGTAGTTATCTGGACTTCGTCGTATTCTCATTGTCCTGATAGACGTTTACCAGGACTTCGTCGTGTTCTCATTGTCCTGATAGACGTTTACCAGGACTTCGTCGTGTTCTCATTGTCCTGATAGACGTTTACCAGGACTTCGTGATGTTCTCATTGAACTGATAGCGCGTTAACTGGACTTCGTCGGGTGCTCATTGTACTGATAAACGTTTACCTGG
>NZ_CAJEWD010000008.1:246341-450432 GCF_903994045.1 Jeotgalicoccus meleagridis
TCCTGATAGACGTTTACCAGGACTTCGTGATGTTCTCATTGAACTGATAGCGCGTTAACTGGACTTCGTCGGGTGCTCATTGTACTGATAAACGTTTACCTGGACTTCGTCGGGTGCTCATTGTACTGATAGCGCGTTACCTGGACTTCGTCGGGTGCTCATTGTACTGATAAACGTTTACCTGGACTTCGTCGAGTGCTCATTGTACTGATAGTATAGATTAACGGGACACTGACAGACTGAATGTAAATATAAATGGACATCTAGTCCTGCATTCGATTTACTTAAGGACAAGGATCGATCCATACAACAAAAATCTGGACACCCTTGACTAAAATGAATTCAATTTCTAGACAGAAGGACGATGAGCTACTCTCATTGAACCGCTAGCACACCAACAAGACATCCACACCAAACAAAACGCTAGCACACCAACAAGACATCCACACCAAACAAAACGCTAGCACACCAAACAAAATGCCCTTGACTCCTAAATTGGAATCAAGGGCATTTTTTAAAAATAAAATAACCGTCAAGAAAACTTGACGGTTACTGAAAAACCCAACTTAAGCCGTGTGTTATTGTTGATTATTTTGGCCTGCTATTTGCAGGTGGGTGTCCTGTTTCCAACTACGAACGTCCTACTAAGTTCATAGGCATGTTCTTTGAAGGAAAACCTATTAGACTCCCGTTTAAAAAGGTGTTAGGTCAAAATATAATTCAACACATCACGAACTCTTCAGGAATTTCTATTAATATTATAATACCACATATTTTATATAAGTAAACAAAAATGCATGAAAACGCTTTAAAATACTTGGCAAATATCGATATGACAGTCTTCACAGCTTATAATGTGCCGCAAATGATTCAGGTTATGAATGGTAATCACCTTATTTTTCACTGTAATAATTCTCTGATCACTTAAATCTTTAAGTAAGCGATTAACGACTTCTCTTGATGTACCGCACATTTGTCCCATTTCTTGATTGGTAATCTTTGTATTAATTCGTATACCATCATCTACATTTTCACCAAATGAATTAGACAAGCGTATCAAGACTGAACATAAGGCACCAAGTTTACCGAACATCATATTATCTCTCATCTTGGTAATTGAACGTTGCCTATCAATTTCAATCCAATGCATCCACTCTGTTTTAATCTCTTCATCACTTAAAACTAATGCTTCAAATTCTTGTCGACGAATTTTATACACCGTCGTATCTAGCTTTGCTTTAGCATAAGTCGCATGTGTTTTGGGTCCACAAAATAGCATTACTGCTCCAAAAATACCTTTTTCTTTTAAAAAGTTTGTCACTAATTCAGTCCCTTCAATCTGCGTACGACTGATGAGAACTTCTCCACTTTTTATAGTATATATAAACTCAGTTTTATCTCCAGGATGATAAATATAATCACCTTTTTTAAAGTCTAACTTATGGCCATTTTTTTCTATTAAGTTGATGAGTTGGTCAGGGTTAAAAATCAATTCTGTTGACATAATTTCCCTCCCGTCATTAATTTAAATTTTATCACAAAATGTGACTTTTATCACTTTTTTATCAGATAAACTAATTTACAATTTACTTAAAGAATTAATAAAAGAAGGTGAGTTCATGACTCAAGAAAAAGAAAAGAAAAGTGTAGAAAAACAAGGTAAAGATAACCACAGCCACTTAAATTTAAAAGGGACATTTATGATGGTTATGGCCCTAGGAGGCTTAATGCTCCTTAGTTGGTTTGGTGCATTTATCTTATTCATGGAAAGGATGTAAATCGTCATGCACAAATACGAAAAGATTTGGATCACCTTAGGGACTTCTGCCCTAGCGCTATTTTTAATCATCTTAGGAATTTCAGCTGTTCACGGCGGCCATACACCAGCAGCAAGTGGTATTGAAACAATCAATCCTGAACACGTAAGAGATGATGCTCGCTTTAAAGAGCCTGGTCTTGTTAAATCTAAGTCTAGCGATCATGACTATGATTTGTACTTCGTCGCCAGTGCTTTTATGTATGAACCAGGTGAAGTGGAGATTCCTGTAGGTTCTACAGTGAAGGTCCACGTAACGAGCCCTGATGTCGTTCATGGATTTCAAGTTGTTGGGACAAATATCAACATGATGGCTGAACCGGGCCTCATTTCTACATACGAAATGACTTTCGATGAAACTGGTGAACACTTAATTCTCTGTAACGAATATTGTGGTGTCGGCCATGCTGATATGACATCGAAATTGATCATCGTTGACGGAGGTAAAGAAAATGACTAATTATACAACTGCACAAATGCTTGCACCTAATACTAAAGTTGATAAAAAGGATGCCAAACTCGTACTTGCAAATATGATTTGGGTCGCATTCGCTTTACTTATTGGCGGAACTGCAGGACTCTTACAAACGCTTGTGCGTTCGGGACACTTTGAGTTACCTTTTGGAATCGGATATTACCAACTACTGACACTACACGGTGTCATACTCGCTCTAGTAATGACTTTTTTCTTTATCATGGGATTCCAAATTGCTGCTTTATCTAGGACATCTGGTCCTTTAAACAAGAAGGAAAGAACTTTAGGATGGATTGGCTTTTGGGTAATGACGATTGGTACCTTGATGTCAGCTACTATGATTGCTTTAAACGAAGCATCAGTTTTATATACATTTTACGCACCACTTCAAGCTCACGTCATTCACTACATTGGACTTGCACTAGTGATAGTCGGTACTTGGATCTCAGTCGCCGGTCAAATGATGAGATACTTCAGATGGAGAAGGGAAAATAAGGGACAAAAGACACCCCTACTCTCTTACATGACAGCAGTCAACAACCTTATGTGGTATGTCTGTACCATTGGTGTTGCTTCAACAGTACTCTTCCAGTTTGTCCCGTGGTCACTCGGTTTAGTTGAGACGATTAACATTACTCTAAGCCGTACTCTATTTTGGTACTTTGGACATGCTTTAGTGTATTTCTGGTTATTACCTGCTTATATGGTGTGGTACGCTGTGACACCAAAAATTTTAGGTGCGAAAGGATTTTCCGACAATCTTGCCAGACTATCATTTGTACTCTTCCTATTCTTTAGTATTCCAGTTGGGATTCACCACCAACTCGTTGACCCAGGAATTGATGCCTTTTGGAAAGGACTGCAAGTGGTCTTAACATTCATGGTAATCGTGCCTTCATTAATGACTGCTTTTAGTATGTTTGCAGTATTTGAAACATACGGACGTAACAAAGGTGCCACTGGTCTCTTAGATTGGTTTAAGAAACTACCATGGACTGATGCAAGATTTGTCTTATTATTCATCGGTATGCTCTTCTTCATTCCAGGGGGACTCGGTGGAATTATTAATGCCTCAGGTCAAATGAACCAGCTAGTGCATAACACCATATGGATTGTCGGACACTTCCATATCACTGTAGGTGCACCAGTTATTTTAACTTACTTTGCAGCAATGATGTTTTTACTACCACATCTTACAGGTCGTAAAATTGATAAAATTGCTAACCGCCTTGGTCTCATGCTTGCTTATACATGGGCCCTAGGTATGGGAATCATGTCTGCAGCCATGCACTTCGCAGGCTTAAGAGGTGCTCCTAGACGTTCAACCTTCTCTGAATACGGTGGAGCTGAAGTTGCCGAGGAATGGATTACTTATCAAGTCATGCAAGCTGTCGGAGGATCCTTCCTCTTTATAGCAATTATCATCGCTATCCTACTCTTCTTAAAACTAGTGACAGGACCTAAAGTCAACGACGTTGAAGAGTTCCCAGTTGCAGAGTTTATGGATCAATACGATCCAGCAGTTAAGTGGGTAGACAATTGGCGATTATTGATTATCATTACTGCTTTCTTAGTGTTAATCGCTTATACTGTTCCAATTACTCAAATGTTTACAGAAAATATACCAGGCGCTAAAGGCTTTAAACTCTGGTAAAAATAAAATGCTTGGGATTTTTATCCCAAGCATTTTTTATTTTCTTCTCACTCTTAAAACTTGTAAGACCAATCCTACTAAAATAAAACCGCTACACACACCGATTAAGTTCACTAAGAAATATGTTAATTCAGGCATATCATGCCAGAACGGTCGGTCAATTGTATAGAAGTAATTACTGCCAATTGATTTATTTAACAAATGCATTAGCGTGATATATATCATGAAGAAAACTGATGATACTATCGCACCTCTAACTGACGGATAAAAACCAGTCACCAAATATCTAAGCATAGGATAAAGAATAATGAGTGTATGTAAAATGAAAAATGAAATTCCTAACATGTGAAAAGGTGATGAAATGCCTACAGGATAAATGAAAGAGGCATAGGCAAAAATCCCCCAGTAGAATATCATTTGATCTAGAACATCTTTCTTTATAAAAAATTGTAAGATAATAAAGTAACACACTAGACGACAAATATGCAGTGGTAGAGATTCAACTATTGTATAATCGAGAAAAAAGTAATAGTAAAAACCACTAATTAGCCTTTGAATTACAGCAATAATGAGAATACCTAACATGAGTTTCTTAGGATTTCCTTTTAAGCGATGACGATTAACATAAAGTAAGGACGCAACTAGAAAAAATGCAAGTATATATGCGAACTGTTCGATACTCGCTAAAGTAATCGTTTGTGCGTTTGGATCTACAAAAGAATTCATCTAGGCCTCCTAAAAAAATAAACTGAGATTTAACAATCTCAGTTTATGATATCTCTACTTATTTTTCAACGTCGACCTTAAGACCAAGCTCTTTAAGCTGTTCTTCTGATACATCAGATGGTGCTTGCATCATGAGGTCACTCGCATTTTGAGTTTTCGGAAAAGCAATTACATCACGGATATTATCTGAACCAGTCAATAACATTACAAAGCGGTCAAGACCGTAAGCAATACCGCCGTGTGGTGGTGCACCGTATTGGAAAGCTTCGATTAAGAAACCAAATTGACGATCTCTTTCTTCATCAGTGAATCCAAGTGCCTTAAACATTTTCTCTTGAAGTTCTGCATCAGATATACGAATTGAACCACCACCCAATTCATAACCATTTAAGACGATATCATATGCATTTGCCTTCACTTCTTCTGGAGCAGTTTCTAATTTCTCAATATCTTCTTTTCTAGGTGACGTAAATGGATGGTGAGCTGCTGTATAACGGTCAGCCTCTTCATCATATTCAAGCAATGGCCAATCCGTTACCCAAATGAAATTATATTGTTCATCATCGATTAAATCTAAGTCCTTAGCTAGCTTGTTACGTAAATTACCTAAAGCAGCGTGGACCACACTCGCTTTGTCAGCAACAAATAAAATCAGGTCATTTGTCTGATAGTTTAAAGTTTCTTGTAATTTACTTGTTTCAGCGTCATCAAAGAACTTAGCAATTGGTCCTTGTAATCCTTCTTCATTAACTTTTAGCCATGCTAAACCTTTAGCACCATAATTTTTAACGAAAGCTTCTAGTTTATCGATATCTTTCCTAGAGTACTTATCACTCGCACCTTCAACGACAATTGCCTTAACTAAGCCATTTGCTTCAACTGCATTTTTAAATACTTTAAAGCTTGACGTTTTAGAGAACTCACTTAAATCTTGTAGCTCCAAATCAAATCTTGTATCTGGTTTGTCAACACCATAGCGACTCATAGCATCATCATAAGTAATTCTAGGGAATGGAGACTTAATTTCTAGTCCTTTGACTTCTTTCATAACAAATTGAATCAATCTTTCGTTCATATCAATCATATCTTCAATATCCGTAAATGATTTTTCAATATCAATTTGTGTAAATTCAGGCTGTCTATCCGCACGTAAGTCCTCGTCTCTAAAGCATTTAACAATTTGATAGTAACGCTCTAAACCTGATAGCATGAGCAACTGTTTATATATTTGTGGCGATTGAGGTAAGGCATAGAACTCTCCCGGATAGACACGTGATGGTACTAAGTAGTCACGTGCACCTTCTGGAGTAGATTTTGATAACACTGGCGTCTCTATATCCATAAAGTCTTCTTGGTCTAAGAAGTCTCTAACCGCCTTGTTAATTTGATATCTCGTACGAAGGATATCCTGTAATTTTTGTCTTCTTAAGTCGATATAACGGTACTTGAGACGCGTATCTTCGTTGATATTGTCTTCTGAAATTTGGAATGGTGGAGTTTTTGCCTTAGCTAAAATTTCAATCTCTTTAGCATAGACTTCAATTTCACCAGATTCGATATTTTTATTCACTTGTTTGTCATCGCGTTTGACAACTTCACCTTTTACACTCACTACATATTCACTACGTACAGTATCTGCGATTTTTAGAGCTTCAGCTGACACATCTGGATTGAAGACGACTTGAACAAGTCCTTTTAAGTCTCTTAAATCGATAAAAATCAAACCACCTAAATCGCGGCGTTTTTGTACCCAACCTTGAAGATGAACACTCTCACCCACCTTATCTAAGGTCACTTTATTTGAATATATTCTAGACATTATAAGTCCTCCAGTTTTGTAATGATTTCATCAAATGAAACGCGACTAACTTCACCAGTATCCATATTTTTTAGATCAACTGACTCACTATTAAGCTCATCTTCACCTAAAACAATAGTATGACGTGCATTTTTTCTGTCTGCATCTTTCATCTGAGCTTTCAGTTTACGATTTTCATAATCCATATCCGCACTAATATAACGCTCACGTAGTTTGTGTAAGAGACTTGCTGCGACACTTCGTGCTTGATCATTCATTGTACAAATATACAGATCGAGCCCTTTATCGTTTGGAATTTCAATACCTTCAGCTTCTAAAGCTAAGAGTAATCGTTCGATACTTAAAGCAAAACCAATACCAGTTTCACTTGGTCCATCTAGCATTTCTAATAAGCCGTTGTATCTTCCACCACCACATAAAGTAGTAATCGCACCGAAACCTTCAGCATTACTCATTAATTCAAAGGCCGTGTGAGTATAATAATCGAGTCCACGTACTAAGTTATAATCCACTTCAAACTCAATATTTAAATCTTCTAGCTTACTTTTAACTGCTTCAAAATAAGCTTTAGATTCATCATTCAAATAGTCATACATGCGTGGTGCAGTTTTCACTAATTCATGATCTCTATCTTTTTTACAGTCCAATATTCTCATTGGGTTAGTGTGAATGCGACTTTGACAATCCTCACAAAATTCTCCAATTCTAGGTGAGAAATGTTCCACTAAAGCTTCGTTATATTTACTTCTTGATTCCATATCACCGATGGAGTTAATTTTTAAGTTTAAACTCTTAAGTCCAAATGACTTATAAATATTCATCAACATGCTGATGACTTCTACATCGATTAGCGGATCCTCTACTCCAATTGCTTCTACACCAAACTGAACAAATTGACGGTAACGTCCTTTTTGTTTTCTTTCATAACGAAACATCGGTGCAATATAGAATAATTTTATCGGTTGTTCGACATTATGTTGCATCTTATTTTCGATATAAGATCTCGCAACTGAAGCTGTACCTTCTGGTCTTAGAGTTAAACTACGATCTCCTTTGTCTTTAAAGGTATACATTTCTTTATTGACTATGTCTGTAGAACCACCGACACCTCTAACAAATAATTCCGTTGCTTCAAAGACAGGTGTTCTAATCTCTTGGTAATTGTATGCTTTAACTATGTCGTATAAACGCTGTTCGATAAACTGCCACTTGTAAGACTCTTCAGGTAAAATGTCTTGTGTCCCTCTAGGTACTTGTAACATATACTCACTCCTATATCATTTTAAAAATAAAAAAACCTTATACCTCAATTGGTATAAGGGACGAAATGGTCGTGGTGCCACCCTAATTCAGTGCTAATGCACTCTTATTAAAATATTTAAAGTTATATGTCAGAGTAAAGTGTCGGCAACTATTTTTTTAAGCATTCACTTCCAGCCAAGGTGAATTTCTCTAGAGCTTCTTATAAAATAGTCTCTTTACCCATTTAAATTTCTAATAAAATATATATTTATAATAATAGTCAGATATTTAAACTTTGTCAAGCTAACGGTGTACGTAAGAATCAATACCTTCTATAATCGCAGCAGCCATTTTTTCTTGGTATACTTCATCATTTAAAATATAGTCATCAAACTCATTAGACAAATAGCCTAATTCAATCAAGACACCTGGATAATCGAGTTGCCATGTCACTTGATAATTCATAGTTTGATTACCCCTATTATAGAGATAAGAGTGCTTATCCATAGCTTGATTTAAGTGTTGACCAAAATCTTCCTGATTAGGATAAGTATAAAAAGTCGTAAAGCCAGAAATATTCGGATCATCAAAAGCATCACTGTGTAAGCTGATAAATAAGTCTGCATCGACTTTCCTGTCATCTAAACTTTTTGTTTCATCACCGTTTCTTGTCATTACCACTTCTGCACCGGCATCTTCTAAGGCCGCTTGTAGCTTCTCAGCAATTGATAAAACCACAGTTGCTTCATTTTTTCCAAAATTAGACGGTGCACCAGGATCTTCTCCACCATGACCGGGATCAAGTGCTACAGTGACACCAGATAAGTCATAAGAGACTGGTGCTTCTTCCTCTGAGAAATCCATAGTAATTACTTCTTCTGGTTCATGCAGAAGATTTTTATAAATATAGACAGATACTAAAACAATGACAAGGGCAATGACTAGAATAAACAAGGGTTTAAAATACAAGTGTTTTTTATATTTTAAGAAATTATAAATACTCGACAACATACTTTTTAGAATGGCTTTTAGAGATTCCATCAAACTATTTTTCCATCTTTCGCTTCATAGATAATTGTAATCGGCCCATCGTTTACTAGTCGTACATCCATGTGTTCGCCAAAGAATCCTTCTTTGACTACTATTCCTTCTTCAGTTAAAGCTTCATTAAAAGCTTGGTAGAGTTTTTTAGCCGCTTCACCATTAGCTGCCTCAGTAAAACTCGGTCGATTCCCCTTCTTAACAGAGGCATAAAGTGTAAATTGAGAAATACTTAAGATGTCTCCCCCAACTTCTTTAATCGATAAATTTATCTTACCATCTTCATCTTCAAATACGCGTGCAGCTGCAATTTTCTTTGCCAAGACGCGTGCATCTTCTATAGTGGATGTTTTACTCACACCAACCAAGAGGCAAAAACCATCATTGATCTCATTGAACATCTCATTATTTGCAACAAGTGCATGTGATACCTTTTGTAGGACAACCTTCATTTTTCATCCCTCACTTAAATACGCGTTCTACGCTGTATATATCTTGTAATTGTCTAATTCTATCAACGACCCTGTGTAGTTCATGTTTGTTCGGTACCATAATGGACAGACTCACTCTAGCTTGTTTAATTTCATCAGCTAGTCCATTGACGCGAGTGATTGGTACTTTTAGACTCGAAACCAAATTTAAGATTTCATTTACTAAACCATTTCTATCATAACCAGTGATTTCTAAATCAACTTGATAGCGTTTATCTTGTGATTTATTACCAACCCATTCAACATCGATCAGTCGTTCTGTTTCATTGATAATATTCGGACACGTCGCGACATGAACTTTTACACCATGACCTTTTGTAATATAACCGATAATATCATCACCTGGAATTGGGTTACAACATTTTGATAAGTTAATCAGCATATTGTCCATACCTTCAACGTAAACTCCAGATTCAGTTGTAATGTTCTTATAATCACGTCTTCGATCAATTTCTGACACGTGATTCGTTTGGTTTGCCGCTTCTTTAGCTTTGATTTTCTCTAACAAACGATTGGTCACTTGATTCGCAGTGACACCACCAAAACCAATCATGGCATAAAGATCATCTGCATCTTTTAAGTTGTATCTATCTAAGACATTGGAGACATTTTCTTCTTTTAAGACTTCATCTGGATTATAATCACGGTCTTTAATCTCCGTTTCAACAGCGAGTCTTCCTTTTTCTATGTTGACTTCCTTATCCTGTTTTTTAAAGTAAGAACGGATTTTATTTCTTGCTGATGAGGTTTTAACCATCTTCAGCCAGTCGATTGAAGGACCATACGACTGATTAGATGTTCTAATTTCTAAAATATCTCCAGTTTCTAACTCATGGTCGATCGGCACAATTTTACCGTTGACCTTAGCACCAATCATCTTGTTGCCGACTTCTGAGTGAACTTGGTAAGCAAAGTCTATTGGAATTGCACCTTTCGGTAGTTCTATTACATCTCCGTCAGGCGTAAAGACATATACTTTGTCACTGAGAAGATCAGTTTTTAAGGCAGCCATAAACTCTTCAGCATCAGGATTATCGGATACATTACCTACAATCTCTTTAAACCAGTTTAAACGTGAGTCCAATGATACTTTACTTGCATCCACACCTTCTTTATAGGCCCAGTGTGCAGCCACCCCGTGCTCAGCGATTTCGTGCATTTCATGGGTACGAATTTGAATTTCCAAAGGATCTCCATTCGGACCAACAACTGTGGTATGTAATGACTGGTACATATTCGGTTTTGGCATGGCAATATAATCTTTAAAACGACCAGGCATAGGACGCCATATCGTATGAATAATACCTAAAGCAGCGTAGCAATCCTTAACATCATCAACGAGCACTCTGATCGCTAAAAGGTCAAAAATTTGTTCAAAGTTCTTCGCTTGTTTTTGCATTTTCTTATAGATACTGTATATATGTTTAGGACGACCTGACAAATTATGATTAATCTTAGAATCAGTTAGCTCAGAATCAATTTTTTCAATCGCTTCGTTGATAACTTTTTCTCTCTCGCTCCGTTTTTTCTTCATCAAACTGACGATACGAAAGTATTGTCCAGGTTCTATGTAACGTAATGAAATATCCTCAAGTTCCCACTTGATAGATGAAATACCTAATCTATGTGCAAGTGGCGCATAAATCTCTAAAGTTTCTTTAGAAATTCTTATTTGTTTTTCTTCAGGCATGGCTTTTAAAGTACGCATGTTATGTAAGCGGTCTGCTAATTTAACTAGAATCACACGTATATCTCTTGCTATGGCAATAAAAAGTTTTCTATGATTCTCAGCTTGTTGTTCTTGATGAGACCGATATTTAACTTTTTCTAATTTTGTTACACCATCGACGATGATTGCAACTTCTTCATTGAACATTTCGACTAAATCATCAAAGGTATAGGTCGTGTCTTCAACGACATCATGAAGAAAACCAGCAATAATTGTCGGTGCATCGAGTTTAAGTTCTGTTAAAATACCAGCGACTTGAACCGGATGAGCGATATACGGCAGACCATTTTTACGGAATTGTCCCTCATGGGCATCTTTAGCAAGACCATATGCTTTTTTGATCAGACCGATATCTTCATCATCCAAATACTCACTGCACATGTTAAATACGTCTTCTGCAGAATATGGGTATTCCTTATCCATGATCAAACCGCCTTTCTACTTTTAAATATAAAATAATAATACTATAAATATACCGCTAATAAAACAATTGGTATAGAAAAAAGCCTGTAATATACAGGCTTTTCCTTAATCTTCGTAGCTAATAAGTGAAATTGAATCGTAACCTTCTAAAAGTTCTTTACCATTTAAATACTCAAGCTCGATTAAAAAGGCAATTCCCACAACGATACCGCCTAGTGCCTCAACAAGTTTAATCGTTGCGAGTATCGTACCACCAGTTGCTAGTAAATCATCTGTGATCAGGACTCTTTGTCCTGGTTTAATCGCATCCTTATGCATTGTTAGAGTGTTTGTGCCGTATTCAAGCTCATATTCATACTCTAGGACTTCTCTTGGTAGTTTGCCTTTTTTTCTCACCGGTGCAAAACCAATCCCCATACTATAGGCAACTGGACATCCGATGATAAAACCTCGAGCTTCTGGACCAACGACGATATCTACATCTTTTCTTTCAGCGTAGCTAACAATTTGGTCTGTCGCATACTTATAGGCTGGACCATTGTCCATAATAGTTGTAATGTCTTTAAAACTGACACCTTTTTTAGGCCAGTCTTCTACTTCTGATACATACTGTTTTAAATCCATAATTTCCTCCACATTTACGTCGTGATTAAAGTCCGTAAATAATCTTTCATATTAGGGCCTGAAGACATTTTTAATTTTGCCTCAGCTTCAATTTTATCAGTCAAACGCTTTAAATGCATGCTTGAACTAAGATTGAGTGCCTCTGTATTTTTATCCTTATATACTATACCATCTTTTAGTTCAATACGTGATAAATCTTCTAGGATATCAGTAATTATTTTAAGCTTTTTCATCGAAGTTCCTAATTTTTTTGCAAGATAAGGTGCATGAATCGATAGATCAATCGCACCATCTTCCGCTTCAAGGAACAGTTGATCTGCTTCTGATATTAAAGTTTTTGATGGTAGACCGTCAAAGAACAGTTCATTTTTGTCATTAAAAATGACGATAATTTTTGACACTTGAAGACCTGATAAGCTTTTTTGTAAATCATCTAAGGAGTAAGGAATATCCCTTAATATCAACGTATCTACAGCAAAAGGTAACGAATCTCCATAGAGAAAATAATTTTCTGTATGATGATTATCTACTACAGAAGTTAAAAAGATATCATCAGCTGATACTTGTGAAAAATCCTGCTCATTTTTTGAGCGCATATCGATAATTTGGAGGTCATCCACACGGGCATCAGTTAAGACCATCTGCAGACTTCTCTTATGATTAAATTCATTGATGTTCAAACTTCCAATTAAGCTAATTTTATCGCCAATTTGCACTTCCCTATATAAAAAGCCAAATTTAAAACCAATAATATCGATATCTGTTTCCTGTAGATTGATCTTGATGTGAGATAAATCCTTACCGACTTGTCTAATACTTTTTACCGTTTGATTGGCTAACATAAAGACAGGAACAGCAAAATCCTTACCAAAAGGTTTCAACCTAGACATTCTTTCAAAGTCGCTGATGCTAATATTATTGCCTGTAATCTTATAATCGATATGTTTGAGTGGTTTTAAGTTTAGATTCATGTCGTTAAAATGTGCAGTCACTTTTTCTTTAAACTCGTCTACCGCACTCTCATAGACACCACAACCTAGAGCTTGAGAATGGCCACCTAAAGTGTCAAAGTAAGACGAGAATTTTCTTAACTCATTTAAAAGGTCGATTCCTTCAATAGAGCGTGCTGAACCTTTATAGACGTCAAAGTCATTTGATAATACGATGGTTGGTTTACCAAACTGATCAACTAAACGAGATGCAACAATACCTAAAACACCATGATGCCAATCATCACCAATAACGATATTAATTTCATTGTTAGGATCGATCTCGGAAACTGCTTTTTGATAAATTTCTTCGACTAAGGCTTTTCTCTCATTATTTAAGGCATCTATCGTACTCGCAAGCTCATAAGCTTCATTAGCATCACTTGCTAAGAGAAGTTCAACACCTAGACTTGCTTCATCTAAGCGTCCTGTGGCGTTTAAGCGAGGAGCGATCGTAAAGCCTATCGTCTCTTCATCAATTTTCCCACTGTGATTACTCATTTTTAAAAGCGATGATAGACCAAGCGGTGGATGTTCATTTAACTCCTTAAGACCTTGTTCAACTAAATATTTATTTTCGTCTGTCATCGATACAATATCCGCAACAGTCCCAATTGCTAAGAAAGCTAAATACTGAGGTTTTTCTAAGCCTAATCCCTCAATGACCTTATAAGTCGTCCCAGCGGCTGCTAAGTCTTTAAAAGGATAGTGAGAGTCTGGATGAGCGGTGTGAACAATTGAAGCATCAGGTAAGTCCTCACCAAAACTATGATGGTCAATGATAACGACATCGATGTCATTGTCTCTCAAAAGTTTAATTTCTTCACTCGCACTCACACCATTATCGACAGTAATGACTAAATCTACATTACCGACAACCTGAAACAAAAAGAAGTCACTATTTGGTCCATAGCCTTGTTCCAATCTATTTGGAATAAAATATGAGACGTTTTCATTGTTTGTGTATAAAGCATCATAAAGCATAGCAGTCGAAGTAATTCCATCTGCATCATAATCTCCGTAAATTAATATTCTCGATGATTTATCCATATGAGATTGAATCAAACTGACCGCTTCATTAATATTCGGCATATACTGCCAGTTGTAATCATTTGGCTGAAGGATTGTATCTATATCTTCTGCATCATAATATCCTCTATTTTCAAGCAAGGTCTTTTCTAAATCACTTAGCTTGTATGTTTTTACTAAATCATCACTGATGGCACCTGTTTTTTGTCTGACTTGCCAAGTGTATTTTGAAGAAAACATTATATCACCTTTTAAAAAACGCCCGGGATACCCGGACGTTTGAATTTAATTATATTATACTACTACCTTATCATCATTTTTAGATTTTTCCTTATAAACAACTAATCTTCCACCATTTTTTCTTAACTGTCTACGTTTTAAGACACCCCATAATTGAATTGCAATAAAGAAGGATGAATATACACCCGAAATTAAACCAATCAAGAGTGCAAGTGAGAAGTTAAAGATAGAACCTGCTCCGAAGAAGACTAAGAATAAAACAACGATAATTACAGTTAACACAGTATTGATCGAACGTGTTGTTGTCTGTCTTAAGGAACGGTTAATAATAGAATTAATTTCTTCTTCACTTGTATAGACCTTAATCTTACGGTTGTTTTCACGGATTCTATCGAGTGTCACAATCGTATCATTGATACTATAACCAACTATGGTCAAGACAGCAGCAATAATCGTCACATCGACTTCTAATCTTAAAATAGAGAAGACAGCAATGATGATAAACACATCATGAATTAAGGCCAGTACTGCCGGAACAGCCATACGCCACTCAAATCGTATGGACACATAAATAATAATTCCAATAGATGCAATAATTAGCGCTAAGGCTGCATTTTGAATCAATTCTTGTCCAATTGTTGGACTGACTGTGGAAATCATCGGTTCATGTCCGTACACATCATTAAAGTGATTTTGCATTTCTGTCACTTGTTCTTGACTTAAGTCTGTAGAATAACGCGCTACATAAGTATCGTCACCCGATTCAGTCAGTGCTTCCGGTGTCATATCAAGATTTTCTAGTTCTCGACTAACTTCGTCTTCAGTCGCTATACCTTCAGTCACGATATCCGCTCTAGTTCCACTTGTAAAATCAATACCGAGATTGAGTTTGAAGATAAACAGTATTACAATCCCAACGATTATCATAAGTGAAGAAAAGGCGAAAAATTTATTTGAATGCTTAACAAAGTCAAATCGATCCCAGATTGATATCAAATCTTGAACGTCTTTGCCTTCTGATAAGCTATGTCTATCTTTATCCTTAACACCAAACCAAGAAATTTTCTTATTAAAGTAGTTTGAGTTAACGATTAAGTTCATCAAGACTCTAGTTAAGAAGACTGCTGTCACAAAGCTCATTAAGATTGATAACAGCAACATTGTTGCAAACCCTTTTACGCTTGATGTCCCAAAGATAAATAGGACAATTGCAGCAATTAAAGTTGTTAAGTTAGCATCGACGATTGTCCATAGTGATGAAGATGCTGCTTTTTTATAAGCTTGTTTGAGACTACGACCAATTCTAAGTTCATCTTTTAGTCTTTCATAAAGAATGATATTGGCATCAACAGCCATACCCACTCCGAGTATAATCGCTGCGATTCCTGGTAAAGTTAAAACACCACTAATGGCGTTAAAGCCTAAGATAGTTAAGTAAATATAAATAACTAAAGTTAGCGCAGCAACAATACCTGGTAGTCGATAAAAGAAAATCATGAAGAGTAAAACCAGTGCCACACCAATTAGGCCAGCCGTTACTGTTTCATCTAGAGCTTGTTCACCAAATTGTGCACCAACTGATGTTGAGTAAACTTCAGTTAATTTTACAGGTAGAGAACCTGAGTTTAAAAGTGCTGCTATATTTTGAGCACGCTCTACGCCCTCTTGACCATCAAAACCGCCTGAAATCATTACATCAGATGAATTAATCGGTTCTGATACTGTCGGTGCTGAAATGAATTTTGGATTTTCTTTTTGTACTTCTTCTTTAAAGGAATCTTCACCTTCAACGAAGTCCATCCAGATCACCATCAAGTTTTCTCCAGGTCCACGAGATGAAATTTCTTCTGTTACTTCTTTAAACTTATTACTATCTCTTAATTCAAGTGAGACCATCGCATTATTCAATTCATCAAAGCCTTGTGTCGCTCCACCTTGTACTAAATCCTTACCGGATAACAGTACATTATCATCGATATCTCTGATGGTTAATTCTGCTTGTGTGCTTAAGAGCTCACGTGCTTCTTGTTGATCTTCAACTCCAGCAAGTTGAATTCTTATACGATTGTTATCTTCAATTTGAATTGTCGGTTCAGATACTCCAAGGACGTTGACCCTAGACTCTAATGTGGACGCTGTTGAGGTCACTGCCTTTTCGTCAATCACATCGCCTTCATCGAGAGGATCAACTTGGTATAGAACTTCAAAACCACCTTGTAAATCTAAACCAAGATTAACGTCTTTTAAGACATCTTTTAACGTAAGCCCGATCGTTGTAAATAATACGACAACAATCATAATTGCAATGAGTATCTTATTTGATTTCTTTTTCACTTATACACCTCTAGTTTTAAACAATGCCTTCATTATAACGCTATTAAACTTAAATATAAATAGAAAATCCAATCAGAAAACTGACTAAGATAAACGTCTTTCTACCAATAAAAAAGACTTGGTATCTTAACAAGATAACCAAGCCATTCAAGTCTTATTTTAATAGTTCAAATTAAGTCGCTCGATAAAGTTAACTTATTTTACAACTTCTTTTAGAGCGACACGGTCAAATTTAATCACTGCTGATTCATCTGCACGTATGTACATGTGTTTTTGGTCAAATGATTCAACAGTTCCATGCATACCGCCAATTGTGATGATATCATCACCTTTTTGTAGTCCTGCTTGCATTTCTTGTACTTGTTTTTGACGTTTTTGCGCTGGACGAATCATTAAGAAGTACATTACAAGTACTAATACAATAATCGGCGCTAATGTTACTAACATTTCCATTGAATGGTTTCCTCCTGCTTAGAAATTTTTTGGATTTTCTTTATTTAATCCATAAGATTCGAAAAATGCTTCTTTAAACTCTAATAGATTGTCATTTAAAATTGCAGTCCGAATATCTTTCATCAAGTTTAACAGAAAATATAGATTATGATAAGTGGTAAGCCTTAATCCTAAAATTTCATCTGCCTTAAATAAATGTCTTAAATATGCTCTCGTATAATTCTTACAAGTATGACAATCACAGTTAGGATCAAGTGGTGTGAAATCTCTTTCATAAGCCTTGTTTTTAACGACTACTCTACCAACAGAAGTCATCGTAGTACCATTTCTTGCAATACGTGTCGGTAATACACAATCAAACATATCAATGCCACGAATGACACCTTCAATTAAAGCATCTGGTGAGCCAACACCCATGAGATAGCGCGGTTTGTTTTCAGGTAAATACGGCACTGTTTCATCAAGCACTCTATACATTGTTGGCTTAGGTTCTCCAACTGATAAACCACCAATTGAATAACCTGGAAAATCCATAGCGACGAGTTCCTTAGCGGATTGTTTACGTAAGTCTGCATACTCTCCACCTTGGACGATACCAAAGAGTGCTTGGTGTTTATCGTGTCCTTTTTTAAGATGGTGGTTGAGTCCACGCTCAGCCCAACGACTAGTACGTTCCAAAGACTGTTTAACATAGTCATAGTCCGCTGGAATTGGCGCACACTCATCAAAGCTCATCATAATATCTGACCCTAAATCATGTTGGATATCCATAGCACCTTCTGGTCCTAAAAATAGTTTAGAGCCATCAAGATGGCTTCTAAAATGGACACCTTCTTCTGTAATCGTACGTCGGTGACTGAGTGAAAAGACTTGGAAACCGCCAGAATCTGTCAATATTGGCTTGTCCCAGTTCATGAATTTATGCAAGCCACCAGCTTCTTTAATAATATCATTACCTGGTCTTAACCAAAGGTGATAAGTATTTGAAAGAATAATTTGTGATCCGATGTCTGCTAACTCTTCAGGTGACATGGTTTTTACCGTAGCTAGTGTACCGACTGGCATAAAAATAGGCGTATCGATCACACCGTGCGGTGTGTGAAGTTTACCAATACGAGCGCCTGTGTGTTTATCTGTTTTTATATGTTCATAATAAATCGACATTGTGTCACCTCTTTAATATAAAATCATCGCATCTCCGAAAGAAAAGAAACGATATTCCTTATCTACCGCATGTGAATATGCATTCAAAATATGTTCTCTAGAACTAAAAGCTGAAACTAACATGACTAAAGACGATTTTGGTAGATGGAAATTAGTAATTAAAACATCAACCGCCTTATAGGTAAAACCGGGATATATAAAAATATCAGTAAAGCCTGAAGTTTCTTTAAAAGTCCCGTGATCATGCATAATCGTTTCTAAAGTACGTGTTGAAGTCGTCCCAACGGATACAATATTACCGCCAGCCTCCTTAACTGAATTTAAGGTCTCTGCAGCCTCACGAGTCATCGTATAAAATTCACTATGCATCTCGTGTTCTTCAATGGTATCTACAGAGACAGGTCTAAAGGTGCCTAAGCCCACATGTAATGTGATGTAGACAATGTGAACACCTTTAGCTTTTAAGTCAGCTAAGAGTTCTTTAGTAAAATGAAGTCCTGCTGTCGGTGCAGCTGCTGATCCTGTTTCACGAGCGAAGACCGTCTGATAACGATCTTGGTCCTCTAACTTTTCTTTAATATAGGGTGGTAAGGGCATTTCTCCAAGCTCATCTAAAACATGTTCTAATATACCATCATAAATCAGCTTCATATGGTGTATACCTTCATCAAACTTGCCTATACATTCAGCAATCAGTTTTCCTTCACCAAAAATTACTTCAGTGCCAAGTTGAACTTTTTTACTTGGTTTTAGGAGTACTTCATAGCCTTCTTCTATTGGTTTTAAGAGGAGCATTTCAATTTTAGCACCCGTGTCTTTTTTGATGCCAAACAAACGCGCCGGTAACACTTTAGTATCATTTAATACTAAAGCATCACCAGGCTTAATATAATCTCCAATGTTATAAAAATGTTTATCCTCTAAGTCACCTGTATTTTTATTAACAGCTAATAGTCTAGATTCTGTTCTATTTTTTAAAGGAGTTTGTGCAATTAAATTCTCAGGTAAATTAAAATCAAATTCATCTAACTTCATGTATGTCCGCCTCAATCCATGTTCTCTTTTTTAAAATATTCAAAGGACTTAGCAGTTGCTTTACGTCCTCTTGGTGTGCGTTCTAAAAAACCGCGCTGAATTAAGTAGGGTTCATACACGTCATTTAAAGTCACAACTTCTTCACCTATCGATACAGCGATTGTTTCTAGACCGACAGGTCCGCCTCCATAAGTATCGATTATGGTGTTCATAATCTTATGGTCGACAGGCTCTAAGCCCTCAGGGTCTACTTCTAGTACTTTTAGCGCATGATTTGTAGTTTCTAAGCTAATTTCATCTTCACCTTTAACCATGGAAAAGTCTCTGACTCGTCTTAATAGACGGTTTGCGATTCTCGGTGTACCTCTAGAACGTCTAGCGAGTTCCAACATACTGTCTTCATTGAGACTCACTTCAAAAATATCTGCAGTTCTTTCAATGATGTACTGCAGACTTTCCATATCATAATACTGAAGTCTAAGTTGAACTCCAAAACGGTCTCTTAAAGGTGCAGATAAACTACCAAAGCGAGTTGTCGCACCTACAAGCGTAAATGGTGGTAAATCAATCCGTATACTTCTTACTTCATCACCTTGACCGATGACAACATCAATGAAAAAGTCTTCCATAGCAGAGTACAGTATTTCTTCAACCACTCTAGGCAGTCTATGAATTTCATCGATAAAGAGCACATCTCCTGCTTCTAAGCTAGAAAGAATAGCAGCTAAATCCCCAGGTCTTTCAATAGCTGGACCTGAGGTTGTTTTAATATTAACTTCCATTTCATTAGCAATAATATTTGCTAAAGTAGTCTTACCAAGTCCCGGTGGTCCATGCAAAATAACATGATCCAGTGCTTCTTCTCGCATCTTAGCAGCTTTAATGAATATATTTAAGTTTTCTTTGATTGCATCTTGTCCAATATACTGAGACAGTCTGACTGGTCGGAGTGATAGTTCTAAATATTCTTCATTATCGTGCTCATGTTCATCAAGAATACGGTCATCCATTTTATCACTCCTCTTCTTAGTTTAATAATAATTTTAAGCCAGTCTTGACTGCTTCATCAACTGATTGGAAACTTTCTGCAGAAAGTTTTTTCTCTATACGTGCTAGTTCTCTCTTAGAATATCCAAGCGCCTCAAGTGCCAAGAGGGCCTCGTCTATATAGTCATTAGCATAACTTGTTTCTATCGTTTCAAGGTCAACTTTAAGCTTGCCTTTTAGGTCTAAGATAATTTGACTCGCAGTCTTCTTACCAATACCTGGGAACTTTTGCATAAAGGCACTATCTTCTCTTTCAATCGCTTGTACAATTTGACTAGGGCTTGCCGATGCCAAAATTGCAAGACTCGATTTAGGACCAATACCTGTCACTTTAAGTAGTGAATTAAACATATCTTTTTCTTCAGCACTCATAAATCCATATAAGGTGTGTGAATCTTCCCTAACAATAAGTTCAGTATAAATAAGCACTTCTATACTGATCTTACTTTCCAAGCGAAAAGGATTGGCTACAATGATAAAGTAACCAACTCCGTTCGCTTCAACTGTAATACCTGAAGGACTTACCTCTGTCAGCTTACCTTTTATATATTGGTACATTGATTTCACCTATTCTACAAATTCAAACTCTCCGCCTAAAATACGTACAATATCTCCAGCCTTAATTCCACGCTCACGTAAAGCATCATCAATACCCATAGTACGCATTTGTCTAGCGAATCTACGAACAGCTGCTTCACGGTTAAAGTCTGTCATCATAAACAAGCGTTCAATCGATTGACCAGATAGGACATAAGCCCCATCATCATCACGTGTAATTACAAAGTGATCTGGATCTTTTTCATGTCTGTAAATTACGCGGCTTTCCGTTTCAATTTCTTCTTTAACAACTGGTTGCACTTCTAATAAGTCTGCAACTTTGTATAGCAATTCATCAAGGTTTTCCCCTGTTGCAGCTGATATTTCAACGATATCACTGCTTGAATCAATTCCATCAGTAAAGTGTTTAATTATTTCAGGGTCATGATCGATGAGTTCAACTTTATTTAAAGCAATAACCTCAGGTAAATTTAAGAGCTCTTCGTTATACAAGCCCATTTCACGACGGATAGTTAAATAATCCTCTACAGCGTCGCGGCCATCTGTTTCAGAAATATCTACGACGTGCACTAGTACTTTTGTTCTTTCTATATGTCTTAAAAATTGAAGACCTAAGCCAGTTCCTTCAGAAGCACCTTCAATTAAACCAGGCATATCTGCCATGACAAATGTGCGTCCGTCTTTAGATGACACTACGCCTAAGTTTGGTTGTAAAGTCGTAAAGTGATAGTCGCCAGTCTTAGGCTTAGCTTTTGAAACAGTACCTAAAAGCGTAGATTTTCCGACACTCGGAAAACCAACAATACCGACATCAGCCATCATTTTTAACTCTAGTGTAATCTCTAACTCTTCACCTGGTTCCCCGTTCTCTGCAAAGTCAGGTGCTGGATTACGACTGGTCGCAAATCGAGAGTTTCCTCTACCACCACGACCCCCTTTTGCAATCACAGCTTGTTGACCGTGCTCGACTAAGTCAGCAAGTGTTTCGCCACTTTCCTTGTTTTTAACAATGGTACCTGGTGGCACTTTTAACACGAGTGGCGCACTGTTTTTACCGTGCATATTAGAATTCATACCATTTTCGCCATGGCTTGCTTTAAAGTGTCTTTGGAAGCGAAAGTCCATCAGCGTTCTTAAGCCTTCATCGACTTCCATAATTATATCAGCACCATTACCACCGTCACCGCCAGATGGTCCGCCCATAGGGACATACTTTTCTCTCCTGTAAGCGACTAAACCATTACCACCATTACCTGCCTTTAAATAGACAGCTACGTAATCTATAAACATACACTCACCTCCGAGTATCAATCATTATTTATTATAACATTCATAAAAAAAGGCATCAGCAGAAGCTGATGCCACCATGTCTTATTTTGCTTCCTGATAAACAGAAACACGTTTTTTGTCGCGTCCGAAACGTTCGAATTTTACCACACCATCGATTTTAGCAAATAGTGTGTCATCTCCACCGCGTCCTACGTTTTCACCTGGGTGAATTTTAGTACCACGTTGACGGAAGATGATAGATCCTCCAGTTACGAATTGACCGTCTTGTCTTTTAACACCAAGGCGTTTAGATTCTGAGTCACGACCGTTTCTAGTCGAACCTACCCCTTTTTTCGATGCAAAGAACTGTAAGTCTAATTTAAGCATGTCTATACACCTCACTTGTATTCAAGTTTTATAAAATCACTATATTCTGATTCAATCGTTTTCAATGAAATAATCATAGTATCCAAAATCAATTGGACTTTGTCGTCATCCGGATTAATAAGTTTAACACTTAAATATCCACCGTCATCCGCCATGTCGACGTCAGGTTCACTATCAGTTAAGCTAAAAAGTGAATTTACACTGCCAAATACAACTGCCGAAGCACCTGCACAGACTAAATCTTTACCATGGACATCAAAGTCTGCATGGCCAGACATTTCAAATTCTGTCATTTTACCTTGACTGTTTTGTGTGATGATTACTCTAATCATTACGCGTTGATTTTGCCAATTGTTAATTTCGTGTACGGTTGACGGTGACCTTGTTTACGGCTGTAATTTTTTCTACGTTTAAATTTAATCACGTTGATTTTCTTACCACGTCCGTGTTTTTCAACAGTAGCTTCTACTGTTGCACCTTCAATTGTTGGAACGCCAACTTTAACGCTGTCTCCTCCAACAAAAAGTACTTTGTCAAAAGTAAATGAAGCACCTTCTTCAACGTTAAGTTTTTCAACGAAGATTGATTGTCCTTCTTCAACTTTTACTTGTTTTCCACCTGTTTCGATGATTGCAAACATACTTACACCTCCTATTATTTAAGACACGCCACTATAGGTGGGTTCCCCACTTAAACCTATATATGTGCGGTTGATGTTTACTTTTCATCAACTACTGTATTATACAAATATAATATGTTACTGTCAATTACTTCTCCTGAATTCTTTTCTCACTTTTGAAGTTTGGATTGCAAGTATATATATAATTGTAAACACAAAGGCATTGACTAGAACACTCGGCACAGCTCTAAGTGCAAAATAATCAAAAAGTGGCATAGAAATAAAGTCTAATATCCTATATATTGCATACTGATAAAGATCAAAAAACATACTGTTTAATAGGACGACAAATGCCATCGCAACAAAATCCCTATAAAAGACTCTAAAAGCGGTTTGCATAAAGATAACGAAGGCGATAAAACCAAAAGAATATATACCGTAAATTGTTCCTATGTAAATGTCTAACATAATGCCAAACAATAGAGCGAAAAACATACTAATTTTAGGTCCTACATAAATGGTCAAGAGTAAGATATACATAAAGAGAAACTTAGGTACGAAATAAACTTCAACATTAAAGAGTGTCATCGGGGAAAAGCCAGTAAATGACATATCCGCACACATTAACAGGATACCGATAATAAATATTACAATCATCTGCATAAGCTAATCCTCCAACGACTCTGGATCACGTTTCAAGACAAAGACCGTATCGACATCGTTTAAATCACTATTCATCTGAACATAGGCGTTTTGACTTAAACCATATTCATCGTTTTCAACTTCGACTACTTTACCGATTACAATTCCCTCAGGGAAAGAACCAGTTAAGCCAGAAGTGAACACTTCGTCACCTTTTTCTAAGGTCACTTGATTTTTAATATTTTCAACGACGAGAACATTTTTCTCTGTATCAAAAGTTCTCACATTGCCATATACTTTTTCATCACCGTGCTTTAATTCAACAGATAGATTATTTTGTGAAGCATTCGATGAAATGAGCTCAACAAATGATGATCCTCCATTGACTCGACTGACGATGCCAATTAAACCATTTGAAGTCGATACTGCCATACCTTCTTTAAGACCATCTTTTTCACCCTTATCGATGGTAAAAGATTCAAGCCATTGGTCTGGTGCTCTTGAGATCACACTCGCGTTGATTGTCTCATAATCCATTTTTGAACTTACATCTAAAGCTTCTTGTAACTTAGCATTCTCTTCTTCAAGACGTTCATTATCTGCTTGTAGTTGAGGTAGCATATCTAGCTGTTCTTTTAATTTCTTATTTTCGTCAACCGCACCAAACATGCTAAAAAAATCTGAAAAAATATTACCGATAAAACCGAATGGTGCATTAACAGTTTCTTGAGTGGTTGCGACCACATCTCCTGTGAATTGTTCAGCCTTTGTTGTATGGTTTCTCTCCGTTAATGACAAACCGATCAAAGCAATCAAAATAATGATGCCAAACAGTATGATGAGCATGCGGTTTCTATTAAAAAACTTTGTCACTCTAGTCTGCCTCCAATTAAATATATCTGAAGTAAATAATAACACACTTATTTAAAGACTAGCACTATTCTCCCACAGATTTTTAATCTCTTTCATTCGCTCTACGAAAGTTGACAAAATCTCTTCATCCACTGCAAGTGAGAATCTAATATAATTCTCTCCTCGATCACCAAAAGGAATACCTGGCGTTGTTAAAATTGACTGCTCTTTTAACAGATAGTCAACAAAACTTTCACCATTAAAAGTATCAGGCACTTTTATCCAACCAAAAATACCACCTTCAATCGGTTGGATTGGTATTCCTAAATTAATTAGTGCTTCGTTGATATATTCTTTACGTCTTTTGAATATTTCGTTTTGCTTAGGTATGAGTTCATCAGCATGGTCTAATGCTGCGATTGCCGCTTCTTGTGTCACACCAAATACACCGGCATTTGTGTGATCTTGAAAGCGATTAATACTCTCAATCATGTCCGCATTACCTACCGCAAAACCAATTCTATAACCCGACATATTAAAGCCTTTCGATAAGGAATAAATCTCAATTGCTGTTTTAAAATCTGGATCACTCGCTAAAATGCTTGGATGGTCCTCATTAAAACCGAAAGCCGCATAAGCAAAGTCATGCAAGATTTTAATGTGACTATCTTTAAAGCGTTCAATCGTGTCATCAAAGAACGTTTTGTTAGCAACAGCACCAAGAGGGTTTGATGGGTAATTCAGATAAATTAAATCTGTCTCTTTTAATTCTTCAGTCAAAGCATCAAAGTCCGGTAAATAATTATTTTCTTTAAGTAAAGGCATGTCAATGGCTTTACCCTTTACCAGTTCTACTGCTGTTATATAATCGGCATAACCTGGATTAGGTAGCATAATACCCACTCCAGGGTTATAGTGAGCCAATGGAAAATTCACTAGACCATTTTTTGTACCAAAAAGAATGGCAACATTCTCTTCTTGTAAATCAACACCATAAGTCCTTTTATAAAAGCGTTTGATACTGTCTTTTAATTCTGTTTTACCTCTAAACGGTCCATACTTTTGGTTTTCTTCTTGGTCAATTGCTGATTTAACTCGATCAGTAATGACTTTTGGTGTTTTACCATCAGGTATCCCCACAGCTAAATTTAATAGTGGTTTATCCCCTGTCTCTATGGTTTTATTCATCATACTTGAAAAATAGGATGGGCTGAGGGAGTTTACTAAATCACTCGCCATAATTATTCCTCCTCTGGTTTGTCGAAACCTTTAAAATCTTGATCAATTACTTCATTAAATTCTTCTGACTGTACCGCATTAATTAAGTCTTCCTCTAGTTTACTACCGGCATCTTCTCCGTTGATAACGATTTGATTTCTAAAGTATTCATTCATTTTTTCTAAGACAAGCGCATCTTCTAATTTCATATCACTTGCTAAGGCAAAGTTACCTGGAACGAGAGATAAACCGATTTGATCAACACTTCTTGGTAGCTGTCCTGCGTCTTGAAAAATAAATTCAAGGTTTTTCTTATTATTTGTAATATCACTCTCTTCAATCGCAAAAGGATCTGCATCTTCACTAATAGTAATAAGGCCAGCATCTTCTAGTGTTAAAAAGCCTCTTGAAGAATTGACTGGATCTAGTGGTAAGGCAACTTCGCTACCTGAAGTGATGTCTTCTAGACTAGAAAATTCACTGCTATATAAACCCATTGGTGCAGTAGGAACTTGAACAATATTTTTTAAATCTGTGCCATTTTCTTCATTATAACCATCCATGAACAAAACATTTTGGAAGAGGTTGGCATCTAAATCTCCGTTAGCCAAGGCATTGTTCGGTTGTATATAGTCACTGTATTCAACAATTTCAACAGTATAACCTTGTTCTTCTAACACTGGTTTTAAAGCGAAACTTGCCATGTCAGCAAATGGTCCACTTGATGCTCCGATTGTGATGAGTTCACCTTCGTCCTCATGAAGTAAAAAAGTCGTGGCAATTATAACTACAAGTGTACCTAATAAAAATGTAATAATTCCTCTCATTATTTACCCTCCGCTCTATTTGCGATGAAGTCACCAATCCATTGCACGATTTGTACGATGATAATTAAGACAATCACTGTAACAATCATAGTTAAAGTGTCATATCGGTAATAACCGTAGCGAATCGCTAAGTCACCGATTCCTCCACCACCAACAACACCTGCAGTAGCAGAAAAGGCAATGATTGAAATAATCGTTAAAGTAATAGCCTGAGCGATACTCTTTTTAGCTTCTGGTAACAAGACATCAGTAACAATTAAAAGTATTGGCGCACCACCAGCAATGCTCGCTTCAATCACACCGTCTTTGACTCCATTGAAGCTTGATTCTACTAATCTAGCAAATAATGGAATGGCAGCAATTGATAAGGCAACACTCGCAAACACTGGACCATGAGAAGCATTGACTAACCAAGTCGCAAAAGGCATAATCGCAACGATTAGAATAATGAACGGGAAGGACCGAATAATATTCACTAACCAACCTAAAGCCGCGTTTAAGGGTTTTATCCTAAAGAGTAAGGGATGCTGAGTGATGTATAAAAGTACACCGAGTGGCAAACCTAAAAGTACTGCAAAAAATATAGCTATTGATACCATCTGTGTCGTTTCTAATAAAGCTTTAAATAAAATCGGCCATAATTGACTTAAACTATCCAATATAAGCCACCCTTTCTATCCCATTTGATTGATCAATATGGTTTTTAAGTCTTTCTATTTCCGAGTTTTCCCCACTGACCTGAAACATGAGAAAACCGAGCGGTTGATCTTTAATATACTCAATACGACCATTCAAAATACTAATATTTAAATTAAATTCTCTATATAGCTTGTTTAAATAATTTTCTTCTGCATTTTCACTTAAGAATTGAATGGTAATCACTTGGTTTTCTTTGTTTTCCTCTATTTGCTTAGGAATCTCAAAGTTATATATTTCTTGGACAAAGTCTTTAGTAATTTCTTTTTTTGGATGACTAAAGACATCATAGGTCGGCCCTATTTCAATAATTTCTCCTGCTGACATGACACCCACGCGGTCTGCAATTTCTTTAATCACTTCCATTTCATGAGTGATGATGACAATGGTAATTCCGAGTGTCTTATTTATATTGTTTAATAGTTTTAAAATACTTTTTGTCGTATCTGGATCTAATGCACTTGTTGCTTCATCACAAAGTAAGACATCAGGATCATTAGCAAGTGCCCGAGCAATACCAACTCTTTGCTTTTGTCCACCACTTAAATTAGAAGCTAAAATCTCAGATTTATCACTCAATCCCACAAGATCCAGTAGTTCTTTGATACGCTTTGGTACTTGTTTTTTATCGTACTTTGATGCTTTTAAAACAAACTCAATGTTGTCGTAAACAGTCTTTGACTCGATAAGATTAAACTGCTGAAAGATCATGCCTATCTTTTGTCTTTTTACTCTAAGTTCATTTTTTGAGAGTTGAGTTAGGTTTTCACCATTAACCATCACTGTCCCTGTAGATGGTTCTTCTAAGAGATTAATTAATCTTAAAAGTGTGGATTTACCGGCGCCAGAATAGCCAATTAAGCCGAATATTTCACCATCTTCAATATCGAGTGATGTTTCTTTTAAGGCCTCAACTGTCCGACCTTTCAAATGATACGTTTTTGATACTTTGTTTAAATGGATACTCATGTCATACCTCCTGAAATTAAAAAAACCATTCATCAAATAGACAAATGGCAATAAGTGATTATCTGTCAAGCCGATGCCTGCAGGATTTAGCACAGTACTTTTAAAAGCCTGTTGCTGAGATTTCACAGGGCCTGTCCCTCCATCTCTCTTGATAATAGTTATTTAATTGTGTTTAATCATATACTGGATATAATCAATTGTCAAACAATTCCCAATTTCTTACTGCTTTCTCCGGCATACTTAAACTTAGAATGACAAGTTCTGCATATATATCTTTTTTCATAGCCCTTCATTCTTTTAGTAAATTGATAAGAGCAGGTTGGACAAAAATATACATGTTCGATTCCTTTATATTTGTATGAACGGCTCTTAGCTATACCTAATTTATTAAGTGTGTCTTTAAAATACTGGTCTTGATCTTTATATGGTAGTCCTAACTTATAAAGCGCATAATGTACACATTCATGATAAAGTACATCAAGAATAACTGCCTTACTATTATTGTCGACAAAAGACTTTGATATGACAATTTCTTCACTGATAATTTTTCGATTTTTTGTTTTAACAACAAATGCCCCTAGCTTATTTTTCATACGGCTAGAGATTCTGATTGGTATCATTAAATTTATATTAAAATTCTTAGAGCAAAATTGTTCTGCATAGTCTGTCATTGTTTTTACGTCCATCACAGTCACCTGACTTATAAAATAAGAAAAGGGAGACTTAAAGTCTCCCAACAGATAAATAATATAATATGATATCTAGGCCAAAGGCACTATCGAAGAACGATTGAGCTAATAATATGAAGTATAGCTATAATTTGATATGTCGTTCTGTTATGTATTTCTTAATGTATTTTCATTATATTTTAATACTTGAAGTTTTTCAAGGTCAAATTGAAAGAAAATTCTTTGTAATATTCCTGTAATAATTAGCGAGAAATTTCAAATATGGTTAAAAAGCCTTGCCAATGCTATCTTAATACAATACTTGTATAAAATTATTTCAAAATTTCGCTAAAATAATGTGTAAATCTACAGTAATAATTTCGTGATGATTTTTAAGTATGCTCTCAATCTGTGATTCACTGATGTGCCAAGTTAAAGGTGTCATCGTTAGTATATCTCTCAAAACCTCTTCATCGACTTCTCTTTCATAAGTCACTCTTTCTTCGCTAATAACATCAACTTTATTTCTCATTAAGTTGACTGTATCTGTATTTTCATATTCTTTGTCTTCATCTGATAGATGTTCTCTAATTTCTTTTAAATAATGACTACCAGGAATGATTTTTATCAAGAGACCATTTGGTTTCATAATGCGTTTAAATTCAGAGTAATTAGCTGGAGATAAAAAGCTCAAGATAATGTCTTGACTATGTTCTTTAAATGGAGTCTGTGTTAAATCTCCGACTAACCAATTTAGATCACTGTAGTTTTTTGCAGCCATTACTATGCCATCTTTAGATATGTCCAAGCCGATTCCATGAATGCTATCTTTATCTAAATGATTAAAGATCGCATTTAAATGTGTTCCTTCACCAGAACCTGCATCGAATACCAGTCCACCTTCTTGTAATGCCTCATCTATAATTTTAGAAATCTTTTGATGAACTTTATCATAAAATTTATAATCATAGATAATGCGTTTTCTTGCATCAAATAAGGTATGATCATACATTGTTGATACTTGTTTTTGAAGCATATTAACATAACCTTGTTTAGCTAAATCAAAACTATGGCCCTTCTCACAAACAAGACTTTTTGAGTCCATCACCGTCATTTCAGAATGACAGATAGTACATTGTAGAGCGCCTTCATGTTCTTGAAAATTTAGGGCTGCAAGCTCTCTTTTTTTCATAAAAATTCCACCTATATATTTCAATTTCATTACAAAATGTAAAGGTTCTTTACGACAGATAAATTCTTAACTACTACGTGTTATTCTACATTATAACAAGTGAATGAGGAGTTTAGTATGAATTATCTTAAAAACATACTTGAAATATTTATAATATCTACTCGATTAGGTTTAACGTCTTTTGGAGGACCGTCAGCACATCTCGGATATTTTCATGCAGAATATGTGGACAGAAAGAAATGGATCGATGAAAAGTCCTATGCTGATTTAGTCGCACTTGCCCAGTTTTTACCTGGTCCCGCTTCAAGTCAGGTCGGAATTGGTATCGGTGTTATGCGCGGCGGAGTATTAGGTGGACTGATTTCCTTTTTAGGTTTCACTTTCCCTTCAGTTCTTGTCCTTATTATTTTCGCGTCTTTAATGTCTACTATTAATGTTGGTGATGCGAGTTGGATCCAAGGATTAAAAATTGTCGCGGTTGTCATTGTGCTTCATGCAGTTCTTGGTATGGCTAAAAATTTAACGCCTGACATACATAGAAAATGCATCGCTTTATTTGCAGTAATTATATTACTAGTATTTCCATCGGTCCTAAGTCAGGTCGGAGTAATTGTAATCGCAGCAATAGTCGGTTTATTTCTTTTTAAAAATGATGATACAACACATGTTAAAACAAGTTTTCCTATTAATAAGTACTTTTCAATTTTTTGTTTAATCTTATTTTTTGCACTCTTGATTATGTTACCAATTTTAAGAGAAATCACTGGTAACTATTGGATTACTTTTATCGATAGTTTTTATCGTTCAGGTTCACTTGTATTCGGTGGCGGTCATGTTGTTCTACCACTACTAGAACAAGAATTTGTCGCTCTAAATTGGATTAGTGAAGAAGCGTTCTTAGCAGGCTATGCTGCTACACAAGCAGTACCAGGACCCCTATTCACCTTTGCAGCCTATCTCGGAACCGTCATGAATGGATGGTTCGGTGGAATAATCGCAACACTCGCAATCTTTCTACCTGCCTTCTTACTTATTTTAGGGTGTCTCCCTTTTTGGGATATGATTCGTAATCACGACAAGGCAAAACGTGCAATTATGGGTGTTAATGCTGCTGTTGTTGGAATCTTATTTGCAGCACTCTATACACCAATCGCAACTTCAGCCATCCATGAACCTAAGGACTTCGCTTTAGCAGCAATTTTGTTTGTTATGTTGAATTACTTAAAACTCGCTCCTTGGATTATCGTTCTGTCTGGAGCAGTTGGTGGAATTTTAATATCATTTATATAGATAAAAAGCTTAAATGACTCCTAGATTGGTGGTCATTTAAGCTTTTTTCGTTTCAAAGTTATAGTTTAGTCAAACTTTCAGACAATTGATGTTTATATTTTTGTACGTATAATAAGTGTGTATGTAAATAATGATAAGAAAATTTAATTTTAAAATGAGGTGTTTATCATGGTAAATAATGTGTATGGACATGAGACAACAGGTAGCTTAATGACGACAGATTATGTAGCCATCAGTGATACTTCAAATATAGAAGAAGCTGTTCAATATTTGCGTGATAATGTTCAAGGGAAAAAACATATTCATTATATTTACATGGTAAATGAAGAAGAAAAGTTGAGCGGTGTTTTATCTATTAGAGAATTATTACTTTCTACAAATGACAACTTGATTAAAGACATTATGAAAAAGAATATTATCAGCCTTCCTTTAGATCTTGATCAAGAAGAAGCCGCCAAAGTATTTAGAGATAAAGACCTTGTGGCAATTCCAGTTGTGAACGATGAAGGATACATAGAAGGTGTCATACACGTCGATGACATTATTGATATTATTCATCAAGAAGCTGATGAAGATATTGGTATGATCACAGCATCGGGTAAGGAAATCGATTTTCATACTCAGCCTTTAAAAGCAGCAGGACGCAGGCTACCTTGGTTAGTGATTCTATTATTTGTTGGACTCGTTTCTGGTGGAATTATTGCACGTTTTGAAGAAACTTTAGAACAGGTCGTTGCCCTTGCCTTCTTTATGCCAATGATTGCCGGTATGACTGGAAATACAGGGACACAGTCATTAGCAGTAGTTGTACGTGGTTTAGTGTCTGAGAAATTAGATTTTAAAAATACTTCTAAACTACTTGTAAGAGAACTATTCGTTGGGATCTTTATTGGAGTATCCTGTGCAATTATAGTCTGGCTCATTGCCTATGTTTGGATTGGTAGTATCACCTTAAGCTTTGTCGTGAGCTTTTCACTACTTTGCACTTTAATTATAGGGACATTGGCTGGAACAATTATTCCACTTATCCTCTATAAACTAAAAGCAGATCCTGCCATTGCATCCGGCCCATTGATTACCACAATTAATGATATTCTTTCACTACTTATATATTTTGGGATTGCGACATTTTTCCTCAATAATCTGTTGTAAAAAAACCCGTAGTTTAACTTACTTTTAACAAGGAGTAAGTTAAACTACGGGTTTTGTGTGTTTTATAAAATTTATTCAGGTGTTTTTGAATTATTCATTCCAACGACTATATTTAAATCATTGTGATCAACAATTCTCTTATGACTACCATCAAATGACTCAATGACCTTCATGTCCGCTGCGTCTAAATTAAAGTCATGGATATCCAAGTTCTCAATCATGCGTTCTTTATTAACCGATTTGGGAATAATGACTATATTGTTATCTAGATGCCATCGTAGGATGATTTGAGCGACAGATTTATCGTATTTTCTAGCAATATCTTGAAGTCCTTTTTCTTCTAAGATTCCGTGTTTTGCTTCCGCAAGCGGTCCCCAAGATTCAACTTGAACCTTATATTCTTCCATAACTTTTCTAGCATCTTTTTGTTGTAAGAAAGGATGTAATTCAACTTGGTTAATTAGAGGAGTTACTTCATTATTCATAATCAAATCAACCAACCGTGCTGAATCAAAGTTAGACACACCAATCGCTTTGATTTTACCTTCTTTGTATAACTCTTCCATTGCTCTCCAAGAACCGTAGTAATCACCAAATGGTTGATGAATCAGATAAAGATCTAAGTAATCTGTTTGTAGTCTCTCCAAACTTTTTTCAAAAGCAACTTTTGTACTTTCATATCCTTGATCCTCTACCCAAAGTTTACTCGTAATAAATAAATCTTTACGGTCAATTCCAGATGCTTTAATCGCTTCCCCAACGCCTCTTTCATTTCCATAAGTCGCTGCCGTATCGATATGACGGTAACCCACTTCTAGTGCATCTAAGACACACTGCTTTGTATCCTCTGGTTTGATTTGAAACACACCATAACCTTCAACAGGCATCTCTAAACCATTATTTAAAGTAACATATTGCATGATAATCCCCCATTTTGTAAAAACTAAATTCAATTATTATTATACAAGAAAATCTAGGGTTGGGGTAATGAGATTGGTGTCAGCGTTCTTGGGTTGAGGGGGGTGTGGGTGCTTGGGCGATGGGTACTGGCGGTTCAATGAGGAGGGTTCATTGTCCTTCGGGGGTGCTCAAACTAGATTAACGAACTGGACACTAGGTAACTAAACTTTTAAATTAATGGACATACAGTCTTCCATCGGTTTTTCTTAAGGACAAAGGTGAATCTATCAATCAAAGATCTGGACACTCGTTAATAAAGTTACTCCGGAACTAGACAGTTACAGCTTTAAAGTTTTATCAGGACAATGAGAACTCAACGATGTCCAGGTAAACGTCTATCAGGACAATGAGCATCAAACGAAGTCCTGATAACCAATAAAACCAATAAAAAAAGTTTGGAAATCTCAAAATTAAGATTTCCAAACCATTTATTTATAAAAATAAGTTTTCTACTCATATATTTCATCTGGAACTGTAACACCGTCATCAAATTCACCATAGTCTTCATACTTTAAAGCCATTTCTATATGAATATTAGCTTCTTCACCTTTAGCTGGTGCATTTGAAATGTAGGCGACTTGGTCAAGTTCTTTTGAATCTTTGTTTACAATTGCAATGATTCCATTAACCTGTTTGCTTTCATCTGCATTAGTAAACTCAGCACCAAAGATTTGTCCAAATGTGTCGTGTACTTTCATATCATTAGAAATATTGTACAGATAGTAATTATCATCATCTTGTTTTACTGTAATTAAATCTTCATTGTCCATAAAAGTATCATACATTTTACTATAGGTTCCATTATAAACTGATTCAACATCACCTTCGTCTGATTCATCTGTCCACTTACCATTTTCAAAATGATAGTAAACTTCATCATTAGCATAAACTACTGGAACGGCTTCACCATCATTTATTGTTTGCTCTGTGTAAACTTCTAATTCTCCAGTATCAGCTTGTTCCATGACCTCAGCGGTTAAAGTGAGTGAGTTTTCCTCACCTGTTAAACTATCATCATTCGGAATCACTTTGACCAATGCATCTGTCTCTGCATAATAGGATACAATTTCTTCTTTATCCTTTAGTACTTCTTCAAGTCCAACATCAGTGTCTTCAGCCTCTTCTAAAGCAGCAGCTAAACCTTGGTTATCTTCTTCAAGTGCATTTATTTCAGCATCTTCACCTTTAATAGTCTCTCCCTCAGAGTCACCTGCGCTTGAAGCATCAAGACTTGAGTCATTAGTACTATTTCTTGATGTTTCAATATCTATAGTGTCCCCTTCTTTAACTTCAGTTACGCCGTCATCATATTCACCATAATCATCAAATTCAGCGGCAATCTCGATGTAAAGTTCTTGCCCACTAGTCAAACCTTTAGCATTTGATAGGTAAGAAAGTTTGTCAATTTCATTTGTTTCTTTATCGACAATAGCAACTACTGCGTTGTTTTGACTTTCTGGATCTGCGTTAGTAAATTCAACTTGATAAAGTGTACCGAAAGTTTCATGTAGGACATCTTCTTGCCCGACATTGATAAGATAATAATTATCATCATCTTCTAAGACATCAATAACCTCTTCACTTTCCATAAATGCATCGTAGACATTTGAATACGATCCGTAATAAACTTCATCTGCCGGTGCTTGTCCAGTGTAATCATTCCAAGTTCCATTTTCTTGAACTAGGAGTGTATCTTCATCTGCATAGGCATAAGGCTGAACTTTTTGAATGGACTCATCATACTGACCTGAATAGACTTGGAAGTTGTCACCTTCTTCGTTGATCTCTGCTGTTAAACCAACCAAGTCGTTATCTGCAGCTTTGTCACTAGAACCATCAAAAGCATTAATCATCATGTAAGTCTCTGCATAATAACTTGTCACATCGTCTTTATCTTTTAAGACTTCTTCTAGAGTTGCATCCGATTCTTCTGCATCTTCTAATTCTTCTGCGACATCTTCATTTAGTTCAAACAGTGACTTAATTTCCGTTCCATCTGGACCTGTGATGGTTGACTCAGTAATTTCTTTACTGACTTCTCTTTCCCCACGTTCTGAATCGTCATCTTCGTCATCATCTTCTTTTGTAGCGTCGTCATCTTTTGATGCATCGTCCTTATCGTCATCTTCTTCTTTAGTTGCATCATCACCCTTTGATGAATCTTCTTTATCTTTATCATCATCTTCATCATCTGCTAATAGATCGATTTCGATATCCTTATCCGTTGTGGCTGCTTCTGCAGAGTTACTTAAGCTAATTAAAGAAAAACTTGCTAAAAGCATTATAAAGTACTTAATTGGAAACATCCCCTTCGCTTAAAATGTCTGCTTTATATTAAAATTATTCCCATATTTTTACCAAGTAAACAAAAATATCAGATTTTCGTCAAATTTCTGTCACAGTTTTAAAAAAAATCTCTCTAAGATAACTTAGAGAGACAAGTTCACCAATCCGATGAGTAAAACAATTTATATTTTTGATAATCTAAAAACTTTGCATGATAAAAATCATTAGCTGCTTGATGAATGTATGAGTGGTACATTCTGTCATATTCTACACGACCGAAAAAAGGTCCAGGATAAGTTGGTAACAGTAAATTTGCTTTTTCTGGTTGAAAACGAATTTCGTTTAATTTTAAATATAAATCATTAATCACTGCTTCAGTAATTTCAACTGTCCCAGGGTTATTGATATTAAAATGCTCTACAAAGTAACCTTGTAATGCATTAAATTTTCTGTAATAGGCGTATTCAATATACTCTCCCGTGTCTTTATCTTTTAAATATAAATAACTATCTAAGCCCATAATATTCTCCTTATATATATGCCATTTCTTTTAATGAGACAAAACGGCCATCTCCGATAATAATATGATCTAAAAAATCTACTCCAATTAAGTCTCCGCATTCCTTCAAACGTTTTGTGACTTCTATATCTTCTTTTGACGGGGTTAGGTCTTATCAAGAGTAAATTACAAAAGAATCATTTAAATCAATACTTTCACTTTGAATACATGTATTTGAAGTGGAAGGTACTTATTTCAAAAATAGTAAAACCTGTATCTTAAATTACTTAATAGTAACATAAGATACAGGCTGATTTTTTATTCATTGTTATTTATACTAAAGCACCCGATAGCTCTGAAAACAATCACAAATTCAACTTTTCAAAGCCACAGCTTTAAGTTATTTTGTCCAGACAACCCCCATTGCCCAACCCATTTTATGGAATTGGCATCCAGGCAACAACTTTTCATATAAATCGTAATAATTTTGTTCAGATAGGTACTTATCTGAAGCTAAATGCTCAAGCCATGATTTAGATGTGTTGTGATTATAAATTCTAATCGCATTTTTTATTCCAAATTTGAAACAATGCGGTAAAAACTCTTGGATTGCCCCTAATTTATAAACATAGGTAGGCGGTGTCTCGACTTCAGATACATTATCAAGAATAACTATTCTTCCTTCCTCATTCAACAGTTCCTTCATTTGCTGTATTACGCTGGCTATATCATCCAAATGATGAAAGGTTGTTCGGCTTACAATAAAATCAAACTTCTCATTAAAATTAAGTTGTTCTGCATTCATATTCAGATAGACCGTATTTGTTAGTTGACGTTTAGATTTGGCAAGATCGAGCATTTGATTAGAAATATCAATCCCTACCACTTCATCATAATAACTTGCTAATTTCTCCACTAACAAACCCGAGCCACATCCGATATCTAATGCTCTGCCTTTCTTTGGAGACATATTAGACACAAGGAATGAATAATCATTCAAAAGCTCATTCACGAAATCGTAATCTTCTGCAACCTTATCAAACTGTGATTCTATTGTATTCAAAAAGATCCCCCATTCCTACTTTATCGACATTCTTTCATTACTTACCACTTTAGATGTTTTTTCGTTGGGGATAAAACTTCCCTTTAGACAATTTTATCCAAAGACAATACAACAGTGCAACTTTATTAAAGTCACTGTCCTTTATCGCAGCCTTTACTTTTTAGTAAAGACAGTGGCTTCTCTTATCAAGTTTCAAAACATATTATTTTGAAGAAAACGTCCATCTGAAGTGTCAAGTGCAAAATTACATATAAAGGTTTATTCTAAAATGAAAAGATGATACAATCATATTCAGTTACATAAGGAGGTTTCAATTATGTGCACCAGTATCGCAGTAGTAGAAATTACTTTATCTCATTCATAATGAAAAAAATGGAAAGGAGATAAAAGTATGGGTACTTTTTCTATATTTGTTATTAATAAAGTTCGTTATCAACCAAATCAAAATTAATTGGTTATAATGAACGCTTAATGTCAGTTCATTATAACCAGTAAGGAGAAGGTTATAATGAACCAGAAAAACCCTAAAGACACGCAAAATTTTATTACTTCTAAAAAGCATGTAAAAGAAATATTGAATCACACGAATATCAGTAAACAAGACAACGTAATAGAAATCGGATCAGGAAAAGGACATTTTACCAAAGAGCTAGTCAAAATGAGTCGATCAGTTACTGCTATAGAAATTGATGGAGGCTTATGTCAAGTGACTAAAGAAGCGGTAAACCCCTCTGAGAATATAAAAGTGATTCAAACGGATATTCTAAAATTTTCCTTCCCAAAACATATAAACTATAAGATATATGGTAATATTCCTTATAACATCAGTACGGATATTGTCAAAAGAATTACCTTTGAAAGTCAGGCTAAATATAGCTATCTTATCGTTGAGAAGGGATTTGCGAAAAGATTGCAAAATCTGCAACGAGCTTTGGGTTTACTATTAATGGTGGAGATGGATATAAAAATGCTCAAAAAAGTACCACCACTATATTTTCATCCTAAGCCAAGTGTAGACTCTGTATTGATTGTTCTTGAACGACATCAACCATTGATTTCAAAGAAGGACTACAAAAAGTATCGATCTTTTGTTTATAAGTGGGTAAACCGTGAATATCGTGTTCTTTTCACTAAAAACCAATTCCGACAGGCTTTGAAGCATGCAAATGTCACTAATATTAATAAACTATCGAAGGAACAATTTCTTTCTATTTTCAATAGTTACAAATTGTTTCACTAAATTAAAGTAATAAAGCGTTCTCTAATTTCACAAGAGGACGCTTTATTCTTCCCAAAAATTGTTCAATATTTATCAATAAATCAGTAGTTTTAAAAGTAAGCACCTGTTATTGCAATAAAATTAGCCTAATTGAGAGAAGTTTCTATAGAATTTTTCATATACTTAACGAGTGCTTTCACCTTTGAATATAGTCCTTCCCACTTATCATCACACTCTCCCCGATAGCCTTTTCTAGCTATATCCAGTAAAGTTACATGCTCTTTAGGTAAAAGAGGTATAGCCCATTCTGCAGCGACATCTTTCGAGGTAATTTCACCAGTAGTCACTGTTTGCCACATTCGAGCTAGGGTTAAAATTACATTACGCTCATCACCTTTTATCCCCTCAATTAGTTCTGGCAAAGAATCCTTAATTGCTCTTCGAATATCTGTCAAAGGTACGGAGACAAGTATACTTGAAGAATCAGGACCAAATAGAGAAATACTATTCTTTCTTGCTTGTGCTAAAACAATAGCCAAATCAGGATCATAGCTTGGTTCCTGAATTTGTCCATTCTCAAATTCACCCCTGAGCCACTCACCGTATATAAATTCTCTTTTTGGAGGATATTGCCAAGGGACAACTTCACTCCTATTTATAACCGTAACTTCAAGTGGTCTAACAGAATCCGTATTTCCAATCTTTCCTGATATAGTCATTAGTCTTTCTGTTAGTTTTTTTCGAGTTAATTGAGGTAAACTATGATTCACGACGACTAGAACATCTACATCGCTGTTAATGCGTAAACCACCATTTACTGCTGAACCAAATAGATATACTCCAACTATTGAACTTCCAAATAAATCTTTTACGATTTTTAATGTTTGAATCGCTTGATTTGGTATTTTTCCGTTAATCAAATTGCTCATGATTTCACCTCGTTGATTATGTTCATATAAAGTTTATATTGATACTCAATTTACTTACCCTAGATTGGACATATACTTAAATTACTGTTCAATAAAGCTGACCGTTAGCGTTTAAGTACATCCTTTCACAATTTGTCTACAGATTAATAATTATTCTTTATTATACAGATCTCCATATAATTTTTGAATTTGGTTCTGTAATTTTTTATTTTCTTTTTCTAATTCCATTACTCTTCTTTTTAAGGTTTTAATAAGGATTTCCTCCGAACGAGAACTTTTCTTGGGTTTTGAGACTACATTTGCTGTTATTTGACGCTCACGAAGGGATTCGATTCTTTGCCTAATATCGTGTTCCTTATAAAGCCATGATTTAGAAACATTAGCTTCCTTTGCTATTGAATTAAAATTAATAACTTTACCTTCAATCGAAAATTTAGAAATCGCTTTGTCTACTTTTTCCCTTGTCTTTTTTGATTTCTGCTTCGCCAAACGTACAATTTCTGTTGTATTTCTAACTTGTTTATCCATTGATAATTACCCCGTCAAACTTCCAATGATTTGTTCTAAACGCTCTTTAACACGGCTATTAGTCTCTACTTGTCTTTGCCATTGTTTATCCTTAGCTATGGCTAATAACTCTTCTGTACGCTCTAACTGTTCTTCGTGCTGTGGTAAGAATTGCTTACTGGTACAGAAGTGAGTGCAATCTAAGCATGCATTCGCATGTGGACAACCACCTGCTACTACTGGCAATCTACAATAACCATTTGGAAGCACTTGTGCATTTATATTTTTCTTGAACCATTGAAGCTCTACATCATCGACTTCATTATCTTCATCTAGATCAAGCACATCTCCATTATTGGTAACCAGTTTTTCCTGAAATTTAGTAAATTCATTTTTTAGAGTTTCATCAAAGATATGAGCGTATCTGCTTGTCATTTCTGGGCTTTCATGCCCCAAAAATTTCTGCACAATATGCTGGGGCATCCCGTTGTTAATCATTCTTGTTCCTACTGTATGGCGAAAGGCATGGGCATGGAATCTATAAATCTCACCTGATTTATCCACTATATTTTGCTCATAAGCTAATTTATTTAACTCACCTCTAAATGTTTCTTGTTTTAATGGCGATCCATCTTTTCTTGGAAAGAGGTATTCACTATCTGGAAATTCCTCTGAAACTTTATCTTCCCGAACTTTAATAAGTAAAGCTACCTCTTTAGATATTGGAACTATATGCTCCTTTTTCATTTTCCATTGATAATACTTTAAAAAGAAATCTCCATCTTTGTCCTCTAATAGACAGCCTTTTTTCAAGGTGCACAATTCACTTATCCTCATTCCACATTCTTGAACAATCATAGTCATCGTAGCTATATATTCGGGTAATTTATCAAGATGACTGTTCAATTGCTCTAGGACGAATTCATCTATAAAGCGTGGTTTTGCTCTTGGTATTTTCGGATAGTCCTCAGAATAAATTAATATTTTGGAAGGAACATCATCCCATTCTAGCCTAAGAAGGGTACTAAATAGTCCTTCCAATATAGAGATCCTCCCAGTTATTGTACTAGGTTTTATTCCCATCATGTTTAGTTCACTTAAATATGCTTCAATTTCCACTCTCGTTAATTGGTGTACTCTCTGAACTTGTTTAAATTTCATGTCCAGAAAATTAAAGAACTCTTTAAGTCTTTGGGCAATATCACTTACATAGGAAAAGCTATCCACGTTCAATCTCAACTTACAATATCTTTTTACAAGTTGTTTAAAATATGTATTCCGAAACCCTTTAAAGTTAATTGTATATTCATATTGTGTTGGGTTAACCTTATCATCTGGCAAAGGTAAGTTACGTCTATCCCAAACGTCTTTATCCCACTCCTCTCCATCAAAATAAAAGTTCTCATAAAACTCCATAAATTGTTTTAGATTAGTAACATAGTAGGAATTAGCTTTTACAGGTGTTTTTTCTTGATTAGCAGTAATCTTATAATTAGTAGTGGTAATTCTAACACCCCGTTTTGTCAAATAAGTTCTATACTCCGTCATTGCTTTTTCAATAGGAACTTCAGTAATTGAAGTAATGCTAGGATACTTTAAATCTAAGAAATCTAACATTTTATTAATTACTGTTCCTTTTCTAATCCAGACAGTTTTTGCATTCCATATTCCATTGTTTAAATGGTAAAAATAAAAATATTTCAATTCTGTTCTTAACCACAGATTTTTAACACGTTCAAAACGAACCCAACGATTCCTTAAAGCAGGATTCTTACTTAATTCTATGGCAGAAGGATGTGGACATTTTCTTATATCCCAACTATTATTAGCCCAAATCCCCTGCATTTCTTCATTCATTACAGCTATTTTTTTGCTAATCTCACTCTGACTAATAATTTTCCTTTTACTAGAAGCATTCATTTCTTATGCTCCTTTCTCTCGAGGTATTTATTAAACTCATTTTTCATATCCTGATCTGAAAGATGAACATAGGTATTTAACGTTGTCTGAACATGTGCGTGACCTAATCTCTTTTGAACGAACGCAACATCCCATCCTTCCCTAATTAGCTGCGTTGCGTGAGTGTGGCGAAGCATATGTGATGTAAATTCTATTCCAGTCCTTTTAACTATTCTTCTAACTAGATCAAGAACACTTTGGTACTTTAGTGGTTTCCCAAAATAGCCTTCTTTTAAGGAAATAAAAACATAATCATGCTCCAATTCCTCACTATACTCATATATCAAGTAATCTGTATAAAGTGACATAAGTTCTTTACTCACATGTATTGTTCTTTCCTTCCTTAATTTAATATAAGCTTCATTAACATTAACATCTCTAGGTGTTAAATGGATTTGATTGTCCCAAGTGACAATATCTTCAAGCCTAAGCGATAACACTTCACCGATTCTTAAACCACCCTCATACATAAGCATTAAAATTAATTTATCTCTTTTCGTATGACAAGCATCAATAATTTGCTTAACTTCCTTTGATCTCAATGTTCTTATCTGTTTCTTTTTAACCCTTAACTTTAAGACATTCTTTTGGTATCTACCCTTATTAACATGATGTAAAAATCCTTTGAAATTTCTTCCCTTTGCTTGTTTAAATACATCAATTGATTTAAATTCTCCTAATCTACTTAAATAATCAAGAAAACTCATAACTACATTTAAAATTGTATTCACTGTCGTTTCTTCTCTTATGGCTTTTTTTGACTGAAGATCAATTACATTTGATGCTGAAGGATATCTCAACCAACCTACGAAGTCTGCTAACAACTCAAAGTTAATATCATTAAGAATAACACCTCTCTGTTCCATGAACTCGTACAGCAACTTTAAATGATAGCAGTATGCCTTAATGGTATTAGGAGACTTACCAGTATTATCTAAGTATTTAATAAATTTCATTACTGGTTCTATTAGCTGGTATTCTTTATCTAGTAATAAATACAATGGATACGGCTTATTCTCCACTTCTATCCTTTGAACCTTCACATGTTCCCACCTCTTTAAATACTTTAACTACTACAAATTATAAACATTGTTAATTTTTATTTAAAGTAAAATATCCCTTTAATATCTCCTCTTAAACTACTTTAACTACTATTATTTATTATACTATGGTTAACGGATCTCCACTGGGATGCGAATGTGCGACAATGACTGCTGATGCTGAACATTTCAATGCTCTACTATATAAACACTTCGGGTCTACAATACAAGTATTTGTTGAGCCTTTGAAAACCATTTCTGTATGGATAATTCTATTTTTTGTATTAAGAAATATCGCATGAAATTCTTCTTGTTCATTTCCTATGAATTTTGGTTTTAAAAAATCATAAGCTTCTTTTGGACTTCTGATTTCTTTAATATCTTCTTTAGTGTTATATTCGATAATTGTTTCATGAACAGCGATTAATTTTTCTTTATCTCTTCTTGTGAAATTTTCATTGTTCATGAAAAATAGTATGTTCAAAACTTCTTTTAGCTCCATTGTTTCTACATACGCCTGGGCTTTCTTGGATAATAACGAATAAATTTTGTGCATATTTAACAGCTCCTATTTTTTTCTACTACACTCTTTTAATCGAGTGTGTGAATGTATTTTGTTTACGCATCCGTCAATATCAAATTCGAAGCTGATTGCAACACTACCGCAGGTACACGTAGTGCTTGGTGTTGCAATTAGTAAAGAATTTGATAGGATGCACAAGTAAACAAATACATCTACACACGAGTAAGAGTGAAGGAACTGAATGGATAAAAGAATCGGAATATATCAGACCTAAATCTGATATATTCCGTTTCTCCAATGCATTTCATTTATATTAATTAAAAAAGCCCTATCAATATAGATAGAGCTAAGTTATCCTCCCGAGATAACTTTGTAAACAAAATAACTCACAAATGGAGCTAACTTAAATTATATCAGTATTACTTGAATAAGTAATACTCTTTTACTATTTCATAAAAAGTGATTATTAATAACCTAATTATTTTAATACTTCTCTAATAATTTGTGCCATCTGTTTGTTCTTTAACTGATCATGAAAATGTACTTTATATCCTTCTTCTGATAAAAGATCAAATAGTACTCGTGCACTTTCCATTTTTGCACTCTCAACTTTACGTAAACTGTTTTTATCTTCAACATCCTTAGTCTCAACTATTATGTTTATTTCTTTCTCACCTGTCGGCTTTTTCACGACGTACATAAAGTCTGGACTATACATACCTCCTGTAATAGTCGGAATCGCAATACTATTATTTGGTATTTTTCCATAAACAATCACTTCTTCGATATCGCTCGCCATATTTTTGTATTCAAGAGGCGAGTCAAAAGCAAAAGTATCATATAAATATTTAGAACTAGGACTACCTGGTGCTATTTTATTGCCAATGCGTCCCTGTGAGATAGCCTCTCTTGGAGTACCGTCACTGTATGATAAAGCAGTAGATTTTACTGGTGTATTACTTTTTGTATAATGAAAGCGTCCTTGTAAATTACTATTTCGCCATTCATTAAATTTTTGAATAAAAATGCTTGCTGTATTTTCATTTATATACTTTTCTGCTAGATCACCATGTCGCTTTACATATTCACACATTCCTTGGTGTATTTTCACTATTGGTATATTCGTGCTCTTCATTATTCTTTTTAAAAATTCATTATAAGGAATTGAATTAGAAATGATGTATTGAACTCCGGTTTTATTACCAGTTGTCATCGAATGGCCATCACTTTCAATAACTTCACGAGAGCTAGTCATTACCATATCAGTAAATACTCCTGGCTCTTCAAGTATTGATAAGACTATCTCGTCCATTTCTTGATCAACTTCTTTTTCAAAATACAATAAATATCGTTGATTAACTCTCTCCCATAAATCTTTAATTTCATCATATGCACCTTTACGAATTTTTACTGGTTTTACCCTCTTCTTATTACTATCTCGTACCTTCCCTGTAGCTAATCCTTTTGAAAATTCAGGATAATTTATAAAAAATTCTTCTCTTTTTTCAAGGCTTATATTCATTTTTCTATCAATGTAATTTTTATCATACAACTCATCAAATAAGTCATCAGTTGAAACCCCAAGACTTTTTGCTACTTCTGCCAAGTGTTCTTCTGTAATAATCGAACCTTGAGAAATTTCTCCGTTTATTTGTGCAATTAATTTTTTTGCAAACTCTGATTCAGTAAAATCAACAATATAGTTCAGAAAAAACTCCTCATTAGATATACGGTTGCCATTCTCATCAACAGGTAGACGTAGACCACGACCTACTTCTTGTAATTTACTGTTTTCACTTCCACTTGATCTCAGTTTTGTAATTGTAAAAACATTGGGGTTATCCCAACCTTCTTTTAATGTCCACTTAGAGAATAAAAACCGCAGTGTATTTGGAGTACCATCTTCATTTTTAAAAGATAGTAACTGTTTTTTGCCATATAATATAGTTTGTACTTGTTGACCTATAGCCTCATCAGAATCATTGTTATCTCGTGAAAAATATCCCGCATGACAGGCTGATATATCATCTAAACTTGCTTCTAAATATGATTTATATTCCTGTTCATACTCTGTTAGTTTAGATAATTCTTTTTCTATCCGTTCTATTAATAATTTTTCAAAAGTTTCCAATATATAAGGTTTTTTTTCTTCGTCAGATTCTCGATATGAAGTTATATCATCAATAAAGAATAAAGCTAATGTTTTTATTTTAAAATTACGTTCTGAAAAATTGATTCTTTCTGTTTCGAAATGTCTATCTAATGCTAAGCGCATCATCTGTTCTTGATATGAAGTCATATAAATATCAACATCGAGTTCTTCTCCAACTTGCTTTTCAATTCCATTTGAGAAAACCACATATGATTTTCCAATACCATCTATGGTTATACCTTCAAAAGCTTCATGAATAATGGATAAAGAATCTCCTTTTTTAAGAGTGGAGGTTTTTGTCTTGTGATTCTTTTTTAGAAATTGTATATTAATCGACTCTTTATTTTTTATTGACATTATCTTTATTTTCTCTGCTGACTTTGAAACAGGATCAAAATGCTCTTTTGTGACACCCTTTATTAAATTTAAATTAAATGAGTCACAAGCATTTAAATCATAAAGAAGATTTTGATAGTCTTTTGTATGAGTACTTTTATTTTTGTTACTACCAGCTTTATTAGGGAAAGTTGCACCATATCTTATAATACTTTGAGGATTAATTTCATTCTCTATAACTTTATATGCTTTCTGGTCACGAGAAAAACGATGTGGTTCATCGATAATGACGAATGGTTTTGTTGCTTTTAAAGCATCAAAAGGTCTATAAAATCCTTCAGTACCGTAATCATAATCATCACGGCTCAAAAGTCCATTTTTTCTAACAACTAATAACTGCATATTCACCAAAAGAACATGAATTTTATTACTATTTTGAGATGAACCTCTTACAAATTCACTTACAACACTTGGAAAATATGAACGCCCTTTTTTTTTGTTTTTTGGAGATTCTAATACGCCAACTTCAATTTCCGTACCGTAACCATTCACATCTCTAAAATGTCTTTTAGAATATTCATCTTTTAAAAAGTTGGCTGTCCCTGCCTTAATAGCTAAAGAAGGAACAGCAATAATAAATTTATTAATCCCATATTTTTTATGAAGTTCATACATCATGTGTGTATATACGTATGTTTTACCTGTACCAGTCTCCATTTTTATATCTAAATTCAAACTTTTATCAACTGGCGTAAATCCTCTGTATAATGGTGGTAATTTTTTTTGTATTTCATTAATATTCTTTTTAATATTATTATCAAAAAGTGAAATTGTAGGGTTTTCAAAATATCGAGTAGGAGAGTCTATTTGTACACCTTTAAATACATCACTAATTAAATCTATCGGTTTTTGTTGATGAGATAACCCACGGTCTAAAATTAACTCCATTGAAAATCCTCCTTCTAATAACGCACATCAAAGTTTATATTTAAATTCTTCTCTGTATTTCTCAATCTTTTTAAATTTACTTTTAAAGATTCAAGTTCACTCCAAGTGAAGCTATATCCAAAGAGAACTACATTCTCAGGATTAAAGCTTCCCGATGTTTCATATTTAACTACTATTTCTTCAATTGCTTCTTTTGTGAGTTCTGGATTAATCAGATAGAGATGCTTGTCTTTATAATAACCTTCATACCCTGCAAAATTAATTTTATTAATTTTCGTTGTTAAACCATAACCATCACTATTTAACCAAGTTGAAAGTACTGTCGATAATCCAAATTCATCCAACAAACTTTTATCAACAAATAGTTTATTTTCATCTGAATCAAATTTATTCATTTTATCTATTGCATTGGACGTTGGTTTTTTCAGAGTATAATGTTTGAAACCAAAGTCCGCTTTAACATCTTTATACTTATTTTTTATATTTTTTGCTGCTCTTATGATTCGTTCTCTACCTATTTCATCAACAGTTCTATAACCATTTTTATAAGCTGCTGTTTTTGGTTTTACCTCTTCATCAAGTTGAACCATAATGAATTTTCTATTTTCATTATCTATTGCATTCTTTCTCATGACTGAGTGAGCTGTCGTAGCACTACCTGAGAAAAAATCAACAATTATATCGTTTGCATTACTTCCTATAGTAATTATTCGATCTACTAAGTCGACTGGTTTTGAAGTTTCAAAAACTTTCTCTCCGTCAAATAAAGTTTTGATATCTCTAGTAGCTTTTTTATTTCCCTCTAAATTTTCCCAATAAAATTCGTGATCTTCTATTTCTTCTTTCCAAACAAAATCTTTCCAGATGTTTCCGGGAGCTTTTCTTCGATTTTCTAAATAATACTTTTGATAAGGATGCCAAGTTAACTCACCTTGAATTTTCGTTTTTTTCCATTTTAAGAATCCATCTTCTTCTAGCTGAAGTGCAGAGTTCTTAGAACAAATCCATCTACTTTCATATCCCGTTGGCCCTATTGGAAAAACTTCTGTGCCATCAGGTGCAGTTAAAGAGTAGTACATAGTTGGTCTATCTTCTATCTTCTCCACCTGTTCTTCTAAGTGATCTTGTAAGGTAACGACTGCCATCATCATCTTTTTCATTGTAAATTTTCGAGTCTTCCTCATTCATAGGCAACCCGTTAATAACTAATGATGGTAAGTCCCTAGCATAAACAAGTATATAATCTATCTCATTTACTAGACCGTCAAATCCTCCGCCTGTTGGAGTGCCTGTTGCACGAGAAATAGTTGTTAAGAAATTATTCTCACCAAAAATATCATCACATAATAATTTTAAGTTTGCTTGTTCGTTATCATCAATCGATATGAAGATAACCCCGTCTTTAGTTAATAAATCTCTAGCAAGTTGTAATCTTGGATACATAAACATAAGCCAAGCTGAATGCGAAGCTGAACCTCTTTTTGTTAAATCCAAGATTCTTTGGGCTTGTTCTTCGTAAATACTTAATTTTTCTGATAACTCATTAACATTAAAATTAAAGTCATCGTTGTACACAAAACCATCAGAACCAGTATTATAAGGTGGATCTATGTAAACACATTTTACTTTATCTGAATAAGATTTTAGTAGGTGTTTTAGTCCATCTAGGTTATCACCAGTAATATATATATTTTCACTTTCTTCATTTTCTTCTGTTGAATTATGATTCTCGTTTGGCACAATTACACTGTCTGTATTTAAAGTAGCTAATAATCTAGCATAGTTTTTCCCTAAAAATTTTAGTTCATAACCTTCTTGCACCATTGATATATCATCACTTAAGTATTCTTTAAATCTTTCAATATCAAATGACCCGTCAGTATCGAAACAAGCAGGAAAATGTTCTTTTAGAACTGTAATTTCTCTCTCATGGGCTTTTAGATAATCATTTTTATTTATTTCATATCTGTTCATTGTCTTCACTCCTTGGATATAAAACTATATATTTTAGACTTTCCTCAATAGAATAATCTATAAGTTTTTAAAGTTAATTTAAATAGTATAACTCTTGCTCATAGTCAGAGGCACCTTTTCAAAATTAATCATGGCTTATAAGTTTTTGCCATTTCAAATTTATTCATCTCTTTTTGAAGCATTTTTCCAAAAATTATTTCTCTCCAATCTTGATATCGGACTTCTTTTTATTAACGACATTGTATATTGTCCCTCTTGATACACCTGCCATCTTTATTATTTCATTGATTGTATACTCTTTACTGTTATAAAGAGAAATAATCATTTTTTCTTTATGTTGAGTGATTTTCGGTCTCCCTCCACGTCTACCTCTCGCTCGTGCAGAATCTAATCCTTTTTTTGTTCGCTCACTCAATAGGTTGGCTTCTAGTTCTGCAAAAGCAGACATCATTGTAAAAAACATTTTCCCCATTGCATCTTGAGTTTTTATATTCATATCAATAATTTCTAAGTCAATAGCATTATCTTGCAGATGTTGTGCTAACTCGATAAGCTGTTTTGTTGTACGTCCTAATCTATCCAGTTTCGTAATCACTAGAGTATCGCCTTCACGCATATAGTCTAAACACTTATCAAGTTCTGTACGTTTAAACTTACGACCACTCACCTTTTCAGAAAAGATACGTTCACACCCATACTCTGTCAACATATCAATTTGGCTATCTAAGTTCTGATCTTTTGTACTGACTCTTGCATATCCGATTTTACTCATAACTTACACCCTTTCATAGAGAATTTAAAAAGTTGGTCTTGATTTTTACTGTTCTAAATTCTATTTAGTGATGGTAGCTTCAATTTAATTATTTAAAAGCCCTCTGTGAGCTTTACAAAAAGTATAAAAAGTCTATTAATTTTTATATAAATATACTATGATAATTATACGTGTTTTTGAACTCTAATACCATAAAAAATTCAGGGTTTTTAAAAACTCTGAAAAGTATAATAAACGGTTATTTTCTGCACACTCTCTTCAAATGAAATATTAAAACAATTAATACTAGACATGATAAAATATATAATAAGAGTTAAATCAAGTCGTAGCATCCAAAAAGCAACTATCTCAATATACTAAGATATAGGAGGCCCAAAATGATACAATCTATCAATCATATATGTTATTCCGTTAGTGATTTAAAAAATTCGATACGCTTTTATAAAAATATTTTATGTGGCGAATTATTAGTAAGTGGAAAAACAACTGCATATTTCAATATTGGTGGCTTATGGGTTGCGTTAAACGAAGAAAAAGACATTCCTCGAAATGAAGTTCAATATTCGTACACACATGTAGCGTTTACTAGGGGTCCCGAGCGCTTAGTGGGAATTTGTATCGATAAGGGGTACAAATTCCCACTAAACCAATGTTTCAAGGCCTATTTATTTTTTATATTCAATTCTCTTAAGTGTTTAGGAATAGATAACAAGTCAAATTTATACTCTCCAAGAAAAGTGATATGCTCCCAATTAATAGGAGATACATGCTTCATATACTTAGTTACTTCGGGATCTATTTTGACGAGATAATTATAAGCTGCTTGTAAGTAGACGGCGTTCCATATACTTATTGCATTTATTAACACATTAAGCGCACTAGCACTTTGAAGTTGTCGGCGAATATCGCGCTCCATAAATTTTCCGCGTCGCCCAAAAAATAGTTCTCTAGCTAAAGCATTAATCGCTTCTGTCTTATTTAGTCCATGAGTGATCCTTCGCCGTAGCTCACTATCTGTAATATAATCTATCATAAAAATGCTCTTTTCAATGCGACCTAGTTCTCTCAGTGCAAGAGCTACTCTATTCTTACGTGCGTATGAGCCTAGCTTTCCTAATAGTAAAGAACTAGATACTTTTCCTGTTTGAATCGAATAGGCGATTCGTTTAATTTCATCATAGTTTTCTTCAATAATTTTTACATTGATTTTTCCGCTTATATCTTCTGATAAGTTAGGGTAGTAGGAAGGTGATTTGATAGAAAATAATTGTGATTTTTTTATATTTCTGATGCGAGGTTCAAAATCAAAGCCTAGTAATGCGGTCATTCCAAACACCTGATCAGAATACCCATTTGTATCAGTAAAATGTTCCTCAATATCTAGATCTGTTTCATGATAAAGTAGGCCATCAAGGGTATGAGTAGCTTCCCTTGTATTAGTTGAAGCAACCTCGATATGATGAGTCGTATGCCTATCATTTATTGATCGAATCATTGTAGCTCCTTTTTCCATACTTTTGTAATGTGGATTAACATCGGATTTTAGAGCTGAGACGCCCACTGGGACGCGCATTCCGTCTGAAGCAGTGGTTTTTCCTTCACCCCAAAAGTCTGCAACAGGAAGCTTTAACTGATAATTAACCAAAAAAGATTGAGCACGAGTCAGAGCTTCTTTATAAAAGCGCCATTGTTTGGCATTGGCTAACTGAGAATAAGAAATTCCAGGAGTTGATTGGGCCATTTTTTCAAGACCAATATTCATCCCTAAACCCAGCAAAGCAGCAAAAATAATTTTTCTTTCTTGTTCACTCGGCGGTTTCCCTGTAGAATCATGACTAAATTCTTGTGAAAAGTTGGTCCAACTGTCCACCTCAATTAAAAGATCACTAAGCCTTATCTTAGGAATTATTGAATAAAGTTTTTTTCTATATATTTCTGCTTCGCTAGGTGTAACTTTTTCCAACTTTTTAAGGTTTGCTCTTGAAATTCTCTTATCAACTGTCGAATAAAATTGAAGCTGTAAATCTAAAATTATTTCCCGATCCTTTAAATAGTCCTCAAACGTGTCTGGAATAGTTTCTGAATCAATACAAGCAGATAAATCAACTAAGTAATCATCAATATTTCGATGGATCATACTTCCTTCAACTGAAATATCTCCTGATCGAATATTGTTCTTTAGCTCGGTGAAAGCTACTAACTCATAGTAAGACCGATCTATTTTCCCCTCTTCTGGCCGAACAAGGCTTTTCCATTTTTTACTCACAAAATCAGTAGAAGTATCTGCCGGTATTTTTCTTTTACCACTATTGTGTAAATCAGTTAGTTGAGTTAGGGCCATGAGGACTGGATTTGCTGCCGGAGTTGCTTTGAACGAAAGGGTCCTCAATAACATTGGCGTGTATCTTCGGAGGTAATTAGCTTTATTTCGAACCATATCTAAATAGCCATGATTTTTATTACCTGTAATTTTTTTAGCTTCTTCTCCATCTTGTACTAAATCTTCCCAAGGCATGATTCGTTCAATTTCGTCAAAAGGATTACTATCATTATCTTTTGCAAAGTGAAGAGCATCAATTAAAGAAGCATAATGTTCCAATTTTTTAGTAGCCAATTTTCCTTTTTCTTTTAACTGTTCTTGTGAATCACGTGTCCCTTTGCGTTTAATACTTGCTAAAATGCGGTCATTAATCTCAATCAGTTGATCGATCAGATATTGATGATGATTGACTAAAAAAGCAATAAGTAAAGAGTATCTTTTTTCAAGCTCAAAACGGGAGAAGTCATATGCATCATAATTTTCCCCTAGTCTAGCTAGCTGAAGAAACCTGTTCCGATTAATATGGGAGACATTAATTGTCCCGAGTCCCATGGAAGCAATCACTTCCACTTTTTTACAAATACTCATAAAGCTTTCTGGATTTGCCTTACCTGGAATGTCTTTTAGCCAAGCGAGTTTAGTTATTTTCGTCTCTTCATAAATTTGAAACAAACTCTCTAGTTTTTCAATTTGTATATCTGTTAATGAACAGAGCAATATTGAAAATAAGTTGTTTTCTGCTTTATCTCGACAGCGGCTTATAATGTCTTCAAGTGTAGCTATAGATGGAAAAATAATTCTTTTTCGAGTTAAGAAATCAATTGTTTTTTTCATTAGATAGATAGAGTCATCATTTTCTAAAGCTAGTTCAATTAAATATTCTATTAACTGTTTTTGTGTATTAGCACTACCGAATCGATGATAGTTGAATACTTCTAAGATCTCGTTGAAGTGATTTGCACGTGTATTTCTATGATCATATGAATTTAAATCAATTGCATCAAGATGGAGCTGTCGACTCACATAAGAAGTTAGTCTGGTTGATTTAATCGGCCAATTACTTAAAGAACACCCAGGATACCGGGCCAAACAAAGTTGTATCGCAAATCCTAGTTTATTGACCTTTCCACGGTGTTGATTAATAACCTCCAGATCATAATCAGAAAAACTAAAATACGCTTTAAAATCCTCTTCTGATAAGTGGTCTACAGAAAGAAGTTGTTCACGCTGTGAAGTAGTTAAAATTCTTTTCATAGCCATATCTTAAGCATTCCTTTTATTGAGGTAACGGTAAAAGGTTGTTTTGCTTAATTTAGAGGCATCAAGAATTTGACGAATAGAATACTCTTTGCTGTCATACATTTTTAAAGCTAAATCAATTGATAGCTTACCTTTACTTGGACGGCCCCCTTTTTTTCCTCGGACTCTGGCTGCCTTAAGACCAGAGTTAGTTCGTTCAATAATAATATCCCGTTCCAGTTCTGCTAAACTAGCCATAACTCGGAAAAAGAATCTTCCCATAGACGTTGAAGTATCTACGTTATCTTGAATAGATATAAAATTGACACTAAGTTCTTCAAATAATTCAGAAAGTTCAATCAAATGTTTAGTTGATCGTGAAATTCGATCTAACTTGTAAATGACAACAGAATCTCCTTCACGTAGTAGGTTGATCATTTCTTCTAATTGCGGTCGGTCTTTTTTCGCACCAGTTACTTTTTCTTGAAATAATTTATCAATTCCATAATGAGTAAGTGCATCAATTTGTAAACTAAGATTTTGATCATCCGTACTCACTCGAGCATAGCCAAAAATCATAAAAAAACCTCCTTAATTTTATAATTTAAATGTACCATAACTCATTAAGTATAAATATATAGGAACTATGAAAAAGGAACGGATTTTGGTACTTGATTTACTTAAAAAACATTTAGAAAAAGCAGGAAAATGAAAAGGTACCATAAACGGTCGTTTATGGTACCATTCAAATTTATCCTTATTGTACAAAATAACAGCGAAATTTTTAAATCTATTCCTTATCGATACAAATTCCCCGTAGGCGCTAGGGACCTCTTTAGCTCCTTGGAAGCTGTCAGTAGTATACCTAATAATTTATCTACATTCCCTTTAGTAACGTGTAACTTTCCAAATTTACAAAAGCGACTCATAGAATTATTTCCTCCCGTTAAATAATAGATAACTATTAAAAATAGACAATACTTGCTCATAAGTAACGGTACTTAAATTGTTTACTTTGGCGTGTTTCATTGCTTGATGAAACTGATTTTTAGTAAACAGTTGACGATATTCTCGATTGACCCATTTTGAAACAAAGTACGTATATAGCTTCCAATATTTATCTGGAACATCTGTGGTATGGCGGGTAAGTTTTATTAAGACACTGTTTACTTTTGGTTTAGGATGAAAGCATTCCGCTGGCAGCTTAAGCAATTGCTGAATCGAGACTTGAGTGTGCAAGAGCAACCCTAGTGTTCGGTGAATATCCAAGGTACGCTTGTAGAATCCTTCTTCAACAATCAGATAGATGTCAGACGCATGGCTTTCAAAAACCACTTTTTTAATAATTTGTGTGCTTAAATGGTAAGGAATACTCCCAACAATTTTATACCTCTGTTTGTTAGGGAATTGAAACTGTAGAATATCTTGGTGAATTAAAGTGACACGAGTATTCAGTTTTAATTTTTCTGACGATAAGTTGAATAGATGACTGTCTAATTCAATAGACGTTACCTGTTTACTTATTTTAGCCAGTTTCGTCGTTAAATGCCCTTTACCTGTTCCAATTTCGTAAACGGTATCGGTTTCTTTTAAATTCAATTGTTTTATTATTTGGTTGAGTACTTTTTCACTCGTTAAAAAGTTTTGAGAATATTTTATATTTTTGTTCATTTAATCACTCCTGAAGTGATTACATCTATAAACAAATACAGAAGTTAAACGATTTGTTTGTAATTTTAGTTATCTGTTTAAAAAGTCATAAGATTAGTCACTGGTAGGAATTAATCTAACGTATTTATTTATCTGCGTAATCACTGTTTTTAGTCTGTTTCAAAACAGTAGATGTTTTATCTACATTACGCATTTGGAATACCAACATGACGAATCCCTCCTTCTTAATTACAAATTTTTAGCATCTAATTTAACTTCAATTCCTATTATACACAATTTTAAGATAATGCACTATCAACACACTCTTAAGTTTGCTTCTAAGTCTTATTTCCATAACTTTAGGGTTAACCATACGCAAGACCAATCACTCTCGGACAATACTCATGATTTTAATGATAAAATCCATGTTAAACCCATAGATAAGAAATACACCTGCAATAACCGTTACCTGTTTGTGCCAATTTAAAAATGCACCACTTTTTTATAATTAAAACGGTTGAAAACTGTACCACTAATAACTCACAATAGAGAGATGTCACCGTCAAGTTAAATGTACAAAATAACAGCGAAATTTTTAAATCTATTTCTTATCGATACAAATTCCTCGTAGGCGCTCGGGACCCCTACTATAGATGAAAGTGAATTTAATGATTGGTATCAATGGTTCAAGGAAAATGACGTGAATATATTAGAAGGGCGTACTAGAGATGTAAGAGATAAGCAATCAATTTATTTTACTGATCCTGACGGACACAAGTTAGAGTTACATACTGGCACACTAGAAAATAGATTGAATTATTATAAAGAAACAAAACCGCATATGGTATTTTACAAATAAGTAGGTGCTCTATGACAAGATATACAAGATTGTTTGAAGAAAAAGACTTTAACCAAATCAATAAGTTACTACAACTATATTATGAGTTAGGATATCCAACAACGAGTAAAGAACTTATTCATCGATTAAGTAAGATTAATAATCACAAAGACTATTATATACTACTACTGATTGAAGACGAGATAATTATAGGCTTTAGTGGCATGTGCAGAATGATGTTCTATGAAAATGATGGGAATTATATGCGTATATTGTCTTTCGTTGTCAATTCAAATTTTAGAGGAAATGGATTCGGTTCATTATTGTTAAAGGAATCTGAAAAGTTAGCTGACAAGTTAAACTGTAAAGTAATTACATTGAATAGTGGAATTAGAACAGAAAGAGAAAATGCACATAAGTTTTATAAAGCTAATGGGTTTGAAAGTAAATCTTATGGGTTTTCAAAAAGTATCAACTAATGAAATTTCATATTAGCAATAATAGCTTATTAGCCAATCTTAAAGCGCAGTACTTATATAGTGAGTGTACTGCGCTTTCTCATTTATTGGGTAAAATTATTCTCATATATCGAGTAAAGTAACAAAGAGTCTCTGTATGTTTAATTAGGGTAGACCCTAAATAGACATTATATATGTATTGATATACTTAGCTTTACGCTGTATGATTAGGGTGTAAATTAAGTGTTAGAAAAAAGGATTGATTTAATGAAAGTTGCATATGCTCGTGTTTCTACACTGGATCAGAATCTCAATAGGCAAATTGAAGTGTTTAAAAAATTTGGTGCAGAAAAAATATTTACAGAAAAACTTTCAGGAAAGAATATATCTGACAGGATTGTTTTTCAAGAAGCTATGAGTTTTATTCGTGAGGGCGATCAATTTATTGTAGAAGCGATTGACCGTTTGGGAAGAAATTATGATGAGATTATTCAAACTGTCAATTTCCTCAAACAGAAAAATGTACAGTTGATTATTACCAGTTTACCAATTATGGCTGAAGCGATTGGAAATCCCCTGCTTGATAAGTTTATTAAAGATTTAATTGTTCAGATTCTAGCAATGATTGCTGAGCAGGAAAGAACAGAATCTAAAAGACGGCAAGCACAAGGTATAGCAATTGCAAAACAAAAAGGAGTTTATAAAGGCAGACCTATACTATACTCACCTAATGCTAAAGATCCACAAAAGCGATTAGTCTATCATCGTGTAGTGTCACAGTTAAAAGAAGGAAAAGCAATCTCTCATATAGCAAAAGATGTAGGTATCACTCGACAAACTGTATATCGAATTAAAAATGAATTGAACTAGTTTCTACTATTATATAGTATATTTAAATATTAGTTAGATAAAGATGAACAATATCAGTATAGAATATGTATTAAAGAACATTTTTTATAAAGAAAAATAGCATAAAAATCTAGTTATCCGCATAAAAACTGGACTTATCACACTTTATCAAGGTCAAAACCACTCAATTTACTACTAATTTACTACTTATGAATGAGCTTTGATACGACGATTTATCCTTGAAAAGTGAAGATATAAAGATACTTCCAATAAAATTTGAATATTTAATAGGTAGACACTTCAAAAAATGAGGTGTCTATTTTTTTACCCGATTTTGAAAGGAAGTGAACTTATGAAAACAAAAAATCAAGAATCAAAAGGTCGTTCCCCACTCTTTAAGACCATCAAACATTCATTCAGCCAATAAAAAAGAAAGGATAGGTAAAAATATGGAACTTAAATTTGTGATTCCCAACATGGAAAAAACATTCGGCAATTTAGAATTTGCTGGCGAGGATAAAGTCGTTCAGCGAAGAATCAACGGACGGCTAACTGTCTTATCAAGAAGCTATAATCTCTATTCTGATGTTCAAAGAGCAGATGATATTGTGGTGGTGCTTCCTGCTGAAGCTGGCGAAAAACATTTCGGCTTTGAGGAACGTGTGAAGTTAGTCAATCCACGTATTACCGCAGAGGGCTACAAAATCGGCACTCGTGGTTTTACAAATTACCTTTTACATGCTGACGACATGATAAAAGAATAAAGAAAGAGAGGAAAAATGATGAGATTAGCAAATGGCATTGTATTAGATAAAGACACGACTTTTGGAGAATTGAAATTCTCTGCTCTACGTCGTGAAGTGAGAATCCAAAATGAAGACGGGTCGGTTTCAGATGAAATCAAGGAACGTACCTATGACTTAAAATCCAAAGGACAAGGACGCATGATTCAAGTAAGTATTCCTGCCAGCGTGCCTTTGAAAGAGTTTGATTATAACGCACGGGTGGAACTTATCAATCCCATTGCGGACACCGTTGCTACTGCCACCTATCAAGGAGCAGATGTTGACTGGTATATCAAGGCAGACGATATTGTGCTGACAAAGGATTCTAGTTCATTCAAAGCTCAACCACAAGCAAAGAAAGAACCGACACAAGACAAATAGTCGCTAGGTAGAAAGGAGACTTTTTCGCATGAAACAGCGTGGTAAAAGGATTCGCCCATCTGGTAAAGATTTAGTCTTTCATTTTACGATAGCGTCACTCCTGCCTGTTTTCCTGCTGGTTGTCGGACTGTTTCATGTGAAGACAATCCAGCAGATCAACTGGCAGGATTTTAACCTATCACAAGCAGATAAGATTGACATTCCCTATTTAATTATCAGTTTCAGTGTCGCAATTCTTATCTGCTTGCTGGTAGCGTTTGTATTCAAACGGGTTCGCTATGATACGGTTAAACAACTTTACCACCGTCAAAAACTGGCAAAGATGATACTTGAAAACAAGTGGTATGAATCTGAACAGGTCAAAACAGAGGGTTTCTTTAAAGATAGTGCTGGTCGTACAAAGGAAAAGATAACCTACTTCCCTAAAATGTATTATCGACTTAAAAATGGCTTGATACAGATACGGGTGGAAATCACGCTGGGAAAATATCAAGACCAACTCTTACACTTGGAAAAGAAATTAGAGAGTGGCTTGTACTGTGAGCTGACGGATAAAGAGTTAAAGGATTCCTATGTGGAATATACTTTGCTCTATGACACCATAGCCAGTCGTATTTCTATTGATGAAGTAGAAGCTAAAGATGGTAAACTTCGCTTAATGAAAAACGTATGGTGGGAATATGATAAGCTCCCTCATATGTTGATTGCTGGTGGTACAGGTGGCGGTAAAACTTACTTTATACTGACACTGATTGAAGCCTTCGTGCAGTAACCAATAGTGAAGTACGAGGGTTGATGAAAGTGATTGAGGAATTACGGGTTGAGAATACGCCACTAAGTACCAGTATAGCCGACCATATCGAAAGTTTTACAGACTATGACTTTGCACATTTATTATTCAGTAATGGTTATGTGGAGCAGTCTATCAGCTTAGAAAAACAACTGAACATTATACAGGTTGCGGACTTGGTACTTCCCGACAAGGAAACTTCCTTTGAGGAATATACCACTATGGAGCTTTTATCCGTTGCTATGCTGATTGTCATTAGTACCTTTGCTTTAGACTTTATCCATACAGACCGAAGCATTTTCAAGATTGTAGATTTAGACGAAGCATGGAGCTTTTTACAGGTAGCACAAGGAAAAACACTATCTATGAAGCTGGTTCGGGCTGGTCGTGCTATGAACGCTGGGGTATATTTCGTGACCCAAAATACAGACGACCTCTTAGATGAAAAACTGAAAAATAACCTCGGCTTAAAATTTGCATTTCGTTCCACTGACCTTAACGAGATTAAAAAGACCTTAGCCTTTTTTGGTGTAGACCCAGAGGACGAAAACAATCAGAAGCGATTGCGTGATTTGGAAAACGGGCAATGCCTTATCAGTGATTTATATGGTCGTGTCGGTGTGATACAGTTCCACCCTGTATTTGAAGAACTGCTCCATGCCTTTGATACCAGACCACCTGTGCGAAAAGAGGTGTAAATGTGAAACCATCAATAGTAAACAGAATAAAATCAAACTGGACGCTGAAACGTCTAGGTAAAGTGGCAATGACAGTGGCTTTCACACTTGTGATTGCCATTTTTCTTTTAGCCATGCTGGGAACGGTGGTTCAAGCTGCGGGCTTGGTAGATGATACGGTCAATGTGGCAAATGAATACAGCCGATACCCACTTGAAAACTATCAACTGGATTTTTATGTGGATAATAGCTGGGGCTGGCTTCCGTGGAACTGGTCGGACGGGATTGGAAAACAGGTCATGTATGGACTATATGCCATTACCAATTTTATTTGGACAATCAGTTTGTATGTTTCCAATGCGACAGGTTACTTAGTACAGGAAGCCTATTCCTTAGACTTCATTTCCGCTACAGCAGATTCCATTGGTAAGAATATGCAGACCTTAGCTGGTGTGAGTGCAAACGGATTTTCAACAGAGGGTTTCTATGTTGGATTCCTCTTACTCTTGATTTTGGTTCTTGGGGTTTATGTTGCCTATACGGGACTGATAAAGAGAGAAACCACAAAGGCAATTCATGCCATTATGAATTTTGTGCTGGTGTTTATCCTATCGGCTTCCTTTATTGCCTACGCTCCCGACTACATTAAAAAAATCAATGACTTTTCATCAGACATCAGTAATGCCAGTTTATCACTTGGCACGAAGATTGTCATGCCCCATTCCGATAGTCAAGGCAAGGACAGCGTGGACTTAATCAGAGATAGCCTGTTTTCCATACAGGTTCAGCAACCGTGGCTACTGCTTCAATACAACAGTTCAGACATTGAAAGTATCGGTATTGACCGTGTGGAAAGCCTGCTCTCCACCAGCCCAGATTCCAACAATGGCGAAGACAGAGAAAAAATTGTTGCGGAAGAAATTGAAGACAGAAGCAATACCAATCTAACCATTACAAAGACCATTAACCGTTTAGGTACAGTCTTCTTCCTATTTGTCTTCAATATTGGGATTTCCATATTTGTATTCCTATTAACAGGAATCATGATTTTCTCGCAGGTACTTTTTATCATCTATGCTATGTTTCTGCCTGTGAGCTTTATTTTAAGCATGATTCCATCATTTGATGGTATGTCAAAACGAGCCATAACAAAGCTCTTTAATACCATTTTGACACGAGCTGGAATCACATTGATTATTACGACAGCATTTAGTATTTCAACCATGCTCTATACCTTATCGGCTGGTTATCCGTTCTTTTTGATTGCTTTTCTACAGATTGTGACCTTTGCAGGAATCTACTTCAAGCTGGGCGATTTAATGAGTATGTTTTCTCTACAGAGTAACGATTCTCAAAGTGTGGGAAGTCGTGTGATGAGAAAACCTCGTATGCTTATGCACGCTCACATGCACCGTCTACAGCGGAAACTTGGACGTTCCATGACTACTCTAGGGGCTGGGTCTGCCATTGTTACAGGTAAAAAAGGACAGTCGGGTTCGGGGAGTTCTGCAAGGACACAAGCAGATCACTCCCGACCAGACGGAAAGGAAAAATCAACACTTGGAAAACGTATCGGTCAAACCATCGGTACAGTAGCTGATACCAAAGACAGAATGGTAGACACTGCTAGTGGTTTGAAAGAACAGGTTAAAGATTTGCCGACCAATGCAAGATATGCAGTATATCAAGGAAAATCCAAAGTAAAAGAGAATGTCCGTGATTTAACCAGTAGTATTTCTCAAACCAAAGCGGACAGAGCCAGTGGACGCAAGGAACAGCAGGAACAAAGGCGAAAAACCATTGCGAAGCGTCGCTCTGAAATGGAACAGGTCAAACAGAAAAAACAGCCTGCTTCTTCTGTTCATGAAAGACCGACTACAAGACAAGAACAATATCATGATGAACAGACCTCAAAACAGTCTAATATTCAGACTTCATATAAGGAATCTCAACAAGCCAAACAAGAGCGTCCAGCAGTTAAGTCCGATTTTTCAAGTCCAAAAGTGGAACGCCAAGGCAATACCGTTCAAGAAAAAACCGTTCAAAAGCCAGCAAATTCAACCACTACAGCAGATAGAACTTCACAACGTCCAATCACAAAAGAACGTCCGTCTACTGTTCAAAGAGTACCACTACAAAATACAAGAAGTAGACCACCAATCAAAACCGCCACCATTAAGAAAGTCGGTAAGAAACCATGAAGTTGAAAACTTTAGTGATTGGTGGTTCTGGATTATTCTTGATGGTCTTCTCACTGCTTCTGTTTGTTGCCATTTTATTTTCAGATGAACAGGACAGCGGAATTTCCAATATTCATTATGGAGGTGTGAATGTTTCCGCAGAAGTGCTGGCTCATAAGCCTATGGTAGAAAAATATGCCAAAGAATATGGCGTTGAAGAATATGTCAACATACTTCTTGCGATTATACAGGTGGAATCGGGCGGTACTGCGGAAGATGTTATGCAGTCCTCGGAATCCCTCGGTCTTCCACCTAATTCATTGAGTACAGAAGAATCCATTAAGCAAGGTGTGAAGTATTTCAGTGAATTATTAGCCAGTAGCGAAAGGCTCAGTGTAGATTTAGAATCGGTTATCCAGTCCTACAATTATGGTGGTGGTTTCTTAGGGTATGTGGCTAATCGTGGAAATAAATATACCTTTGAACTGGCTCAAAGTTTCTCAAAAGAGTATTCAGGTGGCGAAAAAGTGTCTTACCCCAATCCCATAGCCATACCTATCAATGGGGGCTGGCGATACAACTATGGCAATATGTTTTATGTGCAACTGGTAACGCAGTATCTTGTCACAACAGAGTTTGATGATGATACGGTACAAGCCATCATGGACGAAGCACTGAAATATGAGGGCTGGCGATACGTTTACGGTGGAGCTTCCCCGACTACTTCTTTTGATTGTAGCGGACTGACACAATGGACGTATGGAAAAGCTGGAATTAACTTACCACGAACCGCACAACAGCAATATGATGTGACCCAGCATATCCCACTATCGGAAGCACAAGCTGGCGATTTGGTTTTCTTTCATTCTACCTATAACGCTGGCTCTTATATTACTCATGTTGGGATATACCTTGGCAATAACCGTATGTTTCATGCAGGCGACCCAATCGGTTATGCCGACTTAACAAGCCCCTACTGGCAACAGCATTTAGTGGGAGCAGGACGAATCAAACAATGAGAAAGGAAGATTTAATGATGAAATTTAGAAAAAATCAGAATAAAGAAAAACAGATACCAAAGGAAAAGAAACCTCGTGTCTATAAGGTCAATCCTCATAAAAAGGTTGTGATTGCCTTGTGGGTACTTTTAGGGCTTAGTTTCAGCTTTGCGATATTCAAGCACTTTACAGCTATAGATACTCATACTATTCACGAAACAACTATCATAGAAAAGGAATACGTTGATACTCATCATGTAGAAAATTTTGTAGAGAACTTTGCGAAAGTCTACTATTCATGGGAGCAATCCGATAAGTCCATTGATAATCGAATGGAAAGTCTAAAAGGCTATCTGACAGATGAACTTCAAGCTCTCAATGTTGATACAGTACGCAAAGATATTCCTGTATCGTCTTCTGTAAGAGGATTTCAGATATGGACGGTAGAGCCAACTGGCGACAATGAGTTTAATGTAACCTACAGTGTAGACCAGCTCATTACAGAGGGAGAAAATACAAAGACCGTCCACTCTGCTTATATAGTGAGTGTCTATGTAGATGGTTCTGGAAATATGGTACTGGTTAAGAATCCGACCATTACCAACATACCTAAGAAATCAAGTTATAAACCAAAAGCCATTGAAAGTGAGGGGACGGTTGATTCCATTACAACCAATGAAATCAATGAGTTTTTAACGACGTTCTTCAAGCTCTATCCTACAGCGACAGCCAGTGAACTTTCCTACTATGTGAATGACGGGATATTAAAACCAATCGGAAAAGAGTACATCTTTCAAGAACTGGTAAATCCTATTCACAATCGTAAGGATAATCAAGTCACGGTATCGCTGACAGTGGAGTATATCGACCAGCAGACCAAAGCAACGCAGGTATCTCAATTTGATTTGGTACTTGAAAAGAACGGGAGTAATTGGAAGATTATAGAATAACAAATATTGGTACATTATTACAGCTATTTTGTAATCACGTACTCTCTTTGATAAAAAATTGGAGATTCCTTTACAAATATGCTCTTACGTGCTATTATTTAAGTATCTATTTAAAAGGAGTTAATAAATATGCGGCAAGGTATTCTTAAATAAACTGTCAATTTGATAGTGGGAACAAATAATTGGATGTCCTTTTTTAGGAGGGCTTAGTTTTTTGTACCCAGTTTAAGAATACCTTTATCATGTGATTCTAAAGTATCCGGAGAATATCTGTATGCTTTGTATGCCTATGGTTATGCATAAAAATCCCAGTGATAAGAGTATTTATCACTGGGATTTTTATGCCCTTTTGGGCTTTTGAATGGAGGAAAATCACATGAAAATTATTAATATTGGAGTTTTAGCTCATGTTGATGCGGGAAAAACTACCTTAACAGAAAGCTTATTATATAACAGTGGAGCGATTACAGAATTAGGAAGCGTGGACAAAGGTACAACGAGGACGGATAATACGCTTTTAGAACGTCAGAGAGGAATTACAATTCAGACAGGAATAACCTCTTTTCAGTGGGAAAATACGAAGGTGAACATCATAGACACGCCAGGACATATGGATTTCTTAGCAGAAGTATATCGTTCATTATCAGTTTTAGATGGGGCAATTCTACTGATTTCTGCAAAAGATGGCGTACAAGCACAAACTCGTATATTATTTCATGCACTTAGGAAAATGGGGATTCCCACAATCTTTTTTATCAATAAGATTGACCAAAATGGAATTGATTTATCAACGGTTTATCAGGATATTAAAGAGAAACTTTCTGCCGAAATTGTAATCAAACAGAAGGTAGAACTGTATCCTAATATGTGTGTGACGAACTTTACCGAATCTGAACAATGGGATACGGTAATAGAGGGAAACGATGACCTTTTAGAGAAATATATGTCCGGTAAATCATTAGAAGCATTGGAACTCGAACAAGAGGAAAGCATAAGATTTCAGAATTGTTCCCTGTTCCCTGTTTATCACGGAAGTGCAAAAAACAATATAGGGATTGATAACCTTATAGAAGTGATTACGAATAAATTTTATTCATCAACACATCGAGGTCAGTCTGAACTTTGCGGAAATGTTTTCAAAATTGAATATACAAAAAAAAGACAACGTCTTGCATATATACGTCTTTATAGTGGCGTACTGCATTTGCGAGATTCGGTTAGAATATCGGAAAAGGAAAAAATAAAAATTACAGAAATGTATACTTCAATAAATGGTGAATTATGTAAAATCGATAAGGCTTATTCCGGGGAAATTGTTATTTTGCAGAATGAGTTTTTGAAGTTAAATAGTGTTCTTGGAGATACAAAGCTATTGCCACAGAGAGAGAGAATTGAAAATCCCCTCCCTCTGCTGCAAACGACTGTTGAACCGAGCAAACCTCAACAAAGGGAAATGTTGCTTGATGCCCTTTTGGAAATCTCAGATAGTGATCCGCTTCTACGATATTACGTGGATTCTACGACACATGAAATTATACTTTCTTTCTTAGGGAAAGTACAAATGGAAGTGATTAGTGCACTGTTGCAAGAAAAGTATCATGTGGAGATAGAACTAAAAGAGCCTACAGTCATTTATATGGAGAGACCGTTAAAAAATGCAGAATATACCATTCACATCGAAGTGCCGCCAAATCCTTTCTGGGCTTCCATTGGTTTATCTGTATCACCGCTTCCATTAGGGAGCGGAGTGCAGTATGAGAGCTCGGTTTCTCTTGGATACTTAAATCAATCGTTTCAAAATGCAGTTATGGAGGGGATACGCTATGGCTGTGAACAAGGATTGTATGGTTGGAATGTGACGGACTGTAAAATCTGTTTTAAGTATGGCTTATACTATAGCCCTGTTAGTACCCCAGCAGATTTTCGGATGCTTGCTCCTATTGTATTGGAACAAGTCTTAAAAAAAGCTGGAACAGAATTGTTAGAGCCATATCTTAGTTTTAAAATTTATGCGCCACAGGAATATCTTTCACGAGCATACAACGATGCTCCTAAATATTGTGCGAACATCGTAGACACTCAATTGAAAAATAATGAGGTCATTCTTAGTGGAGAAATCCCTGCTCGGTGTATTCAAGAATATCGTAGTGATTTAACTTTCTTTACAAATGGACGTAGTGTTTGTTTAACAGAGTTAAAAGGGTACCATGTTACTACCGGTGAACCTGTTTGCCAGCCCCGTCGTCCAAATAGTCGGATAGATAAAGTACGATATATGTTCAATAAAATAACTTAGTGTATTTTATGTTGTTATATAAATATGGTTTCTTGTTAAATTCGATTCTGCAATGGCAGAAATGAAACGCTTGAATAAAGAGAAGCAACAGGAGCGTCTTGTTGCTTAGTAGTACAAATGAATTTACTACTTATTTACCACTTCTGACAGCTAAGACATGAGGAAATATGCAAAGAAACGTGAAGTATCTTCCTACAGTAAAAATACTCGAAAGCACATAGAATAAGGCTTTACGAGCATTTAAGAAAATATAAAAAGATAATTAGAAATTTATACTTTGTTTAAGTGAAAAAGTGCCATCTGTGCACTGTTAACAGATGGCACTTTTATATTAAAATCTATTACAATAGGTAGTTCATATCTCATTTTGATATAAAGTTACCACGTTCATTAAAAATATTTGTTCTTTAGTCTTTCCATTTGTTCTCGATCACATAATTGTATATTTAGTTTATGAGCTAATATACTAGCTGACTTTGTAAAATAATTATTCGTGAATACATAGGCTTTATCAGCATCGTAATAGTGCATTGCTGAAAAGACTTCCTGCACAGCTTTTATTCCTACTTTCGCTTGATACCGTTTCGCTTGAATGACTATTTTTGTTTTACCATCCGAAACAATAAGATCAGCACCAAAATCATAACTGCCTTTGGTTACTTTATTTTTATACCCCATTTTATAAAACAGTGCAGATAGAAAATATTCAAATTGTTGTCCGGTCAATAAATCGACCTGATTCTTATATTTTTTACCAAAACTATATTTTCTTCGTTTCTTAATCATGAGTGTAATTATGATTGATAGAATAATAAGACTAACTGAAATCTGAATGAGATCAGACATCATAACACCGTATTATAAAATCTAATCATTTTAGTTTTAATCATTTCAACTTCTTCTAGTGGAAGTGTACTCAGCCATTTATAATTTTGATTTTCACTGTAATATCGACGTGCTTTTTCATCAGCTATATATAAATCAATTTCTCTTAGTTCTTGTCCTGCATCAATCATTGAACATTTATACCCCAATCCGTTAAACAACTCCGGTTTATAAACAATATCGTCATTTTTTATACTTTCAACAATATCATCAGTCACATTGTTTTCAATTATTCTATTCTTCTTGAAGTGTATGAGTATCTCTTTAATCAATTGAGGTGAGATCCAGTCACTATCATCAATCATTTCTGCATAGAATAATGATAAATCTCCAATTTGGTCAACAACGTAATCTGCATTAAATCCGTCATAGAATAATGCGTTAAGATCTTCATCATATTGATATTTTTCTAAAGTAAGGCTGTTATACAATCTATAAACGTGCATTTCCTTCACTCCTTTAATCTGAGAGAGCGATTTTAAGGCAAGTTAATATATTTTGATGGGTAGTTACACATTAAATGGCTTAAAATCACTCTTATAAATTCTCATTAAATGTTTATATCTCTTTTTCTTGTGTTTTATTCTTTTGAAGTTGAGTATAGGCTTGTTTTGACCATATTTTTGTTCTTTCTTCCGGCTCAAATGGTTTTCCATTTCGTGCTTTCAGTAAATCGTTCCAATCTTTAATGCCTTCTGTGTTTGGCGGTGTCGAAACAAAGTAATTTACTTTCTCATCTTTGAACTCCGTTCGCCTTGCATTGATGACTTCACGTTCAAGAAAATTTTTACCGGCTTTATCACTATCCACGGCATATACAATGTTAGGTGTGCGATCATACTTTTTCACATGATCGACCAACTCCTTAATTAATCGTTCCTCGTTGTTCACCCCACGCATTGCGATATACTTTGAATGATTCGTCAATCCATTTAGACTGACATAGCTCATGGCATCGACCTCAGATTCAAAATAAAAATGGTTCTTCACTTCGCCCTGTCCTGTTTGAAATGAAAAACCTTCTGAATTATCGCCTAAATCATTCACTTGTTTAAACCTGTTTTTATCTTCTGATTTATACGTGCCTTCTAAATTATGACCTACGATTTCACCATCTTTCGCCCACGGATAGACGATATTATTTCTTTGATCTTGTCTGATTAGTCCTTTACTAATCAGCGTATTGACGATATTTTTATTTAATTGTCTTTCTTCTACTAAATATTTCTGAACTTTATCTGTATCAGAAGCTATTGTTTCAGTAGGAAATTGATACGGTTCTCTAGGTGCTTGATTCAATGCGTTTTTACTGAAGTCGCCTTGTAGTCTTTGGGCTTCTTCTGTATTTAACTCAATGACAGCATCCCTAAATGAGCGATTAAATAGTTCTTCATCACGTAATAGCGTAATTGCACCAACGCCCCCTCGACCTCGTGAGTTCCAGTACCATTTATTATCTTTGTCATGGATTTTAAAGCTATCATGCTCTGCCAAACTGTAATAATGATTACCTTCTTTATTCAATATATAACCGCTAGATTCCATTAACTCTTTGATACTGACATTTTTCGCATCATCAATTGCTTTCTCTGTTAGGCGACCATTTTTATCAAATAAATGCTTTAGTTTATCATTAGAACTTTTCTTCATTATTATCACTCCATAAATTGATTATAAATATCTTGTTCTATACGATTAATACTTTGTTCGTTGACTAATTCTGCTTGTACAATTAGACGATTTTTCCCTGCATCATTACTACACGTTACTAAGGTGAGTAATCCATCACCCTGTTCATCAGAAATTAATTCGATTGTTGAAGGCCGAACTTCTTTAATATCAGATATTTGATAGGTATAAACCATATCCTTATCTGTCACATACACATTCATTCCTCGATTAACTGCTTTTAACGGACTAAATAGCGTGTCAGAATCAGGCGTTAAGTGTCCTGCAAGTGCGTAATTGCCTTTCCCTAACTTTTGATTCGGTTTCATTGTAGAAGTCCCTATATATAAGTTTTCATTCGACACACCTTCCACAATTGGCAAATTCATTTCTACTTCAGGAATTAGAATCTGTCCTCGCAATAAATTTCGATTTAATATCGTGTCACTTGGTATGGAACGGATAGATTCTATTTGTTTAAAGTCATAGGTAATACCCGTTTCATCGTAAATGGCTTTTGCTTTGTCATTACTTAAACGATATGGATTATTTTCTTCTAATAATACAGTTTCTATTGAATCTGCTTCTGCCTGCTTTGGTTTAGATATTCTATCGACATATTCTCCGATAAATGCTTCATTACTTTCTATGGCAGGTCTTTGTATATCTTTAGCTTCGTTCAGTACATTATTAATCGTGTTCGGATTTCCGATATAATACAGATAAGGTTGATATAATATGATCATTAAGGGAATCGAGATTAAAAAAAACGCAATAGCAATTAAGCTAATGCGTTTCCTTTTCTTTTGCTGTAACAATCTTCGTTTTTCTTTAAAGCTGAGTTGTTCCAATTAATCACTCCTCATACTTACTTATCAAATTTCAACCTCACACTATATTCTTTATTCATTTCTAAGTAAGCATCATATTTTTTCCCTGATCTAGATATAAAGCCTTTCACTTTGGATTGAGTCTGCCCTTTCTCAATGAGTTCTTTCACAGTATTATCCGGTAAATTCCGACCAAACATTTTACCAAAAATAATAAAATCACAATCTTCATTTGAACACGGATAGATATTACCTACTTTAGCTTTACGTTTAACAATCTCCGATTTTTGACACTTCGGACACTGACCATATGAGTTTTCTTTTTTGGTTTTTCTAATACAGATGAAACATTGTTTTTCTGAAGTTCTCCATCGACTACATCGATCTGATGCGTAATATACTTATGAATCCCCTCAATAAAGCCTGTAAATGTCATGGTTTGCTGAGAAATATTCTTTAATGTTTTCTCCCACTTCGCTGTCATTTCAGGACTGCTTAACAGTGTGCCTGTGACAGCTTGACACAGCAATTGACCTTTATCGGTGATATTCACAATATTTTTTACGACTTTGATATACTCATGGTGTTTCAGTTTATCAATAACATCTGCCCGTGTTGCTTCAGTACCAATACCTTCAACGGTTTTCAGTATTTCGACATCCTCCTGATCTTCAACGACTTTACCACATGTTTTCATCAAGTTAATGAGTTGTCCTTCTGTAAATAATTTAGGTGGCTGTGTCATGCCTTCATGAAGGTTTATTGTTGCCTGCACCTGCTCGCCTTCTGTCAAGTCCGGTAATTTTTCGGTATCTTCTTTGTCACTTGCTTGTTTAAATAGTGTTTTCCACCCTAATTTTTTATCGACACGACCGGAAGTCAAAAATTCATATTGATTCACGGCTGTAATTAAAGTTGTTGTTTCATATTCATAATCGGGTAAAAACATTGCCATTGTTGTAGAATAAATCTCTTTAAAAATATTCTTTTCTTGCTCTGATAGTTGATCCAATTTAACAGAAGCACTTTGTTTTGTGAGTATAATCGCATAGTGTTCTTGTTATCAATACCTATATATTAAAAAGTATGAATTAGTCAATGTTATTTCATTGTATCCATGTATTCAATGAATAAATGTAGACCCCCCCGTTTCTGCTTATTTAGGGCGATTGTAATTTCATCATATTACAATCGACTGTTTATGGAATTATGAGTATTACTTGGCAAACAAGTTACGTCCACAAATTATTTCATCAGTTGAAGCCAAAGTTGCCTCATAGATCATTTTGTTACGCTTATTCATCAAGGACTTCCCCAATAACATCGGTTGAATACTCTAATTGTAACCCAAGGCTTCACTAATCGCTAAATCACTATCGTATCACCAGAGTGTAAAATTGGAAGTCTCCTAGCGCCACTAATTTAGATGACCTAAATTATAGGGATTTACCATGCCATTCATAACCTGTTTACTTTATGATAATATCTTCATTAAGCATCTGAAACACAGGAGGAATAATATGGATATACAACACATGGTCTATTTTGTTGAAGTTGTAAAACAAGGAAGTATGACTAAAGCATCGGAAAAACTATTTATCGCCCAACCTACTATCAGTAAAACGATTAAAAACTTAGAGGATGAATTGCAATTAATTTTATTTGATCGAAGCAAAAAAAGTTTAAAACTAACAGATGCAGGTAAAATCTTTTTTGAACAATGTAATGAAATTGTAAATTTATACAAAGACTTACCAGTTGTGATGGATAATTTACTTGGGGTTAAAACTGGACATCTCAAAATTGGTCTTTCTCCAATTATGAATGTTAAGAAACTCATAAAAATTTTAGCCGATTTTCATAATTGCTATCCCAATATCACTTATGAGCTTATCGAAAATGGTGGAAAAACAATAGAACAAAGTATTCAAATTGATGAACTCGATGTTGGAATTACTGCTTTACCTGTTGATGATCGTCTTTTTCAATCCTTTCCATTTTACGAAGAAGAATTAAAACTTGTTGTAAATAAAAATCACCCTTTAGCAGATAAAGAAAAAGTGTCTTTAATACAACTAGAAAATGAAGGCTTTATATTATTTAACGAAAATTTTTATCTGAACGACATAATAACTGACTCTTGTAAACGCGCGGGCTTTATACCTCATATTGTTTCGAAAATTTCTCAGTGGAATTCTATTGAACAAATGATTATTGCACAAATTGGTATTGGTATCCTTCCTAAAAGTATTATTGAAATGCTAAGTGACGATGTTCGAAGCGTTAGTATCGAGTCGCCATCTATTGTATGGCAACTTGGTGTGATATGGAAAAACAATAAATACATGAATTTTGTCACTAAAGAATGGCTTCACTTTATGCAAAAACAGCTGGATTCAAAATAGAAGATATCGCTTACATAGATAAACGTAATATCTATTATGACAAACCACTATTTTTGTAATAACATGTTCCGTCTTATAATGAGTATGTAAACAAAACGAGGGAGGAAGAATTAAGGATTTTTTAGAAGCAAAAGACAATAAGGAATGAAGCCGAATGTTATTTAAGTTTTTTAGAATTCTGTCACAGATTTCCATAATATTTTTAATCACCGCGTTAGGTAATAAGATACAAAGTGTGTTACACATACCAATTGCCGGAAGTATTGTAGGGTTAGCGACTTTCTTTTTATTACTTCAATTCAAAGTGATACCTGAAAGATGGGTTCAAGAAGGGGCTAATATATTATTAGGTACAATGGCTCTCTTTTTCATTCCCTCTATAGTTGGAGGTATGAACATCATTGAACAAATCAACCTTAATTACTTAATATTTATCGCTTTAATCATATTAGGTACATGTATTGTTGCGTTAGCATCTGGTTATTTGGCCGAAAAAATGGTGCAAAAATGGACACCTAACGAAAAGCATGATTCACCATGATTTTAACGGGCTTTATGATGGTTATTTTAACAATATGTATGTATGTCATTGCACGCTATATCCAGAACAAATTCAACTATTCCATACTGAACCCGGCACTGATTGCATCACTGGCAATCATCTTCATTTTAATTATATGCGGCCTTGATTATAAAGATTATATGATTGGCGGCCAATGGATTTCCAAATTTTTAGACTGTACCGTTGTATGTCTAGCTTACCCATTATATAAATATCGACATATGATAATGCGTAATCTTAAAGTCATAATGACCAGTGTGGTATTTGGTATTTTACTTAATTTTATCATTATCTATTTCGTTATGAATTTATTTGGATTTTCAAAACAAATGATTGTTACATTGCTGCCGCGTTCCATTACGACAGCAGTTGGAATTCAAGTATCCCACCAAATGGGAGGATTAGAAACACTTAGCATTATCTTTATTATAGCAACCGGATTAATAGGGAGCATATTAGGTTCTTCTTTAATAAAGATAGGTAACTTCCAAAGCTCAATTGCCAAAGGATTAACTTATGGTAATGCATCCCACGCCTTTGGTACCGCAAAAGCACTTGAACTGGATTTAGAGTCTGGTGCTTTTAGTTCAATTGGTATGATACTCACTGCCGTTTTAAGCTCAATATTTTTGCCTTTTATCATCACATTATTCTATTAATTCCTTGTTGAAGTAATTTTAAATAACGGTAGTGCACGTTAATCCCTTGATGCATAATTGAATACGCAAATTGGCACACTAAATCAAGAAAAATAAAGGAGTAAATGTATGTATGCCTAAAAAAATCAAAGCAAATCACGCATTAATCTCAGCCTTGAAAGCATGGGATATTGATCATGTATACGGAATTCCAGGAGATTCCATTGATGCGGTCGTTGATGGATTAAAAGTTGTAGAAGATGAAATTGATTTTTATCATGTTAGACATGAAGAAGTAGCAAGTCTGGCCGCCTCCAGTTTCACAAAACTGACTGGTAAAATCGGTGTGGCATTAAGTATCGGGGGCCCTGGAGCTATCCACTTAATAAATGGAATGTATGATGCAAAACTGGACAACATCACTCAATTAATATTAGCTGGTCAATCTGACAGTGATGTTCTCGGTACAAAAGCATTTCAAGAAACAAATCTTACGGAATTGTTCAAAGATGTTGCTGTCTATAATAAACAGATTAAGGAACCGGAAACTATCTTTGAAACAGTAAATGAAGCAATTCGTACTGCATATGCCAAAAAGGGTGTAGCTGTGCTTGTATTACCAAATGATTTATTAACTCAAAAAATTGACGACCATACAGATAAAAAAATAGATAAGGAGCCACCTGCACCAAAGAAACCATCAGTTGAGTCTATTCAAGATGCAGCAAAACTGATTGAAAATAGTAAAAAACCTGTTATGTTAATTGGTTTAGGTACCAAACATGCAAAAAAAGAATTACGCATATTTATTGAAAAAGCAAAAATCCCATCGATTATTACCTTGACCTGGTACCTCCTAAGTTTACAGATGAAATAAAAAATCTGTAGACTTAGGAGGTACCAGGTCAAATCTATAAGCATAGGATTTTATAGTATTTGGTGATCTATTTATAGTATCTAAAAACTTTAAATACTTGTTTACATATAAAAAAGGAATGCCTTCATTAGAGGTTAAAAGATAAATTACGTTTTCTTCCTCATTTTTCACCTTAATAACTTTAGCCATGCCACCCCTCACCCCCTCTATCTTTAAAAACTATAAAGACTTTAGAAGTCTTATATTGATATTTATTATTCTAAGTCATAAAAATAAGTATCTACTTTCTTAAGATACTTTAACTACATAACTATATTATACTATAGATAATTCTTGAACACGTGATCCATCGACAAAACGTTTTCTCGGTTCATGATAGACAATTTCCATGTCTAAATTATAGATGCTTCGATAATCATCCAGTCGTTCTTTCAGATAATTAAACTCTTGATCTGTGATATGTTGCGTATCTGTTCTTGGATACGATACAAGTTTTTTCTCGTATAATGTCTGCATTATTTTTAGTGTTTGTTTCGGGCTATACTTCCAGCGTTTATTCGCAGTCGTTTGTAATGTACTGAGGGAGTGTAGTTTCGGTGACTGTTGTTTCTTTAATGTTTTTTCCACTCCACTAACAATACCGACTGTCGCATCACTCATATCATTGACAATGGCTTCTGCTTTGTTACGGTCTGTTTCTTTGAATTTCATTTTACCGGTGTAGCTTTCTTCATCTTTTTTAAATTTTCCATGCACTTCATAGTATGGTTCGCTCTTAAAATTGTCGATTTCCTGTTGTCGCTGATAGATCATATATAATGTTGGGGTTTGTACTCGACCAATCCCAAACACCATATTATCTAATCCGAGATTTCTCATTTTGATTGTGTACAATGGACTTAAATTCATACCAATCAAATAATCTGATACCATTCTCGCTCGTGCTTCTTCATACATTAATATATCTTTTTCATTACTTTGAAGATTTTTAAATCCTTTTCTGACTTCATCAGCTTCTAAAGAGTTAATCCATAATCGCTTAATCGTTATATTCTTTATGCCTGCATGATCTAAGATTAGATAAAAAATATTTGAACCTTCTCTATCAACATCACACCCGTTAATAATGTACTCAGCATCTTTACATAAACGTTTGATTGAATTAAACTGAGCGGACTTACCGTCACTGACTTTGTACTCATATTGTTTTGGTATATACGGTAAATTCGATAAGTTCCATGTATTCACTTCCGATGTGGTATCTTGGGGCAACTTGAGTTCAACTAAGTGTCCAATTCCCCATGTAATATATGCTCCATTCGGAAATATATCATCGCTACCTAATTCAATATACGTTCTATCTTTATTCTTCACTTTAAATGCTTCTGCATATGCTTTCGCCTGTGATTATGCACACATATAAAAGCAGCTTCCTTTTAACTGCTTCTCTAAATATTTCTCTCGGGTGTACAAGACTTGAATTCAAAGATCCAATAAAGAGCGTTTTTTCTTCAATCACCATATTTTTAGTTGTTAAATATAAGACAATAAAATGTTCTTGATTGTAATATCTTATTTTTTCCATCAAGATATTTGAGACATCTTCTGGAGACCGAATATAATGTGTTTCTTCTCTTGAATGACTATGCATCCTTACTGCAAGTTCTATAAAAGCTAGTATAGTAATCGCTTTGACTTTACCTATTCCTTTTATAGTTGTCAGTTCTTCATAAGTTATATCTCTCAATTCTCTAATTGATGGAAGTTCTTTTAATACTTTAGCAGCAAGGGAGATACTTGATTCATTTTTATTACCTGTAGCAATTAGAATCGCTAGTAATTCTTGATTTGTGAGTTTATCCGCACCATAGTAAAGTAATCTTTCCCTTGGCTTATCAAAATCTGCCATTTCTCTAATCATTAATTCACTCGACATTAGAAGCCTCCAAAGTATATATCGTTAAAATCTATATATAGATAAAAAGTCATAATCAAACTAGAAGCAATGAATGGTACTAGAGGCACCTTCGTAATTCTCTGTGTGGTGAAGAAATCTAAAATAATCACGGTTAATCCACCAACGATATAAGTAAATAAGAAAGTAAAGATGAAAAAATCAAGCGGAGTAAGTAAAGACAAAACAGAGAATAGTTGAATATCTCCGTAGCCAATCTTGTCTTTAAAGAGCATATATAGAATATGAAGGATCAGTATAGTCACTGTGTCAGCAACTATTTCCACATTTTCAAAACGACTTAAAAATAAGCCGGCTAAAAGCAAGATTAAAACCATATGAAGTGGAATCAACATGGTTTCAAAGTCGTAGATCGCAAGTGGAATAAATATAGCAACAAATAAGTAATAGAGCACTAAATCATCATAGGCAATTGGCAAAAAGACAGGTACTAAAAACAAGGACATTACCAAGAGTTCACAGATGATGTAGTTGCTTGAAATCTTACTGTGACATCCCCGACAAGTCCCCCTATTTTTAAGGAAACCAAAGACCGGAATTAAATCTAATACATTTAATTCAATTTGACAGTGATCACATTTCGAGCGTCGCTTAAAAAAATCAATCGTATTATTTTGTGTGAGAGCATATAAAAATGACGCTAAAATTCCACCCATCACAGTGATGATAATCATGACCTACCTCCCTTTCTTAATGACTACAATATAGCTTTAAAATAAATTGTTGTAAAAATGCAATAATTCTAAATTTGCATGAAAATCCCAACACTATTGAGCTTTTTGCCTACTTTTCATCTAAAATCGACAAATCTACACTACTAAATTTTAATTTTCGTCATTTAAAAATATTTGTCAGAACATTCATGCAATGCTAGACTTGTTTTAGATAAATAAAGGAGGAAGTTTGAAATGGGATTAAAAGAAAAATTGTTCGAAAAACTAGAAGCTAAGGAAGAAAGTATGATTAAAACACGTCGTCATCTTCACCAAAATCCTGAGCTATCATTCAAAGAAGAAAACACAGCTAAGTTTATCGAGGATTTTTATCGTGACCAAGATGTAAAAGTTACGACTAATGTTGGAAACGGTTACGGTATTATTGTTGAAATTAAAGGTAAGGCTCCAGGTAAAGTTATTGGACTACGTGCAGATTTTGATGCTCTACCTATCCAGGAAGAGGCAGATGTCGAATTTAAATCTCAAAATGATGGGGTAATGCATGCATGTGGTCATGACGTACATACAGCCTATCTACTCTACTTAGGGGAAGCTTTAATTGAGTTAAAAGATGAGTGGACAGGCACGATTAAACTAATTCATCAGCATGCTGAGGAAGTGCCACCAGGTGGTGCGAAAAGTATTGTTGAATCAGGAATTTTAGATGATTTAGATGAAGTATATGGTATTCATATTTTCCCAATGCTAGATGTTGGAGAAATTGGCCTAATTTCTGGTAACTCTATGGCAGGTCGTTCAAACTTTGATTTAACAATTCAAGGTTATGGTGGACACGGTGCGATGCCACAAACAACACATGATGCACTAGTTGCAGGTGCATATTTTGTAGCTGAAGCACAAACTATTGTGTCACGCCGTATGGATCCGATGGATTCTGTAGTCGTGTCAGTGACTGCCTTTGATGCACCAGGTGGTTACAATGTCATCCAAGATAAGGTGACTTTAAGAGGAACTGTCCGTTACTTACAAGAAGAAAACAAAGTACCTGCTCATGAAGCGATGCAAAAAATTGTCAAAGGAATTGAAAGTTCATTTGATGTTACTTGTGACTTAGACTATGTCTACGACTATCCAGTTGCATACAATCACCCAGAAGAAACATCATATGTAGACGATATTCTAAGTAAGAGTGCTGGCTCTTATTTTGACAAGATTGTTTATCCTAAACCATCCAGTGGTTCAGAGGACTTCGCTTATTACACAGTCAAAACACCAGGTACATTTATTCATGTTGGTGCTAAACCAGAAGGTGTTGACTTAAAAGATGTCTATCCAAACCACCATCCTAAGTTTAAAGTCCATGAGGGCTCTCTATTAATTTCTGCTAAAACTTTAGGAGATGTCGTTTTAAGTAGACTTGAATCATAAAAACTAATATAGAGACAAAGGGGTTTTTAATATGACAGGGATGGAGTTTGCTAACTCCCCTGTCGTTTGGATATTTGCAAGTGCAATTATTGTACTTGTAATTTTCCAAGCGATAAAGTTCTTACAGCTATCTAAGAAAGCTGCCAGAGACGTGGGGATTTCAGAAACAGATATTAAAAGAGCAATAAAAACTGGTAGTATTACTGCAATCGGTCCGTCAATCGGTATTATCATCGTTGCGGTATCTTTAATTTCTTTAATCGGTAATCCTTTAACGATGATGAGAATTGGTGTTATTGGATCTGCCCCAATTGAGAGTATGGGTGCACAACTATCTGCAGAATCTGCTGGAGTGACTTTGGCTGGTGAGGGGTTCACACCAGAAATTTTTAACCTAGTTGTCTGGACCTTATGTATAGGTGGTGCAGGTTGGATGGTCTTTACCTTTTTTGCAACACCTTATTTAAGTAAAATCCAAACTAAGCTCACATCAAGACCTAAAGGTGAATATTTAATTGGCGTAATTGCAAGCGGTGCAATGATTGCTGTCTTTGGATCATTAACAGGTGCTGAAATGATTAAAGGTGCACCTTATATCTTTACAGCAATTGTCGCAGTAATTTCTTCCTTAACCTTTAACTACATCGCAAATAAAAAAGGAATAAACTGGCTAAAAGAATGGTCTTTAGGTTTCTCTATCCTGATCAGTCTCATAGCGGTCTATTTCTTTATATAAGAGGGAGGGCTTTTTATCAATACATTTAGAGCAGCCTCTCATAGATGGGGCCGTATCACTTTAGGAATAGCAATTTTAATATCCTTCGCTATGCCTTTATACATTTCTTTTGCTATGGGTTATCACCCTGGCATTGGCTTAATTATTAATAGTTTCTTAGCCTATGCCGCAGTTGTCGCGATTGTCTGGTTCTTAGAACCGATTATGTACTTCCCAGTTCTTGGTGTGTCAGGAACTTACGTTGCCTTTTTCACCGGTAACATTTCTAATATGTGCTTACCTGCAGTTGCATCATGTCAAGAAGCCGTTGGCGTTAAAGCAGGAACTGATGAAGGTGAAATTATTGGAACACTTGGGATTAGTGCTGCATCACTCGTTAATAAAATTATTTTAATTCCTGTTATCTTAGCAGGACTGTGGTTACTCACTGTGATTCCTGAAAGTGTTCAAGAAGTGTTTCCTTTCGTTCTTCCAGCAATATTCGGTGCAGTACTTGCACAATTTGCAGGTAAATTTCCAATGTATGGTGTCCTTGCACTAGTGATTGGAATCTTAATTAATGCCGCACCGATTCCTTTATTTACAAAGAACGTTTTATGTATCATCATTCTAGTAAGCATCATTCTCTTAGTAGATAAACTAAGAAAAAAATAAGTTAAAATCTTCATAAACTAAAAGAGTCATTTCATTTCTTTCATCTATTGATGAAGTTCTGATTTGACTCTTTTATTTATCCTTTAAATTCCTTCTTTTTATTTTTTGTCATATCTGCACAAAAAGTTTGTGCGTTTTTTTCACATATATGTATTCACAAGAAATATACATGAGTATATAATTACAAATGAATAAACAATGGACTCTATGGCTTTGCGACTGACGTTATGCCAAATGAACAAGATGTCTTCTTTAAGAAATTTACTAAAAGAAATCCCTTACCAGATCAAAGCGTTGAAGCATTACTTGACTTGTTCCCAAGAGTCTTAGTTACACCTCATGTTGGCTCAAATACAGATGAAGCCTTATCCAATATGATTGAAACAAGCTACGATAACTTCTATCAAGTATTAGAGACTGGGCAATATGACAATTTAATATAAGGAAAAGTTTAAAAGAAGCTGGAAATCTTGAAATTGAGATTTCCAGCTTCTTTTTACCATTCAACACCATCTCTAATAATCCTGATGAAAGACCAAGTTAAGAAGAAAAAAAACACCTACTTTTTAAAGTAGGTGCGCTATTTATATCAACTATTTTTCTCCACTTAGTTTGACTAAGATCTTAGACTGACTCTTATCATTTAGGAGTGCTTCGAATCCTTTTTCAACAATTTCTTCTAGTTCGATGTGGTCAGTAATGACTGGATATGGATCAATTTGACCACTTTCAATCATTTTCACTGTTGCTTCAAAAATATCTGGCTCATAAGCAAGTGAAGAAGAAATTCTTACACCACTTGCTGTAAGTAGCATTGGGTTAAAGTCAATTGGTCCTTCAAAAATAGAAACAATTGTCACCATTCCTCTAGCACGTGTAACCGCAATTGATTGGTTTACAGTAACAGATACACCAGCAACCTCAAATGTTCTGTCTACACCGTCAGGATAAATGTTTCTAACGAACTCTACAGGATCTTCCTTGCCTGAGTTCACTGCATACGTTGCACCAACTTCTTTTGCTTTTTCTAGTCTACTATCAGATAAGTCAAAGACAAAGATATCTTTAGCACCTGCAGCACGTGCTGCAATAACGGTTAATAATCCGATTGGCCCTGCACCAAATACTGCAACTGAGTCACTAAACTTCATTTCAGATTCTCTAATTGCTTGTAAAGCCACTGCTGTTGGTTCAACAAGTGCTGCTAGTTCAAGTGATGTATCATCTTGTAATTTAACCACGTTCTCTTTGTCGACAATGACGTAATCCGCAAAACCACCATCGCCGCCTAAACCAACAAAGGTGAAGTCTTTATACATATCCACTAAAGGATCTAGGTGATTTTTCCCAGTGATCAGCGGATTAATTGTCACTTTCTGACCGACTTTAACATCTTCTACACCTTTACCTACTTCTTCGATGACACCAGCAAATTCATGTCCCATAGTTAAAGGTGCTTTACGTCCTGTTAAAGGGGATGCTTCATCTTGTGGAATAAAAATAGGTCCAGCATTGTATTCGTGTAAGTCACTTCCACAAATACCTGCCCAGGCTACTTTTACTTTCACTTGCCCTTCTTTTACTTGACCTAATTCAATATCATTAACTTGAATATCTTTTGCTTTAAAAAATTGTGCAGCTCTCATGTAAAAATCCTCCTATTAGTTTTGTCCTTACTTATAGTATACACTACTTTGTGATTTATTTCACTAATTAACCTTCGAGTCTTTTGACTATTTCGTGAATTCAAAACGTCTGTAAGCATTTAAATTATAGAGCGATTTAAGCACAATTCCCCCCTTTACTTGTCAATAGTACTCCATACCCTGAATGCTCAAAATTTATACAAAAAAATCCATAAATCTAAGAATTTAGATTTATGGATAAAAACTGTTTAACTTATTCAGCTACTAATTTTTCAACATCTGATACCATTTCTTCTAATGGGAATTCAGTGTCACCTGAATCTATACCAGCATAATCTTTTAAGATTGTACCTTCCTGGTCAATTAAGTAAAATGAAGTACCATGAGTCACTTGATTACTGCCTTCTGGTGGCGGTGCAACGATAGTTTTAAAGTTATCCTCTGCAAATCCTCTAATAAAATCATAATCATAACCAGTTACAAACTGCCATTCTGTGTTTTCAGGAATATCATACCACTCAGCATATTCTGTAAGCACTTCAGGAGAATCGGTTTCAGGATCTACTGAAAAACTTAATACGCCGTAGTCTTCAATACCCTTTTCTTCTAAAGCTTGTGTCACTGCAGTCATATTTTGTGTCATCGGTGGACACACTGTCGCACAGTTGGTAAAGATAAAGTCCATCAACCATACTTTACCTTCCATATCCTCTTTGGTAAAAGTATCACCATTTTGGTTAGTCACTTCAAAATCATTGACTTCATTACCGTAGCGACTCATCGGCTCAACAGCATTCGAACTACATGCTGATAATATTAAAAGTACTGGAAGAATAATGACGAGCCATCTTTTCAATGAAGCTCCCTCCTAGGATTCATATCTAACTTAAGTTTATCAAACAATTATTTAAGATAAAGATAAAATTCACAATAATTATGAATTTTCCTTGTCTAGAGAGAGTGAATCTTAGTACGGCTACGACCGTTTTCAGGAATTACGGTTAAAATGTTCTCCATTCTTAGTTTGAGTTCCTCTACGTGCGATATAATACCCACTGTTTTACCAGTCGTCTGTAAATCAATCAAGGTAGATATTGCAACTTCCAGAGTTTCTTGATCTAAAGTACCGAAACCTTCATCGATTAACATAGTATCTAGCTGAATACCACCCGCTTCTTCTTGCAGCGATTCATTTAACGCTAGTGCAAGCACAAGAGATGCTTGGAAGGTTTCTCCACCAGATAAGGAATTGATATTTCTTGACTGGTTATTGTAGTAATCAAACACTTCAATATCTAAGCCACTATAACGATTTGATTTTTTAGTAGAACGAATTAATTTGTAGCGGTGATTCGTCATACTTAAGAGGCGGTAATTTGCCAAGTCTAATATTCTTTCTAAATAATAGATTAAAACGTAACGCTCTAATGATACTTTGTAGCCAAGCTTACCTTGTACAGCATCCACTAATTCTTTTAAATCTAAATAGTATTTATGACTGCGCCCATAATCATCAATCAAGGTAGTTAAATAATCTTTGATCTTATCGTTAGTTTCCTGGCGCGTTTTAATACTGCCATAAAACTCCCTTAATTGATCGAGTGCCACTTTACTTGTCTCTAAGTGTTCTTGATCTTTTGTAAGATCAAAAATCTCTAAGCTTTCAACCTTGTCTTCTAAAAGTTGAATTTGTCTAGTCACGCTAGCATATTCTTCATCAAATGCTTTTAGTTCTTTTTTCTTATCAGATATTGTCTTGTCATTGATTAAACGATAAAGTACCGAATCATCTTTAATATCCTGAGCATTTTTAAAGGCTTTAATAGTCTGAGATATGGTTTTATCTTCTTTTTCAAGAGCCACTTTATTATCGACCAGTGCGCTTTGTTTTGTTTCTTCAACTTTTAAGTCACTGTTTTTCTGACTATACTCATCTTTATACTTAGTAAATGCTTCATTAAACTCCATGATACTTGCTCTTTCTTTGTCCATAAAGTCACTGAGCTCTTGATAATTATCGAAGTTGGTCTTTGTTGTAAAGTCCTTGTGTTTTTCTTTAAGAATCTTCAATTCATTTTTTAATTTATCTTCATCTCTTAAGAGGTCTGAATATGCGTTTTCGTTTGACGTAATTTCCTCTTGCAACTTATTTTTCGCCTGTAAACGACTCTCTTCTTTTTGATATTCTTCATTTAGCTTAGCTAATTTTTCTTCATTTGAAGCTACCTGATCCTTGATTACAGCTGATGGCTGAAGCGTATTATCTCTAAGCAGTTCTTCCATGACATCCATACGATTGACAAGTTTTTGATTTGTTTCTTCTGTCTTTTTAATGTCATCTTGTAGTTGATTAAAAGTAACCTTATCTTCTTCTGATAAAAGACCACCTTCAGGTAGATCTAACACAGTTTGCTTACAAACCGGACAAGCAATACCAACTTCTAAATGGGCAATCAGATGATTAATCGTTGCGAAAGTATCATCGTCATAGCTATTAAATTCCTTAGAAAATTGACTTAACTCTTCTCTTAGTTCCGATAGATAACCATAATTTTTACCAAGTTGAGATTTCAGCTCTTCTTTTTCTTCAGTGTAAGTTTCTATTTTCTTACTCTCATCTAAATCTCTTTTTAAAGCTGTGAGCTCATGATCTTTATTTTGAATCTTAGACTTGATGTCAAAGAGCGCTTCTTGATCAATCTCAATTTTTTCATAGTCATTTTTCTTACTCTCAATATCATCTTTAAGCAGAGCTGATTTGTCATTAAGTTCATTAATTTTATCAGTCACTTGTTTAATTTCATCATTTAGCGATTGATAATCTTCACCTAGAAATCTCTCATTTTGATAAAAGATCTTCTCTCTATCTTTCATTTGAGCTTCATCTTGATAGTAGCTATCAAGTGATTTTTTTAGACCTGCTAAGTCGTCTTGGTAACTCTTGATGCTTTTCTTAGAACTTCTTATGTTATTTTTATGCTCATCGATTGATTTGACAAGTTCGATTCTTCTTTGTAATTCATATTTAATCTCACTGACTTTGTCATAATCATCAATTAAAGTTCTGTATTCTTCCATCTGACTCTTTTTAGTATTAATATCTTGTTCCTGTGCCTTGTAACGCTCTAACTCTTTAACTTGTTCATTATGGTCTTGTTTTTTTATAAGTGCATCCGAAAGTTGATTATATTCTTCACTTTTCTTTTTGCCATCGACTTCTAAGTTAAGTAATTTTTTCTTATATTGATCACTTATTTTATCAAGATAAATAACAATATCCTGGTGACTAGCAAATTCTTCTTGTCTTGTTATTTCTACATCTTCAGTATGTAGTTGTTTAATACTCTCATGAATTTTAGTATCCAGCTTGTCTGTTTCTTGTCCCTTAGCCTTTAACTCTTCTCTTAGTTTCATTTCAAAATTTAAAAAGCGTTCTGTTTGAAACAAGGTTCTTAATATATCTTGTTTTTCTTGAGAAGATGACACTAAGAGCTCCTTAAATTCACCTTGTGGTAGAATGAGAATTTTTCTAAACTGTTCTCTTGTGAGCTTAATAATATCTTCAACTGCTTGTCTAACATCAGTTAATTTACCAGCGATAATATTTCCGTCTGGTCCATGTAGAACAGCTTTTGCTGGTGTTTCTGACTTATTACCAGGCTTTTTATATTTCAAGACACGTTTAACAATATACTGCTTATTTTTCACTTCAAAAATTAATTGGACTTCAGATGGTGAGTCTACTGGGGCGAATTGACTACGTAGAGATTCCTCATCACGTCCCTTTGTTGATGGACTACCATAGAGGGCTGTAACAATTCCATCAAAAATCATCGTTTTCCCAGAACCTGTTTTACCACTGATTAAAAACAACTTATTATTGAGTGTTCTAAAATCGATAACTTCATGTTCAAAGGGACCAAAATACTTCATCGTTAACTTAATCAGTTTCATTATCTTCACCTACAAAGTAATTCTTAAACGTTTCAAACTCAAATTCAGTAACCTCACGGTCTAGAGTTTGATTTATAAATGCTTCAAATATCTCTCTATCATTTACCTTCGATATGTCGATTTGTTTAAGGTCATTGTTTTGTTCTTCTATTAAAGGTTTCAATTCTAAAGTATTTGGATAGAGTAATCTCACCTTACTCATCGGTTCACTAATACCCGCCATATTTGATAATTCAAATTTATAATAAGCATCTTTATCCTCAAAAGTGACCTCCCGATTGACCAAATCTTCAAAGGTGCCTTGATGATAAACTAAATCATGCTTAGGGGTTAAAGGAACAAAAGTCACTTTTTTATCACTTGTATCAATCAGTCTAAAGCCCTTAGGCTGCTTAACTTCCGAAAATGAGTATTTCAAGAGGGAACCACTGTAAAAAGCCTTGTCATGATTAACAGCAAAAGGATGGTGTAAATGACCTAATAAGGTATAGTCAAAATCCTTAAAAGTATCCACAGATACTGCTTCAGACAAACCCATCGACAACGGTCTTTCAGAGTCACTTTCAATACTGCCACTTAAATATAGATGGCCAACAGCAATGTTAGTTCTGTCTTTATTCATGACTTTAGAAATTTTCTCAACTATTTTTTGATAGGCATCCTCATGACTCTCTATACTCTCATCTTCAAAATATACTCTAGCCTCTAAGACATCAATATGTGGAATCAGATAAAAATCAACGTCGTCAATCGACACCGGTTCATGAACTTTATCGAGATCGGTATTAATATAGAAGTCTGTTGATTTAAACCATTCACTACCATAATTAATACGTTCACGACTATCGTGGTTGCCACTGATGATGATTAGTTTTTTCCCTAGCTCAATATTAATTTTAACGAGTGCATCGTTAGCGAGTTTTAAGGCAGCCTGTGACGGATTAGCCCGATCAAATATATCGCCTGCTACAACGACAAGATCAATATCCTCTTTATCGATGTATGTAAAGAGTTGTTCTAATATATATTCCTGATCCTCAAGTAAATCAAGACCATTCATTTTGCGACCAATATGCCAGTCTCCTGTATGTAAAATTCTCAATCTTGTTCACCTCTTATGGTCATTATACATATTAATAAGACTTTTCGATAATAAAAATATCAGCCTGTTACTCATGAATAGAGTAACAGGCTGATAGACTTTATTTGAGCTGTTGGATTGTAATAATCAAATCATCTAATTTGCTTTCCATTCTATGGAGCAAAAAAATTGTAATTACCGCCGGTAGTCCAACTTCGCTCACAAATGGTAACCAATCCATCTTATATAAGAACAGTTGTGTTTGTATCGACGACTTTAGCTGAATACAGGGAAACCGGGATGCCCTGACTTGGACGTAAAACATCTTCAGCTATAATTCTTGCTGCTTCACTTTCAACTTCTGCTGTAGTCAGATTTTCTTTTGGATTATTGATCGTTAAAGTAAATCGCTTGTCTTCATTAGTGTTAAATACTAAAACTAATTTTTTGTTCATTTTATTTCCTCCTTTTTATTAAATAATGTGTGTGACCACTTTTTGTAAGTTGTAATAAGATTCTGCTGTGAGATTTTCAAACACTGAAGCTAAAGTATTGATGCTTTGGTCAGATACTGATGAACTTAAATTGTGTAAAGACCTAGTTTTTGTGACTTCCTTACCTTCTTGATCAACAAAGTAAAACATTTTAATGCTGACTGATTTAATCATGTCTTCACCCCCTCTCACCTTATATATCGTCACAAATTATTAAATGGACAAAAATATTTGAAAGTATGTATAATATATAGTAAGCGAGAGGTGAAAATAATGGCATTCGATATTTTTATGATTTTAATTGCTGGCTGGACCTTTATCATGCTTGGTTTAATGATAATCGGTGGCTTCTTTATGTTTAGAAAGTTTCTTAGACGTATGCCTAAAGAAGATGGTTATTCTGAGCTTGACTGGCAAGATTATTATATTGAACAGGCACTTCCTTTATGGAATAAAGATGCAAAAGCCTTACTTAATGAATTAGTCAGCCCAGTACCGGAGCTATTTCGGGATGTCGCTAAGGAAAGAATTGCTGGAAGGATATCTAAAATTGCTTTAGACGAAGGCGTTAAAACGATAGAACTTGATCAGATTATGAAAGGTTATATCATCGCCACACCAAAGAAAGATCACAAATTCATGAAAAAGAAATTAAAACAACTTGATATAGACTATACACCTTACCTCGATCTATTTGAATTTGCAGATGATGAGAAACAAAAATTCTCTATCTTTGAACAGACCGAAAAAGTAAACAGCAGAACGTCTTAGACGCTCTGCTGTTTTTTAAATTTATTTAGTTTGAAGAACATCGATATTCTCCACATTAAAATCATAACAAATGCTAATAAGAAGAACATGCCACCGACTTCACCAGGTGTCGTATCTAAAGACATCACATACTTTAAGACTATTCTTAACACTAAGAGTGTCATCAAGATGATCGGAAATGCCTTTGTCTGTCTGACGTATAAGTCATGATTTTTAACCTCATATTTCGTCGTTAAGATTAAGACAAAGGAAAAGACAAAACCAATAATCACTGCTTCAGTCACATGTGTTAAAGACAAGCGAAAATAAGGAAAGACATACATGAGTGCACCGGTAGACATAGCTACAGGTGGAATAATGATTTTCTTAAAAGTTACTGGTGTTTTACTAGCTTTTTGGCGGATAAAAATGACGACTAAGCCCATTATAATTGCCCCGATTGAGGCAATTATAAATAGCTGATCTTCTATAGATTTTAAAAAGTCAAACATACTAGAATCCTTGGAAGTCTCCAAAGAATGGCTGCAACCAAATAATGATTTGAGTTAAACCATCAAAGTAAAGTAAGATACCCATTAAAATCATGATGACGCCGCCAACCTTCATGAAAATATTTGAGTATTTTAACATCCATCTAGTTTTAGAAACAAAGAAACTTAAAACAAAGAATGGAATTCCAAAGCCGATACAATAAACCACCATCAACATTAAAGCATTTGAAGGTTCTGATGCACTCATAGCAAATATTGCACCGATGATTGGGCCATTACATGGTGTCCATCCCGCAGCAAAAGCCATACCAATTAGTATGGAGCCAAGAAAGCCTGCTGGTCTATTTTTAAATTCAACCTTATGGTTTTTCATCAAGAAATCAAATTTTAAAACGCCTGTAATGACTAGACCAAAGACGATGATTAAAATTGCACCAATTTGGCGAATCAAGTTACCGTATTCTATTAAAAAACCGCCTAAGAAGGACGTTCCAAATCCAAGGGCAATATAAATCAGGCTAAAGCCGATTAAGAAGAATAAAGTATGTAGTATTGCTCTGACATTAAATTGTTGTTTCTCGACTTCATTATAGCTCATGCCGGTAATATACGACACAAAGGCCGGAAAGACCGGGAGAACACATGGGGAAACAAAACTTAAGACACCTGCACCGAAGGCAAGTAAAAATGTCACATCTGTACCCATTAAAATACCCCCATTCAGACTTAGTATATCAAATCTAGATGGGGGTATGAACGGCTTTAAACCATTAAATATGACAAATTATTGTTCGCTGTTTTGCAATTGATACATTTTGTGATAAATACCATTTAATTTAACTAAACTGTCATGATTACCACGTTCAACAATCTTCCCTTTATTTAAGACCAAAATTTGATCGGCATCTTGTATCGTCGACAAACGGTGCGCGATAATAATCGATGTTCTACCGCTTCTCATTGTGGCTAGTGAATCTTGGATGACACTTTCAGTTGTCGAATCAATATTTGCAGTCGCTTCATCCAAAATCAATATTTTTGGAGTCTTAGCCATAGTTCGACTAAATGCTAAAAGCTGTCGTTGACCGCTTGAGAAATCAGCACCTTTTTCAGATACTTTTTCATCATAAGCATGAGGTAAAGCTTCTATAAATTCATGAGCGTTAACAAATTCTGCTGCCCATTTCACCTTATTAAAGGTCATATTTCTATCATATAGTTGAATATTTGATTTAACTGTACCATAAAAGATAAAAGGATCTTGCAAGACGAGCCCTACCCGCTCCTTCATTTCACTTTTAGGTAGTTCTTTAATAGACGCCTGATCTATTGTAATGTCACCTTTAGTAAACTCATAAAATCTCATAAGTAGGTTGATAATTGAACTTTTACCAGACCCCGTGTGCCCCACTATAGCTGTTGTTGTTCCTGCATCAACCTTAAAAGAAATATCGTCTAAAACTTGTGTAACACCATCATAAGAAAACGATACATGAGAAAATTCAACGACGCCTTGATCAATCGAGAGATTTTCATTTTCATTTTGAACCGGTTCTAGACGGTCATCATCCATCAAAGTAAATACTCTACTTGCTGCCACTAGCGCTTGCTGGAATATATTTAAGCTTTGACTGACTTGGTTGATTGGCTCAAAGAAGCGTTCCATATATTGAATAAAGGCGAAAATCACCCCAGCTGAAACCGATGCTTCAAAACTTAAAAATCCAAAATAAGTCAAGATAACAATAATAGATAAGATATAGATCATATCAATGGCAGGTCTTAACAGTAGTCCATCGAGTTTAATATTTTTCATATTGTACTGATAGTGTGACTGATTGATACTTTCAAATTCCTGCCTTAGTCTTTTCTCTTGATTGAAGACTTGGATAATCTTCATCCCTTCAATTGATTCAGACAGTTTAGCATTCATGTCACTTAAGAGTGCTCTTGCACTTGAAAAATATCGAGCAGAATACTTTCTGTATAAGAGTAAAATACCGACAATCATTGGCATAAAGACTAGTGCGATAAAAGCAAGTTTAACATCTAAGATAAACATCATAACAAAACTCGATACGACCATGAAGAGAGCCATAAGGAAGGTGCCTAAAACATTGGTAAACATATCTACAATGGCTTGAGTATCATTGGTCAAACGAGAGACGACACTACCTGACGGTACTTTATCGAAATATTTCATACCGAGTTTGCCTATCTTTTCAAAGGTATCGATTCTCAATTGTTGAATGACTTTAAAGGCTAATTTTTGTAAGAGATATATTTGACAGTAGGTCGTGATGACTTGAACCACGTTGACTAAAACAAAGGCAAGGATTAAAAACATAATATCCGTTTCAGGGAAATGGGCTTTAATTAAATAATTGTCGATAAAAATCATGACTAAATAAGGTGTCATGACTCCCATGGCAGTGGATATTACGAGCATGGAAAATGCTAAAGTCATAAGCCACTTAAAAGGGAGGGTGTATTTAAGTAAACGGATGAGTACACTGAATTGATCTTTTAAGGTTAAATTAATCATATCTGTCTGTGTCGTCATTGATCGTCACCCTCTTTCAAGGATTCATCTAAAGCTTCACTTAAGCTTTCTTTTAAGGACTGAGCTCTGTAGGTCTTACTATACCAACCATTATTGTTCATAAGGAAGTTGTGATCACCACGTTCTTTAATCTCTCCATCTTCCATAACAAGAATTAAATCCGCCTGTCTCACTGCTGACATTCTATGCGCAGTAATAATATTAGTTTTACCTTTTCTCTCTTGGTTGAGGTTGTTCAAAATCGCCGCTTCCGTCTCCCCATCTACAGCAGATAAGGAATCATCCAAGATGAGAATTTCAGGTTTTTGTATCAAAGCACGTGCAATAGCAATTCTTTGCTTTTGTCCACCTGATAAAGAGACCCCTCTTTCACCGACCACTGTCTCGTAGCCATCTTTGAAATTCATAATGTCTTCATGAATATAAGAGAGTTCTGCTGCTTTGTGAATTTTATTAATGTCAATTGACGGATCTGTAAAGGCGATATTATTTCTAATCGTCGTTGAAAATAAGAAATTATCTTGTGGCACATAGCCAAACTTTTCTCTTAAATTTTCTATCTTAAGATCTTTAATATCTACTCCGTTTAGTTTAATCACATTGTCAGATCTCAAGTCGTACTCTCGGAGTAAGAGTCGAATCAAAGCAGTTTTTCCAGAACCAGTGTAGCCGACTATACCCAAAGTCTGTCCTTTTTTAAGTTCAAAATGAATATCTTTAAGAGAGACCTCATTCGATCCTGGGAATGTAAACGATTGAATATTAAATTCAATATCTCCAGTTTCAATTTCTTCAACTTGATAGTTGATATCAATGTCATTCTTAATTGACATGATGTCTTCAATTCTGTCGTAGGACGCTCGCCCTCTTTCTGTTAAATTAAAGAACCAACCTAATGCGAGTAGTGGCCAAATCATCATGCCTAAATATGTAGTAAAGGTAATTAGTTGTCCTAAAGAAATTTCAGAAGCTAAGACCATTCTTGCTCCAAAAAATATAGATAGAAAATATGAGCATGCAATAATCGCTGTAATCGTCGGATCAAATAAAGCATCCACCTTGGCCACTTTTAAGTTCTTGTCTACCACTTCAGCAGATAGTTTTTCAAAGTCCTTGAGATCTTCTTTTTCATAACCAAAAGTCTTTGTTACTTTAATCCCCGTTACAGACTCTTGACTTTTATCGTTTAGAGAAGAGAAAGCAGCCTGTGCTATTTTAAAAAGACGGCTCAGTAGATGACCATAATAGCTCGTTAAAATTACCATAAAAGGTAATGGAATCATAGCAATAATCGTCAATTTCGGGCTGACAGTCAGAGCCATAGTTATAAGCACTGCCCCACCCATTATGATGGAATCCGCAATAGTTAAAATCCCTTGCCCTGCGGTCATCTGCACGGCGTTAATATCATTTGTTGCATGCGCCATTAAGTCACCAGTACGTTTACGACCAAAAAAACTAGATGACATTTCTGAGTACTTTTTAAACAACTGTTGCCTGAGCAGCTTACCCAAACGGTTAGCCGCTCCAAAAATCATCACCCGCCAGAAAAATCTAAAGACATAAGCGAGGATCGCAACAACTAATAAAATTCCGCCGTATGTAAGTAATGTTGAAACCTCTAAAGTACTTGCTGTAATCCTATCTATGAAACGTCCGATGATTTGCGGCGGTACTAATTCTAATAGCGCCACAAGAACCAACATTAGAATTCCAACAATATAACTCTTTTTCTCCCTTTTGAAAAACCACCACAACTTTTTAAAAACCGCCATAATATCTCCCCTTATCTTAGGTCGATTTTACCATATATTTCGGATATTGAAATAATTCTTAGGTAGGAAAAGAGCCAGACTATACTTGGTATAATCTGGCTCTGGAAAATTTTATATAATTTGTTGTGAGATTTGACTTTTTGTGGAGATTGGCAGAATATCAGGACTATGAGGAGTTCTCATTGTCTTCCGGGAATGTTGGCAGTTCAATGAGAGTCGCTCATTGTCCTCCTAGAGTTCTGGCGGTTCAATGAGAAGCGCTCATTGTCCTCCGGAGATACAGACAAAGTCCAACCATACTCTTTATCCAATCAAAATCTTAATACGTATTACTTGCTCCTGGACCAAATGGAATTCCAAATAGATACCAGATCACAAATAAGATTGTCCAAGAAATTAAGAAGATGATCGAATATGGCAGCATGAGTGAAACTACTGTACCGATACCATTTTCTCTACCGTAACGCTGACTGAACGCAACAATTAATGGGAAGAACGGCATGAGTGGAGACACAACATTGGTTGTGGAATCTCCAATACGGTATGCTGCTTGGCTAACTTCTGGCGAAATCCCTAATTGCATAAACATTGGTACAAAAATTGGTGCCATAATAGCCCACTTCGCAGAGTCTGCCGCAATCACAATATCGATCAGAGCGGATAACAAGATAAAGATCACTAAAATCGGAACGACACCAATATCTAGTTTCTCTAATAAATTAGCCCCATTAACCGCAATGACGGTTCCTAAATTTGAATAGGTAAATAAGGCAACAAACTGTGCTGCAAAGAAGATTAACACGATAAAACCTGCCATCGTCTCAATAGAAGAATCCATGAGCTTAACAGCATCTTTATCATTTTTAATTTCTTTCGTCATTACCCCATATACTAAACCGGGAACTAAAAATACGAGCATCATTATAAAAATAATACTAGAAATAAATGGTGATCCAATGATGCCTCCATCGTCCCCTCTTAGCGGAGATGAAGGGAATACTACAAGAGCTAAGACTAATAAAACAGTAATAATCGCTGAAACATTTGACCATCTCAAAGCGCGTTTTTCAACTTTATTTATTTCTTCATCAGGCTGAATATCTGATTTAGAAAAATCATATTTTCCAAGTCTCGGTTCAATCACTTTATCAGTAATTAAAGTACCAAGGATGACAATTAAAAATGTTGAAGCTAGCATGAAATACCAGTTATCTGTTGCATCAACAATATAAGTCGTATCTAAAATTGCTGCCGCTTCAGTCGTAATACCTGCGAGCAGCGGATCATTCGTTCCAATTAATAAGTTGGCAGAATATCCACCTGCAACACCGGCAAAAGCTGCTGCTAAACCAGCTAGTGGATGTCTTCTAAAACCCAAGAAAATAATCGCACCTAAAGGTACTAAAACGACATAACCAACACTTGCCGCGATGTTTGACATAACACCCATGAAAACAACAATTGGTGTGACAAATTTCTTAGGTGCCTTTGTCACTACATTGGTCATTAAGGCACTGATATAACCACTTTTTTCAGCTACCCCAACACCAAGCATAGCAACTAAAACAGGACCGAGCGCAACGAAAGTTGTAAAGTGCTCAACCACTCCTGTAAAGATAAAACGAATCCCATCTGTCGTAAGTAAACTCATCACTTCAACTGTGAGTTCTTCACGCTTACCAGTATCAGGATTCATACCTGTGTAAGTCACATTGACTCCAAATAAATATGCAATATGAGAAATAATCACCACGAGCAAGGTGAATATTAGAAAAATTGTTACAGGATGCGGCAGCTTATTCCCGCCGTATTCAATCCAGTCAAGAACTGATCTTTTTTCTTTTAGACTATTATTCATAGGACACTCACCTTCTTTTGATAAAAAACCTTTATTCATTATACACAGGCTACTTACTTTTTGCCACTACCTAATCCTATGAAATTGATGAATACGTTTCCTTTATTTGCACACATAAAAAAACGACGTACAAAGATATCTTTGTGCGTCGTTAAGATTATTTACTTAAATCTAATTGAATGAAACATTGTCAAAGTGAATACGACCCGTTGGATCAATTTCAACTCCACTTACTTCTGATTCATTATAACCAACAGCGAACTGAACGTGGAAGAGATAAGATGCTGGAACCTCTTCTATTAGAATTTTTTCAACTTCTGTATATATTTCTTGGCGTTTTTCTTCATCAACTTCTGCACGACCAGCGTCTAAGAGACTATCAACTTCGTCATTAGCATAGAATGAACGGTTTCCTGCAGCACCAATATTTTTAGAATGGTACAAGGCATATAATCCGTAGTCAGCGTCACCAGTAACAGTCGTCCAACCTAGAATAAACATCTCATGATCACCATTTGCTAATGTCTCTAAGTAAGTACCCCATTCAAATTGTTCGATTTCAACATTGATATTTAATTCTGAAAGCGCGTTTTGAATATAGACAGCAGTATCAATAATTTGTTGATCATCATTGACCCAAATCGTCGTAGAGAACCCGTCTGCTACATCTGTCTCTGCTAGTAGCTCTTTAGCTTTTTCTATATCAAATCCGACACCTTCTAGCTCTTCAGTATAACCCCAAACATCAGGTGCAAGTGGCCCTTTAGCAGGTATTCCCATATCATCATAGACACCCGCAACAATTTCTTCACGGTCTATTGCATATGAGATTGCTTGTCTGACTTTTGGATCATTGAACGGTTCTTTTTCAGTATTAAAACCAAGGTATGACATACGAACTGAATCTTTAACTGCTAATGCTGTGTCAGCACCATTTTCAACTCTTTCAGTGTTAGACGAGTCAATATCAGTTGCGATTTGAACCCCACCAGTTTCTAACTCAGCAATTCTAGAACCAGTTTCTGGAATAACTTTAAATTCAACTGTGTCAAAATTACGTTCTCCACCTTGGAAGTCTTCAAAACGTTCTAATGTAACAGAATCCCCTGCACTACGAGAAACATATTTCATATGGTTAGTTCCATTAGGTTCTGAACTAATTACAGTTCCTAAATGTTCACCAAGCTCATCTTTTATTTCTTCATAGGCGTCACTTCCATTTGCACGTGCTTCATAATACTCATCAAGAGTCATGTCACTTTCAACAGCATCTAAAGCAGCTTGATAATCTGCATCGATCAATTCTTTAGGCATGATTCCTGCAGTACTATGTGCTAAGTGACTCGCTAATGGTGCAAATGGAATTGATGTATGTATATTGATTTCGTAGTCATTAACGACTTCAATCTCATCAATCATTTCGAACAAGAATAAAACAGGGGAAGCAAGTGCTTCATCTCTAACTCTATCAAAAGTCGCAACTACATCTTCAGCGGTAAAATCTTCTCCACCATGAAATGTTGTACCTTCTCTAAGTTTAAAGTTCCATGTTGTTTCATCAACTTGTTCATACTCTTCTGCTAAACCTGGTTGTAATTCCATTTCTACGTCCTGATTTAACAGTCTTTCATAAATATTCGACCTGACCTGACTTGAAGCAGAGTCATTTGAACCGTGTAAATCAAGCGACACGACATCAGCCATCGTTCCAATGGTTAAGTCCCCCGTCTTCTCACTTTCTTCGCCTTCTTCTCCACTTGCCGCTTCATCAACGTTTTCGTCACTTGAACATGCCGTGAGTATCAAAAGGAAAGCGATTACAAATAATGATAAAAATTTTTTGCTCTTCATGGATGTTTATCCTCCTTTGTTTGATAATTCATTATATACATGATTATACTTAATTTTCAATATATTTCTAAAAATCACAAAAATACGGACTGTTATACAGTCCGTATGCACTATTACTATTTCTTTTTAGCTTCTGCTTTTGCTTTTTCAGATGATTTATTCATCATACCCATCATTTGATTAATTTTCTTCTGAGATGGTTTTTGACCCATCTGCATCATCATAATTCTGAGCATGTCTTCATTTATAGGAGGGTTCTTCTCTAAATAATCCATCATATATTTTCTAGAGAGCCAAAATCCTAATGCAAAACCACCAATGAGGGCTACAATTACAATTAGTATCCATATCCAAGTCGCCAAAATGCTCACCTCTTTCCGCTGTAAACCACTATATAGTTTACATTAACAACCCTTAAAATTCAACGTTTTATTTACCACGTACAATGTTCTTAAGATTTTCAACAGTAAAGCCATAACGCTCGACGACTTCATTACCAGGTGCACTTGCACCAAAGGTATCGATAGTTAGCAATTTACCGTTAATCCCTACAAATCTGTGCCAGCCTAAGCTTGCAGCCATTTCAACCGCTGTACGGTTATCAATTTGTGTATTTAAAACAGATTCAATATAATCTTCATCTTGATTTAAGAAGGCTTGAACGTTTGGTATAGATGCTACTTTAATATTCATTCCTTCTTCTTTAAGTGCTTTAGCAGTATTCACAGCTAGAGATACTTCTGAACCACTCGCAAAGACAATCGCATCGTCGCCACCGTCATAAGCTAAGTAGCCTCCACGTCTCACACCGTCTTCTACTGTTTCTTCTGACAGTTCTAAGACTTCAAGATCTTGACGAGTTAAAACAAGTGCCGTCGGAGTATTTGTCGATTCAATTGCTACCTTCCAAGCCACTCTTGTTTCGTTACCATCTGCTGGTCTAATCACATTTAGGTTAGGAATTGCACGTAAACCAGCAAGTTGTTCGATTGGTTCATGCGTTGGACCGTCTTCTCCAACTGCAATAGAATCATGTGTTAACACATAAGTTACTGGTAATTGCATCAAAGCACTTAAACGTACTGCTGGTTTTAAGTAGTCTGAGAAGACAAAGAATGTTCCGCCATATGGATATACTCCACCGTGTGCAGCCATACCGTTAAGAGCCGCAGCCATTGCAAATTCTCTGACACCAAACCAAATATTACGGCCACCGTAATTATCTTTAGAGTAGTCCGTTTCTTCTTTTACATTTGTTTTGTTACTGCCGGCTAAATCAGCAGCTCCACCAAATAGTGTTGGTATTGTCTTAGACAACTCTTGAATCATGTCTCCAGAGTTTCCTCTAGTTGCTTTTTTAGTCCCTGCTTCATAGCTAGGTAGATTGTTAGCATAATCACTAGCAAGTTCTCTATTGACTGCATTGATAAACTTCTCGTGTAGTTCAGGTTTTTCTTCTTTAATGTCTTCAATTGTTTGATTCCATTTTTCTTCTGCTTCTTTACCACGCTCAGTCAATGTTTCTTTAAAGCGTGTATAAACTTCATCTTCAACATGGAAAGTTTTTTCATGGTCTAAACCATATGCAGTATAAGCACCTATTCTCTCCTCATCACCAAGTGGTGCACCGTGAGAATCAGATTTACCAGCCTTAGTTGGGGCACCATAACCAATCACAGTCTTCACTTCAATAAGTGTTGGTTGAGTGCTTGTTTTTGCTTGTTCAATCGCTTGGTCAATTGCGTTTAGATCATTACCATCTTCAACGCGGATATAATCCCACTTATAAGCTTTAAAACGCATAGCTACATCTTCAGAGAAGCTCTTATCTAAATCTCCATCTAAAGAAATATCATTTGAATCATAAAGTACGATTAATTTACCAAGTCCTAAATGCCCAGCAAGTGAAGCAGCCTCATGTGAAATACCTTCCATCAAGTCTCCATCAGATGCTAAAACATATGTAAAGTGGTCTACTGCTTTTTTGTCTTCACTATTAAATGTTGCCGCTAAATGACTTTCAGCCATTGCCATACCAACACTCATAGCAAAACCTTGACCGAGTGGACCTGTAGTCACTTCAACACCTTTAGTGTGTTTAAATTCAGGGTGACCTGGTGTCTTAGACTCATACTGTCTAAATTCTTTTAAGTCATCCATTTCTAAAATGCCAGAAAGATGTAAAAGACTATAAATTAACATAGAGCCGTGTCCTGCACTCAGTACAAAACGATCACGGTTAAACCAATCTACGTTTTCTGGATTAAAGTTTAAGTGTTTCTTCCATAGTACATAAGCCATTGGTGCTGCACCCATCGGTAAACCTGGGTGACCAGAATTCGCTTTTTCTATTGCATCAATACTCAAAGTACGTATCGTATTGATTGCTAGTAAATCTGTCTTATCAAATGACATCTCATTCGACTCCTTTATTCTATTTCTTACTCTGTAATGCCTTGACCTTTTCAGGTGTTACATCATTGCCCTCAGGGTCAATGACTTTGGCGTTTTCAATGTGATTTCTAAATGATTGTCTAAAATTACTTAAATATTCTTTTCTGAGCTCAGCTAGTTCAGTCATTTCAGTATCAGAAATTGTAGCTTCTTTTTTCTTTTTAGCGAGCGCATTGAGTCTTTTTAATTGTTCATCATTTAACATATACTCCGCCATCCTTTCTTATATAATTTACCATAAAAAAGGTGCAGAAACCAAACAGTCCTGCACATATTGTGATATTTCTTACATATTCAATTTATTTAGCAACTGAAAGTTCATAATTAGCGAAATCTACGCTCATTCCTTGAGGTAACATCCCAAGATTTACAGCACCTGTTTTGTCATTAACTTCACTATTAGCCGAAGCCATGTTCGATTGTTCATCTTGATAAAATTCAATATTGTTAGAGTTGCTTTCTACACTATTAAGAGAATAGGTGTTCTCAAATAGATTCTCTTGATTTTGACTAAAACTATATATAAGTACTAGCATAAGCGTAACTGCGAATAAACTAAGTAATGATTTAAATTCTGATTTTGTCATTTTCATCAAACTCCTTCGAACAAATGTTTGTATAAATAATATAACAGAACGCTTGTTCGTAGTCAACATAAATACGAACAAATGTTTGTAAGCGCCTCTATATTGTGATAAAATTTAAATAACATAAGGTTGGAGGTAGTAATATGAAGGATTTAACAGATAGACAAAAAGATATTTTTCAATTTATAAAAAGAAGTGTTAATGATAAAGGATATCCACCAAGTGTAAGGGAGATTGGAAATGCAGTAGGACTACAATCGTCATCTACTGTTCATGGGCATCTCGCTAAATTAGAAACCAAAGGTTATATAAAACGAGATCCAACAAAACCTCGTGCCATTGAAATTGTACAAGCAGATTCAAGCAATGAGACTGCTGTCATCCATGTTCCAGTACTCGGGAAGGTAACTGCAGGTTTACCAATTACAGCAGTTGAAAACGTCGAAGAATACTTCCCGCTTCCAGAGCATTTCACAGCCAACCATAACAGTGAAATTTTCTTACTTAATGTCGTTGGTGACAGTATGATTGAAGCCGGCATTCATGACGGTGACCGCGTGATTGTTAGAAAACAAAACATCGCACATAACGGTGAAATTATTGTCGCTATGACTGAAGACGATGAAGCAACAGTGAAACGCTTCTATAAAGAAAAAGGATACTACCGACTACAACCTGAAAACGCCACAATGGAACCTATTTACTTAGATAACGTTAGTGTTCTTGGTAAAGTGGTTGGATTGTTCAGAGAGTTTATGTAAAAAAGACAAGTAGCAATTGCTACTTGTCTTTTATCTTTCTAAGAAGTTTTCTGTATAGTATGGCACATATTCTTCATCGTAACTAATACCGATACCAATATAGGAAAAGTTTTCATTTAATATATTTACTCTATGAGACGGTGAGTTCAAAAGACTGTGATGTGCAAAAATAGGTGAAGTATGCCCTGTTGCGATATTTTCACCCGCAAAAGAAAAGTCTACATCTTGAGCCATCAATCTTTCTTTTAAACCTGAGCCATCTGGATTTTCATGGTCAAAGAAATGACGGCTAGCCATATCCTGACTGTGCTTTCTTGCCACATCATCGATTTCACTGACTCTTTCCAGTGGATGATAGCCATAGGAGATTCTTGCTGAATTTAATAAGTAGTAATGCATGATTTCATTTTCTTCAATAGAAGGATGATTATAAAGACTCTCAATTTCTATTAATTCATCTTTATGTAAAACAAGCATACCATTGACCTTATCGTTTTCATGAATATCATAGAAGAAATACACATAGTGATCACCAACATCAAAGACATCAAATTCCTCATGTTCGACATTGAGTCGCTTCCACTGTTTCCTCACATAATCAACAGGCTCACCGTATGTTTTTCTCGCTTCACTTCGGTCCATACCATCAATAGACATCATGCCAAAAGACACATCAGGTGAATTTGTATACCCACCTGTAATCACACCATCTCTGACTAAAATCATGTGAAAGGCTGCAGGTTGATTCATGATAACAAAGTCACCTTCGTACTCTGAACCAATAACCATTAAAGCGTCTTTGTCCATCGACTCACCAAGCGTATAGTCAACTTTTGTTTCTTGACTACTATAGACTTGTTCTATTTTTGAAGTGTCGTAATTTGGTATAAAGTTACTCTCGAACCAGTGACTAAAGTAGTCTTCATTCATGCCATTTTTAAAATCGTAAGATTGAATGATTGGTACGATAAAGAGCATTGCTATATATAAAATTGTTAATGCTATAATTCGTTTAATCATTCAATCCCCCACTAAATTTTAACGTATAAGTTATCTATTAGGCGCGTTTTGGAAAATTTCACTGCAATAAAAATAATTACATCTTCTTGAATTTTATCGATTTCTTTTAAGCCATCTGCTGAATAGATTGCTAGATCATCGATGTGAGCACTCGTGTTTTGTTCGATATATATTTTAATTTCTGATGCAATTTTACTAGGACTATCTTCACCATTAACAATATGCTCACTCGCCATGTTAAGTGCTTGATAGATGGATGCTGCTTCAGCTCTTTCTGTCTCTGTTAAATTAACATTTCTTGAACTTTTTGCAAGGCCACTCTCTTCTCTTTTTGTCGGCACACCAAACACTTCGACTGGAAGGTTAAAGTCAGTGACCAAAGCTTTGATAATCATCAATTGCTGACGATCTTTCTCTCCAAAAAAAGCGTAATCTGGTTGAACAATATTAAAGAGCTTTGCAATCACAGTCACTACACCTTCGAAATGACCCGGTCGTTTTCGACCATCTAAAATACTTGCCATGGACTTGATACGAATGGTAAATTCCATGTCTTTCGGGTACATCTCTTCGATGTCAGGATGAAAGACTAAGTCCACTCCGTATTTTTGACAGAACGCTAAATCATGGTCAATATCTCTTGGATAGCTATCAAAGTCTTCATTGGGTCCGAACTGTAAAGGATTCACAAAGATTGAAACAACTACAAAATCAGCCTTTTCTTTAGCAGCCTTAATCAAAGCGCCATGTCCTTCATGTAAGTAGCCCATGGTTGGCACCATGGCAATTGTTTTTCCCTTATGGTTTTTAAGTATTTCTCTTGTACCTTGAATTGATTTTGTAGACTGCATCAGTCAAACACCCGCTTCTTATAAGTCGTAGACTCATCTGGGAAACTTTTATCTCTAACTGCTTGGCTATATGCTTTTAAGCCATCAACAGCAAGACTAGACATATCTCCATAAGCCTTAACAAACTTAGGTAGACGCTCTGATCCATATTGCAGTAAATCATGGTAGACGAGCACTTGACCGTCTGTCTCCACTCCAGCACCGATGCCAATTGTTGGAACATAAACATGCTCAGTAACTTTTTTAGCAAGGTCCATCGGAATCGCTTCTAGTACCATCATAGAAACACCCGCTTCTTCTATTGCCTTAGCTTCTTCGATTAATTTTTCTGCAGCTTCTATATCGCCTGCTTGCATCTTAAATCCTGTTAAACCAAAATGTTGTGGTGTGAGACCTAAATGGCCACAGACAGGCACACCAGCTTTGACTAAGCCTTTAATGACCTCTATTGAATCTGCACCTTCAAGTTTAAGCATATTTGCATCTGTTTCTTGATACAATTTAATACCATTTTTAATTGCCTCGTTCACATCACCGTGATATGAACCAAATGGCATATCAACTATGATAAAAGTATTTGGCGCCCCTCTTCTTGTTGCTTTTGCATGGTGAATCATATCGTCTAAGGTCACCTTAACAGGTGAATCATAACCGAGTACAACCATACCAAGAGAGTCCCCCACTAAAATCACATCGACATCAGCACTTTCTGCTGACTTAGCAGACGGATAGTCGTAGGCAGTTACCATGACAATTTTGTCATTATTCTTCATGCTGATTAACTCCGCAGTCGATTTCATAGTTTCCCTACTTTCTAAAAATTAGTTATACTTGATTTTACCACAAAATAGCTATAATTAAAGAACGGAGTGATCTGATGAAGGTTGGTATTATCGGGGCTGGTGCTGTCGGTAGCATCATCGCTAGAGAGCTATCTAAAATCCCAAATATTGACTTAAGACTCATGGCAAGAAGTGAAAGAAAAGGATTTATAATTAAACATAAAGGTGAAGAAGTTTTTCATCCGATTGAAGTTAAAGATATTTCAACTATTAATGAACAATTCGATTTAATATTTATCGCAAGTAAAACTACAGCGCTCGCTAATGTAAAAGATAGGGTTACAGAGATGATGCATGAAGATACTGAACTCGTCTATGCTTTAAACGGCATGGGCTATGATGATATGTTTAGTAACAGTATCCCGAGTGTCGTTTACATCAGTGGCCAACAAACAAAGGATTATATCGAACACTTTTTAAACCAGCGCTTAATCGTTGAAGATAAGACTTATCGATACTTAGATACTTTAATTCAACAACTTGAAGTGAATAAAAACACCACATTAACAATTGAAAAATCAACCGATTTTAAATTAATGCGCTATGAAAAACTCCTCATCAATGTCGGTGTTAATAGCGTTACTGCCTTAAGTAAAAATACTGCTCAAATTTTCAAATCACAAGAAATGATTGAACTAACGAAAATTTTACTCAAGGAATCTGTCGACATCGTTAATCATTATAATACAGACGGTCTTACAATCGATGAGAGCTTTATCGAAAGAGCAATTAATACATATTTAACTTATCCCGACCATATGGGAACCAGCATGTATTATGATGTCTTAGATAATCGTCCAATCGAGGTTGAATATATTCAAGATTATTTAGTACGTCTATGTAAAGATGATAAAGAAGCACCTGTCTTAAGAACAGTCACAGCCCTCTTAAATGGCTATAATATGACAAAAAGCTAGCCCCTTAATGGGACTAGCTTCTTTTTGCTTTCTTTTTAGGTCTAAAGTAAAAGAACCATACTAAGAAGGCGATACCTAAAATCGCAATGATCAAGTATGCAACATTAGAATAGACATCCATAATTCCAACGATATCTTCCCAGTTTTCTCCAACTGATGCACCTAAGTATACTAAGATAATATTCCAGATTAAAGTACCGACGGTTGTCAACAGTAAGAAAAGTGGCATAGACATCTTGGCCATACCTGCCGGAACGGAAATTAAACTTCTAATTAAAGGTACGAAGCGGCAGAAAAATACTGTCCAACCGCCGTATTTGTCGAACCATTGATAAGCTTTTTCAATATCTGTTTCAGTAACTCTTAACCATTTACCATAGCGGTTAATTAATTTTTTCATTCTCTCTTGGCCTAAAATAGAACCAATATAGTATAGAACAAGTGCACCAGCGACTGAACCGACCGTTGATGCCACTACTACACCAAAGATCGACATCGCTGAATGTGCGGTCATAAAGCCACCAAAAGTTAAGATAACTTCTGAAGGAATTGGCGGAAAGATATTTTCTATAGCAATTAAAAAGACGATTGCCCAGTAGCCAAACTGATTGATTAATTCTTCTAATAAATTTTCCATGTTATATCCTCATATTTAATAAATTATGTGCCGCAATAAGTTTTAAAATTTGGATTGATGTCATCCTCACCCGGTGCCCCAATGTACTTGTCACCGAGCTTATCATTATACGGTTTAGATACTGCTTTTAGCAACTGTTTCACTTCACCATAATGACCTTCTACTGCTTGATCTAAAGCGTTCTGTACCAAGTGGTTGCGTGGAATAAAACTAGGGTTCGCCCCGTTCATAACAATATTAATGTCATCTTTCTTAGCGTTTTGTGCCTTTTTACGCGCTTGATATTTTTCAAACCAATTGATGAATTCACTATCTTCAAACATTGGAAGCTTGTGATAATTCGTCAGACAAAAATCTCTAAATGTCCGCGTATAATCTGCTTGATACTTGTACATAAAGCCAAGAAAGTCTGATAAGAGCTCAGTATCATACTCGTCTTCATGATCGAGGTCTAAGATTCCTAATTTATTACCCATTATCGTCGTATAATGTCTTTGATAATAAAATGGATATTTATCTAAGATTTCTTGTGCTTTTTTCACCGCTTCATCACTATCTTCAGCAAGTAATGGAATTAAAGTTTCACCTAACTTACTCAAATTCCATTGACCGATAGAGGGTTGGTTTTTATAGCGGTAACGCCCATTTGTATCGATTGATGAAAAATAAGTATCCGGCTCATATTTATCTAAAAATGCACAAGGCCCATAATCTAAAGTTTCTCCTGAAATCGACATATTATCAGTGTTCATAACACCGTGAATAAAACCAACTGCCTGCCAGTCTGCAATAAGTTCAGCTTGTTTTTGCACGATCTGTTCATAGAACATAAGATATTTATCTTCATCTTTTAAAGCACTTAAATATGGATAATGACGTTTGATAGCAAAGTCTGCCAAGGCTTTTAACTCTTCTTTTGAAAGTCTTGCTGCATATTCAAAAGTTCCAACACGAATATGAGACTCAGCCACTCTTGTTAAGACACCACTTGCTACCTTAGTTTGTCTAATTAAGGTTTCTCCCGTATCAATAACTGCCAAAGCACGTGTCGTTTTAATTCCTACATTAGCCATGTATTCACTAATAATATATTCTCTCAGCATAGAATCGAGCGGTGCACGACCGTCCCCTTGTCTTGAATATTTTGTAGGACCTGATCCTTTTAAGACAAAGTCAACTTTCTCATGGTCATCAAAATTATGTTCGCCTAAGAGGACATTTCGTCCATCTCCGAGCATATTAGGTACACCAAACTGATGTCCCATGTAAGCTTGGGCAAGCGGTTCAACGCCTTCTGGTAAATGGTTACCTGAAAAGAAGTCTGTATCGTTTTCTAGAGCTTTATCATCTATTTCTAATAATCTCGCTAAGTGATTGTTGAAGAGGACCATTTTAGGATCAACACATTCTTCTGGCTCATAGGGAGACCAAAAAGAGCGAGGCAAAGTCCGATAATCGTTAGTGAAGTTAATTCCTTTATACATAGTCGGCCTCCTAAGATATTTCTTTGATTACTCAGTATACTATATCCCTTAAAACATAAGAAGTAATTGCATGCTCAATTTCCCTACAAATTAGTCAAAAATTTGTTATAATTATCTATTGTCGGGTGATATCTTAAGTAAAAACATAGGAGATGGACACATGTCAAATGGTTTAAATAGAGCTTCTTGGAAGTATGCCTTTGCATATACTGGAATCGTTGTCGGTGCTGGATTTGCAACAGGTCAGGAAGTTTTACAATTCTTTACGAGTTATGGTTTAATATCAATCGTCGGTGCGATTCTCACAGGACTCATCGTTATGTTTGTCGGTAGACAAGCTGCTAAATTAGGTTATGCTACACACGCTAAGTCCCACGTGGTACCTTTAAATACACTTTTTGGAGACAAACTTGGAAAGCTTGTCGATATCATACTTGCCTTCTTCTTATACGGGCTTGCAATTGTTATGATTGCCGGTAGTGGCGCAACCTTCAATGAAGGTTTTGGTCTGAGTCCACAAGTCGGTGCAATTATTTTAATCGTCGTTGCCTTTTTAACTTTATTAATGGATTTCGATAAAATTATTTCCGTCATCGGAATGATTACACCACTACTTGTCGTTGCAATGTTGATTATTGCAGGATACAACATTTTAAATCCCATGGTTCCTTTTTCAGAAGTAAATAATTATAACGACATTTCAAGAACGCCAACAGGTAGTTGGTGGTTTGATGCGATTACTTATTCAGGCTTTACTCTAGCAACGGCCTTTAGTTTTTTATCCATAATGGGATCAGAAACACCGCGTCAGTCTGTTGTTAAAAGAGGTGCGATATTCGGTGGGATTTTAATCACTTTCTTAATGCTCTTGATTAACTTTGGAATCTTATCGATCATGCCAAAAGCTTACGATGTATCATTGCCAACTATGCAAATGGCTGCGAATTTAGCCCCTTGGTTTGGTACGGTATACTCAATCATTATTATTTTACTGATTTTTAACTCAGTTGTTGGATTTTTATACCCATTCTTAACTAGATTTACTAAGCCACAATCAGGTAAATATAAAATTTTACTGGTTGCTTCACTAGTTGTTGGTTATCTAGCAACTTATATTGGATTCGTAGAACTCGTTAATATCATCTATCCTTTATTTGGTTATGTGGGATTATTTATTGGAATTATGTTAACTGTTCGTTGGTTTTTCTTAAAACGGAAAGCTTATAATCTAGCAGGTAAAATTTCAGATGATAATGAAGACTAATATTAATATAAATGAAGACACTCTTAACTTATGAATAGTTAAGAGTGTTATTTTATTTATTATGTAATTTTACATTTATTAAATGTTTATTAGTTTCCTAGTAGTTTATATAAGTCATGTATATCAATTTACTAGGAGTTGTCGTATTTAATGTCTAATGGAAAGAACAGAGCGTCTTGGCGAATTGGATTCGCCTATGCCGGCATTGTAGTAGGTGCCGGATTTTCAACGGGACAAGAAGTCCTACAATTTTTTACCAGTCATGGACTAATCTCTATTGTTGGTATCTTGGTGGCAGCACTCATACTGATGTTTGTCAGCAGGCAAGCAGCAAAACTCGGTTATCGCCTAGATGCCAACTCACACGAGGAACCACTAAGAGCTTTATTTGGTAGTAAAGTTGGGCCAATTCTTGACTACTTACTTGTCTTTTTCTTATATGGAATCGCGGTCGTCATGATTGCAGGTAGTGGTGCAACCTTTAACCAAGCATTTGGAATTAAAGAATCATACGGAGTCATTATACTCATTGTTATAGTTGGAGCAACTTTACTACTTAATTTCGATAAGATTGTAAATATTATTGGTGGGATCACCCCGCTACTCATTGTAGCTGTTGTAATTATAACCACTTATAATATTATCAACCCACAAGTACCATATTCAGAAGTTAATAACTACGTTGACCCATCACGTGCACCATCAAATTTCTGGTGGTTTGATGCTATCACTTATGCAGGCCTTGCCTTTGCAACTGCCTTTAGCTTTTTATCAATTATGGGATCTGATGCAAGTCGTCATGCCATTGCACGTCGCGGCGCCGTTTACGGTGGACTTATCACCCTGTTACTGATGATTTTAGTCAACGTCGGTGTCCTATCAATCATGCCTGGAGCAAATGAAGTTCCCTTACCAGCTATGTTAATGGCTGAAAACATGGCACCATGGGTTGGCACCGCCTACTCTATCATTATCATTTTGCTCATATTTAACTCAGTAGTCGGACTCTTATACCCATTCTTGATTCGTTTTACTACACCCTATTCTAAAAATTATAAAATCACTATGGTGATTTCCTTAGTGATTGCCTTCTTTATTTCTAAAGTCGGTTTCGTAGAATTGGTAAATATCGTATATCCGATACTCGGTTACATCGGACTCGCTATTGGGATTGCACTATTTGTTCGCTGGATTTTAAATAAGAATACTAAGAAAAAACTGTTATAGGTTATTGTTTGAATTTGTCCCAAGTGTCATCTGTTGGTAGATGGTGCTTGGGACTTTTTTGGTGGTGTCGATCCGGGAGTGGGAGTTTTATTTTTTCTTAGAATTGTCTTGATCCATAAGCTATTCTTGTTTTAGAAGAAAATCACGCTCCTGTTTTAATAACTCATATTCCTGATTCTTTTCTTCCAGTTTTTGAAGCAATTTCTCTGTTGTTAACCCTTGATATAGCTTAGTCTTTTCCCTAGTCTTATAGCTCTGATGGTACTTATTTATTTTTTTACCCTTACGATGTCCGGGTCTAGGCCCAGGTATTTAAAGCTATTTTTTGGACTGCATCCTCTTTGGATCAATTGATGATACTCTTCCTCAAATCGTTTACCGTAAATAATTTTAGTAGATGTAACTTTTTCAACGTAATATGACTTCTGAAGCGCTTGTATTTCAATTGTACTGAATGTTTTTGTCATAATTGCCTCCATGTCTAGAATTTGCTTCGCTCTTTGTCTAGGTGTCCGAATCTTTGAAGGAAAAGTTCACCTGTGTCCTTAAGTAAAACGGATGGAGGACTGGATGTCCACTAATAATTATTGTAGGGTTGCTTGGTGTCCAGTTTATAATTGGTTAGGAGGACAATGAAGGATCCTCATTGTCCTGAAAGCACGTTACCTGGACTTCGTTCAACCCTCATTGTCCTGATAGCACGTTACCTGGACTTCGTTCAACGCTCATTGTCCTGATAACCGTTTACCTGGACTTCGTTCAACCCTCATTGTCCTGATAGCACGTTACCTGGACTTCGTTCATCCCTCATTGTCCTGATAACCGTTTACCTAGACTTCGCTCAGCTCTCATTGTCCTGATAGATCATTTCCCTCTCACATTCACCTAAACAACCCTACTTTTAATTGTTTAAATTTATTATATCCTTGTATCGTTTACTCGAAATATCAATAGCTGCCATTGCTTCATTAAAATCATGGTAGTTCAGCTTATAATAGGTACTTGGACCATTCTTCACTATCCTACAAAATTTACTCAAAACTCGCCAAATGGTCTTGCCGGAAACCTTTCCATCTACAAAATCGTACAACTTAGACCGAGTCATTAAGTCATCGTAAAATAAATGTTGGTAATCACAAATTGCGCGTAGGACGTGGGTTTCGTTACTCTCTTTACAACCGCAGCTCAAACAGACAAAGTGGAAGCGATCTTTTTGTAAGTGAAAGCTTCCGCACTGACCACAATAAACACCTTTTTTCACTCGATTAAAGTCTGCTTTTAAATTGAAATAAGGATTGTCGACTTCGTGATTTTGTAAAATTTCTACAAGCTTCTCTGCCCTATCTCCACTAGAGGACACTGAATTTACTTGCCTAAAATATCGCTTCAAATTACCTCTTGCCACAATATTTTTCCATAACATATCGTTATCACTAGTCAGATAAAATTCATCATTCACGTAAATCAATTTACCCTCGACCAACAATCGGTTTTTATCAGGTTGAACTAGTCTTTTAATCTTTCCTGTTGCACGACCTAATTGATGTAGTGGGTCATCTGAAATTGTCTGATTACCTTTAAAAAGTTGATCATTGACATATTTATAATCCCCGCTAAAATTTTTAATTTCATTTACTTTCAGCTCATAATCCGATATTAAAATGCTATCGAATTGAGTGACAGATTGCCCGACTTTTAAATAAAGATCGCGTAGGACCAACAAATTATTATGGCCACTTTCATCCAACAAATCATCATACAAACATTCTCCTTCATATCCTTTAACGACAACTTCATACTGATATAGTTCGTCTTGACTTAAATGACTTCGCACCTTCAAAGCTTCATAATATAGTAATTCTCTCGATTTCTTTCTTGGATTGATAAACACCATATCACCGCCCATAGTAACTTTACTATGAGAATAAATTTTCATAAAAAGACAAAAATTTAATAACTGCACAACATTTACTACATAAACAAAAAAGTTGTCCCAAAACTAAACACAAACACACAAATCCACGCACATTTTCACAAAATCTGCCTAAGAGACAAAAAAAGCACTAGACCAAAGTCTAGTGCTTACATTATAAAAAAATTATAGAGTAATTCTTGTACCTGCTTTACCTTCTAAAGCTAAAACAGCTTCGTCAAGTGAGCAGATGATTGCTTCTTTACCAGTTTTAGCGAAAGCAATTGCTGCTTCGATTTTAGGAAGCATTGAACCAGCTGGGAATTGTCCTTCTTTAACATACTGTTCAGCTTCTTCAACTGAGATGCCTTCTAATTTCGCTTCGTTTTCTTTACCGAAGTTGATGTAGACGTTAGATACGTCAGTTAACATCATGAATACGTCAGCATCAGTTTGTTCTGATAGTTTAAGTCCTGAACGGTCTTTGTCGATAACAGCTTCAACACCGTGGATTTGGTTATCTTCGTCACGGTAGATTGGAATACCGCCACCACCTGAAGATACTACGATAGAAGTTTCAATCAATGATTTAATTTCGTCAACACCGTGGATGACTTTTGGTTCTGGTGAAGGTACAACACGACGGAAACCGCGTCCAGCATCTTCTGCCATTTGGAATCCTTTTTCTTCAGTTAAACGTTTCGCTTCTTCTTCAGAGAAGAAGACACCAACTGGTTTAGTTGGGTTGTCAAACGCTTCGTCATCTTTATCTACTTCAACCATAGTTAAAAGAGTGACAACGTTTGTTTTGTCTCCACCTTTAACTAGACGGTTTTTAAGTGCTGATTCCATCATATAACCAATCATACCTTGTGATTCTGCGTTGTTAACGAAAATCGGCATAGCTGGAATATCTTCTTTAGCAGCTTCGTTTTGAGCGATAATGTTACCAACTTGTGGACCATTACCGTGTGTCACAACAATTTTGTGACCTGCTTCTGAAATTTCAACCATACGATCTGCTGCGTTAACGACGTTTTGGTACTGGTTTTCGAATGTTGCTTCTTGTTTAGGTTGTAGAATTGCGTTTCCACCTAAAGCTAAAACTACTTTTTTACTCATAATTTCATCTCCAATTTAATGTCTGATAGATACCATAGAGCGTATCATGACCAGAGGACGAGCCTAAAGCCAATAATTCTTCTACAGCTTCTTTACTTACTTCTTTACCAAGATCGGTAATTTTCGAAGAAAATATACCGTTTAGTGCGAGTTTAATAAAATTTTCGCTCACGATGGTTGTGACCGTTTCATTTAGATAGTTAGACAGGGTTTTCTTATGTTTTTCACTCACAAAAGGTGAGAGTGCATCAACATACAAAATACCTGTAATCATATCATCACCAGACGGCGTTAAACCAGATCCTCGCCCGACTAAATACTTAAGTGGGAAAGGTTTAGTTTCATCACTAAGCGAGTCTAATATTTCTCTCATTTTACGAGGATAAAAATCACTGTCTGTATATTTATCAAAGTCAAATTCATTGACCACAGCCGTCAAAGCATCAACAGGCTGCGGTTGAACTTTTTCATATTTTACAATGTCAGCTTGATTCAGCATGATCATAAAATCTTTATGATCGATTCCACGACGGTTATTTTTCACAGTATCACCGACAGATAAATACTCCTTAGCATAGTGCATAGTGTTTTTATCGATAGTAATACCGAAAGGAAAATAGCCGTTCTTATTGGTGCCGACAAAGATCAAATCATTTGAATCATTGACGATATTAAAACCATTGTTGAAAATGCTATGCACACGCATGTGATTGTGCTTATTCAATAAGTCAAGTGCGATCGAACCGACCGCACTTGCCTGAAAGATCATTAAGCTTCAAAACCTAATTTTTTAGCATAAGCTGTAATTGCTTTTTCGAAACATTCGATTGGAGGGTTTACTGTACCTGCACCGATTTGTCCGAAACCAGCAACTTTGTGTGCAATACCTGTGTTGATAACAGGTAGAATTCCACTTTCAACAACTTTACGAGCATCGATTCCAGTTGGCGCACCTTTGAAGTCCCAAGTAGGAATGATGAAGTTAGGGTTTTCTTGTTGAGTGATTTCAGCCATATTGTTTGAAGTTTCAAGCGCATCGTTGAAGCCACCTGAACCAACGAAACGAGTAACAGCTGGAGCAGCGATCATCGCCATACCACCAACACCGATTGTTTCAGTGATAGCAGAGTCACCAATGTCTGTGTTTGCATCTTCAGCAGAGTAACCTGTGAAGTATAGACCTTGTGGTGTATTTACTGGTGCTGTGAACCACTCGTCACCCATACCAGCGATACGGATACCGAAATTTTCACCGTTACGGCACATTGCAGTAACGATTGTCCCGTGTTCGATTGTACGTGCAGCATCGGCCATTGCTTTACCTGTTGCCATAGCAATGTTTAAGAAGAACTGGTCAGTGTCAGCTAAGAACTGCATAACAGCTTCTCTGTCTTCTAAAGAAACATCTTCTAAAGCTGTGATTGTTGGTGCAACTTCTTTAAGGAATGCTAATGAAGCAGCAATGTTTCTTTGGTGGAACTCGTCACCCATTGCAATTGCTTTAGCAACTAAAACGTTAACGTTAAGTCCTTCGTCCATAGTTTTAAGAGCTTTAGATAAAGTTGGTCCTAAAACATCTTTCATCCAGTGTAGACGGTTGATTACTTGCTCGTTGAACGCACCGAAACGTAGAACCGCACCGATACCTTCGTTCATTGTACAATATGCTTCGTTACCATGTTCTTTGTTAACAACAACGACAACTGGCATGTTCATTGAAGTAATACCACCCATTGGTCCCACTGCATTTACGTGGTGACATGGAATGAAAGTAATTTTATCGTTTTCAAGTAATTCACGTGCGCCTTCTTCGTCTTTAGCCCATCCTTCAAAAAGGATAGCACCGACACATGAACCTTGCATAGGATCTGTCATGTTTTCATATTTAATTGGAGGACCAGCGTGTAAAAGAACGTGTTCTTTTAGTTCTGGGATTACTGTATGTGCAGGCACAACATCAGTTAAGAAAGGTGCTGCACCAATCATTTTTTGAACGACTGCTTTATTTGCTTCTTCAATATTTTGGTAAGCCATTATACATTCTCTCCTTCATAATTGTTTAAGAATTGGAGTACTTTCATAAGCTTCTCATCTCCACCAGCAACTGGACGCCAGTTGAATTGAACCACTTCAGCTCCACTGTTTTCAACAGCTTCTGTAAAGCTTTTCAGACCGATGTTGATGACGCTTGGATTGTTTGAAATTAGGCTCATCATTTTACTGTCTACTGATAAGTCTTCTGAACCTTTGTCAAAGTTCTTAGTTTCAAGTACTGGTTGTTCAACTTTACCACCAACAAGTTCAATTGCAGTACGAACCATTTGGTCGTTAGTATCGCAAAGTACCGCTCCAGCTTCACTTAAGATTTCACGTTGTTTATCGTAACCTTGAGCATCTTTGTCAGTACCTACAACAGTTGCAAGAACAACTAATGAACGCTCTTCAGATTTCGCTTTATCAGTAATACGTTTAATAGTTGGTGCAAGTTCAGATGCCATATCAGCGTGTGAACCGTAACCAATTACGTTATCTAACATAATTACTGCAGTGTCTTCACTGTCAGCAGAAGTTTCTAATTTTTCAATACGTTTTTCAGGGTCGATCATTGGGTGAGGTTTACCTTGAGTGTACATATCGTCACCTAGGTCAATAACCTCGTGTGAAGTAGATTTGTAAGTGAAACCTTCATCTTTAACTTCTTCTTCACCAAGTGAATGTCTGATCATCATTGCAGCTTCACTTGCTAGAGTACCACCTGAGTAGTAAGCTTTAATACCTTTTTGGTTAGCTTCAAAGTTAGCTGTTAAACCTTCAATTGTAGATGGTTTGAAGTCTACAGTTTCACCATTTGAAAGTTGTACAGAAGCAACTGCAGCTTCTTCAAGTGTATATGCGTGATAAATAGCATCTTCTTGATATTCAGGTTTGTTACCTAAGAATAGTGCAACAACTGGTTTGTCGATTGAGCGTAGTACAGCTTCAACTTTTTCTTGTACTTCTTTAGCTGGTGGCTTAGAAATTACAGTGATGACTTTAACTTTAGGGTCTTGGTTAAGTGCTTTAATGCTATCAAGCATAGTGATCGCACCAACTTCAGTTGATAGGTCACGTCCACCAGTACCAATCGCGTTTGTTACACCTTTACCCATGCGGTCAATGATTGTAGTTACTTCTTGGATACCTGTACCAGATGCACCAACAACACCGATGTCACCTTCAGCAACTGTGTTAGTGAATGCTAATGGTACGCTGTGGATAATACCAGTACCACAGTCAGGGCCCATAACTAAAAGACCTTTTTCGTGTGCTAATTCTTTTAGACGAACTTCGTCTTCTTTTGGTACGTTATCTGAGAACATAAATACGTGTAAATCGTTACGTAGCGCGTTTTCAGCTTCCATAGCAGCATAAGTACCAGGAATTGAAATAAGTGCTAGGTTAGGATTGTTAGCAAGTTCTAAAGCACGTTTCCAGTTGTGAGCTTCTGAAGATTTTTGGCTATCGTCAGAACCGCCACCACCAGCAAGTTCTGTTTCAACTGCTTCTTCTACTTCTTCTACTTTAGACTCATCGTCAGTATCGATAACGATAACGATGTCGTTTGCACTTGCAGTTTCTAATTCAGGTGTGCCTAAACCAGAACCTTTAAAAATGTCTTTGTTAGCAGGTGTTCCCATCATTACTGATGCTTTGTTAACCCCATCCATTGCACTCAATTTTTGACTTAAAAGCATAAGTACGATGGAATCTTGATAAGTGTTGTCTTTAATAATTGTATATAACATCATAAACCTCCATTAATATTTATTCTGCAAATCTATTTTTACCGTGGTAACGATCGAAGTGAATATCATCACTCACGAGATAATCATATATTTCATCAACGATTTCAATGCCATCTTCATCGTATTTAGCTGCACGTTGTTTACCGCGTTCACCTGGGAAGTTAACTTCAGTGAAGCCTGGTGCAGGTGTTTGTTCTTTCAATTCATCAAGCATTGTAGACAGTTGTTTTTTGAAAGCTGTCACATCTGTAAAGTAAGCAGGATTAATGACCACATGTAGTTGACCAAGTTCACGGCCTTTAGTTAAGTCATTGTACATACTTGAAACATGCACACCATGTGGTAAACCAAGTAAAGAGCCTGATAAAATATCCACCATCATCATAAGGCCATAACCTTTTGGTCCGGCAACTGGCACGAGTGCATGAACATCACGTGAGTTTGTTGTCGGTTCACCTTTAGCATTAACAGCCCATGTGTCCGGGATATCATTACCTTTTGAACGTGCGTCTAGGACTTTACCCCAAGCTTGTACAGTTGTCGCCATATCAAAAGTAATGATGCGTTCATCATTAGTTGGCGCTGCAAAAGCAATTGGGTTAGTACCAAAGTAAGGTTCAGTCCCACCGAATGGAACAACCATTGGATCTGATTGACACACCGATAAAGCAACCATGTCTTCTTCAGCTGCTTTTTCTACGAAATAACCCAGTGCGCCGGAGTGTGAAATGTTAGTCATTCCAACTACAGCAACACCGTTTTCTTTAGCCATTTCTATCGCTTTATCCATGCCGAGTTTAGCAACTTGGTGGCCGACACCGTTGTCTCCGTCAAGGATGGCAGTAGATGGTCCAGTTTTTTCAAATCTAAATTCAGGATTATTAGTAATGCCACCTTTAGCAATGCGCTCTGCGTAGTATTCTACACGGACCGCACCATGCGAGTGAATACCGCGGTGGTCAGCGAATGTAAGTACATCGCTGACATCCCCCGCTGCTTCCTCTGTAAGACCAGCCTTAGCTAATTTATCTTTCATTAATTTAAACAATTCATCTTTTGAAACACGCATTTCTTACATCCCACCTTTTAGTATGGTGTATCCGATTTTAAGTACTCCATGATATCTTCAGGGATCGGAATGCCAGATTTTTCGTATTCTGCTTTAGTAACTTCCATGAGTTCACCTGGATAGTAAACTTGATCAAAACCTGTTGCTGGCTTATTAGCATGCAACTCTTCAATCATAGTTTCCATCTTCTCTTCTAACGCTTCTCTTGTTGAGAAGAAGTCAGGATTAATAACCAAGTGGAATTGACCGAGACGACGGTATTCACTTAGGTCCTTGTACATGCTTGAAACATGTTTACCATGGTTAAGACCCATTAGACTACCTGATAAAATGTCGACCATCATCATGAGACCGTAACCTTTAGGACCCGCTACAGGTAAAAGAGCGTTTACTGCATATGGATCCGTTGTTGGGTTACCGTCTTTATCGACTGCCCAAGTATCTGGAATATCTTTATTTTTACTTCTAGCATCGAGGATTTTACCCCAAGCTTGAACTGTAGTCGCCATGTCAAAGACGATTGGTGTTTGTCCATCTTTTCTCGGTGCACCAAAAGCAATTGGGTTAGTACCAAAGTACGGTTCTGAACCACCAAATGGCACAACCATTGGGTCAGATTGACACATTGATAAAGCGACCATACCTTGTTCAGCTGCTTTTTGTACGAAGTAACCGATCGCACCTGAGTGAGACATTTGACTCACACCAACTGCACCAATACCAGATTCCTTAGCAAGTTTGATTGCTTCTTCCATTGCTTCATAAGCAACGTAATGACCTAGACCATTATCACCGTGATAAACACCAGTTGATGGGCCAGTTTTTTCAAACTTAAGCTCTGGTTCTAGGTTAAAGCCACCTCTTGCACAGCGTTCTGAGTAGTACTGCATACGGACTGAACCGTGTGAATGAATCCCACGTTCATCAGCCCATACTAGAACATCAGCTGCACGGTCTGCAAAAACTTCAGGCATACCGTTTAGCATTAATTTTTCTTTAAATAATTCTCTAAGTTCAGCTGAATTTGATAATACAAGTTCTTCTGACACGACTTTCACCTCCTGGAATTTCTCTTATAACTTATAATTCAATATCTCTGTTTGCATCTTTAGAATAGATATAAGCAAATGGCTCATCTAAACCAACTGCATAAGTTGCTTGTAGTGCATAAGCACCCATAAAGATGTAGTCACCTTTATCTACAGGCATCCAGTCGTTGTCTAAGTTATACATACCACGTCCAGATAGTACATAAGCACCGTGCTCTTGAACATGTGTTTCAATATAACCGTGTGACGCACCAGGTTTGAATGAAAGAATGTGAATGTTCATATCAAAGCTAATGTCAGCTGGTAGTAAATCTTGAACTAATACTTCTTCCATACCTTCGTATGCTTTAGCTTCAATGTTGTTTACATTGCCAGTAACAACTTCTGGTTTACTAACATTTTTAGCTTCTTGATAGCGTTTCTTATAAAGGAAAAGACGGCTATCTTCACCGTTGTTATTGTTTTCGAATTTAAGTTCTAAGTGTGGTGGAACGTAGATGTAGCCACCTTCAGTTAGTTCGTAAGTTTGTCCATCAACAGTTGCAGTTACGTTTCCGTATACTACATATAGGAAAGTTTGGATGCCGTCGCCGCCAAAACCTTCTTTGTTACCACCGTTATTTTTAACAGTTACAAGGTAGTCGACAAAGCGAGCACCCATACGTGGTGAACCAAGGATTGACATATCGCAATCTTCAAATCCAGGTACAACGTTATTAACTAAGCCGTCTGGAGTTAATACTGCATAAGCCTCCTTTTTCACTACTGAACGTGTTTCTAAAAGTCCTTCTCTATAACCTTGCTGGTGATTTAAGTAACCCATTTATAATATCTCCCTTTCTATTGTATAAAAATCTATATATAAGCTATGCAAACTCACTTTTAGTAAGCAAGTTTGTATAGAGTTTCTGCTAATACTTCAATACCTTTAACTAGGTCTTCAATGTCAGTTTCTTCTTCTACGTTGTGTGAAATACCGCCGATTGAAGGAACGAATAACATTCCTGTAGGCATGTAGTTTGAGAAGATCTGTGAGTCATGACCTGCACCTGAAGGCATTACTTTGTAAGAATCGCCAACAACTTTTTCTGCAGACTCTTCAATCATGTTAACAATACCTTCGTCCATAAGCGCTGGCTCTTGTTCCATCCAAAGGTTAATGTCAGCAGTCATACCGTATTTTTCAGCAACTTCGTTAATTGTTGATTCAACAGTTTTAGCGAAGTCGTTTAATTCTTTTTCATCGATGTGACGTGTATCCACTGAGAATTCAACTTCTCCTGGAACAACGTTAACAACACCAGGAACTGGTTTAACGCTACCGAAAGTCACAACTAGTGGATCGCCGATTTCGCGTGCTTTAGTTACAAGCGTTTGAGCAATCTCAGTGAAAGCAACTACTGCATCTTTACGGTAACCCATCGGTGTTGTACCAGCGTGGTTTGCTTCACCTTTTAGGTTGATAGTGTAACGTTTTTGTCCAACGATACCTGTAACAACCCCGATTTTTTTCTCTTCTTTTTCAAGGATTTGTCCTTGTTCAATGTGCACTTCTATGAAGGCTTTGATATCGTCGCGAACTTTATCGTCAGTTCTGAAGTCAAAACCTGATTCTCTCATTGCATCAACGAATTTAATTCCTTCTCCATCAGTGATGTCTTTAACATCATCATTGTTTTGAAGGTTAAAGAAGTTTTTCACACCCCAGAATGTGTAAGGGAAACGAGAACCTTCTTCTTCAGCGATAGAAAGTACTTCTAAAGTACGTTTAGGCTGACCGTATTTTTCTTTCAAGTAAAGAGTAGCAATTAGTGCACTTAAAATACCGAACTGTCCGTCAAGGTGTCCACCTTCTACAACAGTATCGATGTGTGAACCTGACATAATTGTTTCTTCTGGTTTTTCTGAACCAATTAGTCGACCTGATACGTTACCTACAGCATCACTTGATACTTCTAGGCCGTTTTCTTCAAAAATTTCTTTCAAAGCGTCAACTGCTTGGCGCCATTCTTCTGAATAAAGTAGGCGAGTTATTCCACGAGGGTCTAATCCACCGTAACTTGTAAACTGTTTGTCCAGTTTTTCAAAAGTTTCACGAATATCCATTTTTTTATCCACTCCACTCATATTATTTCACTATCTATTATAATCTTTATACTCATCGGTAACATTGACAGTTCCAACAATCATCCGGAAACAAATTATTCATTTTAGACAAATACAGAAAATTTCAGTAATCTGTATAAAGAATAAAATAAATAAAGGAGTTTGATTTGATGACTAAGTCCACAGTGACTATAAAAACAGAAGAATCATATTCATTAACAGGCTTTTTATATGAAAGCACTGCCCACAATAAAGATGAAATCCTTGGCACTTTAATTTACCTGCACGGTGGCGGACTCGTATTCGGCGAAAAAACAGACCTCCCTTTAGAGTATTTAGACATATTACGAAGCCGCTTCGATGTACTCTTAGCAGACTATCGCCTAGCGCCGGAATCAAATATTGATGATATATTTTCCGACTTACAAGACCTATATCACTTTGCGGCATCTTTAAAACACGAAAATATATATGTTTTAGGTCGCTCGGCAGGTGCTTACCTGAGTTTAATGATGGCACGAGACTTTAATATTGCCGGTGTCATTGATTTTTACGGTTATTTCAACTTTACTCATAGTGACTTTGACTATTTACCACATGATCAAAAACATTTATCTAGCCTCTTAATCGATGACTTAGAAGTTACAAATACGAGAGATTATGTGACAGTGAATGAACCTGTTGATCCACGTTACCTACTCTATTTGTATTATCGTCACAAAGGTAATTGGAAGGATAAACTTGGCATAGATGTTAATGCTGATAAATACCGTCTCACTCAGGATGATTTTTCAAAACTTCCACCGATCTTTATCGTCCATGCTAAAGGAGATCCTGATGTGCCTGTCTTTTTTAGTCGTAAGCTTTCAAAAAGTGTCCAAAATAATGAGTTTCTAGAAATTGATACGACAGTTCATAATTTCGATCAGGAAGTCACTGATGAAAATCTTAAAATTTATGAGGCAGCTGTTCAATTTATGGCTGACCAAAGATAAAAAAGCGATTCAAACCAGCTGGTTTGAATCGCTAAATTTTTATTTATAGAATTGTCCAATCTTAAGATCACTTACACCATTTTCCATGTTGTAGATTTCATTTCCACGTAAAATTGTACCAGCTACTTGTGCGCCAATTTCACGTCCGATATAAGGACTAATTTTATTGCGGTATTCTAATTCTTCTTTTTTAACAGTATATGGTGCATCTTTTTTAATTAAGACGAAGTCTGCATCATAACCTACTTCAATGCGTCCTTTACCAGCCAAGTCAAAACGATCTGCAACATTCGATGCAATGATGTCAGCGAATTGTGTCAGTGACATACCACGTTTTTGAACCGCTTCATCAAATAGGAGATCCACATTATTTTGGATTCCAGAAATTCCACCCCAAGCTTCAAAAGCATCATCTGTATCTTTTAAATCTGGTGTACATGGTGAGTGGTCACTTGTTACAAACATAACTTTACCGTCAAAGACTCTATCCCACATACCTTCAAGACGTGATTTTTCACGGATTGGTGGTGAACATTTAACAACTGGGCCAATGTCATCTAATTCCTCTTTGTAAAAGTAGAGATAGTGTGTACACGTTTCACATGTAATATCGACACCTTCACTACTTGCTTGATGAATTAAGTCAATTGCTTCAGCATTAGCAACGTGAACGATATGCACACGGCAGCCTGTTTCTTTAGCAAAAAGAATAATCTTTTGAATCGGTTCGATTTCTGTAAATACTGGTCTAGAATCGACATAAGCCGCTAATGATTTCTCACCGCGTTCTTGTGCTAATTGACCAAGCTTATCTGTAATCGGTCCGTTTTCAGCGTGAACTGATAAAATTTTACCAGTCTTAGCAATTTGTCTCATACCTTCATATAGAGAGTAATCATCGACATTCATGAAGTCTCCTTCAATTGAACGGTCTCCTGCTGTTGCGACAAATGCTTTATAAGCGACGACCCCATTGTCATCTAATTCTTGAATGCCACCATTTAAATTGAATGGAACTAGTCCACCATAACTGTAGACATCGACAGATAACTTATCATCACCTGCAGCAAATTTTTTCTCAATTGATTCTTTATCAACTGTTGCTGGGATTTGGTTTAAAGGCATTTCTATAAATGAAGTCACCCCACCTTTAGCAGCGGCGCGCGTACCTGTGTCATAACCTTCCCAGTGATCACGAATGGAACCGCCTGGTTCTGAGATGTGTACGTGGGCATCAATCATACCTGGTGATACGATTAAACCTTTAGCATCGACAACTTTGGCAGCTTCTGCTTCTATGTCAAGTCCAATTTGAGCAATTTTACCATCTTTAACAGCAACATCAACAACTTGTTCGCCACCTGGTAAAATAACAAGTCCATTTTTAATTACTAAATCAAAAGCCATGAAAAATTTCCTCCTACCCATTTATAAAAAAACGCAAAAAAGCTTGAGTGCTAAAATGTATTATAAAACATTTTACCCTAAAACAAGCATTCTAACACTCAATAGTCTTTAATATTTACGTTTTATTTATTATTAGTGTACTATTATATGAGGAAATAAAAATTGTTAAAAAGATGAGCATAGAAAAAGTTTTTTGTTCATTTTGTACAAATTTTCTTTATTAACATAATAGGTGATGAATACATGGTATCAATTAGAGAAATTTTATCATTAGAACGATTTTCTAATTTTAAACTCATAAATAAAAACGGTAATATAGATAGAGAAGTGACTAGCGTCGATATTACAGAAACGCCTGACGTTAAGGACTACACTTCAGAACACACTATCTTACTGACAACAGCCATGAACTTTAAGGATGATCCTAAAGGCTTGATAAAATTTATTGACGGCATCAATGAAGTACCTGTTGCTGCACTTGGTATTAAGCTGTCGCGCTTTATCCATACACTTGACCAGGCGGTCATTGACCATGCGGATTCTTTAAATTTTCCCTTAATTGAGATCCCAGATAATTGGAAGCTAGGTCAAGCGACACATAGCATCGCAACTTATATATCAAATGATGAGACAGAAAAACTTTACTACGCTTTAGAAGTCCAGCAAAGAATGAATTCCATGTTGATTAAAGAGTTCTCTGTCGAGCGTATGCTCAATCAGCTGAGTCAGTTTTTGCGATTGCCTTTGATGTTGATTAATCCTTTTTATAAAGTTGAAGAAGTGAGTAATCACTTTACTAATAATCAGAAGTTGTATAAGGAAAACTTGCGTTATTTTAATGATATTTATCTGCCAGAGAAAAAAGATGCTAGCCGTGATTTCAATAGTAAATATGCGGTCTTTGAAGTCCCTGCTTTTTCATACTTCCCTTACTATCTGGTAGTCTCAAACCTCGATTCAATTTCCTATCCTTTTAGTCATTTAGCAATTGAGCAAGCTATCAACTCCTTATCGTTTGCAATATACAAAAATTCAAGAATCAGAGCAACGGAACAAGAAGATGTCAATTTACTCTTTGGTTCGATCATTAACTCATCCGATGGCTCCCCGATTAACTTAGAAAGTCATCCCGACTTTTTTGAACGTTATCACTTAAAAGATTCATCTTATTATCAAGTTATAATATGCGGTATCGACTCTACTTCTGACATAGAGAACTCTGAGTACGTCAATGAACGTTATCAGCTCACTTTCGAGTGGTTGCAGAGTGTACTAGTGACCTTGGATCCTAATATCAGTATTTTTGGTTTTGGTGATTCTAACAAGTTTGCTATCCTTCTACAGGACCGTCACGAATATTACCAAGCATATTGCCGTCATTTACAACAAGAATATAAGAAGTATTTTAAGGAATCACTGTCTTTTGGAATTGGTAACGAAGTGTCTGAATTCAGTCAAATTCACACCTCATTTTTAGAAGCACAAGAGACTTTTGATATTTCAAAAGATCATGGAGAAAAAGAGTTTTTAGAAATTTATCGTCCTAGAAATTTCGAAGAATTATTACAGCTTTTACCAGCAGATAAGGTGAGACCTTTTGTAATTTCTACGTTGGGAGAGCTCGCCTTCCCAGCGAATACAAAAGACAAGGAATTAAAGAAAACTTTACAAATTTACATGGACAATCAATGTGATATTACCAAGACATCGAATGAAATTTTTGTTCATAGAAATACTGTAAAATATCGAATCAATAAGTGTGAAGAAATGCTTAGAGTAAATGTCATGGATCCCGTTCATTCATTAAATATTCGCTTGGCACTCTTCATTTCACAGCATATTCAAAATACTTAATTACTTGTTGAAAACCTATAATAAAATTAAAACTCATTGTTCATTATGAACAATGAGTTTTGTCATCTTTACTAGTATAATATAGCTAGTCAATTAAATAGGAGGCGTCACAATGGATCAAAATCAAAAAAACGGCTCCCATTACTATAAAAAGATAATTATAGCTTTAGTACTCGGTTGGGTCGCTATTTGGATTTACAGAACAATATTAACGCCAATTTATCCTCAGATTCAAGAAGCGCTCGGTAATGCTTCTAACGCGGAAATTGGGTTAATTGCTTCTGTGTATTTCTTTGCTTATACAGGTATGCAGATTCCTGCAGGTGCACTTGTAGATAAATTCGGACAAAAATCAGTCTTAATTCCAGCATTCATCGGATTTGCAATAGGTGCAGTGGTACTTGGTACTTCATCTACTCTAATCCAAGTTTACCTCGGTTCACTCATCGCAGGTCTTGCAACAGGTTCTTACTACGGAGCTGCTTACAGTCTGTCAGCAAAACATGTACCAAAAGACAAGAAAACTTTTGCTAACGCAGTAATCAACTCTGGTTCTGCTGTCGGTATGGTAATCGGACTAATTGGTTCTTCAGTTCTTGTTGGTGGCTTAAACATTGATTGGAACTGGATGCTTTACGGTACTGCACTAATCATCCTTGGTGTCACATTCATCTTCTTCATCAACATCAAGAGTGATAAACAACTTGCTGCTATGGAAGAAGAAAACAATGGTGGCGTTAAAGTAGATGCAAAACCAGTTGTCGAAGAAGACGACGGCGTGTCATTATTCTCAGGTAAACACTTAACGATTTACTTCGTATACTTCGCAGTATGTTACGGTTACTACATGATTGTAACTTGGTTACCTTCATTCCTAGTTGCTGAAAAAGGATTCGCACAATCAGATGTTGGTTATGTTTCAGCACTAGTTGCTATTGCAGGTATTCCTGGAGCATTAATCTTCGCTCGTATTCTAGACAGAAGACAACAAGATCGTTTGAAATATATCTTAGGCTTATTGATTGTTGCTGCAGTCATGATTGGATTGACAGTATACTCTCCATCACCATGGATTCTGTACATCGCACTAATTCTTTACGGACTATTTGGTAAACTAGCAATCGACCCTGTGTTGATTACTTACGTATCAGATTCAGTACCGGAACACAAAACAGCTAAAGCACTTGGCTTGTTTAACTTCTTCGGTATGGCATCATCAGTTGTTGCACCTTGGTTAACTGGATTCATCGGTGATACTACAGGTTCACAAATTATCGGTTTCTACATTGGTACAATTTTACTACTAGTAGCAGCCGCGCTATTCTTCTTAGTAATCTACTTAAGAGATGGCAAAAACTCACAACACGCTTAAGACAAATACAAAAGATGGTCTCAAGAAAATTCTTGAGACCATCTTTTTTTTGTGCATTTTATCTAGTTAATTAAAATGGGAATGTAAGTAAGTCAATACCGTAGACCACTGGTACCCATAGATAAACGACAACGATAATGATTAGGGCTGCAATAACGTTTAAGCCAAAGCCAGCTTTCATCATTTCTCCAATGCTCACCTTACCAGTCCCAAAGACAATGGCGTTTGGTGGCGTTCCTACTGGTAACATGAAAGCACAGTTAGCAGCCATAGCAGCAGGAATCATTAAAGCTAAAGGATGAACGTCTAGAGCAATTGCTAAACCAGCTAAGACTGGTAAAATCATCGTTGCAGTTGCTGTGTTTGAAGTGAACTCAGTCAAGAAGAGAATGAGTACAGCTACAATTGTAATCATCAAGATAAGCGGTACACCGCCAACACCTGATAGCATTTCACCAATCCATAAGTCAACGCCCGTTTCAACGATTGAACCCGCAAGCGCTAGCCCACCACCGAATAGTAAGAGCACGCCCCAAGGTAAGTCTTTCGCGACACCCCAGTCGAGTACACGGCCATTTTGTTTCTTAGATGGAATGATGAATAATAGAACTGCCGCAAACATAGCGATAGAACCATCACCAAGTAATTCTGTAAATGCAAAACGATCAAAGAAGAATCCTCTTAAAATCCAAAGTGATGCAGCTAGAATAAATACTGCTAGCACCCATTTTTCTTCTCTAGTAATCTTCCCTAATTTCTCTAACTCGTCGACGATAATTTTACGTCCACCAGGTAACTGTTTCATACCGTGTTTGAACTGGAAGAAGTTCATGTAAGCCCAAGCAAGTCCTAGCATTACGATAACAACAGGTACCCCGATTAACATCCACTGAGCAAAGTTTAATTCAACATCAAAAATTTGCTTCATTTGTCCAGCTAAAATAATTAGTGGTGGCGTTCCGATTAGAGTTCCTAAACCACCGATAGTACCTGCATAACCAATACTAAGTACAAGTGCTTTTTCAAATAATTTAACATCATTTTGCACTTGAGGTGTCGATAAAGCATGCGCTTCTTTAATAATTGCTAAACCGATTGGAATCATGATCATAACAGCTGCAGTATTCGATACAAACATTGACAGTAATGCTGTAGAAATCATGAAACCTAAAAGAATCGTTGCAGTTGTCGTACCGATCGCTTTAATAATCGATAAGGCAATACGCGTATGTAAATTCCATTTTTCCATAGCAACCGCAAGTAAAAATCCACCTAGGAATAGGAATACAATGTCATCCCCATAGAAACTTGCAGTATCTTGGTTCCCCATAATACTACCCATAGGAAACAGCACTAAAGGTAAAAGTGATGTTGCAGGGATTGGAATGGCCTCAGTGACCCACCAAGTTGCAATCCATAGAGCAGCTGCAACGACAAAAATCCCTTTTGAATCCAAGGATTCAGATTGTAAGAATAGTAACGTTAAAATAAAAAATATTGGACCTAAAAATAATCCAATGAGTTGAACCCTAGTATATGATTTAACACCCGGTTCTTCAGGCGGTAACCCACCCGTTGAAGCATTTTTTAAATCTTTTGCACTAAAAAACTTTAAAAGAGATTTTGTTTTCTTAGACTCAGACCATAAATTGTCATAAGACTTTTGAACAATCCCCTTTTCTTTTGATTGACTCAAAGTATTCCCTCCTTAAAATAAACATAAACTCAATTTATCATAAGTTTTCTGATAAATCTATATAATAATTAACACTTATGATAAGTTTATCTTATTATTAATACCGTGAAAGCGCTTATATGTTTGAGTTAAGGATTTATTTTGGCTTTGGTTGATAAAACTGAATGATAAATGATGTGGGTGCGGCTTATCTGGACTTCGTCGGGTTCTCGTTGTACTGATAGGGGGTTATCTGGACTTCGCTTTGTTCTCATTGTACTGATAGCGCGTTACCTGGACTTCGTCAGCTGCTCATTGTACTGATAGGGCTTTATCAGGACTTCGTTCGGCGCTCATTGTACTGATAGCGCGTTACCTGGACTTCGTCATGTTCTCATTGTACTGATAGCGCGTTACCTCGACTTCGTCGTGTCCTCATTGTACTGATAGCGCGTTACCTGGACTTCGTCGTGTTCTCATTGTACTGATAGCACGTTATCTGGACTTCGTCATCTTCTCATTGTACTGATAGATTTTTTAACTGGACATTGAGTGCTCAAATTTCAAAATTAATGGACATTCAAGCCTCTTTCAGTTTTACTTCAGGACAAATGTGAATATTACTTTAAGATCTCGGGCTCCGGAGTTCAATGAACACCCCTCATTGAACCGCAAGCAACAACATCTTCAGCAATAACAATACCAACCCAACACCCTCGCCCCACACTCAATCTAAGCAAACAAAAAAAGACCCCACAGTTGGGGTCTTAGAAATTTCATATATACTTAGTTTACTTTTTCAACATCGACTACGCGTTTGTAACCTGACTCGTCAATTAGGAATACTGCAATGATTGCGATAACTAGAAGACCACCTGCAAGGTAGAAGCCCATGTCCAAGTTACCTGTTACATCTGTAATAAATCCTGTGATATATGGTGCTAGGATTGATGCTGACATACCGATAAAATTATAAATTCCGAATGAAGTTGCTAGTCCAACTTTTGGCGCGTTGTTTGCAACAACTGCGATCAATACTGGGTTTGTACTTAATTTACCAACGATACCGTAAACAATTAGTGCGACGTAGAGTACCCACATTTGATCGAAGATTACGATTGAAATTGTAGATAGGAAAGCAAGTGGGACCATGAATAGTAATACTGGTCTTTGCTTACCAATTTTATCTGAAATCCAACCGAAGAGTAACATACCTGGAATAGAAGCCCATGGTACAAGTGATGATACAAATGCAACACTCGTTCCTGAAATGCCTCTTGCAGTTTCAAGGTAATACGGTAACCATGTCAAGATTACGAAGAAACCATAGATTGAACAGAATATGATAATAAAGGCTAAGATTAGGTTTCTGTTTTTAAATAGTTCTGATACTTTTAATTTTTCTACTGGAGCATTTTTATCGACTGTTTTTTCGTGACCTGGAGGATGTTCTTTAACAACGATCCACATGATAATACCGATAATAATTACGATAACACCCATAATCCAGAACGGTGTTCTCCAAGACATATCCATTTCTTGTACTGTAATACTTGAAATCCAATAACCAGCTGACATACCAAGCGCCATACCTGAGTTAATGATTGATGAACCGATTGTTAAGCGCTTTTGTGGAATTGCTTCAGATGATAGTCCGTACTGTGGTCCGTAGAAGACCCCTTGGAACATACCTGTCATAAACCACATTGTTAGGAACATGTAGAAAGTGATCATTTGTCCTGATAGAATTGCTAAAATACCGAATCCTATAAAGGCAGGAATAATCATTTTCTTACGCCCGAACTTGTCTCCTAAAAATCCTGATGGTATTTGTGTCGCGGTATAACCTAGGAAAAATAGACTTGAAATTAATCCTAATTGTGCAGTTGTGATTGCGAACTCACTTTGGATGTTTGTCATAATCGGGTTTAAAATTGTACGTGTCGCGTAAATTGCTACCCATCCAAGTGTAAAGACAATGACAATTTTAATCCAATAGTTGTTCGATTGATGTTTGTTTTCCACTTTTTTCCCTCTTTCCTTTTTTCTTATTCTCTTATCACTTATTATTATAAAGCTAATCTTATAACAAAACATTATCCATTATGTATAAATTCCCACACTTTTTATGTTCATTTTATCACAAAAATGAAATTTATTGTTTGCTATCTAGTGAGAACGGTTATATTATATAGGAATAAAAATATAAAGGATGAGACGATTATGGCAAGTTTGAAAGTAAATAGAAGATTAATTATGACACCAGGACCCGTTGCAGTTGATCCACGTGTTTCACAGGCAATGAGCAACTCAATACTCGGCCAATTCGATCCGGATTTTACTGATTTAATGAATGAAACTATGGAATTAATTAGAAAGTCTTTTAAAACACAAAACAAATGGGCTTACCCAATTGATGGTACAAGCCGTGCTGGAATTGAGGCAGTAATTTCAAGTATAGTTTCTAAAGGTGATAAAGTACTCGTTCCTGTAATTGGTCGCTTTGGTCATTTGTTGATCGAGCTAATTGAACGTGCTGGTGGTGAAGTACATACAATCACAGCACCTATGGGACAAATTATTCCACAAGAAGATATCATTAAAGAAATGGATAAGGTACAACCAAAAGTACTTGCAATTATCCACGGTGAAACTTCATCAGGAAGAAGTCAACCGATTGATCAACTAGGTAAAGCTGCAAAAGAACGTGGTGCATTTACAGTTGTTGATGCAGTAGCAACATATATGGGTCAAGATATTCCTGTAGATGAATGGGAGTTAGATGCTGTCATTGGTGGTGCTCAAAAATGTTTGAGTGTCCCTTCAGGAATTACACCAATTACTTATAATGATCGTTTTAGTGAAGAAATTAATAAACGTAAACGCGTAGAAGAAGGAATCCGTACAACAGAAGATGGTACGAATGATTCTAACTTTATTACGAGTAACTACTTAGACTTAACTCAGTTAGAAGGTTATTGGAGTGAGCGTCGACTCAACCACCATACCGAAGCAACAGTAAATGTTTACGGCTTATATGAAAGCTTGAAATTAGCGATTGATGAAGGCGTTGAACAGCGTGCAAGACGTCATAGCTATCACCATCAAGCATTAAAAGAAGCCTTGACTGCAATGGGCTTGGATATCTTTGGTGATCAGGATTATGAAATGCAAATGGTAGTTTGTGTGGATATTCCAGAAGGTATGCAAGATACAGAGTTTAGAGGAGAACTACTACAACGATTCGGTATTGAAATTGCAGGTACTTTCGGTGAGGTCGCTGGGAAAATCTGGCGTATCGGTACCATGGGTTATGTCGCTGAAAAACACAACATAATGAACTTCATTTCAACATTTGGTGTGTTTTTACAAGCAAAAGGTGCTAAAAACATCGATGCTTCTGCTGGACTTAAAGCGTTGATGGAATTCTACGACAAAAACGAATTATAAAAGTAAGAGAGTCTTGAGTTTATAGATAAATGGTGATAAGTCCTAACAAATCTCAGCACTTATCACCAAAAATATTGATATAAATAAAAAGCAGCTTAAAAATCTTTTATTAAGATTTTAAGCTGCTTTTCTTATATACTTTGATGGTGAATCGTCGAATCAATTAGTGTATGCTTCTGACTGTTTTCTACAGCCAAGGTCATCTTAAATGGATTAGAATCGAGATCATCATAATGACTCATGATTTCTCCAATCGTCTCTTCTAACATAATCATTCCATTTGTAGACTTCATATCTGTTTCTTCATAAGATAAGGAGAATAAACCGTAACTGGACTCATAATAAGCCACTGACCAAATATTAGTTGTTTGACCTAAATCATCAAATTGTCGTTTATAGGGTCTAGTCGTACTTTGATTAAATGGTTGAGATGTCACACCCATAATATGTTGGGCAATTCTCTCATCTATTTGAATTTTCACTTGATAATCTTCACTTTCAAAGTTTGAAGTTACCTTAGTGTAGAGTTCAAATGGAATATAATTCAATCCCTGTATTTCATCGAGTGATGGGATTTCCATGCTCATATCCTGGAAAGTATAATTTTTTTCTGATGCTTGGTACATCATTGATTTCTTTTCAGTTGAAGGATAAGTTCCATAGACTACGTCTTCAGGCACAAAATTATCATTCACTTGATTTGCTTCTTTTAACACCGCTTCAATATGACCGACAGAATTTGCTGAGTCAATTGCAATTACATAAGCAGATTTTTGTTCATCAGATAAAAAGAACAATAAGTTTAATCGTTCTCTAGCAAGTGCTTTAGCACCGTCTAGGTCTTTAGGTAAAGCGTTTGTGTTTTGACTTACGTCTTGTTGAAGATCTTCACTTCTCATAATGACCGTATTATTTCTTTCCCTGTTTTCAGAAGCTTGTTTTAAGATCATGTAAGTGAACTCTTCAGGAGATAGGTCTTCAATATTTACTTTTAAAGATTTCATGAAGGCTTGATTATCTCTTAAATAAAAAGTTTGATTAACCACATCTGTTAACTGCTTTTTGAGTTCTTGTGTATTAGAAGCATTGTTATATGCATCATTGACTTTAGTTTTTACGTCTTTGTTTTGAACCGGTGGTTCTACTTCCACTTCAGGCTCAACTGGTGTATTATCCACTTGATTATCTTCATTTTGTGGAACATTTTCTTTAGGTTCCACTACTTCAGTTGGCTCCTGTACCTCTTCTTGATACTCATTTTCTTTCTGAGTATCTTCTTCTGGGACCTCAACCTCTTCTTTACTTTCTTTATCTTCTTGAACTTGATCTTTTTCTACAGGTTCCTTGTTTTCATCTTTTTGAAGTGTTTCTTCAGTAACTTCATCATTTTCTTTAGAAGTTTCGTCTGTTTCGTCTGTTTCATCTGATTCTACATCATCAGTAGATTTGTCGTTTTTCTCTTTATCTTCTTTCGTAGTATCTTCTTTTGAATCAGTTGATTCTTTAGATTCATCTTCAGTTTTTTCTGATTCCTTATCTTCTTTAGGCTTTTCTGCCTCTTCTTGGGCTTCTTTTTCTTTCTTAGCTTCAGCCTCTTTTTCTGCTGCTTCCTTTTCAGCCGCTGCTTTTTTCTCAGCCTCAGCTTTTTGTCGCGCAGCTTCTTCTTTTGCTGCCTTATCTCGAGCGACTTCTTCTTCTTTTAATCTTGCTTCCTCAGCAGCTTTAGCTTCTGCTTGCTCTTTTTCATATTCTTGTAGTAAGTAGTCATTCTCAGCTGTTGCTTGACTTAAAATTGCTTGGATCGTTTCTAGGTCCTGACCGTTCATAACAGTTGAAATATAATCATCTCTTGTAGCAGCATCCAAATATTCGAGTGCACTGATTTGACTCGCTACAGATTCTTTTTCTACTTCTAAGTCTTCAATTTGCTCAGTCTTCGTTTCTTCTTTAGTCTGTTTGTCTTCTACAGTGTTTTCTGTTTTTGTTTGCTCACTGTCCTTAGAAGTATCTACTTCCTCAGCATGCACGTTTAAACCTATAAATAATAGGCTCGATAAAACAACAGTCGAAACGATAGTTTTATATTTATTAATTGTTAAATTATTATTGGTTAGAAAATGTTTCAGTTTCAAAAGATTCACCTCCAAACAGATTCATCTTTAATATAGTAGTGATTTAATTATACACTTATTTTGGATAAAACGCATAACATCTTTGTATTAATTGTGTAAATTTTTGAGACTATTATTAAAATAATAAATTGATTTTTTAGGCCTTTAGATATTTATTAACCAGTTCAATTTGTGTCATTTTTTCTTCCTTACATCGATCCGCTTGTTCGATTAAATTTCGAGCTTTTACTTGGTGATCATCCACATCAACTGGGTGGATGACTGGAACATCGACCACACCTTCGTCTGAATCATCGATATTTGTTCGAGGTGTTGGTTGGACATTATTTCCATCATTGTTATCCACATTATCAGATTTGTCCTCAAGGTAACTGTTTGAATCTTTAGGATCAGTACCAGCATCAATTTCTTCTTCATCCGTAAATCCGTCGTTATCGTCATCTGGATCAGTCACGTCTGGGTCACCGTCACCATCAGTATCTCTTTGAACAAAATTAGTCGTTAACAATTCCCCTTATGAAAACATCTATAAGACAGCGATTATATGTGTTGAAAACTATCCAACACCAAAGGATTTGCAGACGATTAGAAATGAATTATTAATGATCTCAAATGCTAAACAAGTAAATTAAAAAAACAGGCATGGAAACCTAAGATTTCCATGCCTGTTTCATTATATAAATCGAAAGCACTAAAGTTATTCTTACATGTTTAACGCAAGTCTTTAACTTCAATTGAAGTGACTAATTTCATATTAAGAAATACTTCTTCACCGGATCTAAGTGGAATTTTAATGAAAGCTAAGTCTTGTTCTGGTTCTTCTAAGTAATTTAAAATGACCTCGACCGCTTCAGTCTTGTTGATTTCCATATTAGAGCCACCAATATAATGAATGGTAATAATCTTTTTCATGTCATTCACCTCTTTGTCACCTATACCCACTTTTTCATCTTTTTAAAAGTGTTAAAATATTGTTTATTATGACATAGGAGCGATAAAATGTCTCAAGGTGAAAGAGAGTTACAAGAAAAGTTCTCAACAAAAAGACGTGCAGATGCTTTTTATAATAATCAAATGATCGACTATTTAAATGAACATATGATTCAATTTATTCAAAGAATGCAGTTTTTATTTATATCAACGAGTGATGAGTCTGGTCACTGTGACTCATCATTTAAGGCTGGAGACCCAGGTTTTGTCTATGTGGTCGATGAAAAAACACTCATGTATCCAGAGTATAGAGGAAATGGTGTTATGGCATCTTTAGGAAATATAGTAGAAAATCCTCATGCTGGTCTACTCTTCATAGATTTCTTACAAGACCAGGTGGGCTTACATGTCAATGGTCGTGCTAAAATTTTAGAAAATGACCAACTCAAAAATCTCATTAAACAAACAGAAATTGATAAACTAGCTCAGTTTCATCAAAAACGAGCGGAACGCTGGGTTGTTATAGAAGTTGATGAAGCATATATTCATTGTTCTAAACACATTCCACACCTTGTTGACCAAAAGTTTTTAGAAGATCGAAGCGTAGATGAGCCTTCAAAAAATACTGGTGACTACTTTAAAGTTAAGTCGTCACACGACTAGCGAGTACTGTTTCTGCTCTTCTTTTCATATCATTGACGACGTCTAATCCAAGTCTTTCTTCAATGATATGATAGGCTTCTTTTATGCGAAATGGTCGGTTCACACTGTGATGGGCATCAGAGGATACTATGTGAATAAGGCCTTCATCTATTAAATCCAGTGCCACTTCCTGAAGGTCTTGACCAAGATCGCCACAAACAGATGCTGCTGTCACTTGAGCAAGTGCCCCATCCTTAATTAAATCAGCTAATAAATCTTTTCTTTCTACTAATGGTGCACAGCGTTCCGGATGGGCAATAATCGGTGTTAGTCCCAACTCCCGAACTTGTTCAAATACTTCAGGCACATCTTCTCTTAGTTCTGTAAAAGAAAATTCTATCAAAATATATTTTCCTTCAGCTAAAGTCAGTGCTTCTCCACTGTTCAGTTCATCGATCAAGTCATCATTGATACGAATTTCCTGACCAGGATAAAGTTCAACATTTAATTGATGATGATCTCTGATTTTTTTAAGTGCCTCTAATTTTTCTTTAACTACATGACTCGGCGTAATATGTGCTGGGCTATGATGATGTGGTGTACAAATAATATCAGTAATCCCTTCATCAACAGCCTGTTTTATGAGATCCAATGCGTCCGACTCACTTGTTGGACCATCGTCAACGTTAATCAGTAAATGGTTGTGAATATCAATCATCATTAATCGCTCCATATTTGTATTTTCATCTTTATTATACCGCCTAAAATTAAATCTTTAAATGAAAGGCCACTCAGTTAACAATAACATTACAAAAGACTACCCAAAGGGTAGCCTCTTATTTTTCATATACAATGTCACCATTCACCATAGTCATTAAAACGAGTTCATCTGAAAGCTCACACCCATCAGTAAAAGGATTATCATCTAGTACTACAAAGTCTGCGTACTTACCAACTGTTATACTTCCTTCTGTATCTTCTGTGCCATTTAATTTTGCTGCATCAATCGTCATTTTTTTATAAGCTTCAAGACGACTTAATTTTTCCTCATCACCCAAAGTATCACCATTTCTAGTTTGTCTCTCTACAGCAAAACGAATTGATGATAAAGGTGAAATGTCTGTCACAGGACAATCTGAATGGATAGTAAAAGTCATACCTTCTTCTTCCGCCGTTTTTACAGGTTCTAAATGTTTAACGCGTTCTGGTCCTAAAAATTTACTTTTATGAATATCACCAAAATAATAGATATGGTTGATAAAGAAAGATCCACCGATGTTATTCTCAGTCATCAGTTTAATATCTTCTCGACTGGCGATTTGCAAGTGCTCCACCCGATGTTTAATATCTGTTTGTTTATGATCCTTAGTTTCTATATAGGCTTTTATCACATCTTCCCCTGCCTGATCACCGTTGGCATGAGTGATTAATGGATAGCCTAGGTCCTGAAAGTGAATGAATAACTCCTTTAATTCTACAAAAGCAAACTGTGTTTTAGGACTTGGTGTCCCGTCGTAGTATGGTTCTCTTAAACTTGCAGTGTGCAGTTGAATTGAACCGTCGTTAAAAAATTTAGCGCCTGCTAAAGTAGAATACCCTTTAGACAATTCTTCAAATTTTTCTCTTAAAGAATGTGCATCTTCACCCTTAAATAATGGATCATTTAGTAATAATTTATAATCAATTGCAAATCGTATTCTAAAGTTCTGTGGACCTTCTAAATATTTTAAAGCAGCTTTATAGTCATTAATTCCGTTTAAAAGACCCACACACATTTCAGATGCTGAAGTAATCCCTCTCGACTGATAGTCCTTGACTCCACCTTTTATATCATCACTCAAAGTCTCTGCATCAATTTCAGGTAGGACAGCTTTAGCTAGATCTAAGGCTGGAAATTCAAATAATACCCCATTAACCAAACCATCTTCATCTCTTTCAAAAAACCCCCCTTCTGGATCTTCACTATCGAGTGCTAAGCCCATAATTTCTAAAGCCTTTGTATTCACTGCTCCCATATGTGCAGAAGAATGCTGAATATAGATTGGAATGTCAGTTGATACACGGTCGAGATCGAAGCGGTTAGGATGTCTCTGTTCTTTTAGTTCAAATTCATTATAACCGTATCCTCTTAACCAACCATCTCTTAAAATTTCATCTTTTCTTTCTTTAAATTGACTAATAATGTCTTCAATACTAGTTACATTTTCTGGTGAGCAATTAAGCTGACGTCTAAAGTTTGAATACATGACTAAATGACTATGTGTGTCTATAAATCCAGGCGATAAAAATTTACCTGATAAATCAAGATCAGCATCTTCTACTATCATTGAATCCTGTTTGATAATTTGACTCACTTTACCTTCATCTACATAGACACTACTTAAAGTATGAGTCCCTGTATCAACATCTAAGACCTTGGCGTTAATAATCTTTTTTACCATGTACAACAATCCCCTTATTTATAATCTTCAAGTTTATATTTAAATGCAGGTTTCGCAATTTCTTTCTCATCATGCTGGGTTAAGAGACTCACAACTACGAGTAGGACAAATGACACAATGAAGCCAACGAGTGCTTGGTCAAATGGTAGATTTAAGTAAGGATAAATCAATATTAAAATAATTGAACCAATCATACTTGTTAATACGCCTGCTTTTGTGACCCTTGGCCAGAACATAATGGCTAGGAATGGGAAGACAAGCATGACCCCATTGACCATTAAAGCCCAGCGGTATGCATCATTAATATTTGTAATAAAGAAGGCAACAACTAGACCTAAAATCGTCATGATGGCGACTGATATTCTAGAAACAAGTAAGAGCTTTTCATTACTTGCTTTAGGGTTGAACAAGACCTGATATAAATCCCTTGTTAAGTTTGATGCCCCTTGTAAGTTAAATGAAGTGGCTCCAGTCATCAATGCTGCGAGTAATGCAACAAAGATAATCCCTGCAATCGGTGTCGGTAATAATTCATTAGTAACAAAAGCAAAGACTAAATCTTGGTCCATACTTAAGTCTACAAATTGTCTGGCAGATACACCGATCAAGAATGGTAAAAATGAAATCACCATAACAATAACGTGACCAGTAATACCAGCTTTCAGTGCTGTTTTTTCATCTTTAGCTGCAAAAATTCTCTGCCAAGTGGACTGCCAAACTAAGTAAAATGGTCCAACAGATAAGGCATATAAAATCGTATCAGACACACCATCTGCACTAATTGGACTTAAAAATTCCCAAGAAGTGTTCTCAAATAAGTTTGGTAAACCTCCAACATGCATAACGACAGTAATGGCTAAAATCACTAGACCAATCAAAATTAAAATGGATTGAATGGCGTCTGTTAAAATCGTTGCAGGTAAGCCACCTAAAATTGAAAATATCAAAATTAAAATAGTCCCGACAATCATGCCTGTTGCTTGGTTCCAACCTAAAGTAATGTTAAATACTGTAGACATACCAATTAACTGCAGTGCAAGTGTTGGTACACAGTAAATAACTGCTGATAAGATCGAAGGAATAATTCCTGTTCTGCCACCGAATCTGACTGTAAATAAATCTGCTAAAGTAAATAGTTTTTGTCGCCGTAAAGGTTTAGCGAAAAATATAACTAAAATCAAACTGAATATGTAGGCGACCATAGCAAATTTTACGTAACCAGATAAACCGACTGTAAAACCTAAACCGACCCAACCAATAAAGACGGCTGCTCCAGCATTGGTAGAAATAATAGTCCCCGTAATCTGCCAAAAACCAGTGGACCATGATGAAATCATGTAGTCCTCATAGGTCTTTATTTTAAAGAAATAATAATACGCGACACCAATCATGGCGCCAAAATAGATTATAAAAAACGCAATATACCAAATCATAAATTTCCCCCATGTTTTAAGTATCTAAGTATTATAACCTACTTTTGATTAATATGAAAATTCAGTCACTTTCTTAAACTTCTGTACATAAAGATCGCAATGCCTAAAAATATAATCCCAGCAATAATCGCTAACCAATTAAATGAGGGTGATTCACTTGTGTTTTGTAAGATCAATAAATCTAAAAATTCCATAGTCTTCACACCTTTCTTACTAACAGTGTACTAAAGTTTTACCCAAAGAAAAAAGACTAGCTAAGCTAGTCTTATCTTTAGATATCTCTAAAATCTACAATGGTAAATCTTAAGTTTTCTGGGTCATAGTTTATTGTGTAAACTGTTTTAAATGACTGGGAACTCGGTAAAGCATCGTAGTCTCTTTCAGTATTGGCAGTTAGAGTAATCGTGTTATTTTCTTTACTGTAGTTAGTGACACTAACATTAAAAATAAACATACCTTCAAAGGTGCCACTGTTTATATTATTGACTAAAGTATTGTAAACGCCAGATCCTTCTTCAACAAAATCCTCAACTTCATTTATATCTTCAAATAAGTACATGGATTCTAAGGCGTATAAATAATTTTCTACAAACAACTTGGCATTATCTTCTAGGTTTTCTTCAAAATCCTTTTGTGCTGCTTTTTTCATTTCAGCATTCATTTGTTCATCTGCAACTTCTCTTAATTTATCTTGGTCGTGTTCAAGCTCTAGACGAACTGTTGGCTCAACTATACCAGATGACATATATTCAAAGTTTAGTTCATCTTCAGTAGGATTGACCACTTGACCTTCATTGATGAGTTGTTTACCACCAGTATTGACTAGTGTTTCAATATTGACTTCTTCACCTATTTTAAACGGTCCAATATTCACTTCATATTGACTAAAATCTGCCGGCCTATCTTCACCGTTAACTTTAATGGCGATATCGTCATAATCAATATCAATACTCGAAAATGATATGTTTTCTGTCAAACTAATGTTGTAGTAACCTGGATTGAAGGTGATATGTTCACTATCCGTTAAATCTACATTCATTAGACCACTGTATTCATCTTCTCCTATTTTACTTGTACCTTCAAAGCTATAAATACCTGGGATCAAATCCATAACCTTATCGGTTGTCCCATTCCATCTTCTGTCTTTGCCGTTATATTGATAGGTAAATTCATCGATATTAAAATCATCGTAGCTGTATACAGATACCTTTGGAATTTCAATATTATAGTTTTTAAAAATTAGGTATTGTTTTCCTTTTTCTTCAACAGTTAATAAGAGATTCATACCATCTTCAACTTCTTCGTACATTGAGTTGTTGAAGTCTGTATTTCTTACCTTGTCTAAGTTTTCTAGCACTGTGTCTTTACTACCCGCTTCATTAATATAAGCAAAATATGCTTCTGCATCTGTCTTACTGATGTCATTATCAATGTTTTCTATCAGTAATGTTGCATTCTCTTCTTCAATCGCTTGTGAAATGTTAGCGAGTTGTTTATCAGGTGATAAAAACTGACTCACTACAAAAAAAGCAATAATTAATGCAAGTAATATAAGCGCTGTAATGATAATAATACTTTTGTTCTTCTTCGACATTCCTTTTTTCTTTGGCTGTGTGTCTAGAATGTGGTGACCACAGTTGGGACAAACTTTGACGCCTTCTCTTAGTTCATGTCCACAATGACTACAATATTTCATATAAGTGCTCCTTTATAGATTAAAAATTAAATGCATTGTTCCAGATTTGAATGATCCAGTATTGATAGATTATATGAGAGACTAGACCGGTTAAGACAATGTGAATTAGTAAGACAAAAAATGAATCGAATTTTTCATTGGTTTGTACGTATTGTTTATAAATATAGTAAGTCCCTAGTGACAGTGTGATTAGAGCGATTATGTTAAAAGTGTTTGGCAGGTAAGATATGCCTATAATAGAGACCAGCATTGAAAGTACATAAAATAATAAGGCATAGACTGATAAACTCATATAACTTTTAAGTATTGTCTTCCATCTTATTTCTACACTTGAAGAAATATAGCTTGTGCCAATCATCGCTAAGCCGTAGCCTATGAGAATTCCTAAATAAATAAATATTGCTCTTAAAAATATGCTAAGTCCTTGGCCAAAGTTTAAATAAAAGCCTTCATAATAGATAAAGGACAAACCGCCAAGGATGAGTAAGATCACAGCGAGTGTTGTGAGTATGGTGTATGTATTAAATTGGTTTGGTTTTTCTATTACTCTGGATGGTGTTTTAAATAAGGCTTTTAAGTATGGAGATAAATTAATATCTGCTTTCTTATGCTGGTCACTCTGAATTTTTTCATCCTCAGTTAAGGGTGTGCCGCAGTTTCCGCAAAACTTATCACCTTCAAATACTTCTGCATTACAATTTGGACATTTCAAGTAATCACCTAATTTCATTAATCATTAATATTATTATCAGTATTTTCCAGTCAACTTACAATATGGTAATAACGTTCTCATAACAATATTGTTTACTTATTATCTTATAAAGTTCTTTTTATACTGTTATTTAGATTTCTAAGTGAAAAAAACAAAGAAAAAAGACCAGCACGGCTGGCCTTTCTCTTATACTAATTGATCTAAATATACATTATCGTAGAATGATAATGTGAACATTGCATAGAATGACACAAGTGGTGTTTGCACTTTTTGTTGTTTCCAAGTGTTTTCAAATGCATTATCAATCATGTAGTTTAAGACTGTTTCATAATAAGTTTCATCATATATTTTACTTAAAATATGTGGATTTGAATTAAATAGTTCTGTAATCACAGCTTGAACTGTTGTTGTCACATCACCTGCATTTTTTTCAATGCTTTGTAGGAATGGTTCAACGCTTCGGTTAAAGCTGATGATTGCTTCTTTTATTTCTTCATTTTTCTTCTCTAAATCTTCAGGAAGAATGAGTTGATAAAAATCAATATCTGATGTTTCTAAAGTGAATTTTGCCACTGTCTCTGCTTCTGATGGGTATTGAGGAGTGTTTCCATCAACATAAATCCCATGTGTACTTTGCATGAGTGACAGTTTTAAAATATCTACCTTAATAAATGTTCTGATGATTTCCACTACTGAAAGATGGTTGAAGCCCTCTTCTTTGTAGAACTCTTGAACGTCTTTAAAGTGTTTTGTTTCTTTCTCTACCATTTCAGGTAGACGTGTTGATCTGTATTGAAAAGATCTGTAATCTTCCAATTGTTTTAGATATTCTTTTGTCTCTTTATAGCTCTTCATGGTATCCCCTATCCTAATAGTATTTATTAGTCTAGTTTAACATATCTAATTCACTTTTTATTGGTAGGTTAATCGGGATAATGATCTGTATTTACTTTTGTTGTAGAGTAAATTATCTTTAGTGAAGAATTTATAGTTTTTCATGAGGTACAGTCCGAGTTTGATGATTTCAGAAATGCATTCGACCATGGTTGTGTGGTGATTAACGCCGATGAATTTAAAGCGACTATCGTTTTTAAATCTATCTTTAAAAATTAGTCTTGTTCTGTAGATGTGGTATTGACTGGTGACGATAATGATGTGACCGTAGTTGATTTTCTTTAGTATTTCCTCAATCTCTATTGCGTTGTTGTATGTGGATGTGGAGTAGTATTCTGTTAAGATGTGGCTTTCGTCTATAAAATCGTAGTTGTCGTTTAATAAATCGATTTTCCCTCGGAGTTGATTGTTATCGTTAAATGAAGTGATGAGAATATGTGCATCGCCGTCTTTGAATTTCTTGTATATATCTGCGACAGTTTTAAACCTTCTGTAATCACCGTCTAGGTAGACAATTAATGTTTTGTGGTTAAAGGACATGTCTACACCCTTTCTTCATTTATGCTTTTAGCTTAACAAGGAGATGTTTAGATAAAATTTAAAGGGAGTTAAAATGATGTAAAAAGCCTCCAAATGATGTTTTTGGAGGCTTTAAGCTTATTCAGCTTCAGTTAATGTGATTGTGTCTTCATTGTATTGATTGAAGCTGATGACGATACTGTCCGCTTCGTCGACTGTGTCTAAAGTCATTGGAGGTTCGTCACTGTATTGAATCGTTTCGATAAACTCCTCGCCGTTGTAGTATGAGACGTAGCTAGAACGGTTGACTTCGTATGTTTTAGCAGGATCGTAATCGATATGGTCAGTCGATCTCATCTCTTCGTTTTCAACGGTATTACCGTCGTAGCTGACCCAGCTGCCCTCAGTTAGAGATCCTGTGTCGATTAGATTGCCGTCTGAGTTGGAGCAGGCAGTGAGAAGTGCGATACTTAAAAGTAATGTAAAAAAAGAAAGTTTTGTTTTCATATATATTACCATCCTTTTAAATTTTCATTAGTTAAATTCTATCTTCAAGCGTATCAAATGAATTAGCGATAAAATAATTCAAAGCTGGCCAATTATTTTTTACAATAGTTGTTAGTAATGATTTTTCTTTCTTATCTTTCTTGTTTAATGATATAAACTGTTTAATCATATATCTGTTGTTAATTAAGATATATGTGTCGATAGTAAAGTCTGTTTCTTGGGTAATATTACTGTGCCAATTTCCCATTCTAAATTCCCAATATAACATAGTTTGAATATTATGACCGAAATTAAATATTTCATCAGTGTAATTTCTTTTTTTATATTCTTTGAACATATTCATCAAAATTTCTTTTTGGCCATGTAATTCACGTGGAGCCCAATGTTTTATATCATTAAGAATAGATTCATCATCATTAACATCTTTAAATGAAAGTTTTGCAAGTTCATACAGTGTTGATTTAAGGTGAATTGATGATGAGCGATCGAATTCTTTATTAATAATGTAACTTAGACCATATGAATGATGTGAACTTACATGTTTTCCTAATGTTTGTAAATATTTTGCTGGGGCTTTATAATCACTGAAAAAATAGTATTTATGATTGTTTAATCTAAAATTCTCTACTAAATTGTTCACTATAACATTATCTTTATAATAAATTTTTTTAAAATTACCCAGTTCTTCATAATTAGTATTTTCGTCAAATTTATACATATAGGTAAAAGTAAATACCTTGTCTATAATTGGTCTAACTAAGGCTAAACTTACCTTTGAATCAAATCCACCTGTAAGAGACAAATAAATTTTATCATAGTGATTATTCAACCAATTTATCTGAGTTTTTAAATATGCTTCCGTTTTTTCTATAACATATTCTAACGGTAAATTTTTTTGATTACCTCTAGGAAATATTCTCTTGAAACTATTATTTCTAAAAGAATACATCAAATTTGGATTAAAACTAAATATCTCCTTAGTATTTGTATAATCTAAAAAGTTCTTCATATTAAATCCATATTGATTAAGTTCTATACCCAGGGCGATTTTTACGTATTCTTTAAGAATTATTTCGTGAGATGAAAAATATTTATTCTTATAATTAAAAATAGGAAGCATGGATGTAGCATCAGAGAATAATAGTGTGTCATTTGGACTGGATAATATTAGAACAAATCTACCATTCATATATTCATAGTCATTCAAAAATAAATCTAAACTACTTTTATATGCAAATGCCAATTTCTTTAAAATATCGTCCTCGTTTTTCGAATCATCCCTAATGTCTAAAATATAACCAACTAATATAATTTCTATATCATCTAAATGTAGATTGTAAAATTGTGTATCATTAGAATAATGAAATATAGTATCGTTCAATACTTTTGAACTTCCTAAAAAACTAATGTTTGACTGTTCATTATCACTCAAAAGAAAAGGGTTATTCAAAAACTTTTCATTTAATTCCATAACATACTACCTCACTAAAATTTTATAATATAATTGAGTATGGACTAGTACATGTTACATTTTGTGAAACTTCAGTATTATTTGAGAGTTCTTTAATATTACTTATTTGTAATTTTGAAGCTAGTTCCCAAGACCTAACAGATAAATTTTTAAGACATACAACTTGAACTGTGATCTTGTCAGTTTTTTTCAAATTATAAACATACACTGTATTTGGCAAATTCCATTTTGACATATCTTCATACATTACAATATTATCATTTACTAAAATCTCATATCTTAAGTATTCATTAGCAATTTTAGATTTGTAACCATTAAATAATTCAAGCATTATAGTTCCGGAATCTTGTTTAAATTCAAATTCTACTCTAGCCTTTGAACCTTTTGAAAGAAAACTTTCTGGAATGTATATTTGATTACCAAGGGACTCAAATTGTAATTGTTTAGAAAAATCACCATTTATCACTGTAAAGTTATTAATAATACTATCTTTAAGTTTAGGAGCAACATCGGTTTCATATATATTAGAAAGGTTATTAGAACCAGGAAAATTTAAAATAGGTAAACTTTTGTTTATTAATTCTTTAAATAAATAATCATTTTTTCTTTTTGTTAAGTCGAAAGACAGAGACATTTCAATTATTGCTCTTAAATTAAAGGGCAACATAGTTTCATATGAGTAATCCGTGCCATTTAATACCTCTGTATGCCATCTGCCTACTCTATGTTCCCAGTGAAATAAATCAAGTAAATGATAACCATATAAATACTCATCATAGTTGTATAGTTTAACTTTTAAATTCTCATATTCATCCATTTCATCATTGAGATCCGGATTCCAATTCTTTTTCAATCTATGTCTAATTGTGTTTAAAACTTCCTTGTAATTATTAGTTCTTCTTTTATTTATATTATGGGCACGTCCTATTTCTAGTAAATTAGATCTAATATGCATAATGTTATTTTCAGGATAATATTCTTCATAGTACCTTAACAACATATGTTGATGGTTAAATGTGCTATTTTTTTTAATAGCTTCTTTGTTTAATGAGTCAAATTGTGATTCTGAATATTTACCAAATAAAATATATTTATGATTAATGTCAATTAAATTTAAAATTTTATCTACAATTACTTTATCTCTGCTTAATATACTCATGGATATATTATCACTTGTAACATCACTATTTTCTGGTGCATAAGTAAAAAAATTAATAACATCTTTAAAATCATAAGCTAATGCCAAAGAAACACGACTATCATTGCCACCAGTAATTGAGAGTAATGGTTTGTAGTTTTTAGTATAGTAACTAATTTGCTCTTTCCATAAATACATTATTTTACTTACTCTTTCATCATCACTTAAGTTATTATAACGATTTTCTTGTCTTGGAAAGAATCTTTCTATAGTTTTATCATAAAAATTAAGTTTAAAATTTGGTACAAGACTTTTTACATTTTCGAATTTTGTACTATCGAAATATTGATCCAGACCTTTTATATTTTCTACAAGATAATCTGATTTTGTTTCAAAGTTATCAAAGATAAGGTGTATGTGAGATGAAATGACATCTCTGTCTAGCATATAATAAACACTACGAGCACCTACTGCATCTTGATAAACTTCAAATTTACTATCACTAATAATCATTACTACATATCTACCTGCAATAAAATCTAAAGTCTTTAGGAAGTCACTATAGTTATTATTGTATTCTTCTAGTAATTTATTTATCAGAGATTTTCCTTCGATTATTTCATCATAGTCAATATATACAGAGTGTCCATGAATAATCATAGTTGTATTATTTTTAGTTAGAATACTCTTTTCAACTGTTTCTTCAAAGTAATAATTGTATTTATTTGCAATCTTAATTTTTTTATATGAAGAAGGTATCTCACTCAGTTGTTCTTCACATAAAATAAATCCTCCAGGATATAACTTGTTTATTCTTGCCATAACTAATCAACACTTTCTTTAGATTATTGAATATATTGCATAGAAGTAAATTTCTTATTAATTATGATTTTACAAACATCAATATTTCATCATCAATCATGTTTCTATATTGATTGTATAATTTCACAATATCTCTTAAATAAGAGATTGCCTCCATTTTATCAATTTCTAGTACTTGTTCATACTTAGTCATATACCAATTTTTAAAATAAAAGTTGAACTTAATTTTCATGTAATGTTCAATAAGATCTTCTTTAATTAAAAATTTTATTCTTTCTTGTTCTACTTTATAAAATTTCTCAAAAAATTTATGTGAGACTGTATTAGTTACAGATCCTTCGACATATGCATAATAGGAATGAATCATATGATCAACTACTTTTACTTTTGAGCAATTTAATAGTAATTCTTGAAAATAAAGTGTATCTTGTCCGGCAGCTCCCTCGACCATTATAATATTATTATCTGTAATAACATTCTTTTTAACTATTAATCCTTGGATACTTTGTACAGTTAAATTAGTTTTTACTAAAGTTTCTTTAGTATCCTCGATGACATCAGTATTAATTGCTCTTTGTACCTTTTTTGAATACCTTATAGCATTTCTTTTATTATTGTCTTCTCTAACTATGTCTCCAACTACCATATCTAATGAATCATCTTTAAGCATTTCAGTTAACAGTACAGAGTGTCCATCATCGATAGTTTCATTGTCAGGATCAAGATAAGTTATTAAATCTGTAGATGCTAAATGTACACCTTCATTTCTTGGTCTTGAGGCACTGCCAGAACCATCTTCATACCTTTTAAATACTACTCTATTATTAGATAATATATCCTCTATAATTCTTAAAGTTTCAGGATCACTACTTCCATCATCAACAAATATAATTTCCATTTCATTAAATTTTGATAAAGTTTTCAATGATCTAAAACACTTAAATTTTAAGTATTTTCCATTATTATGTATCGGAACTATAACACTCACTTTTGGATTTGTCGTAGATTTAGTAATTTCATTATTATAATGATGGATAATATATGGACTTTGAGATTGATTTACTAGAGTTAACAAAGAATTTTTATACTTCACACTTTTTTCACCTAGAAAAATAATAGGAAATGCTAAAGTTTTTTCAATATCGTATTTATATTCAACAATGCTCAAATTAGATGAACTATTATTTGTCTTTCTTAAATATAAATTATCTTCGTAATGATCTAATGTATTATTAATTTCCAGAGGGGCAATTAGGCTATCCTTAAAAAAACCACGATAAATTTTATCTAACAAATTAATTGTCGAGTACTTATACATTATAGTATTTCGGTTTTCATTAATAATATCGAAAGCATCAGCTTTTGTTAAAGGTTTTACTAAATCTAATTTATTAGACAAATTCAAAATAACGGACGGAATCATATTGTTAAGCTTGAAGTTATAGTTTGTGAAAACTACCTTTGAGTTAGCTGCGTAATATAATACTTTTTTAATACTCATATCGGTATAAGGAGTGTTTGTTAATACTAACACGTATGTATAATTTTCAATTTGAACCCTACTACTTTCAAGACAAACATTAATTTTTTCATTTTCAATATTAGGGAAGTAGGAATTTTCAGGTACAAGTATTGTAACATCATCAAAATCTTCAACGGTTTCAAATATCGAATTAATTGTGTGGGAATAAAAATTTTCTTGATTTTGCAAACAAGTTAAATCTATTAATAAGTTTTTAGTAATATCATTTGAATAATGATGTAAATCTTGGACATAAAAGAAGTCTTCGACTATATGAAATTCAACATCTTTTATATACTCTTTTAAACATGAAAACTCCTGATTAGTCAGATAAACAGGTATTTTATACTCTTTTAAAATTTCATGAAATAGAACATACCATTTATAATTAGTAACGATATGTACGAATTTTTTGTCAGCATTTTGATTATCAGTTATTAGACTGCTATATTCATCTAAAAAGGCAGCTAGATCAACTTCTCCTAATATTTCTGCACTGGGTTCTGATAAAATAATTAGATTAGCGTCTTCAATCTCATTACAGGTGATTCCACTTTTTATTATAGATATTTCTTTAGAGAATTTTGTACTATCCATAGTAAATATCTTAATATTTTTCATGTTTAGACCAAAATTCAGAATGCTTTTATTATTCGGAATGATACTTTTACTATTATCAAGTGAAACTACATCATTTAATATCATTTTGATCACCTAAATATTTATTCAAATATAATTGTTGCAAATCATTACTAACGGCAACATTCTCTTTTATATTCTCAATTCTCTTTTCTTGAGTGTCAATTTTCAATTTTTGTAAGTGAGATTTTATTTTTAAGTACATAATTTGATCGATAAACTCTAAATTTTTTATAGAATTATTGTTTTTTTCTTGAGTTAAATCAAGTTCCTTGTAAATCCAACCAGATTTATTTTTATATTTTACTTTGATTTGATTAGTACCTTCATAGAATCCTATAACTTCAACACTTTCTGTGTCTGTTATATTCTCCAAAACCTCATCACTTGTACTTGATTTATACATATCATCACCTTCTGAGACTTCAACAAATGTCTTGTCTTTAGGTGTTATGTATCTATTAAAATCTTCCTTTATAATTGGCAAGATATTCTCTCTGTGACCAACACGATTTATAATAAAAAATTGTTCATCTTCTAATTGGAAATAATATCTAGCTTCCATCAGTTTATATTTTAAATCGCTCACGCTATAATTATTGTCTTTATATATACTAACTCTATCATTTAAAATTTTTCCAGTGACTTTAGGGATTCTATATACTCTTGGAGACTGATCTAACGCAATCCATCCAACTTCAGAATCTCCAGCCCTAATCTTGAAATAATCCTTCTTATCTTTTATTTTTCTAGCAATTACTTCTATTATTTTCCCATTAATAGAACTTGCAATGCCATTTACTTTTAAGGTTTGCATGCTCTCATAAATCAACTTAGTATTTAACTCATCACATAAATAGAGTTTCGTTTGATGAATTTTAAAATCATCCTCATAAATAGTTAAATTTGAAACATCCATGTTTAGCTCACTTCCACATCTCTTCGTTTTATACTTCTTATGATAAAGTTCCCATATCCTTTGACTTTAAAAACTAATCTTAATTTTATTACGTCGTTATCTGCTTCAAAATATTCCATAGGTCGTGTAATTCTTTTCATATTTTTTTTACCATTTAAATCATATTGAATTATAAAAGGTATTACTTCTACACTTGCATTGGTAGTAATGTCAAAATTAATGTAAAATTTTTTAACATTTTCTAAATTAACAAGTGACTCTTTTGGTACACTTCCAAATTTAGTGTCTAGGGTTAAATATGTCAGATATAGAGTTTTAATCTTGTTGCTTTTCACATTTACATTTAGTTGTCCGTCTACCATTTTAAAAGTAAATGGTGGATGTAACCCATAAAAGTACTTGCTTTCTAGACTATACTCTTTATCCCTCTTAGATCTTTTAAACATTAAGTAATAATCCTTTTCAGGTCTAACATCTTTTATAAATTCTTTTTCAAACAAACTTTTATATTTAGATAGTTTCAATTACATCACCTATTAACTTTTAGATTGCTTATTTAATATTTTTTGATAGTATTTATGATAATTTTCAAGTTTCATTGAGTTTTGATATAGAATAGTATCTAGTAATACTTCATCTAAATTTTCATAGATAATCCGTGCGATCTCTATTTCTAAATTAGTATCTTTAAGGTTTAGCCAATAAATCTTCCCATTATATTTAAATCTCAATTTTTCTTCTTCTATGATTACATATTGACTTGTAAGTTCTTCCTTTCCTTTAGGAAATGTAGTTACTACTTTAGTCATGTTACTATCCCTATAAACTGTAGTATCATTTATTACTTTAAATGGTTTCTCATACCTATGCATAATATTAACTTCACTTGGTCTTACAAAAGCAATTATTTCATCTATGTATGTTAAACATTCATATAATTCATTATTATAAATTGCATATTGAGAAGAAAATACAACTCTATGACTGTTCATTTCAAAATACGTCTTATCCATTCCTAAAAATTCATTCAGCTTATTTCTAAATTGTGTGTCATTAGAAATACGCACTTGCTTATTTTTCTTTGGAAGAATGACAATACTATCAATAGGTGAGAAATAACCTTTTTTGCCACTTGGTAATTTTATTTTATAAATACATTGCGGGCCTGTTTCGACTATTTCTATTAACTCTAACATTTGAAACTGAACATTATTTGACTGTTCAAGTATTATTTCACGATTTAATGATGAGTAGATATTAATATTTTTCTTTTCTAAAATTAATATATTCACATATGGTCTATAATTATTAAATCTTTTTCTTACGAATTCATTTATTAGCAATGTCATCACCTATTTTTTGGACTTTTAAATCGATACTTGTCATTTATTTTAACAAACTTATTACTTTTAGTCTTCAATATATTGGTTTTATAGTAGAATAGAGAAAGCATTTAATTTGGAGGCTTTTTATGTGGCATTTAAAATCGTTTGATGAACTTTCAAATAGTGAACTAGAACAAATTTTTAGACTTAGAGAAGCTATTTTTATAGTCGAACAAAAATCATATTTTAATGATATCGATGGGAAAGACTACAATGCACTTCATCTTTTTAATAAAGATGAAAGCAATAATATCTGGGCATATAGTAGAATTTTAAATTATACTGATTATGTTTCTTTTGGACGTGTAACTGTTCAACAAACAAAACGAGGTAATGGTAATGGACGAAAACTATTAGACAAAGTTTTTGATGTCATAAATGAAAAATATCCTGATAAGGACATACGCATACTTGCCATGAGTTATCTGAGATCATTTTATGAATCCTATGGTTTTAAAGCAGTTTCTGAAGAATATATTGTCGACCAACATCCACACATAGATATGATATACTTCCGTTGATATTTAAAGGTACTCTAAAATTCATCTAGAGTACCTTGTTACTAAGTATATATTTTATTCTTTAGTTAGAGTTAGTCTTTCTTCAAACGATTTATGATAACTGACTCGTATATTGTCTGCATTATCAATTGATTCAATAGGTCCTTTTGAAGTTAGCTTTGTCTCAATAAACTCATCATCATTAAAGTATGAAATATAAGCATCGATATTTAACACATATGTTTCACTACTATCATATTCTATTTTAGGTGACACTCTATAATCAATGCTACCAGCGTGTTCACCATTAAAGTTCACCCAGCCAGCTTCTGAATCGTTAAGGTTTAAGACTGATTCTCCATTAGCTACGTTGCTTGTTTCTTTTATTTCACTAGTTTCTTCAGATAAATTATTATTATCATCTGTTTCTTCTTCATTATTCCCATCTTCCCCGCTACATGCGGATAAAACTAATAATGTAGTCCCAAAAACCAATAAAGATCTAAATTTCATTTATTTCCCTCCATTTATTTAAATATTACACTTCTAATAATATCAAACATTTAAGATTAAAGTTCTTTTTCTTTTAAAGTTATAATAATTTATAAATCGGAATTAGACTTTAATGTTATGATAATATAAACTTTTAATATAAATAACATTATAAATGAGGTACTGTTATATGGACGAGCTACTCTTAAAAAAAACTATGGAAAAACTAAATTTAAAAGACAGAAAGGAAATCGAATATCCTGCCGATGCTACTACAGATTTACTAATCCAAAGTCAATTTGCTTTGAAAAATGCTAATATTCCATTCAAAAAAATACCTAAAAAATCTACTAAAAGAAAAGGATATTTCCTCAGGCTTTTTGATGAAAATCAAAAACCATTTCTAGATTTTACTAAAGGATTTTACCCTAACAACATAGGTATTGGTAAAGTAATTTCGAACGATAAATTATTAACAGAACAATTTTTAACTTATGCAGGTGTGAAAACCCCAAATACAAAATTTTTCAAGCCAAGTGAGTATTCAAGTGCAGTTCGATATGTTAATTCCCAAGACGGCAAGTGTGTATTAAAACCTAAAGATCTAAGACAATCTCTTGGAGCATTTAGAGATGTTGATAGTTCCAATATAGATAGCGCTTGGCATAAAAATTTAAAAATTCAAAAACAATATAAAGTGAAGAACCCATTAATAATCATACAAAAGCAAGTCGAAGGTCTTGAATTAAGGATAACTGTGTTAGAAGGCAAAGCTGATACAGCTACATTACGAGCACCTGGTTATGTTGTAGGTGATGGCAAGTCTAGTATAAAAAGTTTAATTGATCAAAAAAATGAAATAAGAAAGAAAAATAACTTCCACTTTAAAAACCCATTTAAATTAAACAAAATTTTAGAAGATAGCTTACACAATAGAGATTTAAGCTTAGATTCTATATTAGATAAGGATGAATATTTAATATTATACCCTACAGTTGGTATAGCAACTGGACGCGATAACATTGAAATCAGTGAATTTATTCATCCAAATATTTTCAGACAAGCAGAAGATGCAGTAACTGCAATTCCTAATGTTCACACAGCTGGAGTTGATATTATAATAAGTAACCTAGACGCAAATGAAGGTACTGTACTTGAAGTTAACCAAAACCCTGCATTTCAAGTGAACTATTTTAATATGTATGGAAAGCAACAAGACCCATTATCAACTCTTTTTTCAAACTTTAAATTAGAGCATAAAGTTTTAAATGAAAATATTAAACTAAAAGATTTAGATCAAAATGAGCTTGATACAATATTAGAGCGATATCGTTTCTTGTTTAAAAAACAGAATATTTTAGCTGATAGTATCAAACAAATAATTCAAGAAAAATAAGAATCCATAAGGATTCTTATTTTTTTCTTTGTTCAATTTTTATTCTCCCCGCATCTACCCACGTAGATGTAGTGAAATTAGCTCTATAAACTATATTTACTACTACAGGTTTATCTATAATTTCAATATCTATCCCCTTATTCAAGTCCAATATATCATACACTTCTATACTATCACTTTTCTTCAAGATGATATTTATTTTATTTTTTGCTTTCTGATTTCTATAAAAACTTGTAAGCTTTACCGTTATTGGTTCAGCAAACTTTTCTATAGAAAAGCTATAAGAATCATAAATATTAGTTAATTGAACATCTGGTTTTACCAATAAAGATCCATTCTCTTCTATGAGCTCTATTTTATTAATCGCTTTGACTAAAATATTTCCAATAGAACTAGTTTCTAAATCATCATCATTTTCTTGGTCATTTTCTTTGACAGAAACTAGGGAGTTAATACCAAATTTCAATAGTACAGGCCAATAGTTATTAATAATTTCTTTATATAAACGAAATTCTCTTTTTTCATCTGTTGGTGGAGTTTGAATATAATCAATCATCTTTCTACAGTTAGTAAATATAAACTCTTCAGTTTCTGGATCCGTTTCTAAAGTTAGCATGCTATGCCAATTACCCATACGAGATTCTAAATGGAATAAATCAAAGTAATGTCTACCTTTAGTTATTCCTTCAGAGATTAAATTCCTTGTAAAGTAAGACTCAACTTCCTCATCAAAATCAGCATGATCAAAAAATCTTTGTGGCAAACCATGAACACATTTTTTATAAAACTCAAGTGTATCTTCTTGCTTATCTAATTCACTTGGAAAGTCTGCTTTACCCATACCAAAAACAGTTGATTTCACATGAATTGCTTTATTATAATACTTCTTTTTATAATAATTTGCTAAAGCATAGGCATGTTTAGAATTATAGATTTTATTTAATTCTTTTACTTCTTCTTTACTCGGTGTATATTCAGAAAGTTTAATTATGCTGTGATTCCAACCTAAATAATCACGCATATCTGTTGTGATTTTCTCATCTATTTTATATATTTTTTTTGCCATTTTAGTTGCTAGTTTTTTTCTTGATTGTGTATATGTAAGGTACTCCATTTCATTACTAAAATCGCGAGTCAATGCTGCAGAAACTCTTGAATCAACCCCTGCTGTAACAGTAACAAACTTATCATTTTCAATACTTTCTAAAAATCGTCTACTTTCATCTAGATAAGGTTTCATTTCTTTAAATACTTCAATGCTAGATTTTTTGTTAAGTTCAACTCTAGGATAAAATCTTGTAAACTCAAATGTTTCATAATCCAAGTATAAACTTGGATTAAATTTATATACTTCTTTAAATCTTGTAAAGTCTAGTTCAGTATGAAACCCAGCTGATCTCTGTTCTAGTTGAATATCAAACTCGTTTAATATTTCACGCATTATTGAATCATGAGAACTTAGTATTTTACTCTCCTCATGGTAAACTAATGGTCTTAATTGAGAAGCATCACTAAAAATTCTTGTAATACCTTCTTTGTAAATTATAAAATTATACCTTCCATTAATATAATCGAGTTCTTCTTCTAGATTATTACTCTTAAGAATATTTATTAATATATCTTCTCTGTCTATATTTCCATCTCTAATATCAAAACAATAGCCAATCATGGTGATGGAATTACTACCATCTTGTACTTGAATTATGTCTACTGTCTGATCATAGTATAAATTTAAACTTTCTATATTTACTCTTTTAAAGTCGGACAACACATTATCTAAATTCCATTCACTAATCACATAGCTTGATTCGTAATTAATGTCTTTTACTTTCATTATTGCACCCCATAATCATAATGCTCATTAATTTACTAATGTTTTTCGAGTAGTTTCCTTGAGTATCTATCTTTTAATAATGAAAACTTATATATATTATTCAACATAACAACACTATCGTTGTCTATTTTAATATTATTCATGATTTCACCTTTTAATTTAAGTATTTTTAATAAATCTTTAAAAGGTTCCTTTGGACTTCCCTTTAAGGGAAGATGATGCATTGTATGGTTGGCATTAGTATTGATTTCTATTATAAAGGCCTCGTCCTTAGTAAAGTCCTCGGTCATCATGTCTACACCACCACTATAAAATCCGGGAATAGAAGCTATAGAGTTCAAAGCTATTTCTTTAATCTCATCAGAGACAATATCAGTAATATCAATACTCTCACCACCAAGGGTTAAGTTAGATATGTCACTTAATAGATATACTTCATTATTTTTTAAAATATCATCTAAAGACTTATTATCGCTTGCAAGTCTGGTTATAAGTTTCTTATCAATAGGTATCAATTTCTTTTGAAAGTATTTTATTAGAATTCTTTCATCATTTTTCTCTTTGATAAGTTCCTGAATTGTACTCTTACCATCACCTACAACATGTGCAGGTAATCTCAAAGTAACTGCCGATACTTGCCCCTCAATTACTGATACCCTAACATCGAAACCGCTAACAAAACGTTGAACGATACAAGTCGGATTCTTAACTTTACTCTTTCTCTGTGCATGAATCGATGCGTTCCATGAATTGACGAAATTTTCACTAGTTACATTTAATTCGATACCTTTTCCACCAGCTAATGACAAGGGTTTTAACACAAATGCAGAATCTGGATTACTGTCTACATATTCTTTAGCTTCTTTAAATTCTGTTACGGTAAACACTTTAGAATTTAAACTCAGAAAACCCTGGTCATTTAAAAACTTCTCAAGCTTATACTTATCCCTACATAGATTAAATGCTTCTTTAGATGTAGTAGACACTCTTAAGCCTTTTAGGCTACCAATTAATCTACTTCCATCATAAAAGTTTGTTAATTTTAGTTTTCTGTCTCTCTTAATTACTAAGCCGATATCTCTCGCATAACTATCTAAAAATTCGGATGTAACATTCTTTGAATCATCATAAGAATTATTATTGATTTTACTATATTTCAGAATTACTTCCTCTAATAATTTATTCATTAAAATTCGCCCCATTACAATGTACAAGTAGTATTCATACTACTTGTACTCCAATCTAACATTATTCAAGAATTCTTGAACTTCAATTTCATACTTAGGATTAAATTGCTCATATAAATCAATAATATCTAAGAAGCGTCTTACAGCGTCTGGCTTATCTGACTCTGCCACCCTTTCTAATCTCGGTATATACCACTTTCTTACATAAAAACTTAGTCTTTCTTTCAAGTATACATCAAGCAGTCCATATTTTTTCAAGAAAGGAATTCTTTCTAATTCGAGCACATAATATTTGTCGAAAAATGTCTTAGAGACGGTGTTTGTCACACTTCCAGAAACAGCAGCATAATAAACGTGTATGAACTTATCAATTCCTTGGATACTATTACAATTTAATACAAGTTCTTGGAAGAACATAGTATCTTGACCCGCTGCACCTTCAATCATAATCAAGTCATTATCAATAATGATTGATCTTTTAACTATTAATGCCTGAATACTCTGGACTCTCATTGCAGCTCTAACCATGTATTCTTTAGGATCTGAAATGAATAGTTTCCCAAAGTTATATTTTTTTATTGTTCCTGTATATTTACCTGCTGTACGTTTGTCACTATCTTCTTTGATGATATTTCCAACTACCATATCAACGTCTTTTTCTTTGATTAGATTCAGCATTTGATGGAAACCATCACCAGTTGCTTCATTATCTGGGTCTAGATAAGTAATAAAATCTGTTGTAGCTAATCTAGCTCCTTTATTTCTTGGTCTTGATGCACTTCCTGAACCTGTTTCAAATTCATAATATACAATATCTGGATGACGTCTTAGTATACGATTGATAATTTTAATAGTAGTTTCATCAGTACTTCCATCGTTAACAAAGATGATTTCCATCTTATCAAAACTTGAGGATCGTTTTAGACTTGCAAAACACTTCTCTTCCAAATAGGTACCATTATTATGAATCGGTACAATCACACTAAGTTCTTTTGATTTGTTAAATACATTAGTTATTTCTTCATTTAATTTTTTCTCAATAATTTCTTGATTATCTAAATTATAACCTTTCTTAATTTCATGAATTCCCTCTATATTATTGAGAGCAGCTGTATCATACATAGTTTTATACATATTATTAGAATATTCCGTGTAAACATGTGAAGAAACATCATTTAGTTTAGAAACGAAATTAACATCCGTATATTTAAAACCGGAGTAGAGTTCTTCTAAATAATACTCTTCATATAAATAATCTTTTCCAAAAAAAGTTACAAAATCATATTCTTTGATCATATCAAGAGTCAGATTATCTAGTAATACTGATGCTTTGTTATCAAATAACTGTCTATCATAATCATCTTGTAAAGTATCATCTTCAAGTACGACTAAAACATTTGATTTTATGATAGGTAGATTTATGCCTATATCATGAGCGATCTGCATAATTCGATGATATGTAGTGTGTTCTTTCATGACAGTTCTTATACTTTTCGCCTGAAGTTCTTTTAAATCCTCATCAGATGTATTGTGAATTACTTTAAAATCATCAGGTGCATTAATCATACGTACATTAGGGAATTGATTATTAATACCCGTATTATAATTTGATAATAAAATATTTCCAAATGCTTGCAATTCGTAGACTCTATTTGCAAACATCGTGTTGGAGTATTTAACAGAATTCATATTGATACTCCATCTAAATATTTTATGCAGTTTCATTAAAAATTCATGATTCACTGGTGGAGTTAAATAGGGAATAAATTCTTCCGGAAATTGGTATCTTGGATCTTGAAGCTCTAAATTTCTATCTATAATAGTTAATGGCACATTTTCTTTGATTATTGATTTGAATAATCTAGAAGTTTCAGTCATTCTTACTGGATATTTCGTTAACCAACTTCCAGCAAAAAGTACCTCATCTTTGTATTCATTTGAAATATCACTTCTTGTACCAACTGGATTATGAATAAGTGGGTTTACTCCAAACTGAAGTACTCCAACATTCTCATTAGAAGTATACTTTTTATATAATCTGACCATTTCGCTTGCACTAGTATATATATATTGACAATGTTTAGCTAAACTCTTAAATAAGTTATAGTTCACTGGATCCTCTTTAGAATAAAATACAGTCGGTATCCCACGTCTATTATATTCTTCAGCTAAATCTATCATTTGTCTTCTAATCGGACCATTCGCACTTGAAGAACCTAGCCAACTTTGATCAATTCCTCTCCATGTTGTCGCAAAAATAACAAAATCATAATTTTTATAATCAAAACGTTCGTGTCTAGAAATATAATCGACATTAGCAACATCTTTAAAAGAATTATAAAGAAATTCATCTGCAATCAAGCCGATATGGATATTTAATTTTTTGAAAACTCTACTCCCATTACTGTCAGGAATGCTTTCAACCACTTTTTTAAATTTATCCAATGCTTCATCACGTTTTAAATCTTTTATTTTCAGATAATAAAATGGATCTGAATCTTGTTTGAATAAATAATTTGGACTATATTCATGTATATTCACACTGGGATTCAAAGTATTAATCATAGTGTTTAGAGTTTTGTCAAAGTCTGAATCTAATTCTCTATAATACTTGTCCAGTGCATGCCTAAGCTCATCTCTTTCCATTAGTCACACTCTTTCATTAAAAGAATTTTCTGATCCCAGATTTTTGTTTTTTTAAGATCTTATACTTATCATCAAGATTCGCTAGCTTGTCTTCTACTAATTCCATACGTTCCTTGTATTTATCTTTTTGAGCCTCAAGTCTTTCCTTATATTCTAGCTGATGCTCCAAACGATTACTCGCTAGTTTAAAATCATTTTGAGACTGTCTTAACTTCCTTCTTAAATCTAAGTTTTCATTTTTTATAGACTTCAGTTCATCTTTAATTTCATCGATATTATCTGTAGAGTTTTTAGGACTAGCTAAAGATAGATACTTTCTAACTTCTGTATTATTTAGATAATCTTTTGCACCAATGATAGTTTTCAACATATCAATAGACTTTTGTTTTGATTCATGTGCACTATACATTAAATCATCATATTTAAGTTGTTCTATTGATTTCTCTTCATTTGCCAACTCAGGTATATTTATCCCTATCAAACTTTCGATAGGTGTCCAATAAGTATTTCCCTGTATAACAACACTTGCAATTCCTATTTTTAAGAAAGCTGTATTCAATAAGCCTTTTTGAAACTCAGGCACATGAGAAACAGGATTATTTAATTTACTGTTACTATAAATTTCATCAGATATTATATTACTCTTATCAATTGGTAATTTTAATTCAATTAATGGATCTAAATAAGCCGCTTTATGAAAACCATGAAATTTATTTTTCAGAAATACACTATAATATTTTTCTCCATTATAAGTAATTTCAGATTTAACAGTGAGCATATTATCTTTGAAATGAGATATGAAGTCTTTACTAATCCCCATTCTCTCATTCAATTCATTCGGTTGAAATACTGATTCAATGACTTTATATAATTTAGGTTGGTATCTATATATTTGAATCGAGTTTGAAAGTTTTATCCAGCCTAGTTCCGTATCTTCATGTTGTATTAAATGCCAAATTTCGTTTCCTATCATTTCTTGAGTTATTGACGTAACTACTGAAAAAACATAGTCATCTACATTCTCAAATTCTAAATGATCATATAAACTCTTGTAAATTTTTGTAGATTTATCTTCTACTAAAATATATTGCTTAGGGTATTTTAAAATCCCAGCACTAATAGACATAATTGACCTCCTATAAATAGATATCATATGTTTTATCTTCTATAAACACAATCAATCTATCACCATACAATTTTAAATCAAAATCATTAACAATCCTATCATCATAAATAGCGGTTAGAAATGCTTCTTTTTGATTCGATGTCTTTCTAAAAGCCAATTGTTTTGTAGGTCGAACTTTCGCAAAACCAGAAGTATTAACGGCTACAGGTTTCTTTAAATCTCCATTGATTACTTCCTTGGATTCAAATGGTTTAAATTGCTTAATCACTAACTCTTCTCCACCTGATATTAATTTATATCCATTTTCTACCTCACTCACTTTAGCAAGAGAGGATAAGTTATATTTCTGAGTCATTTTTAGCTCATTTTTTCTCTTAGTTATTAAAGAGTCAACAATTATATTTACCGGACTATTTTTAAATTGTATGACTATACGTTCTAGTAATGCATTAGTACCTTCATAATCTCCATTTACACCTTTAACAAGACTGTAGATTTTATTATCAACATAATTTTCTAACCTTACTTTTCTATCATATCTATTCTCATTTTTAATTTTGTAATTAAAGCCCTCTAAGTAAAAACTACTATGAGCACGCCTAGATGTTATATAGCTTCTTGTTTTATTTCCTGTATAACTATACTTACCGGGATCAATTAAGAAATCTTTAGTTTTATAATTTAATGTAATACTCAGGTCATCATTATGCTTATGGACTCTAGATGAATAGCCGGCAACAAAAGATAAATACATAGGATTTGGTTGTTCATATTGAAGAATTGCAATTCCCGCTTCATAATCATAGATATTTTTATAAACTTTTTTCTTAGCTGCTTTACTAGTACCAGAATCACCAATTGCAGGTAATGTATTATTAGGTTTAGATAATTTAGGAATATATTCCTTTGCAAGCTTTAGGTAATTTACAATTATTGGACCAAGACTATCTTCTTTTCTATTTAAATATGCTTCTATTTCATTGTACATTCTTACTACCATTAAATGATAATGTGGAGAATTTTCTAAGTGAATTGCCTGTGAGCTAAAACTATACCAAAATGTATTAATTGCTCTATTCTTACCTTTAGAAATTATTTGATGATCCTCAAGAACATAGCCTAAAACAACTAATGAACGATCCATCATCAACCCATGGTTATTTGTTTTATATTTACTATCATCACTCATAACTTCAACATGTTTCCTCAGTAAATCAACATACTTAGATATATTAACTTTACGTCCCATTTGCTGAGCTAAATATAAGTATTGAATTAGTGCCTGAGTTCTATTAGCAGTGGTATGGTCATACCACTTCATTGGAACTTCTTTGTCAGGTTCACTTTGTCTAATCCATGATTCAATAATTTCTTCAGCCTTATCAAAATATTTAATATCATTTGTTTCTTCATAAGCTAACATTAATTCTACTGTAATTCTTAAAGTGTGCAGATATAAGGAGTAGCTATTCCCATATTTTTGCTTTTTCTTCTCAAGCCACATATCGTCCCTAAATTCAGTGGATAAAAATCCAGGAAAAGGTGTAATTATATTATTAAGTGCATCTTCTGCCATTTTTTCTCTTCTATTGCTCACTTCAAATAATCTATAAACATCATCTTCATATATTTTAAGGTTTCCTTTATATTTGTTTTGAATCACAGTGCCCACTCCTCATATTTAACTTAAACTTATTTGTATTATAACAAAAATATTATCTAAAAAGTAAAGACTCTCTAGACCACAATGGTTCTGTAAGAGAGTCTCAAATTAAATTAAGCTTTATAATCTACTTCTTTTTCTAATGATTCAAGGGTATGTTTAATATCCTCTTCGAATTCAGGCTCATACTTATCATAAAGATGAATTATATCTAAGAACTTAGTTACAGCCTGATGTCTATTTTCTTCATCAACACGGTCTAATCTAAGTAAGTACCATGCTCTAACATAAGGATTAAATCGTACTTTTAAGTATACATCCATTAAACCATATTTTTCTAAATACGGGATTCTTTCTGTTTCAAGTTTGTAATACTTATCGAAAAATTTATGAGATACAGTATTAGTGACACTACCTGTAACTGCTGCATAATAGACATGAATATATTTGTTTACTCCTAAAATCGCCTTCGAATTTAACACGAGTTCTTGGTAAAACATTGTATCTTGCCCAGCAGCACCTTCAACCATAGTAATATCATTATCTATAATTACTGATTTTTTAACAATAAGTGCCTGAATACTTTGTACACGAAGATCTGAGCGTACTAAAAATTCTTTAGGATCCTTAACCATCATTCTATTATTATTTGCTTTCTTAAGAATATTGGTGTATTTTCCTTCATTCTTTCTAGAACTATCTTCTTTGATAATATTTCCAACAACCATATCCACATCATTTTTCTTGAAACTTTCTAGTAGGAAATGATATCCATCACCAAGTGCTTCATTATCAGGATCTAAGTAAGTAATCAAATCAGTACTTGCAACTCTAACACCTTGGTTACGTGGTTTAGATGCACTTCCAGAACCCGTCTCATTTTCTACATAGACTATATCTGGATGTCTTCTTCTGATTCTATTGATGACTTTTAAGGTAAGTTCATCTGTTGTTCCATCATTTATAAAGATGATTTCCATTTTATCAAAACTGCTTGATCTCTTAAGACTAGCAAAACATTTTTCTTCTAGATAAGTTCCGTTATTATGGATTGGAACAATAACGCTCAACTCTTTTTCTTGATTTGTATCTACTGTAGCTAAATCATCCACTTTTAAAATTTCCAAATAGTCTAAGTTATATCCATTATCTAAGCTATCTATTTTTGGATTTAATGTATAGCTTTCAATATCAATCATTGACTTGTATTTGTCAGACAATGACATTACATAGTTGTGTGCTTCTGAATTTTCATCTTTAGTTACAAAATCAACATCTACATATTTAAAAGCATTGTACATATCGTTTAGATAATATTCTTCATATACATACTCATCATTAAAGAAAGTGATAAAATCATATGATGATAGATTTGTTTGATCTAAGTCACTCTCTAAAATATATGATTTATGCTCATAAATTTGTTGATTGAAGCTTTGTAGATTTTGTTCAGAGTCATTGCTTAACACTACTAGTATCTCTTTAGGATAAGTTTCAACATCTAAGCCAATAGTTTTAGCTATTTCTTGTACTCTATGGAAAGTTGTATGGCCATTATAAACATTTCTAATTCCTTTAGCCTGTAATTCTAAAAGATCTTTTTCTTTAGTATTATAAATTACTCTAAAATCATCATCGCTATGGACCATTCTCACATTTGGGAACATATTGTTAATCCCTGTATTGTAATTAGATAACACTATATTACCGAATGCTTGAAGTTCATATACTCTGTTTGCAAACATTGTTTCTGAATATTTTACAGAATTCATATTTATGCTCCATCTAATTAATTTGTGCAAATTCATTAGATCATCATGAGCGACTGGAGGTGCCATTTTAGATAAATATTTTGATGGGAATTGGTACCTAGGATTTCCTAAATGTAGATTTCTATCAATCACAGTAAATGGAGCTTTTTCTCTGAGTATTGCATCGAATAGTTTTTTGGTTTCAGACATTCTTACTGGATATTTTGTTAACCAACTTCCAGCAAATAAGACTTCATCTTTAAATTCTTTTGCATCACTTGAGCGTGTACCAACCGGGTTATGTATTAAGGGGTTAATACCAAACTGTAATACATGAACATTTTTATTCCCTGTAAACTCTTTATAATTTTTTACGACCTCAACCGCTGTTGTAAATATGTACTGACAATGTTTAGCCAGTGATTTAAATAAATGAAAGTTGACAGGGTCTTCTTTTGAATAAAAGATAGTCGGTATACCATGTTTGTTATATTTCTCTATTAACTCTATCATTTCTTGTCTTTTCTCATTATTTGGGTGCGCAGCACCGTCCCAGGAGCTATCTATACCTCTCCATGAAGTCGCGAAAATTACAAAATCATAGTCTTTAATTACTTGATCATCTCTAGAAATATATTCAAAATTTGCAACATCTTTAAATGAATCAAATAAAAAATCATCTGCAATAATTCCGATATTTAAATCCAGTTTTTTAAATATTCGACTGCCGTTGCTTTCTACAATTTCATCTGAAGACTTTTTGAATTTATCAAGTGCTTCATATCTGTTCATATCTTCAAATTTCAACTCATAGAAAGGGTCAGCTTCAATTCTTTTTGAAAAGTTTGGATTATATTCGTTTGCGAGTATTGAAGGGTCTAAATCATTTATTATTTGATTTAAAGTTGCAGGGAAGTTTTTATCTATTTTTTTATTGTATTTTCTCAATTTTTTTTTCAAACTTTGTCTGTCCATAAATAAACCTCCACTCAATAAAACTACATGCGCTTAATTATTATTTTGACTGTTTCTTAAGCTTTTCTTCAACTAATTTCATGCGTTCTTTGTATTTATCACGCTGTTCCTCGAGTCGACGATTGTAGTCTCTTTGTTGTTCTAGACGTTGTTCACTTAACTTGGCTTCTTGACTAAGCTTATGATTTAATCGTTTTAACTCTAGGATTTCTTCATTTGACAACTTAGAGTTTCCAGAGTTGGTATTGACACCTGATTCTAAACTTTTAATTTTTTCATTTGCTCTATTGAATGAATTTTGAAGTGTTTGAATTCTCTTATCTTTCTCTCTGATTCTTTTAGAGTTTAAGAAACCTTGTGCAGATAGAACAGTCTTAACAGCCTCTTTACTATGCTCTCTTTCTTTTTCTATAGCATAAAAAATATCATCTAAATATTTATCAGATTCTTTTTTACTTTCTGATTCTAAATTAACTAGATAATCTTCTAGGCCATCTAAAGTAATCCAATAATATTCTTTTTTATTTGCTCTAATTCTACCAATATTACTTTCTTTAAAAACAGAAACCAAACGCGGCTTATCAAAATTCACTCTCTCATGATATGGCTTAACCATAGAACTATTTTTATATAGTGTTTTAGTTTTCACATCATTTTCATCGAGTTTGATTTTAGTTGGAATTAATTCTTCAAAGTATTCTTCATCATGGAAACCAAAGAATCTATCTTTGATAAAGATCCCTAGTAATTTTTTGCCATTATATTCAATTTCAGATTTAACAGTTAGTATTTTATTAGTAAAATGAGTTTTAAAGTCTTTAACAATATTTAATTTGTCATTAATTTCATTTGCTTCAAAGTCTTCAGCTAAAAATTTATAAGATTTTGGCTTGAACCTAAATAATTGTATAGAATTATTTAGATTAACCCAACCTAATCGTTCATCTTCATGTTGAATCTGTGTAAATTTTACACCGTCATCCTTTTTTTCAGAAATAGTAGTGATAATAGAATACTGATAGTCATCAATGTCTTTAGAACCTTCATCTTCACCTATCACTCTATATATTTTAGTTCCTGATTTTTCATGCAGTATGAACTGTTTAGGGTAATCGTATTCTAATATTTCCTTCATCTCAATCACCTCATAGTTGATTATTAAAATATAAACCGAATAGCAAAGCCATTCGGTTTATATTTTATATTTATATATTATTTCTAGAATTTTTGGATATTACCGTAGTTGTAGTATTTCACTTCTTCAAAGTTTGCTGGCACTACGTTCTTAGTATCAAAGATAACTTTGTCTTTCATATTGTCAAAGTCAGCATCTGTTAGATTCTTGAACTCACTGTGGTCACTTAACACTAGTACTAGTGATGAATCTCTAACCGCTTCTTTCAAGTCTTTTTCAACAAAGTCCATCTTAACATGTGGGTCATACGTATTTACTTCTAAACCGTCTTCTTGACGCAGTAACTCATAAATATCAAATGCAGGAGATTCACGAATATCGTCTACATCACCTTTATAAGTTAAACCAAAGACAGTAACCTTCTTACCATCTAACTTATCAAGAATGTTTTTCGTAATGTCCACTACATACTCAGGCATAGACACGTTAATTGAACGTGACAACTGAATTAATGGTGATTGTTCTTGTGCTTCAGCAATGATGAAATAAGGGTCCACTGCTAAACAATGACCACCCACACCAGGTCCTGGAGTGTGTAAGTTTACACGCGGATGCTTGTTAGCCATCTCAATAACTTCATGCACATTGATATCTAAGTGATTACAGATTTTAGCTAACTCATTTGCTAAAGCAATATTCACATCACGATAAGTGTTTTCCATCAATTTAGACATTTCAGCCGTTTTTGCATTAGTTTCAATCATTTCACCTTTAACAAAAGTACCATACACTTTTTTACCCGCTTCAACACATGCAGGTGTCATTCCACCAACAATACGGTTGTTGTAAATTAATTCGTGCATGATTTGTCCTGGTAACACACGCTCTGGGCAATGTACTAAGTAGATATCTTCTCCAATTTTAAAGCCTTGTTCTTCAAGGTACGGTGCAACATGATCGTCCATCGTACGCGGTGCAATTGTTGATTCAACGATTACAGTATCGCCTTTTTTAAGTAAAGGAACAATTGACTCTACACCAGCCATAACAATCGAAATGTCTGCTGATTTAAACTCATCATCCTTGTTTGGCGTTGGCACTGCAATAATATATGCATCTGCTTCTTCTGCAACAGTTGATGCTCTGAATTTACCAGACTCAAGCACTTCTTCTAAAGCTTCTTGTAAGCCTGGTTCTTCTATATGGATATGTCCTCCATTTAGCATATCAACTGCATCTTGTTTTATATCTACACCTAATACGTCAACACCATGTTTTGCAAACATAATTGATGTTGGTAAACCGATGTAACCTAATCCGATTGTTGTTAATTTCAAATGAAACACCCTACCTTTTTCTAGTTTAAAGATTAATCTGCTTTTCTTAGTATACCAAAACTTTTTACATTAAAAAGGTTAATTTTTTGTAAATAGTGTTTTAAGTCTTTTCTATTGTTATTTATTGCGCTAATTACCGTTACAGCACTGTCAGCAAGTTCCAAATAAGTACCGTAACTGTCAATGTTGGAAACCTCTGGCCCAATAATGAAAATATGATCGTAATAATTTTTTAAAGGACTTAATTTTGATAGTACATTATATTCATTAAATTTCTTTTTCAAGTCTTCCTCAGGTAAGTCTTCAACATGAATGATATCTAGCTTTTCACATTCTGTTGGATTAATTGCTTCACTTAGAAACATTGACGTTTTTAAGGTTGTAAATAAATTAGGTTTTGCTTTGGAATGAATGTACTCTTCTACGTATGCTACTGATTGACCATCTAAATTAACAACCAAGACCCGATCTTTTAGCTGAGTCAATATATAAGCAATGTGCATGGCCGCATCTATAGTGGCTTTTTGCTTATTCAAAGAAGAAAAGATAGTTTTATTGTCTGGATTATTGTGGTTTTCTTTTCTAATAGCAACCGCAGTATCATATAGAATATTTAAAGTATCTTCATTAAAGTCTATTTGCTTAACATCATTTTCACTCATTTTTTCACTCCTAGAAAGTACCCAATGTTCTTTCATTTAAGTAATGCTCAATATCTTCTTCTGTACTGATACTATTATCAGCAGCAGCTCTAATAATACCAACGATTCCACCAATTAGAAGACCGAACAGTATAATCATCATCTTCAATTCGGTATTTTCAGTAATATAAGTCTTACTACTTAATTCTTCACCCGTAGTAAAGCCTTCTTCACTTAGTACATCCATTGCTTCAGCTTTAATTGACTCATAATCTAAACCAGTTTCTGTCGTAATGGTTAAGTTTAGAATATCTGAGTTCGCTTGTCCATCGACATTCACAAGTTCAACTTTGTCGGATGCCTCGTTGACAGATTCAGCAAGCGCAATATTTAAATTTGCAATTGAATTTGGTTCTAAGGTCGTTTCTAATGTATAATATTCTTCGTATGTTGTATTGGACGGTGGAATGAAGATATTCACAACAGTTGATAGTACACCAAAAACAAGCATGCAAATAATAATATTAAGAATGTGTTTCTTTAAAAAGTACATACAAGGTCTCCTTCAATCATGATTCAATATATATATTATACTATTATGGCTTTAAAATAGAAAACATTCTATGACAAATTCTTGAGGTGCAAGTTAATGAACATTGATATATTCGGCAGTAAGTTTTCTGCTCGCTTAACTGAATTTAGGAGTTTTCCATATTCAGTTAAAAATTTTGTGAGTGGTACTAGTTTTCTTTCCCTATTTTCTAAACCTTATCCCAAATCTATGAAAGAAATTAACACGAGTGATATTGTAGAAATTTCTACAGCCCACCGTGATTTAAACAAGGCAAATCTCGCTAAACTAGAAGAGTCTAACTCAGAGGTCTTAATGATTGATCTACTCAGTGAATTAAATGATATCGTGGAATACGAGGGTTCTTATTTTAACCGTCGTTCTTTTGAATTAATCGATGATAACATTTCTTATCACGAAGTTCGAAAAATTGATCAATTCAGAGCCTTAATTGATAGAATGGATGATATTTTGGTACTGGCACATCAATATAAGCAGGTTATTTTGATTGATGTCTTACCTCAAAATGAATATGATAGCTTCATTTTGGGCATCTATGACTTACTCTATAACAATATTGACAATAAGTTAGTCATTTCTTCTGGTAATGAAGCAGTCAAAGACATTCTTGATGCACCACTTGAAATATATGATGCAGTGAATCAGCAATTAAGAAAAATTAATTCCGATAACTATGAAAATCAACTACTTTTCGATGAGAAATTAGAAGGTAATGTCTTATCAGTATTCATGAACTATATAGAAGAACGATATTATATTTATGAGTTATACAAAGACGGACGTCCGTTTAAAAAATCTCACAGAACAGATTCTAGATATTGTCAGTTCCACTTGGATGAAGCTGGTAAATACCGTATCAGGGTGACTGCTGAAGTTGATGGTATTAAACCTAGATTTTCTGATACCTATATTTATAAAAATGTTAATGATGAATCTGATGAGAATTATCAGTATGTTGAAATGCCAAAGAAAGAGAATCTTTGGATGCTAAGACTCGTCTTACAAAACAGCGATTTTAAAGGTATTATTGGAAATCCCTTTAAATATCCAGATGGCTTTAACGGCTTAGAAATCTACTTAAAAGACGAAATTCAAGAAGATTATCTAAAAAAAGAGTCACTATTAGAAAATGCTTTAAATATCATCTATCAAATGGAGCCTAAAGAAAAACAAGAATTCATCAAAACACACCAAGAAGAACTTGAACACGCATCGCCTTTCGTAAAATCATATTTAGGTCTTTAAACTAAAAATAGGGTCAAGCATATGCTTGACCCTATTTTTCTTCAATAAGCGAATGGTATATACCATCTAATTTTTTAATTAAAACACTCCAAGACCGATTCTCACTAACCCATAGTCTTGCGGATTCTCCGATTGTGTCATTTTCCATAACCTTTATAACAGCTTCTGTGAAAGCTTCTTGGTCATCTGCTTTGAAATACACACCATTAACTTGATCGATGACCATTTCTTTTAAGGCATTCACATCACTGACAATAACTTTTTTACCCATTGCCATCGCTTCATATGTTTTAATTGGTGTCACTAACTGACAGACCAACTCATCATGTCGTGGAAATGGTGCAATATCGATGACAGAGTAAAAATCTTTGACTACTTCAAATGGCACCTTGCCAATAAAGATGACATCATCGCTTAAGTTGTCGTCAAATACTTTTCTCTGTAAGAAAGGACGATACTGACCATCACCGACAATTAAGAATTTAAAACGCTTGTTAAAACGACCACTGTCATTCAGTGCTTTAACAGAATTAATAATGATTTCAATACCCTCATAGTTAGTAATTGATCCAATAAAACCAAAGACAATACTATCTTTTAAGTCATATCGTTTAATAATGTCTTCTGATTTTTCCTCTGGATACAGCTTATCTGTATTCACACCATTTTGGATAAGCGTAATTTTCTTATCATCGATTCCTTTCATTATGAGATACTCTCTTAAGCTCTCACTAATGACGATGACTTCATCTGCATGCTGACAACATATCACTTCATATTCTTCTTGCATGTTAAAGCGGTCAGACTGATAGAATTCATGTATTTTAGACGTCTGAGTATGATGCCACATGCCTCTAACTTCATATATTGTCTTAATGCCCATTTGATTACCTAAACGAATAGCAGGTAAAGCATTTTGGAAGTTAGAAGCCGCATGAATAATCGACGGTTTTTCTGCCATGACAATTTTATATAATTCATCTTTATACACATTAAAATACTTTTTCATCGGTGTTCGATTCGTTAAATATTTATCTGAACGGTCTATATAATAAGTACGGTATGGGCCTTCGTCAAGCCCAGGCTTATCATAACTTTCATGTTCTGGTGACCAACCCAAGCGAGTTGTGACAACTGGTCTATAGCCAAGTGTCTTAACTCTTGAAATAATTTCATTAGAACGAATCGTATAACCATTGACAACAGGCAAACCTTTATTTAAGACAAATAAGACTGTCTTATCATTCGCCTGATAGTCCATCTCTTGACTTAAAGGTTTTGGTTTCCACTCATTCTTCATTAATTTATATTCTTGTTCAGCTAAAGCGAATTCTCCTGGAAATACCCTAGATGGAAATTGTGATTTCATTTCCTGAAGTGCTTTGTACCTTGCAGTAATATTACCGATAGTGTGATTCACTCTAATCAGAGCCCTTAAAACATCTGCACTATGTGGCTTGATACTGTAAGCCGCTTCTGCATGTTTAAGCGATTTGTCAAACATTTTTAGGTTGAACAAATACATCGATAAATTAACATGCAGTTTATATCTTTTTTCAGGTAAATAAAGCTTTAACAATTTATTTAACTTATCTTCTTCATCTGTAGAAGCATAGAAACGTGCCAAGATAATGGCGTGATTATACTTTCTAAATGCCGTTTTTTCTAAGTAAGTAAATATATGTTTAGGTAAATTGTAGATTTTATTGACTCTTTGAAGTTGAGCAATGACAAGATTATATATTCTTGTTTTGGTTCTTAAAGAATAGTTCTCAGCAACAAAATTATCAGTCGTTACATTAGTCTCTTCATCTAAAAACAAAGTGGCACTCTGAAAGACAGATTCCAGACGCTTCTCGTTTTTGAACATTTTTTTGATACCTGGACGATCTAATTTAATTTGTTGATCTAAAATTAGGCGTCTAAGACTCATAATATGTTGCGCATTTAAAGGCACTGCTGGTAATGATTTAACAATCTTATTCATGATGACCGGATTACCCTTGCCAAAATGATAATGATTTAATAAGTTTTGTAACTTATCCGCTTCCTTATTGTTCTTAGACAGATTGATTTCCAAACTGTCGAGTGCAATTGGATCTATGTATTTAAGCAATTGATCATGTTCATTTATAAACGGAACAAACAAGGTATTTAAATCATCGAGATTACTCTCATTCGGATAATAATTATTGATCACTAAAATATAGCCGAGGTTCTTCATATTATCTTCTTGCTTATTAATCTCATCTAAAATCAGTTTTAGATCAACATCTGCATCTTCAATTCCAAGAATATTAACTCTGTAACTTGACCATGAATATTGATAATATAAATCATCTTTCTCACGGTTGTACATTTCTTCTAAATGCTTCTTATCTCCATGCTTTTGCTCAATCATGTGCTCAATAGTTTGATACTGATTTTGCTTTAATAAGTGACGTACTAAAGTCTCTTGCTGATCATCAGACAATTCGCCTAGAACATCATGACCAGAATGCGCAATGCTTTTCACATCATCAAAGCGCTTCAAGTTGTAATATAGTTTTGTTTTAAAAGGTACTAATGCCTTGCTTCGATCATTCTCTATCATTTCTAAAGAACCCCTGTAATTCTTTTCATGACGAAGAATAAGCGCCTTTAAATAAGCTTCATAGTCATTATCTAATCTCATGCGATCAATTAAATCGAGTAAGGTTAAATGACCTGACTTTCTCAAGAAGAAACTTAAGCCCGGTTCAGACTTACCGATTTTTTTTGACAGACTGAGTTTGAGGATATGTCTAGAAACAACAGGCATATTATATTTTAAGGCAATATATGATAGTATCCCCTGAAGATATTTCATAGCAATTCTCCTATACGTCCCGTAAGATATATTAATCCTTAATCATACAGAATAATTGTATATTAAAAAAGACTTTGTTTAAAAGTCTTTTTACAAACTGTAAATCTGAAAGAATATACCAAATAACATGAAGAGAAATAGAACACCACTTATAGCCAAATCACTCATATTAATATGCTCTTTAGGCAATTTAAGTTTTTGACTTTTCTCCATTTGTTCCTCTACCATCTTATCTTTATATTCAATTTGTTCATCATGACTTAAGTTTTTATATTGGCTGACAAACTCTGCATAATTTTTAACAACATCTTTCATATCGCCAAATTGTTTCATCTCTCCGTATTGTACCCATACAGCCTTGTTACAAAACTGTCTAATTTGGCCAGTTGCATGAGAAACGAAGAAAATTGTCTTTCCTTCTTTTTGAAAGTCTCTCATACGGTCGATACATTTATTAGCAAATGTTTCATCCCCAACCGATAGAGCTTCATCGACAATTAATATATCTGGGTCTGTATGAATAGCAATCGCAAAACCAAGACGTGACTTCATTCCGCTTGAATAGTTTTTTATTGGTTGTTTAATGAATTCTCCTAACTCACTAAACTCTAAAATATCATCATATCGTTCTTCAATGGTTTTTTCAGATAGACCATGCATCAGACACTTAATCTTTATATTTTCTTCGCCTGTTAACTCATTATTTAAACCAGCTGAAATCGCAATTAAAGATGTACGTCCATTGATATGAATCTTACCTTTGGACGGTACTGTTGCCTCAGCAATTAAATCAGAAAGTGTTGTTTTACCAGAACCATTTAAACCTAAAATACCGACTGTATCTCCTGAATTCACTTCAAAGTCAATATCTCTTAAAGCATAAAAAGGTTTGGCTTTATAAAGCGTACCAAAAGTTAAGAGCGATAAGATTTTTTGTATTCTATTTCTATTGATGTCATATATTTTAGACACATTTTCTACTTTCACTTTATACATATCATTCACCCTTACAGATAATCTACTAATCTATCTTTATATCGGTAATGAACCTGGACACCAATAAAGAATAAGAACAAGGTAATTGACCAGAAATAAAGATGATCAGAAAAATCACCGTAAAATGCTGGTCCATCAAAAATTAAGGCATTTCTAAACGTCATTAAGAGGTAGGCAAATGGATTAAATGCCATTATTGTCGACATCAGTGGTGGTCTACCTTCTGGCTCCCAAAATATAGGTGTTACAAAGAAGAACATTCTCATTACGTTAGCTTGTACGTTTTTAAAGTCTCTAATTAAAATATTTACAGAAGACATAATCAAACCGACACTATAAGAAAATACAATGGTTGCAAACATAAAGTAGAACCAGACTAAATAATGAAGCGGTTCTGAATAGCCGTTAATAATACTAATGACTAAAACGATCAGTGTCATAATCATAAAAGTGATTACATTATTTGCAAGTGACATAGATAATAATACAGATGACGGGAATTTCATCTTGGTCACTAAATTAATCTGACTACTAATCGCATTAGAGGCAGCATTTATACAGCCAGATATAAAACCAAAGGCAAATATACCAGTAATTAAATAGACTAGGAAAGGTACATTTTGCACATCTCCCCTGTCACCTCTGAGTCCGAGACCGAATACTACATAGAACACTCCAACTTGGGCAGCAGGCATTAAGATTGTCCACAGTAAGCCTAAGTAATGATTGGCATAGGTCGCTTTTAAATTATACAGACTCAGTTTCCAAATGAGTGGAAGGTTCTGAAAATTCTCTTTTAATAAAGCAATAACATTTTTCATTTGGTTTACTCCAATTATTAAGATCGTGATTTATTATACTCTTAATTATCTAAAGTGTCACTAGTCCTACAGTTCAATCATACCTTCTGTGACCATTTCTCTTAAGCTTAACTCTAAGGCATATTTAACATGCTCTATATGTAAGCCGCCTTGAGCATAGACCGTAAATGGTTCCCTAATCGGTCCGTCAGCGGACAGTTCTAATGATGCGCCTTGAACAAAGGTACCAGCTGCCATAATGACTGGATGGTTATAACCTGGAATTAAATCAGGTATCGGTAAGAACATAGCATTAACCGGACTTGCTTTTTGGATCATTTGAGTAAAGGTAATCATCTCTTCTTCTGTATTAAAGGAAATGCTTTGAATCAAATCCGTTCTTTTATCAGAATATCTCGGTGAAGTGGTCATATTGAGTTGTTCAAAAACGTAACTCATTAAGAGTGCACCATTGATCGATTCCATTACAGTATGCGGCGCCATAAAGAAGCCTTGATACATATCGCTTAAGGCATTTAGGCTCGCGCCCATTTCTTTACCGACACCAGGGACAGTTAAACGGTAGCTCACTCTTGTAATTAAATCTTTTCGTCCGACGACATAACCACCCATCTTAGCGAGTCCGCCACCTGGGTTTTTAATCAAGGAGCCCGCCATAATATCTGCACCGACTTCGATTGGTTCTCTATCTTCTGCAAACTCACCGTAGCAGTTATCGACAAAGATAATTATATTCGGATGTTTCTCTTTAATTGTTTTAATGATTGCTGCTATTTCTGATATAGTCATCGATTTTCTGGATGAATAACCACGAGATCTTTGAATGCCAATCATTTTGGTTTTGTCAGTTATAGCATTTAATATACTGGTTTCATCGAACTGATCATCTTTTAAATCGACTGTTGAAAAGGTCACGCCCATTTCTTTTAGGCTACCAATGTCGTCTTCGGACTGACCAATGACTTTTTCTAAAGTGTCATAAGGCTGACCAGTTATATATAATAGTTCATCCCCACTTTTAAGTAAGCTTAGTAAGACTAAGCTAATGGCGTGAGTACCAGAAATGATTTGTGTTCTGACTAAAGCATCTTCTGCCTTAAAGACATCTCTGTATATATCCTCTAGTTTATCTCTACCCACATCGTCATAACCATAGCCAGTTGTACCAGAAAAATCACTTTCCATAACAGAGTGTTTACGGAAGGCTGTCATGACTTTCTTAAAGTTTTTATAGGCAATTTTTTTATTTTCTTTAAAATAATCTTGCAAGGCATCTTCTGCCTGATCAATCATACGCAAAATCTCTACTTCTTTCACACTTCTTCATCCTTAGCTGTTATTCTATTTACAAAATCTCCTCTTGGTTCAAATCCTTCGATCTCTATGATGTCATCATTTACTTCTGTGTCAGTTACTATGGTCTGTCTTTTTAGGCGGTACAGCTTATCTTGTCTAGCGATTGGTAAGCTCGTACTATAGCCAGAAAAATGTTCTTTCATAAAATCTTCAACTTCTTGTAAGATTACTTGACCATCCATATCCTTATTGACAAAGGCATGACTGTGTAAAGGTAACAGACGCTTATCATCATTTAAATCTGTCTTATTAAAGAGCACCAGCTGAGGAATATCTTTCATATCTAGTGAATCAATTAAGTCTACTACAGTATCATACTGATTGAAAAGGTCAGCTGCATTATTATCGATGACATGAATTAAAAAGTCACTGTCAGCCGCTTCTTCTAAAGTCGACTTAAAACTCTCTATTAAAGTCGTTGGTAGTTTCTGAATAAAGCCAACTGTATCTGAAATAATACACTGGAAGCCTGAAGGCAAGACCATTTCTCTAGTCAATGGATCAAGTGTGGCAAATAGTTTATCTGCCTGTAGTGCATCTGCTTTGGTTAACTTATTGAAAAGTGTCGACTTACCCGCATTGGTATAACCAATGAGAGATACTTTGGTCACTTGATTCGCATCTCTTTTTTGTCTATATCTCAGACGGTGATTATCGATAACTTTTAACTGTCTCTTAATATCAGAAATTCTAGAATTGATATGACGTCTGTCAGTTTCAAGTTTCGTCTCACCTGGTCCTCTTGTACCAATTCCCCCACCAAGACGTGATAAATTTATCCCTTGTCCTTTTAATCTCGGCACTAAATATTCTAACTGAGCCAATTCTACTTGTAATTGTCCTGACTTAGACTGTGCTCTTAGGCTAAAGATGTCTAGGATCACTTGGGTTCTATCGATCACTGATGTATCTAAAATGTTTTCAATGGCTCTATTTTGACTAGCCAGTATTTCATCGTTGACGATGCAATAGTCAAATTCCTCATATTGTGCTTTAACTTCAGATAAAAATCCTGAGCCGACATAAGATTTACGATCGACTGTTTGTCTTTTCTGAACGTGTGAGCCGAGTATTTCAATCCCAATGGATTCTGACAGCTCTTTTAGTTCTTTGATTTCTAAGTCGATATCTTGTTTATTTGATTGTTGAACTGCTAATATAATTCCGGTATGTGTCATAGTCGTGACAAACACCTCCGATTTTCTTGTTTAATATTACAATATCATGTTTGTACTTAATAAATAAGGATATATTAAGGTTAGCCAGTTTAGTAAGCCAGAAGAAAGGTGAATCATAAATGAAAAGTACATTTTATGATTTCTCTGCAAAAGATGCAGACGGTAATGAAATTCCTATGAGTAATTTCAAAGGTAAGGTCGTTTTGATTGTCAACACCGCCAGTGAGTGCGGTTTTAATAGTCAGCTTACTGATTTAGAAAAACTATACGAAAAGTACCACGATATTGGTTTAGAGATTCTAGCTTTTCCATCAAACAACTTTATGAATCAAGAACCGTGTTCAGCAACTGAGGCACGTGAACTTTATAATAAGCAGCACGGTGCAACATATACCATCATGGATAAGATTGATGTTAAAGGAGAAAACATTCATCCATTATTCAAATACTTAACAGAAGGTAAGTCAGGCCTGATTACGAATTCGATTAAATGGAATTTCACTAAATTTCTTATTACCAGAGAAGGTCAAGTGATTAAACGCTATCCGCCTCAACGTACACCAGACGTCATAGAAAAAGACATAGAAAAATATTTAGCTGGTTAAACTAAGAAAAAGAACGACATATCATCTTTTAACAGATTGATACGTCGTTCTTATTTTTAGGGCTAAACTTCGCCCTTACCCCTTATGCGCGTACAAAAGTTGAAATCGCATGCTTGTATATAATTTGAATTTTCCCATCTGAATCAAGCTCAACAACGTACTTATCGTAGTCGACAATCTTTCCTTGCAGTTGGAAACCGTTCATTAAAAAGACGGTCAACTCCTGCCCCGATTCCTTATACTCCCCTAGAAAAGTATCCTGTAAATTCATCTAATTCTCCCCTTTTGTTTGTAAGAATTGATATATATCCTTATAGATTATATCTGTGTCAGAAGTCTCAATATCATACCAATTCACATCTAGCTGATTACGAAAATATGTAAGCTGCCTTTTCGCATACTGTCTAGAATGGGCCTGAACACGCTCAACCACACTGTCAATACTTGCCTCCCCCTTAAAATATGGCAAGAATTCCTTGTAGCCGATTGCCTGGCTCGCAGTTTTAGATAGGCTGTTTTTAAACAGCTTCTTAACCTCTTGTTCTAGACCAGCCTCAAACATTTTCAAGACGCGTTGATTGATACGTTCATATATGACGCTTCTGTCTGTGGTAAGGCCTAATACGAATGTAACATAATCATTCTCTTTTGTATACGCTTTCTTTTCTTGTTTTGGCATTGTTTTCTTAACCAATTGCCTAATCACTCTTTGGCGATTATTTGGATGTACATCATTGGTCGGGTCGAGTTTTAATAATTTTTCATACAGGATACTTGAATCATATGATTCATATTCTTTAGTCTTTTCTTCTATTAGTAAAGCATCTTCTTCATTAAATTCATAACCATCAATGAGCGCTTTAATATAGTGGCCAGTCCCACCGACTATGATCGGAAGTTTTCCTCTAGACTCTATATCTTTAACAAGTCTCGCCACTTGTTCTTGAAAGTCAGCAACTGAAAAATTCTCACTTGGCTCTAAAATATCAATCATATGATGAGGAATCCCTTTAGTTTCATCCCTGGTAATTTTACCTGTTCCAATATCCATACCTTTGTAAACTTGCATGGAATCCCCAGAAATAATTTCTCCTTTAAATTCTTGTGCAATTTTAATGGACAAGTCCGTCTTACCTATAGCAGTAGGACCAATAATAATTAATAATTTACTTTTGTTCATAATCTAATACCCATTTAACGATGCGGGCATAAATACCCACCTTATTTTCTTCAAATAATACCTCATGCCTGGCATTTGGCTCTAACATTAAATCGACCTTGGAATAGTGAAGCCCTAAGCGAAATCTTAAGACTTCTAAGTCTCTACCAAAGTGTGAAAAAGGATCATCTGCTCCCCCGATTAAATAGTAAGGAATATCTTTATAACGACGGATATGCCTAATTCTATCGACATATCTTATATTTTTTAGTATTTCACTCAAGGCTTTAACGCTCATCTTTTGTCCAGAATATGGATCACTGTTGTACTTTACAATTTCTGACACGTCTTGGTTTAACCAGCGATTTTTTTCTCGACCTTTAAAATTTCCATCATAGCCTAAGAAAGATAACTTATTGAGACTCGTTAATTTTTTCCTTGGGATGATAAGTGATAAAACCTTTAAAAATTTTTCAGCTAGAATATCTTTAAAGTTAGGTTTTGAACCTGTACCGACGATGATGGCACCGTCGTAAAGATCATCTGCCAACAACCTTCTTAAGACAATAGATCCCATGGAGTGTCCCAAACCGAAGCGAGGAATATCAGCTGGCATAGAGCGAAAGACAACCTTAGCATCTGATAAAAGATCTTCAAAAGAATCAAAATGACCGAGTTTTTCTTTTTTCTCATCCGGCCCATGACCACGTTGATTATAAATCACACAGTGAATGTCGTTTAAGGCAAGATAGGTTAAAAGTTCTTTATAACGATCCTTATGCTCTGCCATGCCATGAAAAATTTGAATGCTTGCCTTCGGTGATGCTGGCACATAGTGCGTCACTTCAATTTTTCGATCCTTATTCCTCATCGTTCGATTAATAATTTTCATAAATGATGCTCCATTCTATTTCATAATGCGGTTAAATAAGCGTTCAATCTCATAAGTCGTCATATGAATAATGACCGGACGGCCGTGAGGACAAGTGTAAGGCGATTGACATTGACCGAGCGATTCTAACAATGCTTCCATTTGTTTTTTATCCAAGTAATGATTTGCCTTGATTGAACGCTTACAGCTCATCATAATAGACATCTCTTCACGGTATTTGTTGATATCAAAGTGAGATTTATGACTGATAAAATCAATGACATCTGCAATATCTCTTTCAGGATCATCTGCTTTAATCCAAGATGGATAGCGTGATACTGTGTACTCTTTGACCCCACTCTTGTCAATTTCAAAACCAAGTTCTCTTAAATCTGTCAGTTTTTCATCGATGGTGATCACATCGTCAAAAGAGAACTCAAAAGTGTAAGGAATAAGGAGCGAAATGCCTTCATTTCCTGTATTCACATTATTGTAGTAATACTCATATTTAATGCGCTCCTGGGCAGCGTGTTGATCCATGAGATACATGCCTGTCTCATTTTGCATAATAATATAAGTGCCATGGAGTTGACCGATAATTTCTAGATACGGTAATTTCTCTTTTTGAACAGATTCCGTTTCGATATAGGTCTCTTGGTCCTTTGCTTTTCTTTCTTTAAAAGGAGTTACAGACTCTTGTGTTTGTTTTACTTCTTGTTTGTAGTCATTTTCTCTATCTTTAAAGAAAGGCTTTCTCCGTGGTTGTTCATAGAGACTGGCAGCCTCTCTAATCGCTTCTTTTTTATAGTCATTAAAATCAAGTGTCTCTTGTTCTACTTTTTGTTTTTCTTTACTTTGATGACCCACTTCTGGAATTAAATTAAGATCTAAAAGTGCCCTTCTCACTGTGTTTTCAACTAGCTCTAAGAGCTCTCTTTCTTTAGACAGTTTAACCTCTACTTTAGAGGGATGAACATTGACATCTAAGAGTTTCGGATCCATGGTGATATTTAAAAAAACCAGTGGGTATTTATCTTTTGCTTGTAAAGTATGGTAGGCATCGATAATGGCTTGTGACAGTTTAAAATTACGGATATGTCGCTGATTAATTGAGAGGTTAATATAGTTACGATTGGACCGTGTGATTTCTGGCTTCACAATATACCCTGACACCTTATAATCCGGACTGTCTCCTGATACAGCTACAGTGTTTGTTGACACTTGCATACCGTACAGAATGTGGATAACTTCTTTTAAGGAGCCATTCCCTGGTGTTTTAAAGCGCTCTTTATCGTCAAAAACCAGGCGAATGCTCACAGATGGATTATTCAGAGCCATACGCTGCATAATATCGATTATCTTACCCGCTTCAGTTCTTAAATTTTTAACATACTTATAACGCGCAGGTGTGTTGTAGAACAAGTCACTAATTTCTATGATCGTTCCTTGTCTTTCTTGCCAGACCGTATCCTCTTCATAATGTCCTGCACTGTAATTTAATTTAAAAGCAGTAGAGTTCTCGCTCATACTCTCAACTGTTACTTTAGAGACCGCTCCAATACTTGCGAGTGCTTCTCCCCTAAATCCTAATGAACGAATTTCAAATAAGTCATAGGCTTTACCAAGCTTCGAAGTCGCGTGGCGTTCAAAGAGCAGCTTCCGGTCGTCATAGTCAATTCCAAGACCATTATCGACAACCTTAATAGAATCCATTCCAGAATTTTTGATAAAAACTTCGATGACTGACGCTTTCGCATCGAGTGAGTTTTCAACAATCTCCTTAACGATTGAAGATGGACGCTCGACCACCTCACCTGCTGCGATTTTATTTTGTATATCACTCGGTAGCACGTGAATGTGTCCCATTTCGTGTCCCTCCTAATCCATTCTTTTTTGTAGATCCGCTAAACGATTTAAAGCTTCAAGCGGCGTTAAATCATTTAAATTTATATTTTTAATTTCATCAATAATTTGTCTTTCTTCAAAACTTGATGCCTCTTGATCATCAAGAGGAAGTTCTAACTGCATCGTTTCAAATTGACTCGATTTTTGATGATTACCTTCTTCATAACCAGATAAGTAGTCCGCTGCCATATCGGTCACAGCTTGAGGTAAGTCAGCGAGTCTTGCAACGTGAATACCATAAGATTTTTCAACTGCACCAGGTTTGACCTTGTGTAAGAAGACCAGTTGTCCATTGTATTCAGTTGCCTTAACGTGCACGTTTTCTAAACCAGATAACTCTTGGTCAAGTGCGGTTAATTCATGATAGTGTGTCGAAAAGAGCGTAAAGGCACCGATATCATCGTGGATGTACTTCAACATCGCACGGGCAAGTGCCATACCATCATAAGTTGACGTCCCCCGACCAATCTCATCAAAGATTAACAGTGAATGTTCTGTCGCTTCTTGTAGAGCAGTATTAGCCTCCATCATTTCGATCATAAAGGTGGATTTACCACTGGATAGGTCATCACTCGCACCAATTCTCGTATAAATGGCGTCAAAGATTGGTAGTTTAGCCGATTTTGCCGGTACTCTCATACCAATTTGAGCCATGATAATAATCAAGGCAACCTGTCTCATATAGGTCGATTTACCAGACATGTTCGGTCCAGTAATCAAATAAACATAGCTATCTTCAGACATCGTTAAGTCATTTGGCACATAAGTCGATTCATTTAACATACGCTCTACTATCGGGTGCCTCGCTTCTTTTAGCTCAATGACTCTTTCTTTTGTAAACTCCGGCTTAACTAAGTGATGATTATTAGACACATGGGCAAAGGCAATTAAAGTATCCAAGATAGAAATTTGACTAGCCGTTTTTTGTAAACGTGAAATATAAGTCATCATATGATTTCGAAGCTCAGTAAACATCTTATACTCAAGCATGACGCTATCATCTTCTGCTGTTAGAATTTTACTTTCCATCTCTTTTAAGTCCGGTGTGATAAAACGCTCAGCATTAGTTAAAGTTTGCTTACGATTGTAGTCAAACTTATCGGCATCAAAATTGACGGCTTGGCCTTTAGAAATTTCTAAATAATAACCAAACACCTTATTGAAACCAATCTTCAAGTTTTTAATACCTGTTCTTTCTCTTTCACTTTCCAAATAATTATTGAGCCAATTTCTCGCATTATTAGAAATATCTCTCAGCTTATCTAATTCTTCTGAGACACCGTCTTTAAAGATTTTTCCTTCACGAATGGTCTTCGGTGGTTCATCAGTCAGAACTTCTAAGTGGCTATATACATCTGTTAAATCATCAAAATTCTTAAACAAGTCATTTGAAGTTAAGTCTATTTGTTCTAATGTACTTTTAAGTTCAGGTAAGCCACTTAGAGAATCTCTCAATTGAACAAAGTCTTTGACGTCAATATTATTAAAAGCAAGACGCCCGACTAAACGCTCAATATCATAAACTTGATTGAGGATTTGAGTAATGACTTCTCTTTCGGAAAAATTATCGATTAAAGTTGTGACGATTGACTGCCTATTTTCAATTTCTTTTATTGAAACGAGCGGTCTTTCTATTAATTGTCGTAAGCGTCTTTTCCCCATGGGAGTCTCTGTTTTATTGAGATACCAGAATAGCGACCCTTTTACTTTTTTAGTCTGGATATTCTCTAGTAATTCCAAATTAGAAACCGCTGCATAATTCAATTTCATAAAACTAGATAGCTGGTGTTTTTGTACGGTTTTTAAGTGTTCTAAATCTCTCATATTCTGTGCTCTAATATAGTTCAACAAAAGCGTAATAGCAGTATGTTCATTGACGCTCTCTTCATAGTCATAAGCTCTGTCCTCATCAGAATTAAAAACAGTATATAGAGGTGGATCTTGGTAGATATCTTTAATTAAATACACACTGTCTTCTGTGACGACAATTTCTTTGGCACCAATTGTTTCGATTTCACTTTTTAAATCACCTTCATTTTGAGTTGAAAAAGCGAAAATTTCCCCTGTGGAAATATCCGCATAACTCACCTCAACAGTGTGCTTGTTTTTTATCATTGCTAGAATAAAGTTACTTTCTCCGTCTTCCATACCAAAATCATCGATTAAGGTCCCTGGTGTAATGACACGGACCACTTCTCTTTTGACCATGCCCTTAACTTCACGTGGGTTTTCCATCTGCTCACAGATTGCCACCTTAAAACCATGATCGATGAGTTTAGCAATGTAGGAGCGGGCAGAATGATAAGGTACCCCGCACATCGGTATTGGATTTGGACTATTTTTATCCCGTGATGTCAAAGCAATTTCCAAGACTTTAGCTGCAGTGATTGCGTCTTCATTAAACAGCTCATAAAAGTCACCTAATCTAAAGAGTAAGAGACTGTCTCTGTATTGGTCTTTGACTGATAAATATTGTTTCATCATCGGTGTAGGTTCTGGCATCTGTAAACACTTCCTATATAAATTCTTGTCGTATTATTATAACATTTTTTCTTTTTATAACCTCTTTAGGAGCCCTCTCTTTTCTAGTTGAAGTAAGATAAAGTAAGAGACACTGGCACCAAATATGCTAGACACTAAAAAGGCAAGTGCCATAACCATGTAGATATTAGTATCTAAGTCTAAGATGAGCATCAGAGGATAGATGGATAGTGCACCAATCACACCAGTTCCAATCACTTCGCCCACTGCTGCAAGGGGTAGTTTTTTACTATAGTGATAGAGTACATAGGCAAGAGCTGCACCGATGACGGATCCTGGATAACTAAAGACCGTTCCTGTGCCCATCAGTATGCGAATAGTAGATGAAATCAGTGCCTGGACAATGACCCAAGGTCCGGTTAAGACCGCACCTAAAACATTGATCAAGTGCTGCATGGGGGCTGCTCTAATGACACCGAGTGGAATGCTGATAAAAGTTCCGAGGACAACATTCAGTGCAACAAGAACAGCTGTTAAAGACATATTTTTAGTAAGTTTATTCATAAAGGTCTCCTATAAATAAAGGCGCTGAATTCTTTATAGAAGTCAGCGCCTTTGTAGTTTTATTTAAATTGATCTGTATTTTGGTTTGGTCTATGACGAACTTGAGCGCCAGTTTCTCCTTGTAGGTGATCGCCACCTGTTCTTTCGATAATTTCATCTGTAACTGATGAAGAAATCGCGTGAGAAACCATTTGTAATAGCTCATTGACGCTTCTTTGTGACTCTTGGAATTGCTCTACTAAAGGCATTTCATTGAGTTCTGCTTCAATTTTAGCTAGCTTTTCTTCCGTCATTTGATAGGCGCGTTCCTTACCGTAGTTTTGGAAGTTAACCGCTTGTTGTTGTAGAGATTTTAAGCTCGCCATCTTTTCACGAATTTCTTGGTTTTCATGAATTTTAGCTTCTGCTTTTTGGAAAAATTCAACTTGTTCAGTCTCAGACATCATCTTGCCGAGTTTTTTTGCTTCTTCTATAATTTGATCCTTAGTATACATTCAATTTCCACCTTTAGAATTTATATAGTTCCTATTATATATGAAGCAAGGTATTTATTAAATGCTAAAGATTTAATTATTGGTTGACCATGTCGTAATACTTACCTTTTTTCATCAATAGTTCACTTTCTGTACCCGATTCAAGCATTTGTCCTTGATCTAAGACAAATATTCTGTCGACTGATTTTATGGTGTTTAGTCGGTGGGCAATAATAATGCTCGTACGCCCCTTCATGAGACGTTCTAAGGATTCTTGAATTTTTAATTCCGTAATCGTATCAATGCTTGAAGTCGCTTCATCGAGTAAGAGTATAGCAGGATCTGTGATCAGGGCTCTTGCGATAGAGATCAATTGTTTTTGCCCCTGAGAAATCAAGCCATCACTTAAATCTAAGACTGTATCATAACCGTGAGCCATATCAATAATAAAGTCATGAGCATTAGCGGTTTTGGCCGCTTCAATGACTTCTTCATCTGTTGCATCTAAACGGCCATAGCGAATATTTTCCATAATGCTTGCTTCAAAGAGATAAGGGTCTTGTAGGACAAAAGCCGTTTGTGAACGGATGGTATGACGCTTATAATCTTTAATATCCTCACCATCGATGCGAATTTGACCCTGGTCTGTTTCATAAAATCTTGCAAGGAGTTGCATGATGGTCGTTTTACCTGCACCAGTTGCTCCAATGAGGGCCACGGACTCTCCTTCATTGATGGTAAATGATAGGTCTTGTATAGTCGGTGTTTTTTGTGACTTCATGTAAGAAAAACTCACATGATCAAAGTCGATGTGACCTTTTATCGATTTATTAGTAATAGTACCTTGGTCTGTTTCTGTCGGTGAATCGATAATTTGGAAGACCCTTTCAGCTCCAGCAATGGCAGATAACACTTGGTTTAGTTGGTTGGATAAATCCGCTAAAGGCCGAGTAAATTGTCTGGCGTACTCAGCAAATACCACAATGGTTCCGACAGTCACTAAACCATTTGAAGTTAAGGCAAGTATCCCTCCAGCTCCTGCAACAATCGTAAATGATATGTTATTTAACATGTTCATTAATTTTGGTATTAAACCGGAATACAAGTTAGCCCAAAATGTAACTTCTCTTAAGTTTCTTGCTCTTTCTTCAAAGTTGTTAATGGCACGTTCTTCCTGAGAAAAGACTTTAACAATTTCTTGACCAGACACTATTTCCTCTATATAACCGTTTAATTCCCCTGTTCTCTTTTGTCTCTTTTTATAAAGTGGACCCGTCCGGTTAGTAATGTAACGAACCCCGACAATTAAGAGTGGAATGATTAAAGCTGTTAAAAACGTGAGTAAGGGACTGAGATACAACATCACTGAAAATGTTCCTAATAAGGTCACAATACTCGTCGTAAATTGAATAAAGGATGAGTTCATGGTTTGCGACAAAGTTTCTATATCGTTGGTCATCCGGCTCATCAACTCACCGTGTTGGCGTTTATCGTAAAAAGTAACCGGTAGCTCTTGCATATGTTCAAACAAATGATGTCTTAAATTATAGATGGTTCTTTGCGATAAACCGACCATGAGATAGGCTTGGGTAAAGGTCGTAATGGATAGGAGCACGTAAGATATGAGTAGGATAATTAACACTCTAAAGAGACCGTCAAACTCTTTAGGAATAAAGTAATTATCCACTATTCTCCCTACCAAGAAGGGTCCAACTATACTCAAAAGACTCGTTACCACAACGAGAGAGATAATAAAGTAAAGTTTCTTTCTTTCTCCCCTCATGAACTGCCAAATTCTAATGAGGGTTTGACCCATATTATCCGCTTTAGAGCGCTGTCTTTTAGAACCAATTTCTTCTTTTTTCAACTGTGGTAGGTGACCAAAAGGACGTCTTATAAAGTTAATCATCTAAATGTCCCCCTGTCATTTGAGATGCGTAAATTTCATTGTAAAGACTCGATGTCTCAAGTAATTCTTCATGTGTGCCGATAGCACTCACTTCACCGTCATCCATGAGGAGTACTCGATCAGCTGTCATAGCAGTAGAAATCTTTTGGGTAATAATTATGCGAGTGACCTTCTCACTACTTAGCGCATCCCAAAGATTGTTCTCTGTCTTCACGTCGAGTGCGGAGGTCGAATCATCTAAGATTAAGATTGCAGGCTTTCTCACCAAAGCGCGTGCAATCGATAGGCGCTGTTTTTGTCCACCGGATAGTGTCACACCCATTTGACCAACCGGTGTCTGATAGTTTTCATCAAAGCTCATAATATTATCGTGAATCTGTGCTTTTTCTGAAGATAACATCACTTCATCTTCTTCAGCCTTTAGATTTCCCCACAGCAGGTTGTCGTAAATACTACCTGTAAATAGAACAGCAGATTGTGGCACGTAACCAATGGTTTGTCTTAAATCTTGGGTCGGCCACTCTCTGACCTCTCGCCCATTGACTAAGACTTGTCCGTCAGTTGGATCATACATATTAGGAATCAAACTAATGAGTGTTGATTTCCCAGAACCAGTCCCACCCATAATGACAAAATTTTCATTGTCATGGATATCAAATGAGATATTTTTTAGCACATATTTTGAAGAATTTGGATATTTAAAAGACACATTTTTAAAGGACACATAACCTTCAGATTCACTTTCAGCGTATTGTGGTGAATCCTGTTTTGCAATCGGAGACTCTAAAACATCTTTAATACGATCACTCGATGCTTTGGCTCTAGAAGTTGCAATAATTAAAAAGGCAAACATAGAGAAGCCACCTTGCATTCTAAGCGCATAGTTAATGACCGCTACGATTTCCCCTACTGCCACTGAATTGTTTGATAAAAGATCTGATGCGACCCATAAAACTAAGAGTAAACTCCCGTTCATGATAATGAGTAAGACAGGTAGAATTGACTCCATTAGTCTTAGAGCAAATGTTGTATCATCCCTTAACTTACCAGCGATTTTAGCAAACTTATTCGTTTCAAATTGACCACGGTCGTTGGCTTTTATCAATCTAACTGCTTCTAGATTTTGCTGGATATAGCGGTTAATTCTGTCTAACCAATGCTGCACTCTTAAAAATATGGCTGCCCCTTTTCTTGCAGTAAAAAATAAGAAGACGACGAGAATTGGCGTCAGTAATGATAAGTAAAATCCCAGTGTCGGATTCACCATGAATGACATGAATAGCGAACCGATGACTAAGAGCGGTGCGCGTAAGAGAATTCTTAAACTCATAAAGAGTAACATCTCTGTTTGCAGAACATCTTGTGTCAACCGGGTGATTAAGGATGATGTCGAATACTTAGAAAATGTCGACAAAGTAAAATGTTGAATCCGTGTAAATATTGCCATCCTTAAATCATAACCAAACATATTTGTTAAATGGCTGGTGAAATATGTATTAAAAATACCAGCTAAGAAGGCAATAATCGACACCCCGGTCATGATTAAGAGATAGAGAATGACATGGTTAATATCATTTGATAAAATCCCGTTATCAATGACTTCCTGAATAAATAATGGCTGAATTAATTCAATAATCAACTCGATGAACATAAAAAATAAAGCAACAACAATTAGCCACTTATATTTGGCTGCGTACGAATAAACGACTTTCATATGTCTTTTCACCCCTTGTAACTCTAAAACGACTATTACGAAATCCGAACTAATTATATTATGCCACAATTTATAATGTTAAGGTGACATCTTTGTCTGAAAAATTAAAAAATGGTCAGAAGGGCTGACTTCTGACCATTTTTTTACTCTTCTATTTTAAAGTTTTTGATCTTTTTAGCATCCGTATCGATGATGACCCCACTGATTACACCCTTACCTTCATCCGGTACCACATGTCTTTCAGGTAGATTGGTAACGAAGCGGCGGATTACTTCATCTTTTCTTATACCAAGAATGCCATCTTTAAAACCCGTCATTCCTACATCTGTAATATAAACCGTCCCATTTTCTAGGCGACTCGCATCATTCGTTTGAACATGAGTGTGAGTCCCGACAACCGCATTGACTCGCCCATCGAGATAATAACCCATGGCGATTGACTCAGAAGTCGTCTCACTATGAAAATCTACAAAAGCCGTATCATACTCATTTTTTTCGAGAATTTGATCGATGACCTTAAAAGGATTTTCAATCGGTTCAAGAAAACTTCTAGCCTGTAAGTTAACGATTAATAACTTATTACCATTAACATTAACGATGCGGTAACCGTCACCAGGTGTTCCTTCTGGAAAGTTTGCTGGACGTATCATTTTCACATCTTGATCCAGTAAATCATAGACCTCTCTTTTAGCAAAAGCATGATTACCTAATGTGATAAAATCCGCACCCGCATTAAGGATTTCCTTATATGTTCTTTCCGTAATTCCCTTACCATGTGCAGCATTTTCACCATTGACGATAGTAAAATGCGCCGCATGTTCCTTTTTCAAAGTTGGCAAATAATTATTCAGCATGCGGCGGCCAATTTTTCCAACCACATCTCCAATAAATAAAATTCTCATGTCATATCACCCTATCTACTGTTTGTATTATACATGAATTCCCTTGATTTTTGTTGGCAGATTGTTGTGAGAGGGTTGTGAGCGGATTTCTGGTGGGTTTGCGGATTTGTGTGCCATCGTGGAATTGACGATGTCACACATACGGATTTGCGTGCCATCGTGGAAACGACGACGTCACACAAACGGATTTGCGCGCCATCGTGGAATTGACGACGTCATGCAAACAGATTTGCGCGCCATCGTGGAAATGACGACGTCACACAAACGGATTTGCGTGCCATCGTGGAATTGACGACGGCGTGCAAATAAACTGGATCATATTAAACTGGACACTGGCAGACAGGATTTTGATTTTAATGGACATTCACTCATTCCTTCGTTTTATTTATGGACAAAGGGGAATTTTTCTATCAAAAATCTGGACACCTACTGATAAAGTAAATCAAATCCTAGACAAAACACAGTTTAAATTTACTATCAGGACAATGAGAGCTCAACGATGTCCAGATAAAAGCTTATCAGGACAATGAGAATCAAACGAAGTCCAAGTAAACGCTTATCAGGACAATGAGAACTAAACGAAGTCCAGGTAAACGCCTATCAGGACAATGAGCATCAAACGAAGTCCAGATAAACGCTTATCAGGACAATGAGCATCGAACGAAGTCCAGATAAACGCTTATCAGGACAATGAGCATCGAACGAAGTCCAGATAACAACTTAAAACTAGCTAAACTAGACCATAAGCATCGAACATCAGTCGCAACCACCACTAAAAAAGAAAAACCAACTCAATTATTTTAGAGTTGGTTTTAAAATATTACTTGGCGTATTCTATAGCCCTCATCTCACGGACAACTGTCACTTTTATGTGTCCTGGATATTGTAATTCATCTTCAATTTGTTTCTTGATGTCTCTTGCTAATCGATGTGCTTTTAGGTCATCGATGTTTTCAGGGCTAACCATGACGCGGATCTCACGTCCTGCCTGAATCGCAAAGGTCTTCTCTACTCCCTCATAGCTTTCTGCTATGTGTTCGAGTTTCTCTAGTCGTTTCACATAGTTTTCTAATGTTTCACGACGTGCACCTGGTCTTGCTGCAGAGAGTGCGTCGGCTGCTGCGACTAAGATAGAAATGATACTAGTTGGTTCTGAATCGCCGTGATGTGAAGCGATAGTATTAATAACCGTATCTTGTTCTTTATAGCGTCGAGCGAGTTCGACACCAATCTCGACATGGGAACCTTCGAGCTCATGGTCAATTGATTTACCGATATCGTGTAACAGTCCTGCACGTCTTGCTAGTGAGACATTCTCACCAAGCTCTGCAGCTAGTATACCCGCAAGGTAACCAACTTCAATAGAGTGTTTCAGAACGTTTTGTCCATAGCTCAAGCGATATTTCATCTTACCTAAGAGTTTTGTAAGTTCTGGATGTAGGTTATGAATATCGAGTTCAAAGGCTGCAGCTTCCCCTGCATCACGGATTTCAGTTTCCATGTTGCGGCGCGCTTTATCGACCATTTCTTCAATGCGTCCTGGATGGATGCGTCCGTCTGCTACGAGCGCTTCTAAAGCACTTTTAGCAATTTGACGGCGAATTGGGTCAAAGCCCGAAAGAATAACTGCTTCTGGAGTGTCATCGATGATGAGGTCCACACCAGTCAAGGTCTCGATTGTTCTAATATTACGTCCTTCACGACCGATTATACGGCCCTTCATTTCGTCATTAGGTAGGTTTACTACTGATACAGTTGATTCGCTTGTATATTCTGCAGCGTAACGCTGGGCAGTGAGTGCCAAGAGTTCACGCGCTTCTTTGTCTACGTCGCGTTTCATTGCATCTTTTTTGTCTTTTACCATTAAAGCCATATCATGTGACAGTTCTTGTTCTACTTGTGAGAACAGTTCCTCACGCGCTTCGTCGCGAGTGAGTCCGGAGATGCGGGACAATTCTGTTTCTTGTTGACTAATTTTTTCATTAATCTCGTCATCCTTGGCATCTACCATTTGCTGTTTTTCTTCAATTTTAGCTTCTTTTTGATCCAACATTTCATCTTTCTTATCTAGGTTTTCACCTTTACGATCTAGAGAAGTTTCACGTTGGATTAATCTGTTTTCATATGCTTTCAAATCATCACGTTGTGAATTAATTTCATTATCGAAAGCTTCTTTCAGATTTTGGTTTTCTTCTTTTGCTTGAAGCAGCTTTTCTTTCTTTAAGTTCTCAGCCTCTTTTTCAGCCTCACTAATAATATGTTCAGCTGAAGTTCTGGCTTGCTGCTGCTTTTTCGTCAATAGATTATTGACTATAAAATATCCGATAACAACACCGAGAATCATACCAATCAGGATGAAGAGAATGTCTAGTAAGTCCACAAGAACACCCCCAATCCTAGGTAGAAAGTGTGTTAAATATATATGAATAGTATTAAATTATCATATAATACAATTCTAAATATAATAGTAGATAAAAGCAAGCACGAGAATTATCATATTCCCGTGCTTGATCTATAAAAATATATTATTCTTCATCTTCACTACTAAATAAAGTGTTTTCGTCTGCTGCAGAATCTTCTTCATCTACTTCGATATCTTCACCAAAACCGAGTTTAGAGCGTAGTTTTTTCTCTATTTCAGCATATAATTCTGGATTTTCTTTTAGTGTGTTTTTAGCATTCTCTTTACCTTGGCCAAGTCTTTCACCATTGTAAGAATACCAAGCACCACTTTTTTCAACGATATCTTCTTCAACACCTAAATCGATCACTTCACCGACGCGAGAAATACCTTCACCGTACATGATGTCGACTTCTGCGACTTTAAATGGTGGTGCGACTTTGTTTTTTACAACTTTGATCTTGGTACGGTTACCGACGATATCTTGGCCTACTTTAAGGCTTTCTGCACGGCGGACTTCTAGACGTACTGAGCTGTAAAATTTAAGCGCACGTCCCCCAGTCGTTGTTTCTGGGTTACCGAACATGACCCCGATTTTTTCACGGACTTGGTTAATGAATAAAGCTGTTGTATTGGACTTAGAAATTGCACCTGATAGTTTACGTAAAGCTTGTGACATGAGACGTGCTTGTAGTCCCATATGTGAGTCGCCCATTTCTCCTTCAATTTCAGCTCTTGGTGTTAGAGCTGCAACTGAGTCAATAACAACCATATCGATAGCACCAGAACGAATGAACGCCTCAGTGATTTCCAAGGCTTGTTCACCTGTGTCAGGTTGAGAAATATAGAGGTTATCGATATCCACCCCTAATTTTTTAGCATACTCTGGGTCTAGCGCGTGTTCTGCGTCGATAAAGGCACAGATGCCACCGTTTTTTTGCACTTCTGCAATGGCGTGTAAGGATACTGTTGTTTTACCTGAAGACTCTGGTCCGTAAATTTCAATAATACGACCTTTAGGATATCCCCCAACACCTAGTGCACGGTCTAAAGTAACAGATCCTGATGACGTCGTCTGTACTTTACGTCCAGCATCATCACCGAGTTTCATTACTGCACCTTTACCAAATGATTTTTCCATATTTTTAATTACTGTATCTATCGCTTTATGTCTTTCGTCCATAATGTACCTCCAGTCGTGATTTCATAATTTATTATATCAGACATAAAAATAAAAAGCGAACATATATTCGCTTTACAAAACAATTATTGAATTTTTGTCTGACACTTTTTTGATTTTCATCGTCAATGACCCACACTTTTAAAATATATGATAAAAATTCATACACTTTTTACTTGTGGTCTGCTTTAAAGACATCTCGGCCTTTATAAAAGTACTCAAGACCTGACAAAATAGTAAAGAAGACAGCAATGTACATGAAAATCATGCCTAATGAAAATGGTAAGTAGTTGGTGAAGAGATCACCGAATAAAAGAAAGACCAAGGCAAACATTTGGAAAACTGTTTTAATCTTACCAAGTTGACCTGCTGCTGATACATAACCTTGTTCAATTTGTAAAAGTCTAAGTCCCGTCACAGCAAACTCACGTGCGATAATAACGACTGCAATCCAAGATGAGATAACATGCCATTCGACTAAGACAATTAAACCTGTCGTTACAAGCAGTTTATCTGCAAGTGGATCTAAGAATTTACCCATATTGGTGATCATATTCCACTTACGGGCTAAGTAACCGTCAAGAAAGTCTGTTAAAGCAGCAACGACAAAGATGATGGCAGCAATGATTTGTTCAAGGCGAATGACATCGCCACCGAGCACTGAGCTGTTACCAAAACCAAAATCTACGAGTGCAAAAATAAGGAAGACAGGAATTAAAACGACCCTAAAAACCGTCAGCCAATTAGGTATATTCATTTACTCACTCCCTCCCTCGTTATATTAAATTGATAGTAAACCGTCACCGTATTCCCTCGCTGGGAATTATCGATTGTTTCACCATTTACAGTGATGTCAAAGGTCGTCGAGTTACCGAGAGCTAGATTCAGAACAGTCGCTTCTTCTTCAATGTCAACAGTATCTCCCGTTGACTCTCCGTATATATAAGAGTTGTCTAAGTCATCTGATAAACTAATCCATGACGATTCATCACCTTCAACAGATAGTTCAACTGCCTCACTCGTCGTAACATTGTAAATCAAGGTATTTCCTTCACGATTAACAAAGTTGACGGTAGTTGACGGTGTTTCTGCTTCGTCTTCTTTTTTCTCTTCTTCTTTTGCTACTTCCTCTTTGGCTTCTTCCTTCGGTTCTTCTTTAGGTTCTATCTCTTGAGCGACTTCGCTATCCACATCATAAATTTTTTTAGATTCAAAAATGTCACCCTCTGAACCAATTTGCAAGAGAATAATCCAGATAACGAAGAACACCACAATCAAGGTGACAAAACCGAGTAAGACTTTTTTTAAATACTGAAAGTCTTGGTCTTCTTTTTGATTACGCTTTTGCCCGATTTCCTTGACGTCAGGTAAATCATCTTTAAAGCGTTCGAGCAGTTTATCACTATCAATTTTTAAGTATTTACAATATTGCTTAATCAAGAATCTAGCATGTTTTGGCTCGGGTAAGGCGGATAAATCCCCAGACTCAATGGTGAGGATGACTGATTTTTTCAAACCCGATCCCCGTTCCATTTCACGTAAGGTGATACCCGATTTTTCTCTTTTATTTTTTAAGTATGTTCCTATATTCATAGTGTTTTACTCCAATTAGAAAAAGTCCATGTTGTCACTTTCAAACCAGTGACGTTTCTTATGTTTTTCATAAGTAATTTCTTGACCTTCATACTCCCGTATTTCAATGATGTAATCAAAATCATCTTGGGTCAATTTGAAATAAGGATCATCCATCAGTAAATCAGGATGTTCCACAACTGTGGTGCTATCGTAGTTGATAATTTCTTGGACTAGGCGTTTGTGATCCATGTTGCTAGATTTAGATGTCACTGCACCGTCGATGATGTAAACATTCCCTTTATCGTACTCTTGTTTATGAAGAGAAGTTCTTTCAGTTTGTTTTAACATTGTTGAAGATAAGAACAGCCATTTATCGCCTGCAGATACACTACCGGCAACAACACTCTCTGTTTTACCGACCCTTGGCATGCCTCTGACACCGATGAGAAAAGTGTCATCGATATCAAAAAGAATTGCTAGAAAGTCTACAATAATAGAAATTTCATCACGCGTGAAACTGAAAATATTTTTATTTTCTTCGGCTCTTTTGATAAAACGCCCATGACGTAAAGTCAGTCGGTCAGTAATGGTTGGTTTTCTAATCTTAACCAACTCGATTTCATGGATATGTTCCACAATCCATCTAAAACGGTCAAGTTTCCATAAGTCATCCGTTCTAAGTAAGAGCGCTCTTTGACTAACTTCCACCCCATTGATGGTTTTTATAGACAAGCCAATATTTCCCATCAAGCTAAGTATGTCACCGAGTAGACCAGGGCGATCATCTAAGTTTTTATATTCTAAGTAGACTTCCACTGTACGTTCAGGATAAAATTCAGGTTCTGCTGGATTCATGTATACCATCCCCCGTTAATTTTTAATACTTCTCCTGTAATACTTCTCGCCTCTTTAGACGATAGATATTTAACTGCAGCTGCAACTTCACTCGTTTCAATCAAACGACCTTGTGGTAAATCTTCCAAGAGATAGGCGATATCATCATTAGATAACTTTAAGGTCATTTTACCACGGACGACACCAGGAGCTACAGCATTTACCGTTACATTAGAACGAGCGAATTCCTTAGCTAAAGATTTAACGAGAGTTTCCTGGGCTCCTTTAAAAGTACTATAAATACTTTCCATGGAAGCACCGACTGTACCCCAAACACTAGTAATTACTATAATACTCGCCCGAGGACTTAATCTCAATTTTGGATAAAGTACTTGAATAAAATGAACCAGAGAGCGAATACTGATATTGTACTGCTGATCTACCTTTTCTAAAGATGTGTCTTGAATGAGTTCAAATAGTGCATCCCCTGGAGCATAGATGAAAGTATCAATGACATCAAAATCCTTAACCGCTTCATAAATGATGCTTGTCTCAAACGGTTTTGAGAGGTCTAAAAGATGATGTTGACTATTGTAGTGCGCCTTGTTCTGCCTTGAAAAACTGACGACATTATCATCTTTAAAGCTTTTATGGATGGCTTGACCAATGTCTCCAGATGCACCGACTAAGACAATATTAGTCATGACCTTTAACAACTACTTTTGAGAAGTTTTTTACATCGATTGAACTATTAAAGAAGTTAATGACTTCCTCGAGTGTAATGCTCTCAATAAGTTCTGGTAGTCCGTATAGATCAACACCATCAAACAGATATTTAGTAAATTGGTTAGCCACATATTCAGGAGAATTTAAGCTGGTTAAATAATCGCCTAACAATTCTCTTTTTTGGCTTCTAAGACGGGTCTCTGAAAAGAAGTCTTCTTCTTTAACCTCTTCAATGATGCGGACAATTTCCTCTGTAAACGTATCGACTTCTGCAGTTTCAACTGCCATTAATGTATGGCGCACGAGATCATCTTCTTGGTAGGAGAAGTTAAAGGAATCATCCACTATACCGCGTTCCAGTAAGTCTTCATAATACGGAGATTGTTCACCGAACACCATATCTAGGGCAAACAACATCGCCGCATCACGTCGTGCTTTTAATTGATCGTCTGCATCGTCTGGTAGCACTTTAAAGCCAAGCATGACTTTAGGTGTCGTCACTTGTAAATTTAATTCTTTAGATTGTTCTTTTACACCGTATGGCTCCTCTGGTAAAAAGCGTTCAATGTCTGACTGATCTACAGCTGGACGTTTATTTTGATGTGTCTCTATAAATTCAAAAGTATCATTTACATCAAAATCTCCTGCCAAAATCATCACCATGTTATCTGGTGCATAAAATGTCTCATGACAAAGGTAGAGATGCTCTGCTGTAATTTCAGAAATTGATTCTAAAGTTCCTGCAATATCAATCGCTACGGGAGAATTTTCGTACATGGCATTCAGAGTTTCATGGTAAAGTCTGTAGCCAGGATTGTCTTGATACATCTTTATTTCTTCATTGATGATGCCAATTTCTTTATCCACTTTTTCTGACGTAAAGTAAGGAATTTCTACCATGTTCATCAAGAGAGTTAAGTTTTTTTTGAAATTCTCTGTCGTTGAAAATAAATAAGAGGTACGGTCAACTGACGTAAAGGCATTGGCACTCGCCCCGTGTTCAGAAAACTTATTGAAAACATCTCCAGATTCCTTATCGAACATCTTGTGCTCTAAAAAGTGAGCAATACCGTCTGGTACGTTATACACTTTACCTTTTGTTTTAAAATGGTTATCTGTTGAACCGTATTTAGTCGTATAAGTTACAAATTTTTTGTTGTAGCCTTTTTTATCGATAATGTATACTTCCAAGCCATTGTCCATTACTTTTTTATGGACGGTTTCATCGACTTGGTCGTAGTATTTACTTTCATAGTTAGACATTTTCATTCCCGCCTTTCAGCGTAAATACAGTATCTAGTTTGATTTTCTTAGCAAGGTTAATCACGTCATCTTTAGTAATGGACTGTAGGACTTCTGTCCATTCTTTAGTCTCTTTTGTCGTAGATAATTCTTTTAATAAGCGGTTATAACTGAGTGAAATTAAGCCGCGAGGTTTATCCATAGACTCCATTCTTGATGACAGCATATTGCGTTTTATTTCTTCTAAGAAACTTTCTTCAAAGTCACCATCAACGACACGTTTTAATTCTCTTAAAACGGCATCTTTAAACACTTCAACATTATTATTGTCCACACCTGCTAAGACAAACATATAACCGTTTTTAACATCGACTTGTGAGTGAATTGAATAAGCTAAGCTCATTTTCTCACGAATGTTTGTAAATAAGAAAGAAGATGAAGACCCACCAAATATCTGATTAAAGACATTTAAGGTCATCGGATCTTTACTTTCACTATATAGTACTCTAAAGCCTAAATTGGCCTTAGCCTGTTCAATTTGTAGATGTGTCGTCTTATATTTTACTTCCTTAGGTTCGATAATCGGATAACCTTTATAAGGATAAGTAGCTTGTTCACTTCTCTCATGAAGTTCACTTAGAGCATCAAATACTTTATCGTCCACTTTACCAGCAACTAAGATAGACATATCATCTTGATCCATCATTTGTTGATGTGCGCATTTAACATCTTCAAGTGTTAACTTTTCTAAAGTGTCTATATCACCAAAGGATAAGTGTCTATAAGCTTCATCTTCAAACATAGTACTTAATAGTTCTTCAAAAGCACGCTGGGCATAATTATCTTTCATGCTTTTCAAGCGATTAATTAACAGTCTCTTTTCTCTGTCAAAATTTAACTGGTCTTCTTCATCGTATAAAAATGGTGTGTGTAGGACGTCTTTTAACAGCTTAGTAATATCACCTAACATATCTATATCTTCTAAGATAAATTTATCGTTGACGAATTCAATGGATACTTTTAAGAGGTGATCGCTCCCTTTTTTAACAACATTCGATGTCAAATGTGCACCGTAGTGCTCAGCTAAATACTCTAACAATTTAGCGTTGGTTGGATAAGTTGAAGTTCTTTTTACCATCATGCGGCTTAAAAGACTACGAGTCGTTGCTCCTTTAGCCGTCAGTGGTGTTCTGAAATAGACAGACACCACAACGGTTTTAAACTTCTCAGTATAAATTTTAACGATCGGTATATTGTTAATGATTCTTTTTTCTACATTATGCATAACAAATCTCCTTACTAGTCTTCATGGTTTTCAATCAGTACGCTCCTAGGTTTAGAACCTGAGGCTGGCCCAATCACTCCATTAGCTTCTAAGTCATCCACTAAGCGAGCTGCACGATTGTAACCCACTCTAAACTGGCGTTGCAGTAAACTTGCAGAGGCACGTTGTTCTTCAATGACAAACCACTTGGCATCTGGATAAAGTTCGTCCTCTGACTCAACTGCTGCTTTTTCTTCTTGTTTTTGATTCATGATGACTGATTTTTCATAGTTAGCCTTCATTTGTTCTGTTATATATTTAACAATATCAGTTACTTCGTCATCGTCCAGAAAAGCGCCTTGGACACGAATCGGTTTAGAACGACCGGATGGTAAGAAGAGCATATCTCCTCGACCAAGCAGTTTTTCTGCACCCATAGAATCAATAATTGTTCTTGAATCTGTTTGGGAACTTACAGCAAAAGCAATACGGGATGGAATATTTGCTTTGATAATACCTGTAATGACATCAACAGATGGTCTTTGCGTCGCTATAATTAAGTGAATACCCGCTGCACGCGCCATCTGAGCAATACGTGTAATAGATGCTTCAACATCTTTAGAAGCGACCATCATTAAGTCTGCTAACTCATCGACTATGACAACAATATACGGTAATTTTTGTACCTTCTTAGGATTTTCAGCATTTCTTTCTAAGTACTGGTTATACGCTTCGATATTTCTAGTACTAGAATGACTGAAGAGATCATAACGTCTTTCCATTTCGCTGACGATACGATTTAGAGCATCACTTGCTTTTTGCGGATTAGTGACCACTGGCGCAAGTAAGTGTGGGATACCATTATAAACATTTAATTCCACCATCTTCGGGTCAATCATCATAAGTTTAACTTCATGCGGCTTAGCGTTTAAAAGAATACTTACAATAATGCCGTTAATACAAACAGATTTACCAGATCCTGTTGACCCTGCCACAAGTAAGTGGGGCATTTTATTTAGTTCTGCCATGATCGGCGCACCAGAAATATCTTTACCTAAGGCCACTTCCAATGGGTTCTTGGTTGATTTTCTCTTAATGACTTCTCTTAAGGTTACCATTGAAATGACTGAGTTCGGCACTTCTATACCAACTGCTGATTTACCAGGAATTGGTGCTTCAATCCTAATATCTTTTGCAGCAAGACTGAGGGCGATGTCATTTTGAAGATTGATGATCTTAGATACTTTAACCCCGATATCAGGTTGAACTTCAAATTGTGTGACCGCAGGACCAATTCGAATTTTAGATACTTTTGCGTTTACACCAAAGTTTTTCAGTGTCTCTTCTAAAATGCGACCCTGCTTGATGACTTCTTTGTTACTCACCTTTTCAGTATTCTCAACATCGTTTAAAAGTTCAATCGGAGGTAATTTATAAGCTGTTAACTCTTTTAGTTCTTCAGAGTCAAACTCATCAAATTCGTCCTCAGCTTTTCCATCCGTTGTCACATCATGTGGCATATCTGCATTATCGTCTTCATATTCAATTTCTTTTTGTTCATCCACATCAGTTTCAATCTCTAAATCGTGATCTTCATGTGGTACTTCTTCATTACTTGATACAATTTCTTCTGAATCATAGATTTCAGGTTCTTGATATTCTTCTTCAAATAAGGGATCTACTTCTTCTTTTTCTACAGGTGCTTTAACCTGACTTTTTTTCTTATTTTTTCTCTCAAGAACTTCATGCGTCTCAATCAAGCTATCTTCATCTTTGTCAGGCTTAACTTTTTCTTTTTTCTCTTTAACAGGTCGATTTTTAATTTTTTCTACAATTAGATTCACTAAGGATACAAGCCCAGCTCCAATTGCAGTTAGACCTTTTATCACAAAGGTAAAATCATTTCTAAGCGATTCTTCAATACTCTTATGTCGAATAATAATGATACTTAGGTAGACAAAAATCAGACCGATTAACAGTGTGCCGAAGAAGCTAATGCTCGTAGATGATAGATTAAACAAAGTTTGTCCAATGATGCCACCACCTGTAAATTCAAAGCCTTGGCTACGGCTTAGGTCCACTATTTCCTTAAATGTATAATAGTTTTCTGTCTTACTTTGGTTGGATAAGTAAAGTATAGAATGCAGTAAAAAGAGCAAGCCAAATTGAAGTAAGATATAGCCAAACATTCGTTTTGTAAAAGGAAATTTCAAATGGGTTGCCAGATAAAACGCCGCAAGTAATAAGACAAAATAAGTAAAGTAGCGGCTGGTCCCAAAGAGAAAATTAAATCCTGCATCTGTATATTCACCGACGATTCCTAACTGAAAGACCGTGATGATGAGTAAGATGATAAGAATTAAAGAAAAGCTGGCATAATAAGTTTTTTTGTCATTATTCTTCTTTTTGGCGCTACGTTTTCTTTTAGTCGCCATAGTTATCACCTTCAAGACTTAATATTATAAGAACGGAGATATTAGGCTACCCTCATATCTCCGTCGAATTTAACTCTATTATATTTCTGAAATAATTGGAATTATCATCGGACGTCGTTTGGTTTCATCGTATAAGAATTTACCGAGATCGTCTCTGATATTTTGTTTTAAGACGCTCCACTCAATCTTACCGAGAGAAATGTTATCTTCGACAATCTTTCTAACGTGTTCAGTCGCTTCTTTCATTAGTGCTTCTGATTCTTTCACATAGACAAAGCCTCGTGATTGAATTTCAGGTCCTGCAATAATTTGTCTAGATTCTCTATTGATTGTCACTACAGCGATAAAGATCCCGTCTTCACTTAAAAGTCTACGGTCGCGAAGGACAATGTTACCGACATCGCCGACGCCACTGCCGTCGATGAGCACATTACCTGCTTCTACTTTATCTTTTGAATACATTTCAACACCGTCGTAAGTAACGACATCGCCTTTTTCTAAGAGGAAGATATTTTCAGGTTTAACGCCTGTTTCAGTTGCTAGACGTGCATGTGCAATCTGGTTTTTAAATTCCCCTTGAACTGGAATAAAGTATTCTGGTTTAAAGACATTCAACATCATCTTCAATTCTTCTGATAGACCGTGTCCTGAAGCATGAATGCTAACTGCTGGAGATTTAATTGATGCACCAGCTTTAACTAATTCATTTTGAGTTGAATACAAGACAACTTCCATATTGGATGACGGTGTCGTTAAGATGTAGACTTCATCACCTTCTTGGATATTTGTCACTTCATGCTGTCCACGAGACATTTTACCAAGTGCCTCAATCGGTTCACCTTGAGAACCTGTAGCAATGATGACAAGTTCGTTATCTGGATAGTCTTTAATTTCATGACTAGGGACTAATAGGCCATCTGGAATATCAAAATAGCCTAGTTTTCGAGCCACTTTAAATGATGACTCCAGTGTGCGTCCTAAAAAGGAAACCTTGCGGTTTACTTTAGCAGCATTTGTTAATACCTGTTGAATGCGCACAAAGTTAGAAGCATAACAAGAGACGATAATACGTTTCTTTGATTTCTGGAAATTATCTAAAATGTGTTCTTCAATAATGTTTTCTGCTGTATTATAACCCTTTTTCTCCGCTTCTGTAGAGTCAGAAATAAGCGCTAAGGTTTTGTTTTTCTCAGCTAACTTATACATCTTAGCCATATTGTAGCCGTAATTTCCTGTTAAACTCTGGTCGAATTTAAACTCACCTGTATAGACAATTGCACCATATGGTGTGTTTAAGCTCACGCCATAAGAATCTGGAATACTATGAGATGTTTCAAAGAACTCTACATTCGTTTGTCCAAATTTCATGACAGATTCATTGTTAATAGCATAAAATTTAACTTTTTTCTTAACGTTCTTCTCTTTTAGACGTTCTTTAATTAATGCAATTGTTAAACGAGAACCATAGATCGGTACGTTTAAGTCTTGAATAATATATGGAATTGCCCCGATAGAATCTTCATGACCATGAGTAACGAAGATCGCTTTTAGACGATCTTTGTTCTCAAGTACATAAGAGATATCTGGAATTACAACATCGATACCAAGCATTTCATCTTCTGGAAACATCAAGCCCGCATCGAGTATGAACATGTCTTTGTCAACTTCGACAACATACATGTTTTTGGCAATTTCACCAACGCCGCCGAGAGGAACGATTTTCACTTTTTCTTTTGTCTTTTCTTTGTTATTCAAAGTGTTGTCCTCCTATTACATTTCGGCTAGATTTATTTATCTTCCTTTTTGTCTTCTTTTTTCTCTTCATCTTGTAATAATTCTTTACGTGATGCATTCACACGACCTTGGTTGTCAATGTTCGTTACTTTAACGAGCATTTTATCTCCAACCTTAGTGACATCTTCTACCTTGTTCACACGAGCAGTATCCAGTTGAGAGATGTGAACGAGCGCATCTTTACCAGGGAAGAGTTGGACGAAAGCACCGAATTTTTCTATGCGACGGACTTCACCGTTGTAAATTTGACCGACTTCAGCTTCACGGACAATATCTTCAATAATTGCACGGGCTCTACCAATCGCATCCTGGTCACTTGAACCGATAAAGACTGTACCATCTTGCTCAATATCAAGTTTAACACCAGTTTCGTCGATGATTTCATTGATTTTCTTACCACCAGGTCCAATTACGTCACGGATTTTTGCTGGTTTAATATGCATGACTTCAATTTTAGGTGCATAAGCAGATAATTCCGTACGTGGTTCACTAATAGTCGATAGCATATGCTCTAAGATATGTTGACGTCCGACTCTCGCTTGTTCTAAAGCTTCTTTTAGAATATCTTCAGAAAGGCCGTCAATTTTAATATCCATTTGAATCGCAGTTATACCAGCTGGTGTTCCTGCTACTTTAAAGTCCATATCTCCTAAAGCATCTTCCATACCTTGGATATCTGAGAGAATTGTATAGTTCTCATCTTTTTTCACAAGACCCATAGCAATACCAGCAACAGGTGCTTTAAGTGGTACCCCTGCATCCATTAAAGCCATAGTTGAGCCACAGATTGATGCTTGTGAAGATGAACCATTTGATTCTAATACTTCAGAAACCACACGAATCGTGTATGGGAATTCTTCTTCACTTGGAATCACTTGTAGTAAAGCACGTTCTCCTAGTGCCCCGTGTCCAATTTCACGACGGCCAGGTCCACGAATTGGGCCTGTTTCACCCACTGAGAAATTCGGGAAATTATAGTGGTGCATATAGCGCTTGTTTTCTTCAAGACCTAATCCATCTATAATTTGGTGTTCACCGAGTCCACCAAGCGTTGCAATTGAGAGCGCTTGAGTTTGACCTCTAGTAAATAGTGCAGATCCATGCGTACGTGGTAAGAGTCCAGCGACAGATGATAAAGGTCTAATCTCATCTGGTTGACGTCCGTCTGGACGTACTTTTTCATCTGTAATTAAACGACGTACTTCCCCTTTTACGAGCGTGTCAAAAATATCAGACGCATCTTTTACTTTTGTGCCATAATCCTCATCTTCTTCGTCGAGGCTTGCGATGATTTCATTTTTCACTTCAGTAATATTAGCTTCACGAATTTGCTTGTCTTTTTCTTGGATTTTGTCAAAGAGCTCTAAAGCTTCTGCTTGAGCTGTCACTTGTGCCTCAAAAGTTTGATCAATTTCATGGATTTCTACCGGACGTTTTTCAGGTTCGATTTGTGCAATTGCCTCTTCTTGGAATTGTACAAGTTCTTTAATGTTTTCATGTCCAAATAAAATTGCTTTTAACATAGTTTCTTCAGGTACTTCCTTAGCTGCCGCTTCAACCATGTTTACAGCATATTTCGTTCCAGCTACTTGTAGTTCAAGTTCAGAAACTTCCAACTGTTCAGACGTGGGATTAATAATAAATTCATCATCAATTAAACCAACAGTTACCCCAGCAATCGGACCATCAAATGGAATATCTGACACACTGAGTGCCATAGAAGACCCGAGCATCGCTGCCATCTGTGGTGATGCATCTTGGTCGACTGATAGGACCATAGAGACCACTTGCACATCATGGCGATAGCCATCTGGGAAAAGTGGACGAATCGGTCGGTCTATTAAACGACTTGTAAGTGTCGCCTCTTCACTCGGACGTCCTTCACGTTTGTTAAAGCCGCCAGGTATTTTACCAGCAGCATATAATTTTTCTTCATAAGCTACAGTTAGCGGGAAAAATCCAATATCCTTCGGTTCCTTTGAAGCCGTCGCCGTAGAGAGTACTACCGTATCTCCGTAACGTACCAACACAGAGCCATTTGCCTGCTTAGCCATTTCACCATACTCAACTTTTAGTGGTCGGCCACCCCAAGTTGTTTCAAACACTTGTTTATTTTGTTCATTCATAATTTGTTTTCTCTCCTTAGCTTGGCACTTATAATTATCATATCATTTTTCCTTATAAATATATATATAAAAAGGACGCAGAATATTTAGCTTAACTGTCTGTTTCACTTAATTTTTGGGCAGAAAAAGTTGGAGTTGGGCTTATGTTCTGGCTTCTTAATTGAAGGTGCGTGAAATTCCATTGGGGGTGTGGTTAAGGGTGCTGTATGGAAAATAAGTGTGGGAAATTACATTAGGGTGTGAGAATTGATGCTGAAGATTAAGTCCATAATATTGTGTAATATAGAAAAAGAGTCAAATCAGATCTCTATAGTACAATGTAGTTACCAGACAAACATTGAAGGAGAGATATGAAATGACTCAATTAAATTTTAACTTAAGTGTGGGTAAATTAACAATAGAGATTCTATAAGTTTTTACTTTTTGTCTATTCCACATCGTTTTTGACACGTCTAATAGACTTTTCAACTCATTTTGTCTATTCGACATCACTTTTAACATGA
>NZ_CAJEWD010000008.1:450531-913842 GCF_903994045.1 Jeotgalicoccus meleagridis
ATTCTATAAGTTTTTACTTTTTGTCTATTCCACATCGTTTTTGACACGTCTAATAGACTTTTCAACTCATTTTGTCTATTCGACATCACTTTTAACATGCCCAATAGACTTTTCAACTCATTTTGTCTATTCGACACCATTTTTGTCATGTCCAATAGACTTTTCAACTCATTTTGTCTATTCGACACCATTTTTGTCATGTCCAATAGACTTTTCAACTCATTTTGTCTATTCGACATCCGTTTTGTCATATCCAATAGACTTTTTAGCTCATTTTGGTGATAAGAACCAAAATCTAACACGACTCTTCACCACTCCCAGAACATAATTCCACCAACCAAAATAAAAAATGCTCCGCCTTAAGTTTTTCTACTTAAGGGGGAGCATAGCAAAATCAAAATTAAGATTTCTTAGCTATTGTACTTATATTAACGACGTAGGCCAAGTTGACCGATTAGTGTACGGTAACGAGAAACGTCTTTTTTACGTAAGTAAGTTAGTAAGTGTTTACGACGACCTACCATTTTAAGAAGTCCACGACGTGAGTGGTGGTCTTTTTTGTGGTATGCAAGGTGTTCGTTTAAAGTGTTGATTTCTTCTGTTAATACAGCGATTTGAACTTCAGGAGATCCTGTATCAGTTTCGTGTACGCGGTACTGTTCGATTAGTTCTTGTTTTCTTTCTTGTGACATTGACATATTTAAGTCCTCCTATAAAATATATTAACCATTATCCGAGCAAGCGTCGGAGTTTCAACATTGCCAAGATAAGGTACTCGTCATATTATAGCCGTTTTAGCTACTTATTTCAAGTTTAATTCATAAATCTCAGCTTTATAAATCTTTTAATAGCTCGCGCGCTTTTTTGGCATCGCCGTCAATCGCTTCGATTAAAGGCTCGATACCATCAAATTTTTCTTCATCACGCACAAAGTAATGCCAATAGATCGTCACGTTTTCACCGTAGATATCTTTATTGAAATCAAAGAGATAAACTTCAGTTGTGAGTCGTGCATTGTCATGGAAAGTAGGTTTAACACCGACACTTGCCACACCTTTATAGACGGTATCATCGTTTTCAATCGTCATAGTCACAGCGTAAGATCCATTCGCTGGCATAAAGTAGCGGTAGTTTGGTTCAATGTTGGCAGTTGGAAAACCAATTGTTCTCCCCCGTTTTTCCCCTTGGACCACTATACCTTCTATATCATAAGGTCGACCTAAAGCAATATTTGCTTTTTCAAGTTCTTTTGTTTCTAGGTAATGTCTAATGCGCGTTGTCGATACTTTTTCATCAAGATACTTGAATTTATCAACGACAGTCATAGAAAAATCATCACTGTAGGCTTTTAAGTCTTCTACTGTGCCTTTGCCTTTTTTACCATAAGTATAATCAAAGCCTGAAATTAAAGCCTTGATATTAGATTTGATAATATATTCTTGGACAAAGAAATCCTGTTCAAGTCCTGCAAAGCTACTAGAGAAGTTAATGATTAATAAGTAATCGATATCTAGAGCCTCGAGCTTTTTAATTTTAACGTCCATCGGTGTTAAATAAGTGGTTCTTTGATGACTTGGATCTAAGACAACTGATGGATGTGGATCAAAGGTCACAACCATTTTCTTTAAGCCTTTTTCATCAGCGATTTTTTTCATCGTATTAATGACATCGAGGTGTCCACGGTGGAGACCATCAAAAAAACCGATGGCAGCAGCTGATGGTTCAAGCGATGAAAGGTCTTCTTCATTTGGATAGTGCAATCTAAATATTTCCATATGTCCCCCATAAATTACTAAACATTTTATATGGCTTTAACTGCTCTAACTTTTCACTATGCGTTTTATACAGCGCTAAGGGCATATCCCCATCAGTAAAAAAGACAATATCGAGCTCAGATAAAGCTAGCTTCTTTAATATATCATTTTTCTGGAGTTTTTGCCCAGTCATGACTTTATACTTTAAGGACTCATCATGACTAAGATCCATTCGAGTAAATTCGTCTAACATATCGATAATGGGAATCAGTTGGAGTTCTTCTTCAGACTTCTGTATATCCTCTAAAGGTACGGCTTGCTCTATTGTAAAGCCGCATGATCCTGTCCGTCTTAAGTAAGACATGTGGGCCGGATAGCCGAGGAATTTCCCTATATCATAGGCAAGCGTTCTAATATAAGTACCTTTTGAACAAGTCACATCAATATCAAAGGATAAACAATCATCGTGATAGTTTAAATCAGATACTAAGTTTAAGGATGAAATGTAAACCGACTTTATTGGTCTTTCTACTGCTTCCCCTTCTCTTGCATACCAGTAAAGCTTTCTACCATTGACTTTAACCGAGCTATACAGTGGTACCATTTGGTCGTAGTTGCCGATAAAATGCTCTAGAGCCTTTTTTATATCCTCTTCAGTCAAGGTTTTAGGCACACTTTGACTCGCTATTACTTGACCACTTGCATCCTCAGTGTCAGTGGAAACACCTAGGGTGACTGTCGCACTGTAGCGCTTATCTCTTTCTTGAAGTATTTCTGTTAGTTTAGTCGCATCACCAACTACGATTGGTAAGACACCTGTCACTTCGGGATCTAATGTGCCTGTATGACCGACCTTTTTTGTTCCTAAAACTCTTCTCATTTTATAGATCACATCGTGGGAAGTCATTCCCTTTGGTTTGTCGACTGGAAACACGCCGTGCATCGTCACCTAGCTTCAACTCCTTTATATGTAAGAATATCCGCATCAGCACTTATATAAGTGTTGATACGGATATGGTTTATTCTTCGCGCTTTTTAATGTCACTTAACAGTGATTCAATTTTTTGACCATATTCGATAGAATTGTCATATTTAAATTGAATTTCTGGTGCTTTTCTTAGGCGAATGTTTGTTGCGACAGCTTTTCTAAATAAGCCGTTAAACTTATCTAAAGTGTCCTGAACAAATTCTTTGTTGTTGTTCAGACTCGTAAAGTAAGCTGTTGCAATTTCATTTTCTTTTGTCACTTCGACTTCTGTAATAGTGACCATACCAAGATCTGGTTCTTTATCAGATACAGTTGTACGAATTTCTTCGCTTAGAACTTTTTTAATTTCTTCAGCAATTCTTTCATTTCTTTGTGACATATTATTTCCTCTCAATCTCTACCATAATGAATGGCTCTATTTGGTCGCCTTCTTTGATATCGTTGAAGTTTTTAATTGTCAATCCACACTCATAACCTGCTGTAACTTCTTTAGCGTCATCTTTAAAACGTTTCAAGGTATCTAACTCACCTTCGTAAACGACGATGCTATCACGAATGACTCTTACTCCAGAATCACGTGTAATCTTACCATCTGTTACATATGCTCCGGCAATTGTACCGACTTTAGATACTTTAAAGATTTCACGTACTTCCACATTACCAATCACTTTTTCTTCGTATTCAGGATCGAGCATACCTTTCATAGCAGCTTCGATTTCTTCGATTACTTTATAGATAATGTTGTGGAGACGCATGTCAATTTGATTCGCTTCTGCAGCTCTTTTCGCGTTGACGTCAGGACGGACGTTGAAACCGATAATGATAGCACTAGATGCATTAGCAAGTGTCACGTCAGATTCGTTAATTGCACCAACCCCAGTATGAATGATGCGAACATTAACACCTTCTACATCGATCTTCATTAATGAGGCACTTAATGCTTCTACTGAACCTTGTGCATCACCTTTGATGATGATATTTAAGTCTTTCATTTCGCCTTCTTTCATCTGTTCGAATAAGTTATCAAGCGAAACTTTTTGAGTGACTTCTCTATCTCTAATGATCTTATCTTGATGGCGTGCTTCACCAATTTGACGTGCTTTTTTATCGTCTTTAAAGACTACAAAACGGTCACCCGCTTCAGGCACATCGTTGATACCCGTAATTTCTACTGGTACAGATGGTCCTGCAGATTGGATTCTCTCACCAATATCACTTACCATAGCACGGACTTTACCGAAAGTTGAACCAACTACAATTGAGTCTCCCACTTTTAAAGTACCATGTTGAACGAGTAAGCTTGCTGCTGGTCCACGTGATTTGTCTAACTCAGCATCGATTACTGTACCAATTGCTGGTAATTCACTTGTCGTTTTTAATTCTGATACTTCTGTAACCAGATTAATCATTTCAAGTAAGTCATCAATACCATCACCTGTTAAAGCAGATAGTTGAACGAAGATTGTATCCCCGCCCCAATCTTCAGGATAAAGACCATGTTCACCTAATTCCGTCATCACACGATCTGGATTTGCTGTCGGTTTATCGACCTTGTTGACTGCAACAATAATTGGAACTTCCGCAGCCTTAGCATGGTTGATTGCTTCAATTGTTTGTGGCATAACACCATCATCTGCTGCAACGACTAGAACTGTGATGTCTGTTACTTGAGCACCACGTGCACGCATCGTTGTAAAGGCCGCGTGTCCTGGTGTATCTAGGAAGGTAATTTTCTTACCATCGTGTTCGATCTGATAGGCACCGACATGCTGAGTAATACCGCCTGCTTCACCAGCAGTTACGCGTGTGTTACGAATAGAGTCAAGTAAGGTTGTTTTACCGTGGTCAACGTGACCCATGATCGTCACAACACTTGGACGCTCTTCATCTAATTTTTCTTCATCTAAGTCAAAGAAGTGATTTAAATCAGTATCATCAATTTCTACAACAAGTTCAGAAGTAAAACCATAGTTATCGGCAATGACTTCAACTGAATCTTGATCTAGTGATTGGTTGATGTTAGTCACAACACCTAGCATGAACAAGTCTTTAACGACAGTTGATGCATCGACGTTAATTTTCTCTGCTAATTCACCAACAGTGATACCTTCTTCATAAGTGAAGTGTTTATCCTCTGTTTGATCATTTTTAGCTGGAGCAGACTTTTCTTTTGTCTGTTTATTTTGCTTGTCTTGTTTTTTGTTTTGTTTCTTAGGTCCGTTATTTTGTTTTTGGCCTCTGTTTTGGTTTCTGTTTTGGTTCTTGTTTTGACCTTTATTTTGGCCTTTGTTTGTTTCTTTATTTTTGGATGCTTGGTTTTTATATTTCTGATCAAGCACTTTTAGCACATCATCTTCTATAGATGACATATGACTTTTAACTTCAATGTTTTTTGATTCTAAAAAGTCAATGACCTCTTTACTTGATAAACCTATCTCTTTGGCGTACTCATGAATTCTAATTTTACTCATTGAACCAATCCCTTCTATGTGAGCTCTTTGATTGCCTTGGCAAATCCCTTGTCTGTAATTGCGAGCGTGACGCGATTAAAGGTGCCTGTCGCTTGTGAGAGCTCAGCGTTTGTATACTTGTCAATGATAGTGACTTGGTAAGTTTGACACTTATCATTCATTCGCTTTGTAGTACTATTACCCGCATCTTTAGCTAAAAACACAAGACGTGCTTTATTTGACTTAACAGCTTCTAGTGTTTTTTCTTCTCCGTTAACGGTTTTACCTGCACTTGTTGCAAGTCCTAAATAATTCAAGATTTTATCATTCATCGTTTAGGTATATCCTCTCTATAGATCAAACGGATAATTTCATCGTAGACCGGATCGAGACTTTCAGTATCCTTTGCGAGTGCTTTTTCTAAGGCTTTTTTCTCTCTGGCAGCCTGTACTTTTTCTAGATCTTTAACGACATAGCTACCACGGCCATTTTTCTTACCTGTAGCATCAGCGAAGACTTCGCCTTCTTTCGTTTTAACGACGCGGATTAAATCAGCCTTAGGATGCATTTCATTAGTTAGAATACATTTTCTCATGGGAATTTTCCGTGCCATATCTACACCTCTTATTCGAAATCGATGCCTTGTTCACGAGCATCTGATTCACTTTTAATGTCGATCTTCCAACCAGTTAATTTAGCAGCAAGTCGTGTGTTCTGACCTTTTTTACCAATAGCTAATGATAATTGATGGTCTGGAACAACAACGACTGTGGATTTGTTTTCTTCATCTACTGTTACACTGACAACTTGTGATGGGCTTAAAGCGTTTTTAACAAATACTTTAGGGTCTTCATCCCAAAGAACAATATCAATTTTTTCACCATGTAATTCATCTACAATCGCTTCAACACGGGCACCACGTGCACCAACACATGAACCGACTGCATCTACATCTGGGTTGTCTGCATGGACACTAATCTTAGAGCGTTCACCCGCTTCTCGAGCCACACTCATCACTTCTACAGTACCATCAAAGATCTCTGGAACTTCTTCTTCAAAAAGACGTTTTAGTAGATTCGGATGCGTTCTAGATACAAAGATTTGTGGGCCTTTTGTCGTCTGCTCAACCTTGTTGACATAGACCTTAATTCTTTCATTCGGAATGTAAGACTCATTCGGCATACGTTCACTTTCAGCAAGCACCGCATCTGTCTTACCGAGTTGAATGTAAACAAAACGGTGGTCCACTCGGTCAATTAGACCTGTTAAGACTTCATTTTCTTTGTCGATAAACTCATCGTATAAAATACTGCGTTCAGCATCTCTAATACGTTGCATTACTGCTTGTTTAGCGGCCTGGGCACCAACGCGGTTAAAGTCTTTAGGTGTGACATCTTCGTCAAATGGATCGCCAACTTCATAAGCTGGGTTGTAGTCTCTAGCAGTCATTAAATCTATTTCTGCAGTTGGATCTTCAACTTCTTCCACCACATCTTTTCTAGAAATCACACGATAACTTCCATTTTCTAAGTTTAAATCTATGGATACATTTTTATGCTCTTGATAATTTTTCTTGTAAGCAGTAATAAGAGCAGCTTCTATCGCATCCACCAAAACTTCCATCGGAATGTTTTTTTCTTTGTGGATGAATTCAACCGCATTGACCAATTCTTTATTCACTCAAATTTCCTCCGTTCTAAAGTAGTACAGCTTTTCTAATTGTGGCAATCTTGTCTCTGTCGACTGTAATTGTTTTCTTACGAGTTTTCACTTTGTACTCTACAGTGATTGACTCTTCGTCGTATGAAGTAAGAATACCTGTCCATTCTTTCTCTCCATCGATTTGTTGATAGGTCTTGATGTAAATACCTTTATTAAGTGTCAATTCTAAGTCTTCGTCATCCTTGATAGGACGTTCTGCACCGGGAGATGACACGTCTAGGTAATAGCCACCTTGAACAAGATCCCATTCATCGAGTTTGGCACTGAGGATTTCAGAGAAATCGGCACAATCATCAAGTGTAATACCACCTTTTTTATCCAGGTAAATTCTCAGGAAAAAATCTGGTCCTTCTTTTACATAGGCAACTTCTACGAGTTTAAGGTCATTTTCTTTAGCTATTGGCTCGACATGTGTATATACTTCTTGTTCAGTTCGATTCATGTCAAAATCCCCCTTTCAAAAGTAAGAGAAGAACGGGTAAACCCGTTCTTCTCTTAGAGACTGAGTATTTAAATCAATAATATTATATCATATATAGATTGATGCTGCAAGATTGTTAAATGTCAAAGATTGACAACTGTGCCTTGTCTGGTAAGTGGTCTAAACTACCAAGTTCTGTTAAGTAATCAATTAATTTTTGAGAGACACCCGCTTTTTTATTTAAATCTTCTTTCGAGATAAAACCTTCGTCTTCTCTTGCTTCAACGATTCTCTTAGCCACTGAATGACCGAGGCCAGGCACTGCTTCAAATGGTGGAATTAAAGTATTCCCTTCAATAATAAATTCAGTAGCATGTGATTTATCAATATTGACTGCTTGCATCTTAAAGCCACGCTGGGCCATCTCGTTAACCAACTCTAAAACCACGAGTGTATCTTTTTCTTTCTTACTTAGTTCTTGGAAGTTAGAATTCATCTCTTTGACACGGTGACGAATCGTATCTTTATCTTTGACCATAGTTAAGAGGTCAAAGTCTGATGCTCTGACTGTAAAGTAAGACGCATAGTAAAAGAGTGGATAATGTACTTTAAAGTAAGCAATACGTACAGAGTTCAGTACATAAGCTGCTGCGTGAGCTTTCGGGAACATGTATTTTATCTTCTTACAAGAATCAATGTACCAAGACTCAACGCCGTTATCACGCATGGCTTGTTCGTGTTCTGGTGTTAAACCTTTGCCCTTACGTACTTTCTCCATAATGTTAAAGGCAAGGCTTGGCTCTAAGCCCTTATACATTAAGGTCACCATGATGTCATCACGACAACCGATTACGTTTGAAAGGTCACAAATCCCCTTACGAATTAAATCTTGAGCATTGCCTAACCAAACATCTGTCCCATGCGATAGTCCAGATATTTGAACGAGTTCAGAGAATGTTGTTGGACGCGTATCTTCTAGCATCTGTCTAACAAAACCTGTCCCGAATTCTGGAATACCGAGTGTACCAGTCTTACAAAGTATTTGATCTTGATCGACACCGAGTGACTGAGGGCTAGAAAATAGTCCCATCGTTTCAACATCATCTGTCGGTACAGTCGTCGGATCAATGCCTGATAAGTCTTGTAACATGCGGATCATGGTCGGGTCATCGTGTCCAAGAATATCAAGTTTTAAGAGGTTGTTATCGATGGAGTGGAAGTCAAAGTGAGTCGTCTTCCATTCCGCTTCTATATCATCCGCTGGATACTGGATCGGTGTAAAGTCGTAAATATCCATGTTATCCGGCACGACGATAATACCGCCTGGGTGTTGACCAGTTGTCCGTTTGACACCCGAGCAACCGAGAACTAAACGATCAATTTCTGCACCGCGTTTGTGCAAGCCATTATCGTTTAAGTAGCCTTTGACATAGCCAAAGGCAGTTTTCTCTGCCACTGTACCAATAGTTCCTGCACGGTATACATAATCCTCACCAAAGAGTTCCTTAGTATAGTTATGTGCTTTTGGTTGATAAACACCAGAGAAGTTTAAGTCAATATCTGGTACTTTATCTCCTTTAAAACCAAGGAAGGTTTCAAATGGAATATCTTGTCCTTCTTTAATGAGCTCAACCTGACAGTTGTCGCATTTTTTATCCGGTAAATCATAACCAGATGATACCGAACCGTCTGTGAAAAACTCAGACATCTTACACTCTGGACAAACGTAGTGTGGCGGTAGTGGATTGACTTCTGTAATCTCTGTCATAGTTGCGACAAGTGACGATCCAACAGACCCCCTTGAACCTACCAAGTAACCATCATCTAAAGAGCGTTTAACCAGCTTATGAGAGATTAAGTAAATTACAGCAAAGCCGTTACCGATAATACTTTCTAATTCTTTTTCTAGACGGTCGACGACTATTTGAGGTACGTCCTCGCCGTAGAGTTTTTTAGCATTATCGTAAGACATCTGTCTGATTTCTTCTTCCGCTCCTTCAATTTTTGGCGGATACAGATCTTTTTTAATGACTTCAACAGGATCGATTAAACTCGCGATATGTCGAGTATTTTTAACGACGATTTCTTTCGCTACTTCTTCACCTAAAAAGTCGAAGAGTTCAAGCATCTCATCAGTCGTTCTGTAGTGTGCATCTGGCAGTTTACCTCTAGACAGTGGATTACCAGGATTTGATTTAACCAAGATATCACGAGATAGTTTATCCGATTCATCTAGGTAGTGCACATTACCTGTTGCAACGACCGGTTTATCTAGTTCTTTACCAAGTTTGATAATATTTGAAATAATTTCTTCTAAAACTGCTTCATCTCGAATTACTTCACGGTCTAGGAGTCTTTGATATAAAGGTTTTGGAAAGACTTCTAAGTAATCATAGAAGACCGCTTTTTTCTTAGCTTCTTCATAAGACTTTTGCATCATGGCTGTAAATACTTCGCCGTTATCACAAGCAGAACCAATTAAAAGCCCGTCTCTATAGTTTTCTAGCACCTGTCTCTTAATACGCGGTGTCTTATAAAAGTGATCTGTTAGTGACAGACTGACAATCTTAAAGAGATTTTTTAAACCTGTATTATTTTTAACTAAGATTGATACATGGCTTGGCATAGCACGCTTATATGAGTCACTATTTGATAAGGATGAGTTAATATCCTGATGATTAGTAATACCGTAATCTCTTTTTAATTGTGCCATCATTTTAATAAAGATATAAGCAGTCGCTTCCGCATCATAGATTGCTCTATGGTGTTGAGTCAAATCAACATTGTAATGTTTAGCGAGTATATTCAAACCGTGCTTTTTCATCTTAGTATTGATCGTTCTAGAAAGTTCAAGCGTATCGATTACACCATTCGTCGACTTACCATAGCCTTGTTTTTCATAAGCTTCATCGATAAAGCCCATATCAAAACTCGCGTTATGGGCAACAAATATCGCGTCACCTACCCAGTCCTTAAAGTCACTGATTACTTCACTAATAGGTGGTGCATCGACTAACATATCATCAGTAATACCTGTTAATTCCTTAATGAGCTCAGTTAATTTTTCACCAGGATTTGAGAAGCGTTCAAACTTATCAATGACTTCCCCATTTCTAACCTTAACCCCGGCAAGTTCAATAATCTGATCATATTTTGAAGACAAGCCTGTTGTCTCAACGTCAAAGACAACAAAGTCATGTTGTTCTAAATCATAATCTTGTGGTCGATAAGCAATTGGAGCACCGTCATCAACGAGCATTCCTTCCATACCAAAGATCATCTTAAAGTTATCATCTCCACTGGTCGCGTTAAACGCTTCAGGGAAGGCTTGCACATTATTATGGTCAGTAATGGCGAGCGCATCATGGCCAAGTTGTTTTGCCCTTTTAATGTACTCACTAATACTCGTCATACCATCCATTTGACTCATGCTCGAATGAAGATGTAATTCAACTCTCTTTTCTTCAGCTGTATCTTTTTTAGGCTTTTTATTAATGGCAGTGAGGTTACGAATATTTAAGACCATATCACGTGTAAATTCATCGTATTCAACACGGCCTTCAATAATAACCCAATCACCAGCAGATAAAACCTTAAAGACATCTTCATCGTTTTTACCATGGCGAGAAAACATCTTAGCCATAATTGAGTCCGTATAGTCGGTGAGTTTGATTTGTAAGATTTGTCGACCGCTTTTTAGTTCACGAATTTCTTTATCGAAGATATGCCCTTCAATCTTGACGCTATGTTCTTCGTCAAAAATATTTTCAAGTGGTCTGACGCCATCAAAGTTTTGAGGTTTACCAATTTGCTTAGGCACATCCAAATCGTCTTTTTTATCTTCTGTTTCTTGCTCTTTTTGCTTAATAAACTCCGTAATCAAAGCTTCTTTTTCATTTGAAATCCTATCTTCTAATGCCTGACTTCTAGATGTTTGTAAATTATTGTCCACTGTGACTTTGACACCATCTAAGTGAATACCAAAGTACAAGAAGGCTTTACTTAAATTACCGTTGATATGTTTATTAAAATGCGCTTCTTCAATGGCATTTTTTACTGCAATTAAAAGTGTTTGATCTTCTAGTTTTTTTGCAGTCTGTTTTAACTGATGTTTAATATTATCGTTAATCGACAGACTATCTACAGCTAAGGAAAAATAATCGAGGACGTTTTCTTCATTAAATTCACTCGCATGCATAATTAACTCTGTCTTTGCGATATCTTTAAAGGCTTCTTTAATGCTATTGTTCATCAGTTGATAAAGTGCCGAAGGAATTGTTCGATCTGTCTTTAAGTGAAACTGCCACAGTCTTAGTGAATCGTTAACCACTAGACGTGTCAGTTCTGCATTTTCCAAATAATTATTCGGTGAAATATTTGCTCTATCAAGCAATATCTTTAGTTTATCTTGTCCATCCACTTGTATAACACTCCTAGAAAAGGTAAATGACTGAAAAACGCGTAAATCTATGATTTACGCGTAGTTATTGTCTGTTAAATATGTGCTTAAGTCAGCGATGTTGACTTCTGTTGATGCTTCCTCAAGACGACCTTTAACTTCTACTATACCATCTTTAGCACCACGGCCAACAACAATACGTACAGGTAAGCCGATCAGTTCTGAATCCGCAAACTTAACACCAGCACGCTCGTTACGATCATCATATAGTACTTTATAGTCTTCTTCTAAGATGTCATAAAGTTTTTCTGCTGTCTCTGTAATCGTTTCGTCTTTAGTGTTAGCAGTAATGATATGAATATCAAATGGCGTAATAGATTTTGGCCAGTAAATACCTTTATCATCGTGGTGACTTTCAACAACCGCTGATAAGACACGTGATATACCAATACCGTAACATCCCATTAAGACAGGCGCTTGACGTCCATTTTGATCAAGGACTTTAAAATTCATCGCTTCTGAATATTTCGTTCCGAGTTTAAAGACTTGTCCGACTTCAATACCTCGCATAAATTTAGCAGGTCCTGAACCGTCTTCTAGCATTTCACCTTCATTGATGAAACGGAAATCTCCAATACCTTCTGCTTGGAAATCGCGGTCATGGTTGACGTTGATAGTGTGGTAACCTGTTTGGTTTGCTCCAACTGGATAGTTTCTCATAGCAGCAACTTGATAATCTAAATAAACTGGAATAGATGCTTTAACAGGTCCAAGTGAACCAGGGCTTGCATTCAATTCAGCAATGATCTCTTCATCAGTTGCCATATCAATCACTTCTGCTTGGAAGAACGATTTAACCTTAACATCATTTAATTCTTGATCGCCGCGAAGCACAATCATTTTTAAGTTGTCATCTGCTTTGATGACCATAGTCTTAGTTGTTTCTTCTATATTAACTGATAAAAAGTCAGCTAATTCTTTAACCGTCTTCACATTAGGTGTTTCTATAGTCTCTGAATCTTTAAGCGCTTCATCGCTAACTGACTCAGGTTTTGGTGCCACAGCTTTTTCTATATTGGCAGCATAGTCACTTGTTTCAGAAAAGACAATCGTATCTTCACCGATATCACTTAAAGCCATAAATTCATGCGTATGGCTACCACCGATTGAACCACCGTCTGCTTCAACTGCTCTAAAGTCTAAGTCTAGACGAGAAAAAATACGGCTGTAAGCATCGTACATGTCGTGATAAGTTTTATCTAAAGATTCTTCATCAATATGGAATGAATAGGCATCTTTCATAATGAACTCACGACCACGTAAGAGACCAAATCTAGGTCTTAACTCATCGCGAAACTTAGTCTGAATTTGAAAGAGTGTCAGTGGTAATTTTTTATAACTCTTCAGTTCATCTCGAACTAGATCAGTAATGACTTCTTCATGCGTTGGCCCAAGTGCGAACTCACGGTCATGACGGTCTTTTAATCTCATTAATTCCTTACCATAAGCTTGCCATCTTCCTGACTCTTCCCATAGTTCTTTAGGGTGCAATACAGGTAGATGAACTTCTGCGCCTCCAATTGCCATCATTTCTTCCCTTACTATATCTTGAATATTATTTAAGACTAGTTGTGTAATTGGCAAATATGCATAAATTCCTCTAGCTAACTGCTTAATCATCCCTGATTTTAACATCAGACGATGACTTAAGCTTTCAGCTTCTGTTGGGGTCTCCCTCATCGTTGGGATAAACATTTGTGATTGTCTCAAGTTAGTTCACTCCTATAAGAAAAATGTTTTTATATCGTTCCAGGTGACGAGCACCATAATAACTAGAACAAATAACACACCGATTAATTGAATATTGAGTTCTACTTTACGGTTGACTGGTTTTCTAAATATACCTTCATATAATACAAAACAAATTCTACCGCCATCTAAGGCTGGAATTGGCAATAAGTTCATTATACCTAAATTCACACTTAAGAGGGCTGTAAAGCGCATTAAAACTAAAATACCCTCAGCAGCAACAGACTCTGTCACCTTGTAAATTCCAACGGGTCCGTTTAACATATCAAAGCTAAAGCCGCCTGTAAAAATGGTCCCAATCATTCTAACCACTAGTTCAAAGATTAAGGACATGCTGGAAATAGTTTCTTCTATTCCCCACCAAATCGGTTGAAGTACACCATTTTCGAAATAAGCACCCACTCCGATAATCAAACGTTCTTGAACTGTTCCATCCGGTAATTCCGTCTCATCAACAATTGGTTTTAATGTTTCAGTTCTATATTCACCATCTGATTCAATCAATAATTCTTGAGGTTTACCCTCACCTTCTTGAATCAAGGTTGTCATATGAGACCAGCTTTCTACAGTCTTACCGTTTATCTCTTCAATACGGTCACCCGTCTCTAGATTGATTTCTTCAGCTGGTGTATCTTCTACAACTTGACCAACGATTGGTTCATCGCTTGCCTTACCTTGGATGTAAAAGAGCACTGTAAAGAGCACAAAAGCGAGTAAGAAGTTAAAGAGGGGTCCAGCAAAAAGCGTTAAAAATCTCTGCCAAACAGTCTTTGATTCAAATCTTGCTGATAACGGTGCAATTCTTTCTAACTCTGAATCTTCTACAAAATAAGTCTCTTCACTAAAGTGATAAGTGACGACTTCATTATCTGTTAAGCGGTATGCCTTAATATACATACCTTCCGAAATATCTGATTCGATAATTTCAACTTCTTCGACATATTGGAAGTTGTGCTTATCATCAAGTAGAATGTGCGTAACTTCGTCAGCATCATTTACTTTAATTTGAACTCTCATACCTGTATTTAAAGGATTGATTTCCATATCTTTTGAAGCCATGCGAACATAGCCACCGATAGGTAACAATCTAATTGTATATTGCGTATCATTTTTTTTATAAGAAAATATTTTTGGACCCATTCCAATCGCAAATTCTGGACACAAAATACCTGCCTTTTTAGCAAAGTACATATGACCAAATTCATGGACAGTAACGAGTACTCCAAAAACAACTATAAATGCTAAAATTCCTACCACTTACTTCACCTCATATCAGTTTTGTATTCGGCGTCAAGGCTCAGTATAGTGTCTAAGCTCGGATTTTGAATATTTTCGTGACTCAACATTCTATCTTCCACAATCTCTTCAATTTCCAAGAAGCTTATTCTTCCAGCTAAAAATTCTGCGACTGCATACTCATTGGCTGCATTCATCACAGTCGGAAGTGTACCACCTGATTCCAGCGCTTGATAAGCGAATTTTAACATCTTGAAGCGGTCAAAATCCATTTCTTTAAAGTTTAATTGACTCAATTCTTCAAACTTTAAGGGATTGTTTTTATAAATTCGATCAGGATGAGTAAAAGCATATTGAATGGCAGTTCTCATATCTGAATTTCCTATCTGAGCCATAATACTATTATCGATAAACTCCACCATAGAGTGAATAATACTCTCTTTATGAAGGAGTGTTTTTATCTTGTCAGCTTCAAGACCAAAGAGATGTTTTGCTTCGATGACTTCAAAACCTTTATTCATCATAGTTGCAGAGTCAATAGTAATCTTCTGACCCATAGACCAGTTGGGGTGATTTAAAGCATCTTTTAAGCTGACGTGTTTCAGTTGGTCTCGACTTAAGTCTCTAAAAGAGCCTCCACTTGCAGTGATGATCAAGTTTGAGACGCTCTTGATATCTTCACCTTTTAAACATTGAAACAGTGCAGAATGTTCTGAATCTACAGGGATAATATTTACACCTTTGTCGTAGGCGCGTTTCATGACGATGTCACCTGCTGCGACCAAGGTTTCCTTATTTGCTAAGGCAATATCTGTGCCTTGATCAATTGCACTTAAGGTCGGTTTTAAACCTACACTGCCCATAATTGCTGTTAAGAGTAAATCTGTTTTTGAACTCGCTACCTCAATTAGACCTTCTTCACCATAGTTAAAATGAATCTCAGGGTATAGTTTAGATAGTTCTCGAGCATCTTTTTCATCTTGAACGCTAACGAGCTCGGGACGAAAATCAGTTAGAATTTCCTTTAGCTTAACCATATTGCGTCCAACTGATATTGCACCGAGCTTAAAGTGTTCAGGGTTATTTTTAATTACGTCGATACTTTGGCTGCCGATAGAACCCGTCGCACCAAGTATTGATATTGTTTTTACCATATTTAGTCACCTTGTTAAGATATTATCGGTAGAATATTCATCAGGGGTAAGACGAAGATAAAACTATCAAAGCGGTCTAAAATTCCCCCGTGTCCAGGTAAAATGTTACCTGAGTCTTTGACGTCAAAGTGACGTTTTAAGGCAGACTCCACCAAGTCTCCTAGCTGTCCTACTATGGATAGAATAATTGTAAATGGAATAATAAGCCATAAAGACCCTTCCATCCAGTTTAAAGACACAAAAACGATTGGAATTAAAATAGATAAGACTGTGCCACCTAAGGAGCCTTCAATAGTCTTATTAGGAGAAATTTGTGGCCATAGTTTTCTATTACCAAAAGCTTTACCGAAAAGATAAGCCCCAGTATCTGTTAGCCAGACAATCAGTAGCGCATATAAGATATAGATGAGTCCTGCTTCACGCGTTTCATAAAAGTACATAAAACCAATGCCAATGTAGGCAACCGCAAGAACACAAAAGCCCATATCTACAAAATTGAATCTATTTTTTGAGACGACAGTCGTTGATAGCATAATGAGAGCTAAGCCCACAATAATCTCAAGTTGCCAATCTCCGAGCCAGGTCGTATAGGAATCTTTAGGTATTAAAATCATACAGAGAGCGACTAAAGACAAAATTCCTGGAAGTGAAAAAATATGGATGCGATTCATCTTTAGTATTTCATACAGCGCAGTAATCGCCATTAAGTAAACCAGAATTAATAATGGCCAATTACCGAGTACTACTATAGGTAAAAATAACAGCAGTGCAATAATTGCTGTTATCGTTCTAGTCCTCATCTACACCATCCTCCTCTTTTAATCCACCAAAGCGACGTTCTCTTTTTTGATATTGATAAATTAAATCATCTAATTCTTCAGTAGAAAATTCTGGCCATAATGTATGCGAAAAGAATAGTTCACTATAGGATGATTGCCATAGAAGGAAATTGCTTAAACGGTATTCTCCAGAAGTTCGAATGATCATTTCTGGATCGGGTATTCCATTAGTCATCAGGTAAGAATCGATAAGATTATTGTCAATCTCTTCTTCATCAATTCGTCCAGCTTTAGCATCTTTAACGATGTTTTTTATCGCCCACTGGATTTCATCTCTCGCACCATAGTTCAAGGCGAAAATTAAATTCAATCCCGTATTATCTTTCGTTCGATCAATGGCGGTTTGAACTGCTTTTTTAGTATGCTTTGGCAGGTCATTGAAATGCCCAATGGTTGTCACCTTAACATTTTTCTCCATCAATTCAGGTAAAAATGTGCCGAGGAAATCCGTCGGTAACTTAAGTAGGTACTTGACCTCACTTGAAGGCCTTGACCAGTTTTCTGTTGAAAATGCATAAAGTGTTAAATATTTTACATCTAAGTTCGATAGATGCCTGACAATGCTTTTAACATTTTGCATTCCTTCATAATGTCCCTTGATACGAGGCAAACCTCTTAATTGTGCATATCTACCATTACCATCCATAATGATTGCAATATGCTTTGGTAATGGTCTCGTATTTACAGTTTGACTTTTTGTGGCTTTAAACATGACAATCCTCCGTGCCGTCTATGTATATGTATAATGATCTTTTCTTCGATTAATTAATTTTAACATATATGTATAATAAAAAAACAGGTAAGTCCCCTTACCTGTTTCTACTTTAAACTTCTAGGATATCTTTTTCTTTATCGTCGCATAAGCTATCTACTTGTGCGATAAATTTATCAGTTAATTTTTGAACATCATCTGTTAAATTACGCAGTTCATCTTCTGAGATATTCCCTGCTTTCTCTTCGGCTTTTAAGTCATCGTTAGAGTCACGACGGACATTACGGATGGCAACTTTTGCAGTTTCGCCTTCCTTACGTGCATCTTTAACAAATTCCTTACGACGATCTTCAGTCAGTTGTGGTACTGTAATTCTGATTAAAGTTCCATCACTTGTAGGGTTAACGCCTAAGTCTGCAATTTGGATTGCTTTTAAGACGTCATCAACAGATCCTTTGTCATAAGGCTGAACGACTAACATACGAGCTTCAGGTACAGAAATACTTGCAAGCTGATTGATTGGAGTATCTGCTCCGTAATAATTTACTGTTACTCTATCAAGCATACTTGAGTTGGCAGCACCTGTACGGATCCCAGCCAATTCTCTTTGCAAACTTTCGATAGATTTAGACATTTTTTGCTCAGTTGTTTTTAATACAGCATCACTCATAGAAAAATCTTCTCCTATTATTTTGTAATTGTGGTACCGATTGTTTCACCGGATACAGCACGTTTAATATTACCATCTTCTGTAATTGAAAATACCACAAGTGGAATGTTGTTGTCCATACAGAAGGAAGATGCAGTTGAATCCATCACTTGTAAATTATTCTGAAGCATTTCCATGTAAGTTAATGATTCGTATTTCACTGCATTTTTATCCGTCTTAGGATCTGCAGAATAGACGCCATCAACATTGTTTTTGCCCATTAGAATAACATCAGCTTCAACTTCAGCCGCACGTAGTGCAGCGGTCGTATCAGTTGAGAAGTATGGATTACCAATTCCAGCAGCAAAGATCACAACACGGCCTTTTTCTAGATGACGGATTGCACGTCTTCTAATATACGGCTCTGCAACTTGTTTCATTTCAATAGACGTTAACACTCTTGTTTCATGTCCGAGTTGTTCAAGGCTATCTTGAAGTGCAAGTGAGTTCATGACCGTCGCAAGCATGCCCATATAGTCAGCTGTACCGCGGTCCATACCTAAGTCACTTCCTATTTTACCTCGCCATATATTGCCACCACCGACAATAATCGCCATTTCAACACCAAGTTTTTCAGCTTCTGATACCTGTTTTGCAATATTTTTAATGACAACAGGGTTGATACCAAAGCCATCATCGCCCGCTAGTGCTTCACCACTTAGCTTTAGGACAACGCGTTTAAATTTTGAAGTTTCAGCCATGTGTTTCAATCCTTTTCTTATGAAATTATCTTAGAAAAAAAGACACCGAAGTGTCTTTTTTAAAACTTATTTTTTAACTTGACCTAGTACTTCATCAGCGAAGTTTTCTTCACGTTTTTCCATACCTTCACCTAGTTCGAAACGAACAAAGTTAACAAGTTTAGCATCTTTAGTGTCTAGGTACTGCTGTACAGTTTGATCAGAATCTTTAACAAATGGCTGATCTACAATGCAAATTTCTTCTAAGTACTTACGAATTCTACCTTCAACCATTTTATCAACGATTTTTTCTGGTTTTCCTTCGTTAAGTGCTTGCTGACGTAATACTTCACGTTCGTGATCTAATTCAGCAGGATCAACTTGATCGCGTGATACATATTTAGGGTTTAATGCTGCTGCGTGCATAGCAACGTCTTTAGCAACATTCTCATCAGTTGTACCTTCAACAACTGTAAGTACACCAATACGTCCACCCATGTGCATGTACTGACCGAAAGCACCGTTGTCAGTCTTAGTTTCAACTGCAAAACGTCTGATGCTTAATTTTTCACCAATTGTAGCAACTGCATTATTCATTAATGAAGTAACAGATTCACCGTCAACTTCTGATTCATACAATTCTTCTACACTTGCAGGTTTTGTATTAAGGATGTGTGATGCAATAGTTTTAACTAATTCTTGGAAACTTTCGTTTCTTGCAACGAAGTCAGTTTCAGAGTTGATTTCAACGATTACAGCTTCGTTACCTTCAGAAGTGATGTAAACTACACCTTCTGCTGCGATACGGTCTGCTTTTTTAGCTGCTTTAGCAATACCGTTTTCACGTAGGTAGTCAATCGCTTTGTCGATGTCGCCATCAGTTTCAACTAGAGCTTTTTTACAATCCATCATACCTGCGCCAGTTTTTTCACGTAATTCTTTTACTAATTTTGCTGAAATAGCCATGTTCTCAGTCCTCCATAACTTTGTTTAAAAAAAGGTGATAAGTTTTAACGCTTATCACCAAGATTGTCTTAAATATTACTCGTTATCTTCTGAAGTCTCAGTTGAAGCTTCTTCTGTTAGATCGATGTTTTGTTCTTCTGCAACTTCTTCATCAGAGATACCACGTTGACCTTCTAAAACAGCATCTGCCATTTTGCTAGTCATTAATCTAACCGCACGAATTGCATCGTCGTTAGCAGGGATTACGTAGTCAACCTCATCTGGATCACAGTTAGTATCAACCATCGCAACGATAGGAATGTTTAATTTCTTAGCTTCAGCGATCGCGTTACGCTCTTTACGTGGGTCAACGATGAAAATAGCACTTGGCATTTTCTTCATGTCACGAATTCCGCCTAGGAATTTGTTCAAGCGTGCGTATTCTTTACGAAGTTCAACAACTTCTTTTTTAGGAAGTACATCAAAGATGCCATCTGCTTCCATTTTTTCAATTTCAGAAATTCTCTTAATACGTTTGTTAATTGTTTGGTAGTTAGTTAAAATACCACCTAACCAACGTTGGTTAACGTAAAGTTGTCCAGCACGTTCTGCTTCTTCTTTGATAGCATCTTGTGCTTGTTTCTTAGTACCAACGAACAAGACTTGTCCGCCTTCTTCAGAAACAGATTTTACGAAATCGTATGCTTCCGCAACCTTCTTAACTGTTTTTTGTAAGTCGATAATGTAGATACCGTTACGTTCCGTAAAGATGTATTTAGACATCTTAGGGTTCCAACGACGCGTTTGGTGTCCGAAGTGTACACCAGCTTCAAGCAATTGTTTCATAGTAATTACTGCCATGTTTGTTTCCTCCTCTGGTTTTATACCTCCAATTTCGCGCTGTTTAACCACCATATAGGCACCGGTTAAACCCCTACAAAATTGTGCGTATTTGGTCCTTTGACCGTTTTAAACTATAACATATTGAAAATTACTTTGCAAGCTTAGCTTTCTTTTCTAAGCTCTGGTAAGAAGTCTTCTTTTTTCACTTTGATGAAAGTTCCTTTCATACCAAGTGAACGTGATTCGATAACCCCTGCACTTTCTAATTTACGTAACGCATTTACAATTACTGAACGTGTAATACCAACACGGTCTGCAATTTTAGAAGCAACGAGTAGACCTTCGTCTGCATCTAGTTCATCAAAAATGTGTTCAATTGCTTCTCTTTCAGAATATGATAAAGAACGAATCGCCATAGCAATGCTCGCCTTATCGCGTGCTTTTTGTTCTACTTCATCATTTTTCTCTCTCAAGATTTCCATACCTACTACTGTTGCAGTATATTCTGCAAGTACTAGGTCATCTTCTGAGAATTCAGTTTCGCTACGCCCAAGTATTAAAGTTCCAAGGCGGTTACCCCCACCGTAAATAGGAACGATACATGTCTCAGAATCCTGGTAAGAATCTTCTGTTGGGAAAATAGTAAGCTCATCTTCAAATGCAATGTTTTCACGTGTTTCTGTTAGACGCATAATCTGACTAACATATTCTTCAGGAAACTGTCTGTTTTCAAACATTTTAACAATACGATCGTTTTCAATCGCTTCTACTTGTCCAATTCCAAGAAGTTTACCTCGCTTTGAGACGATAAAAGCATTACATTCTAAAACGCGACTTACCTTGTCTGCTACTTCTTCAAAATCTACTTTGATTGTAGAACTCGACTGAATTAAATTGTTAATTTCTCTTGTTTTCTGTAATAAACTGGCCATAATGGTCACTCCTAATTTTTTATAAAATAAATTCGCTTAAGTTTTTATCTGTTGAGATATGGGCTAATTTAGAATCTACATATTGTTTTGTTATTTCAACGTGTGCACCTTGCATATTGCTCGCTTCAAACAGTAGCTCTTCTAGTAAAGTTTCTAAAATCGTATGCAGTCGTCTTGCACCAATGTCATCATTTGTACTATTCACCTGGTAAGCAATTTCAGCTAATGTGTGAATAGCTTCATCCGTAAAGGTCACGCTGACTTCTTCCGTTGCAAGTAGTGCTTTATACTGCTCTAACAGTGAAAACTTCGGTTCTTTTAGAATGCGTTCAAAGTCCTCAGCTTTAAGCTTATCGAGCTCTACTCTTAGTGGAAAACGCCCTTGCAGTTCAGGAATAAGATCACTTGGTTTACTCACATGGAAAGCACCTGCACCGATAAAGAGAATATAATCTGTTTTAATGGTGCCGTACTTCGTTTGCACTTGAGAGCCCTCTACAATCGGTAGAATATCTCTTTGTACACCTTCACGAGACACATCTCCTGAGTGTTGACTACTCTTAGCGATCTTATCTATCTCATCGATAAAAATAATTCCTGTCATTTCAGCGAGTTCAATCGCTTCATCGTTAACATTATCTAGATCGATGAGTTTTTCTGCTTCTTCATCTTTTAAATATTGACGCGCTTTTTTAACTGTCATGGTACGTTTATGTTTTTTCTTAGGCATTAGGTTTTGAAGCATATCTCCCATACCATTATTATCCATACCTGGCATCATCATGCCGAGTTGATTACCTTGTTCAGTTACTTCAATCGTTACTTTTTCATTTTCGAGCTGACCATTTTCGAGTTGAGATTTGATGTCTTTTCGCTTAGTGCGAACAGTATCATCCACCTCTTCGACTTCTTCTGGTTTACTCTGGTTCATCAGCATTTCAAAAGGATTGTTTGACGCTGGTTTTTTTACCTTTTTACCTGGTGCTAATAAAGTCACTAGGCGTTCATTAGCTAAGTTTAAAGCATCATCTTCAACTTCTTTTTTCTTTTGATCCTTGACCATTCTAACTGAAGCTTCGACTAAATCTCTCACCATAGATTCTACATCGCGGCCAACATAACCGACCTCCGTGTACTTAGTTGCTTCTACTTTGGTGTAAGGACTGCCGGTGATTTTAGCAATACGACGTGCAATTTCGGTTTTACCAACACCAGTTGGTCCGATCATTAAAATGTTCTTCGGAATCACTTCTTCTTTTAAATCATCTTCCAACTTCATTCTTCTATAACGGTTCTGCATAGCGATAGCGACTTTTTTCTTAGCTTCACTTTGTCCGATGATACTTTCATCTAAAAGTGTCGTTATTTCCTTTGGAGAAAGGTTTTTATTAGACATATATCTCACCTTTATATTTAATCGATTGTCTCTACAATTATATTGCTATTTGTGAATACACAAATTTCACTTGCCAGTCTTAAGCTTTCTTCTGCGATGTCTTTTGCATTTAAGTCTCCGCCGTGCTTAACAAGTGCCCGACCTGCAGCTAAGGCATAGTTACCACCTGAACCAATGGCAAGAATTCCATCGTCAGGTTCAATCACTTCACCTGTACCTGAGACGAGCAATAAATTATCTTGGTCCATGACGATGAGCATCGCTTCAAGTTGTCTCAGCATCTTATCTCCACGCCATTCTTTGGCAAGCTCTACTGCTGCTCTTTGGAGGTTGCCATTATATTCGTAAAGATTCGCTTCAAATTTCTCTGACAGTGTAAAAGCATCTGCTACACTTCCTGCAAAACCAGTAATGACTTTATCGTTAAACAGACGTCTAACTTTTCTAGCAGTGTGTTTCATGACGACCTGATTACCAAGTGTCACTTGACCATCACCTGCCATTGCCATTTCTCCTTTATGTTTTACGGCAAATATCGTTGTCATTTGTGTCCCCTCTTCTTATTAGCCGGATGGGCCTTTAAATATGTTTCTCTCATCTGTTCAGTTGTGACATGAGTATAGCGCTGAGTTGTTGATAAAGACTCATGTCCAAGTAAATCTTGGACAGCCCTTAAGTCAGCACCATTATTTAACATGTGTGTTGCAAATGTATGTCTAAAGGTATGCGGATGAATATCTAAATGCAGCGCACTTCTTTTAACTACCATATCAAGAATATGGCGTAGGCCACGCACTGTTAAATGCTCGCCTCTTGCATTTAGCCAGATCGGTGAATCATCATCGAGCTTTGTGTCGTACTTATCTAGATAGTCTATTAAAGCACGACTCGCATGGTCATTAAAAGGCACGACTCTCCACTTCCTACCTTTTCCTAATACCCTAACAACTTGAACAGTAAAATCGAAATCTGTTTTTTTTATATTAATCATTTCACTTGCCCGCATGCCAGTTGCATATAATAATTCAAGAATTGCCCTATCTCTGACATACATCGGATGATTTTTGTCTAGACTATCAAATAAAGCATTGATTTCATTGTCATATAAAAAATCTGGCAAGCTGCTTTCCTTTTTAGGGAAAGGCAAATTGACGAATGGATTCGAATCAAGTTTTTTCCGATCAACTAGATAATGATAATAACTTCTCAAAGTTGAAATTTTACGGGATACTGTTGATTTTTTTAATCCTCGATCATATAACATCGCTAAGTAATTTCTAGCATCAGTATATTTAAATTCTCCAACCGTTAAACTTTCAGTCTTTAAAAAAGTTATGAATTCATGAATGTCATGATCATAACTTCTAAGTGTATGTGATGAAAAATTTCGTTGATACTCTAGCATCCTAAGAAAGTCACTTACATATATGGTAACCACCTTCTTACTTTATCTGAATTTTATCACAATTGTGAATATATAGCCAAATAATATAAGCTGTATACTCCCTATGAATTCCATTAGTTATTTTAAACTATTTGAGGATAAATTGCACGAAATTGTACAAATATTTATAATTCAGTCACAAACATAGACAATTTGTATTTTCCACTTTGTTTTATTTGACTTTTCTAGTCAGAAATAAAAAAATCTAGAAATCTCAAGTGAATCAAGATTCCTAGATTGAACGAGCTTAGTTTGCTTCTTCTGTATAATCACAATTTGTACATTTAACTTGCGCTTTTTGTCCTTTTTTCTTCTCGACTAAATAGTGATCACATTTAGGACAATTGCGGCCAATTGGGCGGTCCCAAGAAACAAAGTCGCAATCTGGATACTTATCACAACCGTAAAAGATTCGACCACGTTTTGATTTTCTTTCAACGATATCGCCTTCTTTACAAGTTGGGCAAGTGACTCCAATGGATTTTACAATTGCTTTCGTATTACGGCACTCTGGGAAATTTGAGCATGCCATGAATTTACCATAACGTCCCATTTTATAAACCATAGGTGAACCACATTTTTCGCAATCTTCACCGACTGGTTCATCTTTAATTTCGATTTTTTCCATTTCTTCTTCCGCTTTTTCAACTTGAGGTTCAAAGCCTTTATAGAACTCATCGATAACTTGACGCCACTCTTTTTCACCTTCTGCTACAGCATCGAGGTTTTCTTCCATGTGACGAGTAAAATCAATATCGATGATATCTGGGAAGTAGTCAACAACTTGTTCGTTTACAATTTCACCAATCTCTGTTGGGATAAAACGCTTTTGGTCCATGCGGACATAGTTACGTTTTTGAATGGTATCAATTGTAGGTGCGTAAGTAGATGGACGACCGATTCCGGATTCTTCAAGCGTCTTGACTAGTCTCGCCTCTGTAAAGCGTGGCGGTGGCTGAGTGAAATGCTGATTGGGTTCGATTTTTTCTGATGTTACATTCTCACCTTCAGTCATTTCTGGTAAACGACTATTTAAATCATCTTCAGCATCGTCAGTTCCTTCTATATATATAGACATAAAACCTTTAAATTTAATTGTTTGGCCTGTACTTCTAAAGAGCACATCGTTATTACTTAGATCAACTTTTACAGTATCTAAAACTGCAGGTGCCATTTGACTTGCTACAAAACGATCCCAAATCAATTTATATAATCTGTGTTGATCACGTGATAAATACTGCTTCATATTTTCCGGTGTACGGTTAGCTGATGTTGGTCTAACTGCTTCATGAGCGTCTTGATCCGCTTTTTTAGCTTTTTGTCCACCGAGATACTCTTTACCATAATTTTCTTCTATTAGTTTAAAGACTTCAGTTTTAGCAGTATCTGAAATACGAGTTGAGTCTGTTCTCATATAGGTAATTAAACCGACAGTACCTTCTTTTTTAATGTCGATACCTTCATATAATTGTTGAGCGAGCATCATCGTTTTACGAGCTTTGAAGTTTAGCTTTCTTGCTGCTTCTTGTTGTAGGGAAGACGTTGTAAATGGTTGTGCTGGGTAGCGTTTTTTCTCTTTTTTCTCGACCTTATCTATAGAAAATTCATTACCTTTTATTTGTGCCATGACCTTGTCTACATCTTTTTTTGAACTTAGCTTAGTCTTTTGTTTATCGCTTTTGAGCTTGTTAAATTTACCAGTAAACTTTGAACGACCCGTTTTAAATGTGCCTTCGATTGACCAGTATTCTTCGGGTACAAAGTTACGAATTTCATTTTCACGGTCAATGATGAGCTTCAAGGCAACTGATTGAACACGTCCAGCTGATAAGCCTTTCTTAACTTTCTTCCATAGTACTGGTGAAATGTTATAGCCCACTAAGCGGTCTAGAATACGACGTGCTTGTTGAGCGTCCACCAACTGCATATCAATTTCACTAGGTGATTTAAAGCTATCTTTAACCGCATCTTTAGTAATCTCGTTAAAGACGACCCGGTAGTAGTCATTATCCGGTCCTAGCGCATGACTTAAGTGCCAAGCAATAGCTTCACCCTCTCTATCGGGGTCACTTGCGAGAAATACTTTTTTTGCTTTCTTCGCTTCTTTTTTTAATTCTTTCAGTAAAGGTCCTTTACCGCGAATCGTAATATATTTTGGTTCATAATTGTTTTCAGTATCAATGCCAGTCTGGCTCCTTGGTAGGTCTCTAACGTGACCCATAGAAGCAACGACTTTATATCTTTTACCGAGGTACTTTTCAATTGTCTTTGCTTTTGCAGGTGATTCCACAATCACTAAATTGTCTGCCACTCTTTTGTCCCCCATTCACAAGTTCTGTTCAAGACCAAATGATACACAGTCAAATTTTACTTTGTCAATGAAAATAAACTTTTCTTTATTTTTCTTTATAAAAAATCAAATATAATCTTGCATGATTTCACTAGCAGAAGTTACTAAAGTTGCACCTTCTTTTAGCCTTGAATTTGTACCAGTTGATAAGGAAGAAGTTATATTTCCAGGTAGACAATACCCATTTCTATTTTCATCTAAAGCCATGTCTAAAGTAACGAGCGAACCACTTTTTGCTTCGGCCTCTGTCACTAATACACCTCGACTTGCCCCTGCAATAATACGATTACGTGCAATGAATCTCCACTTACTTAATTGTGTATGAGGCGGATATTCACTGATTGTTAACTGAGACTTTTCCAGGTCATTTCTAACTTTGAAGGTCGACTTTGGATAGTGAGTGTCATGACCAAAAGCAAGGACGCCAATAGTCGCTAGACCAACCTCCATAGCAGTCTTATGTGCAAACTCATCTGCACCGTAAGCAAGACCTGAAATAATGGTAATTTTATTTAAGTCAGGAAAGATAGTTTGTAGTGCTTTTTCACTGTAGAGACTCGCCTTTCTACTCCCAACAACACCGAGCATATCCGTCTTTAAAAGTTCAAGCTTGCCCCTGTAATATAGAAGGTAAGGAAAATCATAAATCTCCTTTAATAAGGATGGATAAAATTCATGTTGATAGGTAATAAAACCTACATTTTTTCTTTCTAACAAAGCAAGAATTTCTTGACGGCTTAAATTTTTATAAAGCGCTAATTTCTTTTCTAAATTTGGTGTGATTGCCTCGCCATTTTTCAAAATTAAATACTCTTTAGCTGTCACACCCGCAAACGATAAAAGTAAGAGATCCATCTTTAAGCCTCCCTATATTTATATATCTATTATATGAAGAAAATGGATCAAGACACATTTCAATTCCATTAATAATGATGGTAAAAACATACAAAAAAGAGCGACAATCTGACGTCAGATTGTCGCTTTTTTATCACTTAAACGTTTTTCAATACATTTATTTTACAGTGAGACATTTTTCATATAAACCGTCTTCTTTTTTAATACGGTTAATTAATGTTTCTCCAATTTCAGATGGTGTGTCTGCAGTTTCAATTCCACATTCATTCATAATGCGAATTTTTTCATCTGCAGTTCCTTTACCACCAGAAATAATCGCACCAGCATGGCCCATACGTTTTCCTGGAGGTGCAGTTTGTCCACCGATGAAGCCAACAACAGGTTTAGTCATGTTATCACGAACCCATTCTGCTGCTTCTTCTTCTGCAGTACCACCGATTTCACCGATCATGACTACTGCATATGTGTCAGGATCTTCATTGAAAGCTTTTAGCACATCGATGAAGTTTGTTCCGTTAACAGGGTCCCCACCGATACCAACAGCTGTTGTTTGACCAACGCCTTCTTCAGTTAATTGGTGAACCGCTTCGTAAGTTAAAGTACCAGAGCGTGAAACGACACCAACATGACCTTTTTTGTGAATATATCCAGGCATGATACCGATCTTAGTTTCATCTGCAGTGATAACACCTGGGCAGTTTGGTCCGATTAGACGAGTATTTTTATCTTCTAAATAACGGACTACTTTGACCATGTCTAAAACAGGAATATGCTCAGTGATACAAATAACAAGTTCTAACTCAGCATCTGCTGCTTCCATGATTGAGTCCGCAGCAAATGGTGCTGGAACGTAGACAACTGATACTGTTGCACCAGTTTCTTTTTTCGCTTCTTCAACTGTGTTAAAAACAGGTACGCCTTCAACTTCTTGACCAGCTTTACCTGGTGTGACACCTGCCACGATCTGAGTTCCATACTCAAGCATTTGCTTTGTATGGAACATAGCTGTTGAACCTGTAATACCTTGGACGATTACTTTCGTATCTTTATCGACAAATACAGCCACTATATATTCCTCCGTTACTATTTATTTTCATTAACTGCAGCAATAATTTTTTCGGCACCTTCAGCCATAGTGCTAGCTGGAGTAATTGCAAGACCAGAGTCTGCAAGAATTTTCTTACCTTCTTCAACGTTTGTACCTTCTAAGCGTACAACTAAAGGAATTTCTAAACCAACATTATTTACTGCTTCTACAACACCTTGTGCGATGACATCACAACGCATGATTCCACCAAAGATGTTAACAAAAATTCCTTCAACTGATTGGTCACTTAAGATCAATTTGAATGCTTCTGTAACCTTCTCAGCTGTCGCGCCGCCCCCTACATCTAGGAAGTTAGCAGGTTTACCGCCGAAGTGGTTAATTGTATCCATAGTCGCCATTGCAAGACCTGCACCGTTTACCATGCAACCGATGTTACCATCAAGTGCGATGTAAGCAAGATCATGTTTAGACGCTTCGATTTCTTTTTCATCTTCTTCATCGAAGTCACGTAATTCAACGACATCTTTGTGTCTGTAAAGTGCGTTAGCATCAAAGTTAACCTTAGCATCTAAGGCAATAACTTCACCTTCACCTGTAGTTACAAGTGGGTTAATTTCCATAATTGATGCATCTTTAGAAATAAATACATCGTATAGAGATAGCATTAATTTAGCTGCTTTGTTTACAGATGCAGTTGGAATATTAATATTAAAAGCGAGTCTCTTCGCTTGGAAAGGTAGTAATCCGACTGCTGGATCGATGACTTCTTTGAAAATCTTTTCAGGAGTTTTTTCTGCTACTTCTTCAATTTCAGTTCCGCCTTCTTCAGACCCCATTAAAGTGACGCGGTTTGTCGCGCGGTCAATAACGAAACCTAAGTAGTATTCACTGTCGATATCGCAACCTTCTTCGATAAGAAGACGCTTGATTTCAGTTCCGTCTGGACCATTTTGATGAGTCACTAGAACTTTGCCAAGTAATTCCTCAGCATATTCTTTAACTTCATCTAAAGATTTAGCAATCTTAACACCGCCAGCTTTACCACGACCACCTGCGTGGATTTGAGCTTTTACTACATAGACATCTGAATCAAGTGTTTTTGCAACTTCAACTGCTTCATCTGGTGTAAGAGCAACGCCACCATCCGGTACGTTTACACCCATTGAGCGAAAAATTTCTTTACCTTGATACTCATGGATATTCATGGTTTTCCTCCTAAGACTTTTATAAAGCTTACAAATTAATTATATGAAACATGAACTTGAATGTAAACTTGTATATCTTCACTATAAAATTAAATGATGTAATAAGTAACTCTAATTAGAAATGACCTAAACCATTATAAAAACTTACTCTTAATCGGTTCAAAAGACTTTCTATGAAGTGGCGTAATACCGTATTCTTCTAATGCTATAAGATGGTTTTTAGTACCGTAACCCATATGTTGTTCAAAACCATATCCTGGATATTCTTCACCATATTTAGTCATCAAAGCATCCCTTGTAGTCTTAGCAATAATAGAAGCTGCTGCAATTGAATTTGATTTGGCATCACCTTTGATGACTGAAGTTTGTGCGATTCCATTATCTAAAGTCATCGCATCGATTAAGAGATGGTCTGGCTTAACTGAAAGTTGGTCAACTGCCCTTTTCATAGCGAGTTTTGTTGCTTCATAGATATTGTAGCGATCGATTTCTTCAGGGGTCGCGACGCCAAGACCGACATCAGCATAGGCTAAAATTTCTTGGCGGAGCGTGTCCCGGCGTTTAGCCGGTATTTTTTTGGAATCGTCTAAGCCCAAAAAATCATGGTCTAAGGGCAAAATTACAGCTGCAGCAACAACTTCCCCAGCAAGCGGACCTCGCCCTGCTTCATCGATGCCTGCAATTACTTTTCCATAATGTTCGTTTTCGTAAATCATCATGTTCTTATATTTTTCAATTAAATCTACTTCTTTTTGAAGCTGGCGCGCCCTTGATTTAAGCGCGTTTTTAACCCCTGTGCGCTGATCATCTTGGAATGGAGATGACTTTAAATCGTCTAGGTTTTTTATCTCGTTAATCTTTATTTTTATATCTGAAACTTTCATAGTTTTATATCTCCTCAGCTAAATCGAAAGTTAGTTGGCCGATTTTAGCATCTCTGGTGTCGTAGATTACCTTCTCTGTTACACGTTCATAGTCGATTTCATTGCCGCTCATCTTGAAACCTCTAGAGTTTCCAATGGCATCGAATATGTCAACAATCTCAGTCGTTGAGTCGATATTGATATTGTAAAATTTATTTAGTTCTGCAAGGTGATGCTCTTGCATGAATTTAAGTGCAAAAATTGCAACTTCGTCTAAGTTAACGACATTGTCTTTTATTGCCCCTGTCAGTGATAATTTTAGACCGATTTCTGGATCTTCGAATTTTGGCCACAGTACACCTGGCGTATCTAGAAGCTCCATTTTAGTACCTGCTTTGATCCATTGTTGAGCCTTAGTCACACCCGGAGTATTACCGGTTTTGGCCACTTTTCTCTTAGCAATATTATTGATGATTGTAGACTTACCAACGTTTGGAATGCCGACAATCATTGCTCTAATGGCACGTGGATTAATGCCTTTTTTCTCCATTCTCTCAAAGATCTCTCTAGTCGCTTCTACGACAGGCGCTTCTATTTTCTTTAGAATATTTGGCTCCTTACCATTCACCGCAGCAGGATAAACCCCTTGTCTCTTCAAATGATTTAACCACTTGTCAGTTTCGCTCTGACTCGCCATATCCTTTTTATTTAAAATGACCACTCTCGGTTTGTCACCGATAACGTGATCTAACATAGGATTTTTTGATGCCAGCGGAATGCGAGCATCTAATATTTCAATCACTACATCTACTTTTTTTAAACTTTCTTCAATTTGTCTTCGTGCCTTTGCCATATGGCCTGGGAACCAGTTGATAGACATATATTTTCCCTCCGTGTTCTTTGTCACTTACCTTTAATTTTATCATTTTTTGAGGGGATGATGGAACTTGTTTGAAATTCGATGGCTGATATCTGCCTTTATCGGACACCGTCGGAATTTCGATGGCACGCAAAGCTGTTTGTGTGACGTCGTCAATTTCTCGATGGCACGCAAAGCCGTTTGTGTGACGTCGTCAATTCTTCGATGGCACACAAAGCCGTTTGTGTGACGTCGTCAATTTCTCGATGGCACGCAAATCCATTTCTGTGACGTCGTCAGTTTCTCGATGGCACGCAAAGCTGTTTGTGTGACGTCGTCGATTCCTCGATGACGCGCAATCATCACTTATTTTAATAAATGATCTTTATAGCGCCTTTTTACCCCTTCATGTTTCATCGCTTCATTAAAATCATAGTATTTAAAGGTGTAAGTTGATGATTTACTTATTCCGTGACGGTCACAATACTTGTCTAGTACTCTCTGAACTGTCCTCTTACTAATTTGACCACCGGTAAATCTCATCATTTTTTCAGTCGTTAATGGCAGCTTTCCAAATAGATACTTAAAGTCACTGATGGCACGAATTAAGTGTGTTTCTTTCGTTTCTATAGTGCCACATGATAAACATCTGAGATGATATCGTTCTGTCGACAAGTCAAAGGTGCGACAGGCTTCACAATATAAGCCGTGTCGAATATCATCGAAAGCAACTCCCTCTTTTAAATAAGGGTTCTCGACAATATGTTCACTAATCACATTCGAAATTGCACTGGCATAATTGCTAGAGTAACTTTGTTTAAACCTCTCAAAATATCTACGTAAATTACTTCTGATAATGATGTTTTCTTTTAATTTCTCGTCGTTAATAATTAAGGTGCATTCTTCATTAGGAAATATTAACTTACCAGAAACCTTAAAATTTAAATCGGACAGGTTTGATAGTCGTCTTAATTTACCAATGGCACGTCTGAGCTGGGCAAAGGGATCGTCGGGAAGGACAAAGTCGCCAAGTGCCCAGCTTCCTTCTGATACCGTATAGGTACCTTTAAAATTTTTAATTTCATTAACAATGACACCTTGGTCAGTGATGATTAATGTGTCATATTGGGTGGTGCTGTCTTCTACTTTTAGATAGATATCTCTGTAAATATGTAAATTTTCATGGCCAACTTCAGTAAAAACCCGGTCATATAAGCATTCGCCTTGGTAACCTAAAGATAATCTTTCGAGTTGTTGATGATTTTTATCGCCTAATGATGTGCGATGGGATAGGGCTTTAAGTTGAAGTAGTTGCTCAGGGGGATGACGATTTGTCAGGAACATTGTTAACCTCCAATTATCATTTACACATCATTTATACAACATTAATTAACACAAATCCAGATTTAAAATACAAAAAAACCGAACCTCAAAGGGTTCGGTTTGATTACGAATATGCGATTAGCGGATTTCTCTAATACGCGCAGCTTTACCACGTAGGTTACGTAGGTAGTAAAGTTTAGCACGACGTACGCGTCCGCGACGTGATACTTCAATTTTTTCGATTTTAGGCGTGTGAATTGGGAAAGTACGTTCAACACCAACTCCGTAAGAAATCTTACGAACTGTAAATGTTTCTGAGATTCCACCACCGCGGCGTTTGATTACAACACCTTCGAATAGCTGGATTCTTTCGCGGTCTCCCTCAACGATACGTACATGAACTTTTACTGAGTCTCCTGCTTTGAATTCAGGAATATCAGTTCTTAACTGATCTTTGACAATAGAATTTAATAATTCTTGTGACATAATATCTCTTCTCCATTCTTCCAATTATCTTGCCGACGAACTTTGACAGCGGATGATTGTGATATTTACGTGTATTTACACTCGTATTATATTACCATATAAAGAACGACCATTCAATCACTTTTTACAAGTTCTTTAACTTTCCTTACCTAGTCTTCTAGTAAGTCTGGTCGTCTCTCTCTTGTGCGTTTTAAGCTTTGTTCATAGCGCCATTCTTCAATTAATTTGTGATTTCCTGACAGGAGGACATCGGGCACTTTCATGCCTCGGTATTCTCTCGGTCTAGTGTAGTGCGGGTGTTCTAAGAGGCCAGTTGAAAAAGAGTCTTCTTGGTGACTTTTTTCATTGCTTAAGACATCTGGGATTAAGCGAACAATTGCATCTGTCATAGCCATTGACGCAAGTTCTCCACCAGTTAAGACGTAGTCTCCAATAGAGACTTCATCTGTTACTAAGCTACGGATACGCTCATCATAACCTTCATAATGCCCATTGATAAAGACAATATTCTCTTCTTCTGCTAACTCTTCAGCAAGTTTTTGATTGAAGGGTTGTCCTTGTGGACACATGAGGATCACACGCTTATTATCTAGCTTTAGTGAGTCCATCGCTTCAAAGACAGGTTCGGGTTTTAGCACCATTCCGGCGCCGCCGCCATAGGGATAATCATCGACTTTGTTATGCTTATTATGTGAGAAATCACGGAAGTTTATCATGTGATAATTCACAATCCCTTTATCTTCTGCACGCTTTAAAATAGAAGAACCTAAAACACCTTTATACATTTCAGGAAATAAAGTTAAATAATATATATCCATTAATCTAACAGTCCTTCAAGCGGTGTAATTTCAACTATGCCAGCATGAAGATCAACGGTCTTAACCACTTGTTCTATATAAGGAATTAAATATTCCTTATCGCCTTCGATCACCCAGACATCATTGGCACCGGTAAACATCACATCAGTCACTTTACCTAGCTCTTTGTTATCATCTAAGTTGATAACAGTTAGCCCGATGATATCCTTAACATGAAATTCATGCTCATCTAGTGATAAGTCATCTGTGCCTTCATCGATAAAAACATCTTCGCCTTTTAAATCCAAGATGTCATTCATGTTAGAGACACCTTCAAAAGTTAGAAGGTGGAAATTTTTATGTGTGCGATAAGATTTTATAGTGTAGCTTTGACCTTTGATAGAAACGTTTACCCCTGGAACAAAGCGTTCTTTTAAAAAGTCCGAATCACTTAGTATTTTAACTTCACCTTTGACGCCGTGAAAATTTACAAGTTTACCAATTTTAATGCTCAAGTTGAACACCTCTTATAAAATATTAAAAGACACACTTTTAAAAAAGTGCGTCTTTTAATGCAAATCAACAAACACTTTCTTTGATGCATCTTTTTCAGCAGTTGACATGATGATGCGAATGGCTTTAATCACACGGCCTCCACGGCCGATGACACGTCCTGCATCAGCTTCATGTAAGCTGATTTTGTAAGAAATCTTGTCAGGCGTCTCATCTTTTGAAATGACGAGCGCCTCCGGATAATCTAGCATCGGTTCAAGAATTGTTTGAAGTAATTTGTCCATGGGAATTATTTCCCGTATTTAGCATTGTGGTGCTGTTCCATGATGCCACGTTGTTTGAAGATATTTCTTACAGTGTCACTTGGTTTAGCGCCTTTTTGCATCCAATCAAGTGCTTTTTCGTTATCTAAAACAACGTTATCTTCAGATTTAGAAACCGGGTTATATGAACCGATTTGCTCGATAATTCTACCATCTCTTGGTGCACGTGCATCTGCAACTACGATACGGTAGAAAGGATTTCTTTTAGAACCCATGCGAGTTAATCTAATTTTTACTGCCATGTGTGAAAACTCCTCTCTGTACTTCTTTTCGACTTTCTTATCATAACAAATGACTCCAAGCATGTAAAGAGTTTTTTCTTTACATACTTAAAATTAAAATGGCAGACCCATGTTACCAAATGGATTTTTACCTTTTTTCTTACCATTGGTCATTTGTTTCATCATTTTCTTCATGTCATTAAACTGTTTTAATAGGCGGTTGATTTCCTGTAAGGAACGACCTGACCCTTTAGCAATTCTTTTTTTACGACTGGCATTGAGCTTTTCTGGATGCTCTCTTTCTTCTAAGGTCATAGAACGAATAATCGCTTGAACGTGGTCGATTTCCTTACCACTGAACTGCATTTTATCTAAACCTTTGATCTTGTTTGCCCCTGGCATCATCTTCAGTAATTCATCAAGCGGTCCTAAAGTTTTCACTTGATCCATCTGACTTAAGAAGTCATCTAGAGTAAAGCTTGAGTTCTTAAGTTTTTTCTCTAAGGCTTTTTGTTCTTCTTCATCGATATTACTTTGCGCTTTTTCGATAATCGATAAAACGTCTCCCATACCGAGAATTCTCGAAGCCATTCTTTCTGGGTGGAAGGCTTCTAAACCGTCCATTTTCTCTGAAACCCCGATAAACTTAATCGGTTTTTCAGTCACAGAACGAATTGATAGAGCTGCCCCACCACGAGTGTCCCCGTCAAGTTTCGTCAAGGTCACTCCTGTGATGTCGAGGAGGTCATTGAAGCTCTCTGCGACATTGACAGCGTCTTGACCGGTCATAGAGTCAACGACGAGCATGATTTCATCAGGCTCTGTAATCTCTTTAACATTTTTTAATTCATTCATCAGTACTTCATCGACGTGCAAGCGACCTGCTGTATCGACAATAACTGTGTCTAAATGTTCTTCTTTAGCATATTTTAGTGCACGTTCTGCAATTTCTTCAGGCTTTACTTGATCACCTAAAGAAAAGACTGGAATATCTAGTTGCTTACCGACTGTCTCTAATTGATCAATCGCTGCTGGACGATAAATATCTCCTGCAACTAAGATTGGCTTTTTATTGAATTGTTTACGTAGGTAAAGGGCAAGCTTCCCTGCTGTAGTCGTTTTACCTGCCCCTTGTAGACCCACCATCATAATAACTGTAGGTGGTTTTTGTGCTAAGTTTAATTTCTGGTTTTCACCGCCCATTAAGGCAGTTAATTCCTCTTGGACAATCTTAATCACTTGTTGCCCTGGCGTTAAACTTTGCATGACATCTTGGCCAAGGGCACGTTCTTTTACATCATTAATGAATTGTTTAACTACTTTAAAGTTAACGTCTGCTTCTAGTAAAGCTAAGCGAACTTCACGCATCATGACTTTGACGTCTGATTCTGTGACTTTACCTTTACCTTTAATACGGTCCATTGTGGCTTGCAGACGTTCACCTAGTCCTTCAAATGCCATTACAGTGTCCTCCTTAATCTAAGTCTTCTAATTTACTGATAATCTCTTCAGTTTTTGGTGATAAGTCACCTAAGTCTGTTCTTAATTGTTGATAAAGTTCTAGGCGCTTATAAAAATTTTTATACATACCTAAATTTTCTTCGTAATGTTCTAATAGATCTCTAGAGCGTTTCAAGTTATCGTACACTGCTTGACGTGTCACGTCCATTTCTTCAGCAATTTCTGAGAACTGAAAATCTTCAAGATAGTATAACTCTATATATTTTTGTTGTTTATCTGTCAGTAGCGTTTGATAAAAATCATAGAGGTAATTCATGCGCATTGTGCGCTCTAAATCATTGGTCATTTGAATCATCCTCAAGTGCTTCTTCTAGTTCACTTGAGTCCTCAATCATATCTCTAAATAAGCCGTAGACATAGTTTTCAGCATCAAATGGCTGCAGATCATCAAGTTTTTCACCGAGACCAACAAATTTCACTGGTATACCCAGTTCATTTTTAATTGCTAAGACGATACCACCTTTAGCCGTACCATCGAGTTTAGATAGGATAATACCCGAAACATCTGTAACTTCTTTAAAAGCCTTAGCTTGACTCAAGGCATTTTGACCTGTTGTTGCATCTAAGACTAAAAGTACTTCATGCGGTGCATCTGGTACAACTTTTTGAATGACTTTTTTAATCTTACCGAGCTCGTTCATGAGGTTGCCTTTATTTTGTAGTCTACCAGCTGTGTCACAAAATAAAATATCAGCCCCACGTTTTTTTGCAGCATTGACTGCGTCAAACATGACTGCTGCTGGATCTGAACCTTCAGCTTGTTTGATGACATCCACACCAACTCGGTCGCCCCACACTTGAAGTTGGTTTATAGCACCCGCACGGAAAGTATCACCCGCGGCTAGCATGACTTTTTTACCTTCTTGTGTGTATTTATAGGCAAGTTTACCAATAGATGTTGTCTTACCAACACCGTTGACTCCAACCATTAGAACAACCGTTAAGTCATTGTCTTGAATGTTCATCTCTTGAGATTTTTCGCCATTACGTTCATAGATTTCAACCATTTTTTCAACGATGGTTTCTCTTAAATCACTAGTTTCTGTAATATTTTTTAATTGAGCTTCACGTCTCAACTCTTCAGTCAGTTCTAAAACCGTATTAAAACCAACGTCAGCAGAGATGAGCACTTCTTCTAGCGCTTCGAAAAAGTCTTCATCGACTTTTCTATAGCGCGACATCAAAGCATTAATATCTTGTTGGAACTTGTCTCTACTTTTCTTTAGACCTTGCTCGAATTTATAACTGAGTTGTTCTTGTTCCCACTCTTCAAATTCATCTAAACTTATCAGGCCATCATCAAGTTTATCAGCCTGACTTTCTAAAGATGCGGGTTCTGCATCAACACTTTTTTTCTTACGTCTAAAACGATCAAAAATTCCCATCTATGCGCCTTCCTCTCTTTTAACTCCAGGATCTTTATAGTTTTTCAAATCAACACTGATCATCTTCGTTACACCTTGTTCTTGCATGGTCACACCGAAGAGGCGGTCCGCTTCTTCCATGGTACCTTTTCGGTGGGTAATGACGATAAACTGCGTGTCCACCGAGAGCTTTTTCAAGTATTTTGCATATCTCAACACATTTGCTTCGTCTAAGGCTGCCTCTACTTCATCTAAGATGATAAAAGGACTCACCTTAACTTTTAAGACTGCAAATAAGAGACTAATGGCTGTTAAGGCACGTTCCCCACCTGAAAGAAGCGATAAACTTGCGAGCTTCTTACCTGGAGGTTGAGCGAATATTTCTATACCTGAGTCCAAGTAGTTGCCTGGATCTGTCAGACGTAACTCAGCCTTACCCCCACCGAACATTTCTGTAAAGACGTCTTGGAAGTGAATGTTCACTTGTAGGAAGGTCTCTTCAAATCGTTCTGACACTTCGATATCCATTTCTGAAATGACATCTAAGAGGGTTTGTCTCGCTTCTATTAAATCATCTTCTTGTTCTTTTAAGAAGGTATAGCGCTCATTGACTGTCTTAAATTCATCGATGGCCCCTAGATTCACTGAACCGAGTTCCTCGATACTTTTCTTGTTTAAAAGAATCTTTTGTCTCTTATCATCGATATTTTCGAAGTTGGTATACTTACTTTTTGCCAGCTCATAAGTCATCTTATAGTTATCACTAATATAGGCAAACTTATTCTCGATTTGCGTATCAATACCTTCTCGCTCAGACGATAGGCTTCTTAAACTATTTTGACTGTCATCAATCTCTGCTCTTAGTGCTGTGTCTTTACCTGTGTTTACAAGTATTTCTTCTTTAACCTTACTTAGTTTGTCATCTAAGTGTTCTTGTTGAACTTCTAAGTCATTTACAGTTTGACTAAGCGATGCTTTATTAGCATTTAAGTCATCGATATCGAGATTTGATAAATCATCATCGATCATGTCTAGTTCTGAATTTACCTTGTCCACTTCTAAAGACTTGGTCTTTAGATTTTCATGAAGTCTTTCAAGTAAAGATGTTGTATAGCGTATATCTGCATCTTTATTTATTTTATCATTATTTAAGCTTTGAATCTCGTTTCTTAACAATTCTAAGGCTTTAGCTTGATCTTCTTTAGAGCGACTCATCATGTTAATTTCAGTCTGAATATCTGCCATCTGATTGGTTAAGTCTTCAATTTTCATATTGAGGTCTTCTCGACTTTCAGAAACAGATAAGTTAGAAAGCTCTAAATTCAATTCATCAATGGTGTCTTGTCTGTTTTCTAGTGACAGACTTAAGCGCTGCAATGTTTGAGTAATTTCTTCATCCTCTTTTGCGAGGGCTTGTCCTTTACTTTCAAGTTTTGACAGCTGAACTGTATAAGACGCGATTTCATCACCTAAAGTATCTACAGTGTTTTTCAAACGTTTCGTTTGACTCTTATACTCTTCGATTTTAAGTGTGATTTCTTGAATTTCCTTTTTAGTGTCCATGATGGAACCCTTACGGTTTTTAGAACCACCACTCATGGCACCTCCAGGCATGATGATATCACCTTTTAAAGTAATAATCTTAACCCTTTGATTGGTTTGACGTGCAATATTCGAAGCATCTGTCAAATCCTTAACGACAACCGTCGTATTTAAAAGGTGTAAGAGGACACTTCTATAAGAACGGTCAATATCAGTCACTTCTGATAGAATTTGATAGTCTACACCAGAAGATGCTAATTGACGTTCAATATCCACAGATAGATGACGTTCACGAATCGTATCCAGTGGTAGGAAGGTTGCAAAACCGAGCTTTTGTTTCTTTAAATAATTGATGGCACCTCTCGCATTATGCTCGACATCCATGACGATATTTTGACTCGCTTGTCCTAGTGCTGTGTCTAGAGCCGTCATATATTCAGGTGTTGTAGAAATAAGTTCACCGACTGCTCCAATGACACCAGGGATTTGTGCTTGGTTTTTTAAGACTGCACGAACTCCAGGATAGTAACCTTGATAGTTATCTTCCATGTTTTTCAGCATATCGAGTTTGGCTTGTTGGTTCGAAATAAAGTTATTCGCACGATTAAAATCACTTTTAGCTTGATCGTATTCATTGTTAATGTTTTGCAAGTGAAGTTTAGTCTCTTTATAGTCACTTCTTGTAGCTAACAATTCCGCTTTAACTTCAGTGCCTTTTTTAGATTCTTCATCATGCTCTTCTTTTAATCGATTGATTTCTAGTTGGAGATTGTTTAAACGTTCTTTTTTATAAGTGATGTTACTTTCTGTTTTTTCAGCCTGATCCTGATTACGTCTTTTATCGTTTTCTAAAGTAGTCTTATCTACCATCAATTGATAGTACTGATCTTTTAAGGATTCTAAGTCCGATTCATCACCGGATTCAAGCACATTTAATTCACGTTTTTTATTAGTAATCTTTTGAGATAAACGTCTCGCTTCCTCAAGTAAATTATCTTTTTTATCAGTTTCTAAATCGCACTCTTCTCTTAAGCGCTCAACTTCTTTTTGACTATCTTTTAAGCGCTTATTCAAATCTTCTTTTAAGGACTCTTTATTTGTTTCTCTTTCTTCAAATAAAGTGATTCGCCCTTCAACTTTTTCTAAGGCTCTTGAAGCTTCTAACAAGTCCTCATTTAAATTTTTGACTTGACCCTCAAACTCATCTCTTTGTGCGCCGAGATGCTCTTGGTTTTCTAAGAGCGCTTGAAGTTGTTCACGGTTATTTGTTAACTTCTCTTCCTCAGTTTTAATAGCCGCTTGAAGGGTCTCAAAACGCTCTAATAGAAGCCCTGTATCATAGACAGTGACTTCTATATCAGATTCAGTCATTTCCTCTTTTAAGGCTAAATATTCTTCTGCAATTGCACTTTCTCTTTCCAGTCTTTCCACTCGTGATGAAATTTCTTGAATAATATCATTGACCCTTGAAAGGTTGACTCTAGTATCGTCCAGTTTCTTTTCTGACTCTAGCTTTCGAGACTTATACTTCATAACGCCTGCTGCTTCTTCAATCAGTTTTCTTCGCTCTAGTGGTTTTGCTTTAAGTATTTCATCCACCTGACCTTGACTGATAATATTATAAGCATTTTTACCAAGTCCTGAATCCATGAAGAGTTCAGTAATATCCCTTAACTTAGATTTTTCATTATTGATAAAGTATTCACTATCACCATTTCTATAAAGCTTTCTTGTGATGATTACTTCATCTTTTTCTCCAAGAACTTTATCAGTATTATCTAAGATTAAACTTACTGAAGCACTACCCATGGACTGACGGTTGTCTGTTCCGTCAAAAATAATGTCCTCCATTTTAGCACCGCGCATCACGCGTGCAGATTGTTCACCAAGTACCCAACGAATAGCATCTGTAATATTACTTTTACCACTACCGTTCGGTCCGACTACCGCTGTCACACCACTATCAAATTTTATATTGACTTTATCTGCAAAGGATTTAAATCCATGCGCGTCAATTTGTCTTAAAAATACCATGACTTACCCCTCTTGACTGAGTGACTCTAGAGCCCTCTTCGCTGCTTGTTGTTCGGATTCTTTTTTGGACAATCCGTGTCCAACGCCGATGACTTTATCACCTATTAATACTTCCGTATCAAATTGTCTATGGTGGCTCGGTCCTGATTCATTGACGAGCTTATAGGTCACACTACCTTTAAAGGCTTGATGGACATACTCTTGAAGATTAGTTTTATAATCGACGACTGCATTGTATTCTTCTGACTGTATTTCAGGATAGACATAAGTTGATAGAAAAGCATCAACACCAGTTTGACCTAAATCTAAATGGAGCGCGCCTAAAAATGCTTCAAAAGCATCAGACACTATAGATGGTCGTTCTCTACCACCTGTCTTTTCTTCTCCTCGTCCAAGTAAGATTAAGGCTTCCATATTGAGTTTAGAGGCGAATACTACAAGTGAAGGTTCACATACAATATTGGCACGAAGTTTTGTTAACCGACCTTCTGGAAGTGCTTCGTATTTAAGAAAAATATGATCTGAAACCATCAATTCTAGTACTGCATCACCAAGAAATTCTAAGCGCTCATTGTTATAGCGTTTGTCTAAACCTAAGTCATTGATGTAAGAAGAATGCATAAAAGCCTGTTGATAAAGTGATAAATCTTTTATATCGAGTCCAACTTTGTCAGTAAATGCTTTAAATAAGTCATTGAATTTCTGCAATTTCTTTTTAGCTAATTTATCCTTGTCGATCGTCTGTAAAACAATGTTAAAATCCATATCTTCACCTCTCCTATTCTACTAAATCGCGCAGTTATTCACAAAGAAAAATCCACTCTCAAGTAGTGGATTTTTCACAGTTTTTATTGTTCTTTTTCAATTTTGTCAATGAAGTCTAATGCGTCGCCTACTGTGTTAATTTTTTCAGCTTCCTCATCAGGAATTTCCATGTCAAATTCGTCTTCAAGTTCCATTACTAATTCAGCAATGTCAAGTGAATCCGCACCAAGATCATCTTTAAAAGATGCATCTCTAGTTACTTTTTCTTCATCGATGCCAAGTTTGTCAACGATGATATCTTTAATTTTGTCAATGTTAGCCATTATTCAATTCACCTCCCTTAAATAATATCATAGCTTCTAGCCCATGTACATACCGCCGTTGACGTGAAGTACTTGACCTGTAATGTAAGATGCTTGATCACTTGCTAAGAAACTCACAGCATTTGCGATATCTTCTGTTGAACCAAAATGCTTAAGTGGAATTTGTTGTAACATACCATCTTTAATTTCATCACTTAAAACATCGGTCATATCACTCTCGATAAAACCTGGTGCTACAGCGTTAACTGTAATGTTTTTACTCGCCAGTTCACGCGCCACTGATTTAGTCATTCCATCAATAGCAGATTTTGAAGCAACATAGTTAGTTTGACCCGCATTACCAAGTGAACCAACTATGCTTGAGATGTTAATGATGCGCCCTGATTTTTGACGGATCATTGGTCTAGATACACTTTTAATGACGTTAAATGCACCTTTTAGATTGACATCGATAACTTGATCAAACTCTTCTTCTTTCATTCTCATCAAGAGATTATCTTTAGTCACACCTGCATTATTAACAACGAGGTCAATTGAGCCATGTGTATCTGTAATATACTTGATCATATCTTTAACGTCAGTTCCGTTTTGGACATGACACTGATAAATTTCAGCTTGACCGCCATTATTTTCAATCTCTTTGACGACCTCTTTAGCCTTATCTTCAGAGCCTGAGTAGTTCACGACAACATAAAATCCATCTTTTCCTAAACGTTTAGCAATCTGACTTCCTATGCCACGTGAGCCACCAGTAACTAATGCGATTTTACTCATTTAAAAACACCTCTACTTGTTCAATAGTATCGATATGAGACGTCTCGATTTCTTTAGTAATTTTACGAACTAAACCGGATTGTACTTTCTTAGGACCGACTTCAATAGACTCAGTCACCCCGAGTTCTACTGCTTTTTCTACACACTCTACAAAGCGTACAGGATGAGTGATTTGTTCAACGAAGTTTCTTTTGATCGTTGCACTATCCGTTTCTCTTTCTGCTGAAACGTTTTGTATTACTGGAATCTCTGCATCCTTAAAGTCAACTGTATCCACAAATTCTTTAAACTGTAACTTTGCATCCTCCATTAAATGAGAGTGGAAAGCACCAGATACTTTTAAAGGAATGACTCTTCGTGCCCCCCATTCTTTAGCGAGTTCTTTAAAGCGTTCAACCGCTTCAATATCACCGGACACTACCACTTGATCTGGTGCGTTGATATTTGCTGGTGTCACTTTTTCTTCATCCGTTGACACTTTTTCACATAGTGCTTCTAAATCTTTGATTTCCATACCGATGACTGCTGCCATAGCACCACTTTTCGTTTCACTCATCAAAGCCCCACGTTTTTCAACTAAACGGACACCATCAGATAGTGAAACAACCCCAGCATGAACGAGAGCGGGTAACTCACCTAGTGAATGACCTAAGAGATAGTCGCCTTTAATACCAGTCGCAGCAAGTACAGCTAAACTATGAGCGAACAAGGCAGGTTGTGTATAGCGCGTATCATTTAAACGGTCATCTTCTTCAAACATAATTGTTTTTAAATCTGCGCTTGCATATTCAAAAATCTCATCAAGTTGTTGTCGAGCTTTTTCATTATTGTCATATAAATCTTTTGCCATTCCAGCATACTGAGCACCCTGACCTGGAAAAATAACTAATTTACTCATTTGTTTCACCTATCAACTCTTTAATTTTTTCAATGGTTTGTGAATTCACCATAATTCTTGCTTGTTTAACAGCATTGACGATAGCCGTCTCGTCAGATGAACCATGTGCTTTAATGACGTTACCTTGTAAGCCCATCAATGGCGCACCACCAAATTGACGATAATCCAACATATCTTTTAATCCTGCTAAGTCTTTCTTAAGTACTAAGGCTGCCCCTTTATTAATCGGGTTTCTTAACATGATTTTTTTCAGTTCACTCATTAAAGCCATGGATGTTCCTTCTATGGTTTTTAAAACGACGTTTCCAGTAAAACCATCAGTGACCGCAATATCGACTGTACCAGATAAAATTTCTCTCGTTTCAAAATAACCTGCAAAGTTTAAATTACTATTTTTCAGTAATTGGTAAGTTTCTTTTGTTAATTCTGTTCCTTTTATTTCTTCAGAACCGTTGTTGATTAAACCAACAGATGGATTTTTACGCCCTTCAATATTCTCCATGTAAACTGTTGCCATTTGCGCAAATTGCAGGAGATGGTTGGGTTTATTTTCTGAGTTTGCCCCCATATCAAGTAGCATCATACCTTGACCCGCTGTTGTAGGAATAATGGAGGTAATTGCTGGTCTTTCAATACCCTTGATGCGCTTAACGACAAACAAACCAGCTGACATTAAAGCACCAGTATTTCCCGCTGAGACAATGGCATCAGCTTCTCCATCAGCAACAGCTTTAACTGCTCTGACTAAAGAGGAATCTTTTTTCTTTCTTACAGAGCGAACTGGGTCATCATCAGATTCTATCTTTTCAGTAACTTCGATGAATGTGACTCTTGGATGATTTCCACTATAGGAGCCCTTCGTACCAAAGGCGAGAATTTCTACATCTTCAAAAGTCTCAACTGCTTGTAAGACTCCTTTTTCTATCGCTTTAGGTGCCTTATCGCCACCCATTAAATCTACAGCAATTCTAGCCATTTAACTCACCTTCATCTTTATAATACATTTCAAATTTTCCAGTAAAAATTGTCTTATTACTAATTTTTGATTCAACTTCAATAGATGCTTTATTATCATCCATCGATTTAACTCTAGCCTTAGCCACAACCTTATCTCCTAGTTTAGCCGGCCTTTTAAAATCCACTTCTGCATGCGTCGTTAAAGCTAGAGGTTCATCGATCAAAGCAACACAGAGTGAGTTCGCCTGAGCGAAGAGAAAGTGGCCACGAGCAATTTCATTTTTTTCAAATACGTGTTCTCTTTCAATGATAAATAGAGATAGCGCATTGTTGTTCAGTTCAATATCGATAATTTCTCCGACTACTTCTTGCACAGATAATGAACGAATCTTATCAGCGCCTTCACGTGCGACATTTTGAATTCGAGTTCTTAGCTCTGGTATATTTAATTCAAGCCGGTCAAGACGTATTGTCTGTATAGAGACACCAAAAGTTGTCGCTAGTTGTTCATCTGTAAGAAAAGGGTCTTCTTGTAGATGCGTTTGTAGCTCTTCTTGTCGCTGAAACTTTTTTAATTTCACCATACATTCCCTCTTATCTGTCATACATTTAGTAGTTGGTATTAATATCTAAACATAACACTTCACTCAGTATATAAAAAGTCTCTATATTTTTCAATTGTTTTAAGTATAAGAAAAGCATGTCCTTATCTCTTTAGACGAGGACATGCCTAAGTTTTAAGACACTAATTCAGCTTTAACAATCAAACGCTTTTCAAATAATAAAGTATCTGGGTTATAGTCTTCACATGTGATTAAGGTCAGCTCTTGTGTGGCGTCTTCTTCTTGATTTAAGACATCCACTTCGGTTGGGTCGACTTCAAACATCTCAGTGATTTTATAGACTTTAGTTTCTTCTCTTGTGATCAGTTTAACCTCATCGCCAACTTCTGCACGGTCTATATAATTAAATCTGATACCAGCACCTTCAACCCTATGCCCTGCAATAGGGATGTTTTGCATCTCTAGATTATCTGTTTCTTCTAAGACACTGACACCATTTTTTAGTTTCTCTTCTGTTAGTGGACCTTTAAAGAGCGGTTCTAAAATATCTGCACTTTCTATTTCTAAGGCAGCGAGCATGTCATCTGAAATATTGAGTTTAGTATCCTTACCTTCCACGCCTGTTAACATGGATTCTATCGGATTAATCTTTACATCATCTTGACCGTCTTCATAGGCTGTAATGATGCGCTCGTTGATTTGATCTGTGAAATACTCTCTGATATCTTGATAAAAAAACAGAACCAGTGCAGCTAAAATCATTAGAATACCCACTATTCTTAAAAAAATTCTCATAATGTTCCTCACTTAAGGGATTTTTTTTCATATCTTTCAATTGCTTCTAATCTTGCCACTTCCAGTATACGATAATCTTCAGTAATGTCAGCTACTTTAAACTGTGGTAAACCGCTCTGTCTCACACCAAAGAAGTCTCCTGGTCCACGCATCTCTAGATCTCTTTCACTGAGTAAAAAACCATCTGTTGTCGACGTCATAATTTCCATTCTTAGTTTAGCATTATCAGTGGCTGCGTCACTGACGAGTACACAGTAACTCTTTTTATCACTTCTACCTACTCGCCCTCTCAGTTGATGAAGGGTAGAAAGTCCAAAACGTTCAGCATTAAAAATGACAATGCTCGTTGCATTCGGTACATTAATACCGACTTCGATCACTGTCGTTGAGACGAGAATTGGTTTTTCTAGACTTTCAAAGGCCGCCATAGCAGCATTTTTTTCTTCAGCCTTCATGCGACCGTGCACCAGTATGACTTCGTCATCACCGAATTTTTCTTCAAAGACACTGTAAATTTCATAGACATTTTTTAAATCGAGCGTTTCAGATTCTTCTATAAGTGGCGCCACTATGTAGGCCGAATGACCTTTATCGACTTCAGCTTTTACCGAGTTTAAGACGTCGTCTATTTCATTGAAACGTCTCCAGCTTGTTTCTATTGGTATACGACCTGCTGGCATTTCTTTAATTAAAGACACATCCATATCACCATAGGTTGTAATAGATAAAGTTCTCGGAATCGGAGTCGCAGTCATATACAAGACGTTTTTCCTATAAGCCTTATCGTTAAGACGCTGACGCTGTTTAACACCGAAGCGGTGCTGTTCATCGATAATGGTAAAGGACAGCTTGTTAAAGACAACATCATCTTCAAACAAGGCATGGGTACCTACTATGAGATCAATTTCACCATTTTTCAAACGCTCTAAAATCTCTCGCTTCTCTTTTGGTTTAGTCGAACCCGTTAGTTTTTCAATTACTAAACGGTCTTTAAAAGTATCCAAAAAACTTTGGTAATGCTGATTAGCAAGGACCTCTGTTGGCACCATGACTGCACTTTGTTCACCTATCGTCTTAACAGCATAGACACAAATACCTGCAACAATAGTCTTACCACTACCCACATCACCTTGTAGGAGGCGGTGCATGGATATATTTTGTTTTAAATCTCTACATATATCGTTTACGCTCATCTTCTGATCGTTAGTTAATTCAAAAGGTAAGGTGTCGATAAAGCCCTTCAATCGTTGAATGTCATAGTCCACTATAAAGCGCTCACTACGGATTCTTTCTAGCTGCCTTTTCTCCATAATCATCAGCTGATATTTATAGAGTTCAAAAAACTTGATGGTGCGCCTAGCGAGGTCCGTGCTCTCTTGTGAACTTGGGAAATGCATTTCATACAAGGCATCCTTGATAGGCATTAATTTATACTTCGCTCTTAAATCTTCAGCTATATCAATGTTAAAGGTTGCCACTTCAAAGGCTGAACTCACAATCTTTTGAAAGGTTTTTGACTGCATGACACCAGCAAGTGGATATTTTACATACATACCACCGCTCGCGTCATAAATCAGTTTTTGACCATTAATTTCCAAACGATGTCTATTAAATTTACCGTACAGTCTAATAAATTCCCCGTTGACAATATTTTTCTTTAAATAGGGCTGATTAAAAAAAGTAACCTTAACATAGATGCCATTGGCGTCCATAAAAAAAGTTAATCTACTCTTACCCTTTCTAAAAAAAGCAATCTGAGGTTCTGTTTTGACCGTTCCTTCTACAGTGATGTTTGCTCCGTTGTCTGCTTGATTTAAATCGACAACGGATTGATCAGTATAAGAAGATGGTAAATGAAAGAGCACATCGTTAATGCCATTGATGCCGATAGTCGCTAATTTTTCCGCTACCTTTTCACCGACCCCTTTTAATTCTAAGACACTCTTGTCTGGTGATTGCACAGCATGAATCCGTGTCATTTATTTAACACCAAAAAGTTCTTCTTTTAAACGCTCTCCTGTCGGTGTAGCAGCGAGTCCACCGCGACCTGTTTCACGCAGTGCTGATGGCATAGTTAAACCAACCTTGTACATCGCTTCAATAACTTCATCAGCTGGAATACGTGATTCAATACCTGCTAGAGCCATGTCAGCTGCTGTTAAAGCATTTGAAGCACCTGCTGCGTTACGTTTAACACATGGGACTTCCACTAATCCAGCTACTGGGTCACATACTAAACCGAGCATATTTTTCATAGCGATACTAAAGCCGTGCGCACTCATTTCAGGTGTACCGCCTGCAAGTTCTACAAGTGCCGCTGCTGCCATTGCTGAAGCACTGCCGACTTCGGCTTGACAGCCTCCTGCAGCTCCTGAAATACTCGCATTATTTGCGACTACAAAACCAAAGGCACCAGAGGTAAAGAGAAAGCGAACTTTTTGTTCTTCAGTGATGGATGGATCTTTTTGAACCATGGCAAAAAGTACGCCTGGAACTACACCTGCAGAGCCTGCTGTTGGTGTCGCACAAATTTTACCCATAGCTGCGTTAACTTCATTGGTAGAAATTGCATTTTGAATCGCTAGTAGATTAAGTTCTCCGCTTAAACCTCGGCCTGATTCGATGTACTTAGCCATTTTAACTGCATCCATACCCGTTAGTCCTGTTGTTGAGTTGACACCTTCAATACCTTCTTTTACTGCGTTTTCCATAGTTTCAAGGTTAATTTTCATCAAGTTATATACGTCTAAATATGATTGCCCTGTGTTTTCCATCTCTTGTTGAATCATGACTTCTGAAATAGAAATATCTTCTTTTACTGCACGTTCTACTAACTGATTTATACTGTTAAACATAATTTAGCCTCCAGTCATTTCGATTACTCTGTCTACACCTTTAACTGCTCTGATTTCCTCTAGTGCCTCTTTAGAAATAGTGTCATCTAGTTCTACAGTCATCAAAGCAACTTGACCTTTTTCTTTACGTGACACACTCATTTGGGAAATATTTAATTCTTCATCCCCAAGTTTAGTCGTCACACGAGCAATGGTTCCAAACTCATCCTTATGAAAGACTAACAGCGCGTGATAGTTACCTGATAAATTGATGTTATAACCGTTAATACTCACAAGTTCTATCTTACCACCACCGATAGAGACGCCTTCAATTACGAGCTCTTCTTCTCCTTTAAATAAATGGAGGACGGCTGTATTTGGGTGAGAGCGTTCTTCATTCATTTCAATAATGGAATACTCCATATTATTTAATTTGGCTTCTTCTTTAGCTCTAATAATTCGGTCGTCATCAGTATCATAACCAAGTAAGCCACCTAATAAAGCAACGTCTGTCGCATGTCCTTGATAAGTATCTCTAAAAGAGCCATATAAATATATATCTACCTTTTCAGCTTGACCACCAAAAAGATTTCTTGCTAATAGGCCAATTCTTGCGGCACCAGCAGTATGTGATGATGATGGCCCGACCATGACGGGGCCAATTATGTCAAACACGCTCTTAAATTTCATTCTATGACCTCCTAGTTTGGAAAAAACCGCATCGGAAAAACCGATGCGGTTGAAATATTATTCTACAGAAATTAAGTAGCTATAGACTGGTTGTGAACCGATATGAAGTTCAAATTCAAGATCTTCATGCTGACTTTCAATTTCTTCAATTACTTCATTCGCTTCCTCTTCTGAGCCGTCCTCACCAACAATTACTGTAATAATTTCAGTCTCATCGTCTATCATTTTCGTGATTAAAGCTTTAAGCACATCTTTTTTGGAATCATCTGCTGTAATAATTTGTCCATCAGCGATTCCCATGTGCTGGTCTTTCTTAATTTCTACACCATCAATTTTAGTATCTCTGACTGAATAAGTCACTTGTCCTGTTTTAACAAATTCAAATGCCTCAGTCATATTTTTCTTGTTATCTTCAAGTTTAGCATTCGGATCAAAGCTTAACAGTGCGGCTAAACCTTCTGGAATTGATGTGGTTGGTACGACAGCAGCTGGAATATCAAACATGTGTGTCGCTTGTTCAGCTGCCATAACGATATTTTTATTATTAGGTAAGATCAATACTTCTTTAACATCTTCATCCTTGATGACATTAACAATATCTTCTGTAGATGGGTTCATCGTTTGACCACCGTTGATCACATGAGTCACCCCGACGCTCTCAAAGAGTGCTTTGATACCTTCACCTGTTGAAACGGTAATAATTGCCGTATCATAAGATTTTTTATCAGTATTTTTACTGTTGTTACCGTGAACCGTTCTGAATTGTTCACGCATATTCTCAACTTTAAGTTTGATCAGTTCACCATAAGTTTGACCATAGGTAAATGCTTCACCTGGTGTTTCTGTATGAACATGAATCTTAGCAATTTCGTCATCTGAAATAACCAAGAGAGAATCTCCGAATTCAGCCATATCTTGACGGAACTGATCTTCATCAAATGGGCGCTTACCATCTTCAAAGCGCACCATGAACTCAGTACAGTAACCAAATTCAATATCATCGACACTCATAAAGTCGTCAAAATCATTTTCATGCTCATGGTCATCGACAAGTAAGTCAGATGTAGAGATTTTTTCATCTTCTTCTACTTCTTCACCAGTGAGGGCACTTAAAAAGCCTTCATAAACATAAACTAAGCCCTGACCACCTGAGTCAACAACACCGACTTCTTTTAAGACGGGCAATAATTCAGGTGTGCGTTTCAGTGATGCTTTAGCTTCTTCTAAAGTTGCCATCATGACTGTTTCAATATCTGCGTTTTGTCCTTGGAATTCTTTAGCCTTATGACTCGCATCTTTGGCAACAGTTAAGATTGTTCCTTCTACTGGTTTCATGACAGCCTTATAAGCGGTCTTAACCCCTTGTTTTAAAGCAGCAATGAAATCATCAGTATCCACTACTTCTTTATCTTCAAGTGCTTTTGAGAAGCCTCTAAATAACTGTGATAAAATGACGCCCGAGTTACCTCTGGCACCCATTAAAAGACCTTTAGAGAAACTTTTACCCACTGTACCGATATGCTTTTCATTTAAATTCTCAACTTCTTGTGCACCAGATGACATTGACAGATTCATATTCGTACCAGTATCTCCGTCCGGGACTGGGAAGACGTTTAATGAATCGACATAGTCTGCATTTTTTTTAAGATTCTTTGCCCCGCTTAAAATCATTTGACGGAACATTAAACCATCTATTTTATTCATTACCTTGTATTTCCTCCCCGGCTATTCGTCTGTAGAGATAATCCGTACACCTTGTACGTGAATATTAACAGCTTTTATACTCAAGCCTAACGTTTTTTCTAATTTATATTTTACAGATGACTGTAGATTCGAAGCGACTTCTGATATCTTTACACCGTAACCGGCTATAATGTACAAATCAATTGTGAGTTCACCGTCTAAGTTTTCGACGACGACACCTTTAGAATAGTTTTCTTTACCTAATAGTTCAGCAAAACCATCACGCACTTGATTTTTAGAAGCCATGCCGACAACGCCGTAAGACTCGACGACAGTACCACCTGCAATATTTGCAATTACATCTGTTGAAATTTCAATTTTACCTAAATCATTTTCAATTTCTAGCGCCATTTAAGTTCGCCTCCAATACATCATATAATTATAAGCAAAAGAGCATATCAAATACAAGTGTTAATCTAGTATTTTTAAACACCTAGCCTATTTTTCTATTGTTTTATCATCTGTCTTAGTGTACCATATTAGAGTATGCATAAAGTAGAAATGATGTAATTATGTAAATCAAAGTAGAGGAGTGAGATGAATGGTCAAAGAATGTTATGTAACAGGACGCAGATCTAGATCTGGTAACAACCGTTCTCACGCGCTTAATGCTAACAAAAGAACTTTCGGTGCCAACCTACAAAAAGTAAGAATTCTTGTAGATGGTAAACCTAAAAAAGTTTGGGTTTCAGCTCGCGCATTAAAATCAGGTAAAGTAGAACGCGTTTAATACACGTAAAAAAACCTTTGGTTTCTTTTATAGAAACCAAAGGTTTTTTTCTGTTTAAAAGAATGTTAAAAGCCAGACTAAAATCATGCCAATAAAAATAGCAGGAATCATATTTCCCACTCTCATCTGTGTCACATTTAGCATGTTCAAACCAATTGCAAGTAAGATGACACCACCCGTTGCACTAACCTGATCAATCATCATATCGAGCGTCCCTTGTGGAATAAAGGTCGCAATCAGTCTCGCACTTAAGACAATCATAACTAAATAGATGAAGGTCGGCACACTTGAAAATATGACCCCACGACCATAGGCTGCTGTCATCACTAAGGCAATGAAGAAGTCCATAGCAGCTTTAGTATACAGCACATCATTATTACCACGTAGACCGGCATCTAAACCACCGACAATCCCCATGGCTCCAACGATAAAGATTAACATCCCGGAAATAAGACCTTGAGAAATATTACCTCCGTGCTTATCCCCTAGACGAAGTTCTAACATATGCCCCATTCTATTGAGTTGTTTTTCTAACTGAATAATTTCACCGATGACCACCCCGACGATAAGTGAGATGAGTGTCGTTAATATATCCGTCGCTGTGACCACCATTTGAACGCCCATTGTAATAATAAAAAGACCTTGAATTTTCATGATGGCATCTTTAATATTTTCTGGAATAAAAGTTAATACCATACCCAGAACTCCACCGATTAATATCGCTAAGGAGTTGACTAATGCACCTGCAAATATCATTCATCCACCTCTAATCTGTAGAATTTATCATTAAGATATTTTGATTTGTTGTGAGTCTCGCTGTCTTTTCAGTAAACTCATTGGAAACAGTGAGCGAATCTCCAATATTTATATATCTATCCTTTATATCATATTTAAAACCCTCTAAACTGATTAAGGTTTCATCGTACAGTGGGATAAAAGACACATATTGCTTTTGTGATGCTAAAAGTTCATGATGACCACTCGTTAATAAACAAATGTCATTTTTATCATTTCGTAAGTGAATGGATGAGTCTCTTAATTTAGGGTGATTTAAGAGCTGAATATTGATGAGTTCGTGATCGAGCCTTCCCCCTAAAGCACCGTATACATCAATGTTTTTATAACCTTTATCTCGTAAATCTAAGAGCGCAAGTTCACTATCTGTATAATCTTTTTCACTTGGTACTATGTCAAGATCAATCGTTTTTCTTATTTTTTTAAGTTCATTTGCATTAACACTATCAAAATCACCATAGGCATAGGTCACCTGCTTGTTCATTTCAAGAAGCTGCAGTACTCCCGCATCTACCCCTGCCCATGGTCCTTTAATTACTTCATTTACTGCTACTTGCCTCAACAGCACATTGATGTGTGTCATCTTAGTCTTCCTTTAGTTTAAAAATGGTCTTTTCTTTATCACTTGCTTTAAATAAATAAGAACCAGACACTAAGAGATTTGCCCCATGAGACTTACATAACTGTGCAGTTTCGTCGTTGATACCGCCGTCAACTTCAATATCAAAATCAGTATCAAGAGATTTTCTTAAAGCAACTAAGTCATCGAGCTTATCTAAACAGCTGTCGATAAAAGTCTGCCCACCAAAGCCAGGATTGACTGTCATAATTAAGACAAAATCCACGTCTCTTAAGAGGTGTTTTATCGCTTCAACAGGTGTTTGAGGATTTAAGGCAATACCCGCCTTCATTCCTGCATTTTTAATTTCCTGTACCGCTCTGTGCGCATGAGGTGTCGCTTCAATATGAAAGGACAACATCTCTACACCCATGTTTTTAAAGTCTTCAATAAACTGAGTTGGATCATAAGTCATTAAATGAACATCTAAAGGAATAGAAGATGATTTTGAGATCGCTTCACAAACCGGAATACCATAAGAAATATTAGGTACAAACTGGCCGTCCATAATATCTAAATGAAACATGTCTGCACCAGCAGCTTCCATTTCCTTAATGTCTCTATCTAAGTTAGAAAAATCACTTGCAAGTAATGATGGTAAAACTTTAGTCATGATTAGTACCTCTCTTTTCTGTTGTCAATTTCATTATAAATTTTTACATATGACTCGTAACGACTTTTTGCTAGCGCTCCATTTTCAACCGCATTTTTAACACCACATTTTGGTTCGTTAATATGCAAACACTCACGGAATTTACAAGTGAATTGATTAAAATCAATAAAACAAGACTTAATATTGTACTTATCAATATTGATGAAATCAATTGTAGAAAATCCTGGAGTATCTGCGATGTATCCCCCATTGTGTTCAATAAGTTCAACATGTCGAGTCGTATGCTTACCGCGGTTTAAGGCATTTGAAATTTCATCTGTTTTTAAGTCCAAGTCCGGTAATAAAGTGTTGAGCAAGGTCGATTTACCCGCTCCTGATTGTCCGGCAAGGACGCTAATTTTATCCGTAAATAAATCGGATAACTCTTCTTTAATTTGTGATTTACTTGTAAAGTGCAATTCATAAAAAGGACTATAGACCTGTTTGATTTCTTCGAGCAAATCCGTATCTTCATTCAAGTCATTCTTAGTAATAATAATTACCGGTTCAATATCATGTGCTTCACTGTAAGCAATAAAACGGTCTAACAGATAAAAGCTGAAGTCCGGTGACTTTAAGCTTGCTGTTAATAACAATTGATCAATATTTGCGACAGGCGGTCGCACTAAAGCATTTTTTCTAGGCAAAATCTCAGTAATATAACCTTCATTTTCATTTTCTATTTGGAATTTAACTTCATCCCCGACTAAGGGGCTCTCTTCCGTTTTTCTAAACAGACCACGCGCGCGAGCCTGATATATAAGATCGTTTGACAAAACATAATAAAAACCGGATAAAGCTTTTATAATTTTACCTGTCTGCATATAACACCTCAGTTTCTTAATCTTAGTATATTATATCAATTTCTTAACTATGTTAAAATCATGTGAGAACAAGTTTGTGGAGGAATTATGATGGATATTAATATTTCAGATGTAAATAAAGTTTTAGAAGAAGATCAAAATGTTGTTATCGATGTTCGTGAAACATCGGAACTCGAAGAAACAGGCTATTTACCTGGTGCCATTCATCAACCGATGAGTAACTTTGATTTAGACGAGCTGGCTCTAGATAAGGATAAAGATTACTACTTAGTTTGTAAATCTGGTGGACGCTCAAAACGCGTTCAAGAATATATGCAAGAAAACGGCTATAAAGCGCATAATGTCGAAGGCGGCATGAGTCAATATGAAGGTCAGAGAGAATATCTTTAAATAAGTGTTGATTTAGATTTAGTTTTGAGTGCTGGCGGTTCAATGAGAGTTGCTCATTGGCCTCCAGAGCCCGAGATCTTAAAGAAATATTCACATTTGTCCTGAAGTAAAACTGAAAGAGACTTGAATGTCCATTAATTTTGAAATTTGAGCACTCAATGTCCAGTTAAAAAATCTATCAGGACAATGAGAACCCGACGAAGTCCAGGTAACGCGCTATCAGGACAATGAGAACACGACGAAGTCCAGGTAACGCGCTATCAGGACAATGAGAACAGAACGAAGTCCTGATAAAGCCCTATCAGTTCAATGAGCACTGCTCATAGTCCAGGTAACAGCTTTTATCAAGAAAATTAAACTGCACCAACTATACTCACCACTCGCATCAACCACTTAGACTAACAAGAAACGGCTTAGAAATCTTCAACCGAAGATTTTCTAAGCCGTTTTTCTTATAGGTCTAAACCTAAATTTTTATATTCTTATGTTCTGTCAACAACTTCACGAACGTTATTAATAACAAAGCCACTCTTAACGTATCCTGGGATACTGTTTAAGTCGACTGTTAAGTCTTGTTCTGGAACATCGTAAGTAATATGTTCTGCAAAGTACTTCATAGTTTCTTCCATGATGATGACAGTGATCCATTCTCCTGCACAACGGTGGTTTGTCCAATAATCTCCGCCACCTTGTGGAATTAGATCGAATGGTGAACCATCCCAAGTTTCAAATCTTTCTGGACGGAATTCATTTGGATCTTCCCATAATGATTCATCATGTGTTGTACCGTAAACATCGATTACTAGACCAACACCTGCAGGTACTGTGTATCCTTTGAAGTCAAAGTCAACTTTTGCTTTACCTGGTAAGAATGGTACGAATGGATAGTAACGGCGAACTTCTTGAGAAAACTTGTAAGCATAGTCAGGTTCACTCTTAATTTTTTCACGCGTAATTGGATTTTCATTCATAGCATGTAAGCCGAATGCTACAAAACGGTTAATCGCGATTAATGGACGGAATGTGTTCATTAAATCAATCGCACATTGTCTTGAATCCATTGGGTTACCTAGGTAATCTTCCCAGTGTGCAAATTCATAGAGTGCTGTACCTTCTGGTGGATGAATATTTCCTTTACGTGTTTCAATGATTTGATCTTCTAACCAATCTTCAACACGACGACGTGCTTCTTTAGATGCTTTATAACCTTTAAAGGCACCACCAAGTGCTTTAAATGAGTCAATCATGATATCCATATCTGTTGCGATTCTATCGATATCTTCAGGTGCAGCTTGAACACCAGCCCAACGTGTACCTACTTTAGTTAGTAAGACGATAGATTCACGGTAAACGTTAACTTCATCCATACTTTCCATACGTTGAGTGTTTGCTTTCCATAAAGTACGAGTCAATTCACGCACGTAGTTTAAATTTCCTTCAGTCATTAAACTCATGAATAACGCTTTTCTGTCGATATGCTTTTTACCATCGATTGTGTGGATTGCACCTTTACCAAATAAAGTATTTACAATACGTTTTGGTAACATACCTTCACGTTGCACTAAATCGTTATTATAGAACAATTCTGCGCCTTCTTTACCATTTAAGACAACGAATGGTTTCCCACCTATTGCTCTAGTTTCAAACACTGGTACGTTTAAACGATTTCTTGTGTTTGTAGTGTAAAGATAACCCTCTTTTAAAACTTTTAGTGTGTTATCTAGACCCTTATCCCTCTTAAGTTTAGCCATAATTTAAATCCTCCAATTCGAATGTACTCCACTATTATATATAAATGGTTTAAGCAATGCCAATATTTACTTGTTATCTACAGTTTCACTGATTATCTCTTCACCGTCAACCTCTACTCGATATTGACCGGCTTCTCCTTCATCAAGGACAAGTGAGATAGTATGGTTGGTATCTTCGGTAATTTCTAAAGTATCCGCCACTTCAGCAATATCACTATCTTTATCATCGATAAAAATCTCAACATCTACAGGCTCTTGTTTTTCTTTCTTATCTTCGTCTTCTTTACTTGATGACTCAGACTCACTTTTTGGATATGGAATATTTAAAGATATTTGATAGGTTGTTTCTTCGGGTGGTGCTTGACCTAATGAGACAATCATATTGATCTGTGAGCCTGGTAAAAAGTCTCCATAACTTGGATCTTGTGACACGATTGCACCTTCTGGAACGGAATCACTATACACTTCTGTCGACACATTGACGATAAAACCTAAGGCCTCTAATTCGCTCTTAGCTGTCTCGAAATCATTACCTGTGTAATTAGTAATCGGAATCGGTTCATAACCGTCAGAAACTGTTAGTGTAATCTCGTCTTCACTCGGTTTAATTTCTGTACCATTTTCGACTGACTGTTTAATGACAGTACCCTCAGCTTGATCAGAATATTCATATTCTGTATTAATATTTTCAAAACCAGCCTTTTCTAAATCGCTGACTGCATCATCATAGTTACTACCTATAAAGTCAGACATCGTATAGGGCTCTTCACCTAAACTGACTAGCATATCGACTTCAGTTCCTCTTTCGATTTCAGTACCTGAGCGCGGCGTGGTTTCAATAATTTCTCCCTCTTCAAAACTATCATCATAGCTTTCTTCTACTTCACCTAAAATGAGTTCTTCGGTTTCTAGATAGTCAGTCGCTTCTTCTACTGTCATATTTTGTAGATTGTCTAAACTGACTGTCTCAGGTGGTCGATTGAGCAAAAAGAAGGCAGCAATTAAAATAGCGACTAAGAACAGTAAGATTAATAGAAGTATCCACGGCCATTTACGACGCTTCTTTTTTGTTTCTTTGGTCTCCCCTATCGGCACAGCAGACTGTGCTGACCCAGTTTTTTGAACAGGTTTGCTAACTGCTTCTTTTTTAGGTGTCGGCATTGGTGTGACTTTAGTTTGATCTAAAGCTTCTTTTTTTACTGGTACATAAGGTTTTGTTTCATCTTGATAATGTACAAGTGCCGACAGGACATCATCTGCATGACGATAACGGTTAAGCGGTTCTTTTTCTGTACATTTCATAATGATATTTTTTAGACCAATTGGAACTTCACGGTATTGATTGATATCTGGAAAAGGTTCTGAAATATGCTTGAGCGCAACGGAAACCGCTGTTTCTGCTTGGTATGGCAAAACACCTGTTAGTAATTCAAAGAGCATAACTCCAAAAGAATATATATCCGTTCTTTCATCCGTCGATTGTCCTTTAGCTTGTTCTGGTGAAATATATTGAACGGAACCAATCACTTGATTTGTTTCCGTCATCCGTGTTTCACTTAAAGCTTTAGCAATACCAAAGTCAGTAATCTTTACCTTGCCACTATCATCCATCAGAATATTTTGTGGCTTGATATCCCGGTGAATGATGCCGCGGTCATGGGCATGCTGGATACCTCTTAAGGTCATCATCGCAATGCTAATCACTTCATCAATGTCTATAGGATGATTCTTCATGATGTACTCTTTCAGATTAGGTCCGTGGACTACTTCGGTCACTAAAATATGGTACTCTTCTGTCTCATCGACATCAATTACACTCACAATATTCGGATGTGAAAGTTGAATTGTACTCTCTACTTCTCTTTGGAATCTCTTGACTGATTTTTCTTTATCTAGAGGATCAGCCTTGATCATTTTAACAACAACATCACGGTCTAAAATAATATCTTCGGCTAGATAGACTGAACTCATTCCACCACCGAGATATTTTGTAATTTTATAACGGTCAGACACGACTTTACCGATCAATTCGTGTCACCTCGCTTTAAATCCAAAATCACAAGGCTAATATTATCCTTAGACTTTTTATCTTCAGCCAGTTTTACCAGACTATCTGCTTTTTCTTCTAAACTTGAACTTGTTGTATACATCTGTTGATGAATTTCTTCTTTTCTTACAGTGTCTGTTAAACCATCAGTCGATAAAACCACGTAATCATATTGGCGTGCTCTTAATCTAAAGACATCTGCTTGGATCATTGCCTCAGTACCCATAGCACGTGTAATTAAATTACGTCTCGGATGATTTAAAGCTTCCTCTGGTGTAATTTCTCCACTTTGGACCAATACATTTACAAAGGTATGATCTTCAGTCACTTGTTCAATCTTGCGATTATTCATCACATAGGCCCTTGAATCACCCACACTTAGAACTAAGAGCAAGGAATCAATGACAGCGACTAGGACTAAGGTCGTTCCCATTCCTTTATATTTAGGTTCCTCTTCTTGGAAATCATACAGTGCACGATTGGTTTTCTCGACCAAGTCTTTTAAAAATCTTTCCGCTTCATCAATGTTAAAAAGATTTTTAACTTCCCAGGCAGCTTTTATTTTATCGTGTACGAACTGGCTCGCTACCTCACCATGTTCGTGTCCACCCATGCCATCTGCAATGAGTAATAAGGTTTGATCAGTACGATTATTAAAGTGACCTGTTACATCTTCATTTGTCTCTCTAAATCGGCCACAAATACTACGTTCAATTACTTTCAAGATAAACCCTCATTTCCGTCGGTCAGCTTTCAGTTTTTTTAAATCTAGCAATAAAGAAGCCATCTGTATCGTGTTCATAAGGGAGAATTTGTTTATATGGTCCCTTGAAGTCAAACGCTTCTAAAGTAAAGTCATCAAAGTCAATATCAGCATGTTTCTTTTTAAAAGTATATGCGACGTTTTCATTTTCTAATTGGTGAATCGTACAAGTTGAGTAAATTAAAACACCATTTGGTTTAAGGTATTTTTTTACATTATCCAGTATTTCTAACTGTAATTCAACGAGAGATTCAATAGTTTCTGAAGAACGTTCATATTTAATTTCAGGCTTCCTTTTTACAACGCCTAAACCAGAACAAGGTGCATCGACAATAATACGGTCAAAAGTCCCTCCGTAATCATCTTTGGCTGCATCTGCCATAAACGCTTCATAATTAGTATGCTTAAGACGCTTTCCTTCATTATCAATTAGGGCAATCTTATGCTCGTGTAGATCACCAAAACTTACAAAGCCACCCTCCATAGATTCAAGTGCATGCATCCCTTTACCGCCTGGAGCTGCACAAGCATCTAAAATCGTATCTCCATCACTCGGGTTTAAGGCTTTTTGAACAAACATAGAAGACACATCTTGAATGGCAAACAGGCCGTCTTTATAAGCTTGTGATCTAGTAATGCCTTGACCTTTTACTTTAATCGCATCTTCATGCAAATCTGACGTTTCAGCTTGATAGCCTTCTTCATTGAGACGGTTGATTAAATCTTGACGGTCAATGAGTTTTTTATTTATTCTTAAATACATTTGCGGACGCTTGTTAAGAGCAGCGAGAATTTTTTCAGTTTCATCATAGCTATAGTGTTTAAACCAATGTCTGATGACCCATTTAGGCATACTGTATTTAAGACTGAGTCGATGTGCATCATCTTTAATGTGATCAAAATCTGGACGTTCGCCTCTTAAATAGGCACGTAAAATACCATTGATTTGCTTAGAAGCTTGTAAGCCACCTAAGTCTTTAGCAATTTCTACCGCTTCATTAATAACTGCATAATCAGGCACTCTATCAAGATACTCAAACTGATAAACACTCATATGAAGAAGGTGTCTTTGCCAAGCCTTTAGTTTAGTTTTTATAAATGGCTTAATATAATACTCCAAAGTCAATTTATGTTGCAGTGTCCCGTATAGTAATTCCGTTAATAGACCACGGTCTTCATTGTTCAGTTCTTCAAAGCGCAGTGCTTCATTTAAGACAATGTTACTGTATGCTTTGTCATCAATGACTTCTTGGTACAGTTCAAGTGCCAAAGCTCTAACTGTCATAGTGTGCCCCCAATCTCTCACCAATTAAATGGCTATTATTACTAATAAAGTTTTTAGCATCTGATTTCTTTTTCCCTGATAATTGGACTTCTGTCAGATTAATTAAATATCCATCTCCAGTTACTACTGAAAAACCATCTTCAGTTTTTCCGACAATCGTACCAGCAGCTGCTTCTGATTTATCATCTGTTAATTTTGCTGAGAAAATCTTTAAACGCTTACCATCGACTGTTGTGTGACCAACCGGCCACGGGCTTAAGCCTCTTATATGATTGAAAACGTCTCTTACTGGTAAAGTAAAATCGATTACTTCATCACTTTTAGATATATTTGGACTAAAGGTCGCTTCTTGATCATCTTGTTTAATGCTATCATTCTCACCAGCGATAATTTTCGGCATTGTCTCATCTAATAATTTAGCCCCTAGCTGGCTGAGTTTTGTAAAGAGACTACCCGTATTATCATCGTCTTTAATTTCTATTTCAGCACTTGAAATGATATTACCAGCATCTAGTTTTTCTTCCATATACATAATGGTGACGCCTGTCTTATCGTCCCCATTAATTAGAGCACGGTGAATCGGTGCGCCACCTCTATGTTTAGGTAAGAGTGATGCATGCACATTAATCGCCCCGAGTTTTGCTAAATCTAGGACTCTCTTTGGTAGAATCTGACCAAAGGCTGCGGTAATCAGTAAGTCTGGAGATATTTCTTTAACTTTGTCATATGCTTCATCTGTTGTCATGGACTCAGGCTGATAAACTTCTATGCCTAAAAGTTTAGCGAGTACTGCCACCGGTGGGTCTGTCATAACCTTTTTTCGACCAACTGGTCTTGCCGGTTGAGTAATGACTAAATCCACCCCATATTTTTTATGAACTTCTTTAAGGATGGGCACAGAGAAGTCAGGTGTCCCCATGAAGATAATTTTTGTCATATTAAAACTCCTACATTATAAATTGTGGATCAACATCTATTTTTAAAGACAATCCCATTTTTTTATATAAATCAGTATATTTTTTATCTAAAAGAGTGAGGACTTCTAATAATTTCGGTTCTCTTTTATATTTTAACAATATTTGAAAGCGATGTTTATTTTTTATGCGCTCAATTGGACTCGGTGATGGACCGATGATATAGGTTTGATCACTCACACTAGCGACCAGTGTTTGATATATATCCGTCGTCGCTTTTAAACAATCTTCTACACTCTCACTCGAGACTGTAAATAAAACGTGAAAGTAATAAGGAGAATATCTTGCAAAACGTCTGTATGACATTTCTTTTTCGTAGAATTCTCGGTAGTTATTATCTTGAGCCAAGGTGACCGCATAATGTTCGGGATTATAAGTTTGAAAGATGACTTCACCAGCTAATTGATGTCTACCAGCTCTTCCTGCCACTTGAGTTAATAATTGGAAGGTGCGTTCATTCGCCCTAAAATCAGGTAAATTCAACATGGTATCAGAATTTAGAACGCCAACGAGAGTAACTTTCGGATAATCCAAACCTTTAGCAATCATCTGAGTGCCAAGTAGGATGGGAATTTCATCTTTTTCAAAGCGGTCGAGTAGAGCTTCATGTGTCCCTTTATTTTTTGTCGTGTCGACATCCATTCTAACAACATCGGTTAAGAAGGTATCTCTCAATATCTCTTCTACCTTCTCTGTTCCAGTCCCTCTAAAGGTCACTTCTGTAGAAGAACAATCTGCACACTGTCTTTTTATTCCTTCTTCATAACCGCAATAATGACACATTAAACTACCATTAGATTTATGATAGGTTAAAGAGATATCACAGTTCGGACATTGTGGGACGTGACCACAATTTTGACAGATTTGAAAGTTAGCAAATCCTCTTCTATTTAAGAGGAGGACTGTTTGTTCATTCTTTTCTATTCGGTCTCGAATGGCATCTTCTAACTTTCTCGATAAAATTCCTGAATTCCCATTTTTATGTTCTTCTGCCATATCAACAATCGTCGCAACGGGATGTGGTTGCATATTAGGACGCTCTAGTAGCTCAAAGCGTTTGTAGACCCCTTTTTCAGAACGTGCATAGGATTCTAAAGAAGGCGTAGCTGAGCCTAAGACGACGGGACAAGAGTGATATTTTGCTCTTAATTTGGCTACTTCCTTAGCATGATACATCGGTCTTTCAGATTGCTTATAGGTGGTTTCATGTTCTTCATCAATAATGATGATACCGAGCTTTTTAAATGGTGCAAAAATTGAAGAGCGTGCACCTACAGTTACACGTGCACGGCCATCCGATATTTTTCTCCATTCATCGTATTTCTCTCCATGACTTAAAGCAGAATGTAAGACCGCTACATCATCCCCAAAACGTGCTTTGAAGCGGTTGACCATTTGAGGGGTTAAAGCAATCTCAGGGACTAACATTATTGCATCTTCACCTTGGTCTAAGACTGTTTGAATCAGCTGTAGATAAACCTCTGTTTTACCACTACCCGTAACACCATGTAAAAGATAAGTATTAGCTTGATGTGTTTTAACATCATGGTTAATCTCTTCAAAAGCACGTGCTTGTTCTGGTGTTAAAGTTTTTACTTCATCTCTTTCAAAAATTTTATTATCAAAAGGGTCTCTCTCGACGACTTGATCAATTTTTTTCAAATATCCTTTTTTCTCTAACTCTCGAATAATACCTTCACTGTATCCTTGATCTTTTAAGTCGCTGACTAAGATTGGTTCAGAACTTTCTTCAATCACATGAAGTGCTTCTAATTGTTTTGGTGCTCGCTCTAAACTTGCCTTATTTAAATAGTTTGAAATCACTGCTTTTTGTGTTTTTTTACGAGTGTGCTGCTTAATTTCAATATCTTCATAAATCTCCTCTGTTTTTATATAAGGTAAGAGACTATGGAGTTCTTTACTGGTTAAGCTTTTCGTTTCAAGCACACCTCTTTTAACCAAACTATCATACATAAATTTAGCTTCAGCAGTCGCCGAATCATTTAATTTCAATACCTTTTTGGACTTAACTTTTAAAGCAGCTGGTAAAATTGTTTCGATTATTGATATATAAGGCTCTATATAGTAATTGGATAGCTTTTTCGACAGCTCAATTAATTCCTCGGTTAAAACCGGTTCTACATCCATGACCTTAACGATTTCTTTCACCTTATCTTTAGGAACATCACTTTCACTATGGATAGACATGACATAAGCCTGGACGTGTCTCGGCCCAAACGGCACAAATACTCGATGGCCAATTTTAATTACATCGAGTAAGTGTTCAGGAATTTTATAATCAAATAAACGGTTGACGTCTTTTGAATTGACGCTAACAATGACAGACGCAAACATTATTTTTTCACCCGGTCTTTGAGACTTTCTGCAATATTATTGGCAATTTGAGCTTTAGTATCTCTTTCAAAATGTACTTCTGTTTGATCTTTAAAGAGAATAGTCACTTCATTCTCGTCTGAGTTCATGCCGATGCTCGGATCTGACACATCATTCATAATAATCGCATCCGCCTGTTTACTTTCAAGTTTTCCTAGCGCGTAATTTTTCACGTCATGTGTCTCAGCTGCAAAGCCAACAACATACATAGACTCACTATTATGGCCGACATATTTTAGAATATCTGTTGTTTCTGTCAGTTCGATAGATGGTACTTGACCTCTTTGTTTTTTAATCTTGTTCGATTCTGGATGTTTAACTGTAAAATCAGAAACTGCTGCGGTGAAAATTCCAATATCAGCATCCATGTGTTCTTTAACTGCTTGGAACATGTCGTCAGTTGATTCTACATTAATCACTTTTACACCACTTGGGGCGCTTAAGTTTACTGGACCAGAAACGATCGTGACTAGCGCCCCTCTATTTTTAAAAGCTTCGGCAATACTATAACCCATCTTGCCACTTGAAAAGTTTGATAAAAATCTTATAGGGTCTAAGCGTTCACGAGTTGGTCCTGCTGTAATCAGTACTTTTTTACCTTGATAATCTTTTTTAAGGTTAAGCATGTCTTCGATTTTTTCAACGATCTTCGGCACATCAGCAAGTCTTCCTTTGGCATTATAGCCACATGCTAAAAATCCTGTTTCAGAGTCGATGAATTCCACACCTTGTGTGCGCAGTTTATCGATATTCTCTTGTACCGAATCTTGTCTTAACATATGAACATTCATTGCTGGGGCCATAAGGACTGGTTTAGTATTCGCAGCTAAGACATTTAAGAGCATATTGTCGTAGATTCCGTTAGCATATTTACCGATGGTATTGGCAGTTACTGGTACCACCGCAATAATATCTGCCCATTCACCAATCTTAATATGTGCAATTTGACTTGGGTCTTCTTCTAAGAAAGTATTGATGTACACATGATTTCTAGAAATTGCCTGAAATGCTAATGGTGTTACAAACTCCATAGTGTTATCCGTCAAAACAACTCTAACCGCATGGCCTCTTTGAATGAGTTTACTCGTTAGATCAATTGCTTTGTAACTGGCAATTCCACCAGTCACACCTAAGACTATATTTGCCAATATTTTCACCTCTTAAAAAAAGCTGACAATTTCTTGTCAGCCTTTAGTTTTTATCTATTATTTAGCTACAGTAACTTTGCCTGCTGCGATTTCTTCTAAGGCATAACCCACATTTTTCTTTGAAAGATATGAATCAAGCACTGTCTTATCTGGATGTTCTTGTAGGTATCTTGCTCTTTTAGCCGCCATTGAGACGATAAGGTATTTTGAATTTACATGTTTTTTTAATTCATGTGCTGCTGGGTATAACATTAATTATTAGCCTCCAATAAAAGTTTTCTAAGCTTATTTTCAACACGAGAACGTTCTAAATGACTCGCTTCTACTATACATTGTACTCTTTCACGTGCTGTTTCAACATCGTCATTAATAACAACATAATCGTATAGATTCATCATGTTTAGTTCTCTTTTTGCTTCGCTGATACGGTAATCGATTACTTCCTTAGAGTCAGTTCCGCGTCCAATCAAACGTTCTTCTAGTTGAGCAAGTGTTGGTGGTGCTAAAAAGATAAAGAGTGCATCAGGGAATTTTTCCCTCACTTGTTTGGCACCTTCAACTTCAATTTCTAGAAAAACATCGTGTCCTTCTGCGATAGTATCCTTGACATAATCCACAGGGGTACCGTAGTAGTTTCCTACATATTTTGCATACTCGATAAACTTATCTTGTTCGATAAGTGTCTCGAATTCCTCTTTTGACTTGAAGAAGTAGTCTACTCCGTCGACTTCGCCTTCTCTTTTGTCTCTAGTTGTCATTGAAATAGAATATTTAAAATTAGTCTCAGGATGATCGAAAATTGCTTTTCTTACTGTGCCTTTTCCGACTCCAGAAGGTCCTGAGAGAACGATGAGTAAACCTTTATCAGATACCATGGAATGTAACCTTTCTAATTTTGATTACTTCTTAATGTACCATAGTTTTCACTATTTTTCATCATTAAAGCCGACTTTAATATCTATTCATGTTAAAATAAGAAGAATCATTTTGAGGAGGAATTACAATGGCCTTAGACGGAAATTTTACTCATGCTCTAGTAGCTGAATTGTCATTTTTAATCGGTGGAAAAATTAATAAAGTTCACCAGATGGATCAATCAACTACCTTACTCAAAATGCGTGCGGCAGGAAAAAACCATCAACTCTTAATCAGTAGTCACCCTATGTATGCAAGATTTCATATCAGTCAGGAAAAATATGAGTTTCCTTTTGAACCACCTATGTTTGCTCGCATACTGCGTAAGCATATTGAAGGTGGTATTATTACTGATCTCAAGCAAATAGGAAATGACAGACTCGTTGAAATTCATGTGCGTGCTATCAATGAACTTGGCGATGATATAAAGAGAATCCTCATCTTAGAAATAATGGGACGTCACGCTAATATCATTTTGACTGATGATGAATATAAAATCATCGATAGCATTAAACACTTAACTCCGAATAATAATGCGAGAACTGTTATGCCAGGCTTTACCTATGAACAACCTCCAACAGATAAAAAACTCAATCCTAGAAGTCAAGAAATTGATGACTTAGTGAAGTTTATCGATTGGAATAGAGGTAAAGTTAAACGCCAAATTTTAAGTCATGTGGAAGGTTTTTCACCTGTCTTCATAGATGAAATAGAACATAGAGCAGGACTTTTAACACAGCATAATTTATTACCTACAATTAAAGAAGTAATGAAGGATGCTGAAGATATAGTACCTGTATTTTATGATTTGAAGCGTCCAGTGTTTTACCATACGCCTCTCACCCACTTAGGTGAGGCTGATAAAACGTTTGAAAACTTAAGTGAATTACTGGATGATTTTTATCATAAAAGAGCACGTCAGAGTATGATCAAACAAAAAGCTAATGACTATTATCAGGTCATCGAAAGAGAACATGCTAAAACACTGCGTAAAATCGATAAGTTAAAAGAGGATTTATCAGAAGCTAAAGAAAAAGAAAAGTATCAAAAATATGGTGAGTTAATCACTGCTTATATGCACACTATTAAACCTTATAGTCAAACAGTTCGGGTGTTAGATTATTACACAGACCAAGAAATTGACATTCCTCTAGTCGACCATCTATCTCCAGCTGATAATGCACAGCGTTATTACAACAAGTATAACAAGTTGAAAAAACGCGAAAAGCTAGCAAGAAAACAGTTGGATATTGCACGTATGGATGTTGAGTATTTTTCAAATCTTCTACATCAAATGGAGACTATAACGACAGAAGACGAAGTTGAAGAAATCCGTCAGGAATTAGTAGATGAAGGAATTCTAAAAGCTAAAAAGTCAAACAAGAAGAAAAAGAAAAGCAAGCAAGTTAAACTTCATGAGTTTAAGACATCTAATGGTTTACCTGTTTTTGTCGGTAAGAATAATAAGCAAAATGATTACCTTACAAATCGTAAGGCTCAAAACAATCATTTGTGGTTCCATACCAAAGACATTCCAGGTTCACATGTCGTCATCGCTCACAACAGCAGTGATATCTCAAAAGAAGATATCTTGGAAGCAGCTATGCTTGCAGCCTATCACTCTAAGGCTGGACAATCTGCTTCAGTGCCGGTGGATTACACTGAAATTAAACATGTTAAAAATATACCAGGTACCAAACCAGGTTTTGTCACCTATAGTGAACAAACCACAGTCAACGTGACCCCGGATGAAGATAAAGTTAAAGAAATGAAAGTATAAAAAATGGTGATCAGTAGACTGATCACCATTTTTTTCTATAGACTATCTCTAAAGTTTTTAACAATATCGACACCGCTTTGATCAATTGTTCCTTTATCTAAAGCACACTCTAAGAGTTCATCTAAATTTAAGAGAATTTCTAGATTGTAACCGAGATCAGTAAATTTTTCTCTTACCCCTTCAATACCATATGTAAATATTGCAAGTACTGTGACAACATTTGCCCCATTCTCTTTTAAAGCCTCAAGTGCTTTTATACTTGATCCTCCAGTTGATATAAGATCTTCAACTAAGACAACATTTTTCCCTTCGACATCCGCACCTTCAATTTGACGTGCAGTACCGTGGGCTTTTTTACTACTTCTCACATAAGCAGATGGTCTGTCTAGACGATCAGCTAAAAGTGTCGCATGAGGAATGCCAGCTGTTGCGGTGCCTGCAATAACATCAATTTCATTTAAATCGGTACCGTTTAATAGAGTGGTTTTTAAGTGGTCAATAACCTGACGGTGAGCCTTGATGTCACTTAATATTTGTCTATTATCACAATAGATGGGCGATTGTATGCCACTTGTCCAAGTAAAAGGCTCATTTGGTGATAGTTTAACAGCATTCAAATCCAATAAAATATTTGCGATTTCTCTGGTCATTTTTCCATCTCCCACAGTGACTTAATTTCCTTATATGCTTGAACTGGATTGTCGCTTCTTGTAATCGGACGACCTACAACGATATAGTCTGAACCTAAAAATCGTGCGCGTTCTGGTGTGACAATGCGAATTTGATCATCCGCTTCATTTTCACTTAAACGAATGCCTGGCGTAACAGTTAAAAATTCACTGTCGATTTCATTATGGATTAAACGACTCTCTAAAGGAGATGATACTACTCCATCTAAGCCTGCTTTATAGGCAAGTTCAGCATAGTGTAAGACACTGTCTGTCATGCTCAAGTTTGTAGCTTGTTCTTTTTGCATAGTCGCTTCAGAAGTCGAAGTTAACTGGGTCACAGCAATGATCTTACCTGTTGAGTTAACTTCTCTAAATGCAAGACATGCTTCCTTCATCATATCAAAGCCACCCATAGCGTGAACATTGACCATGTCTACATCCATACGTCCGAGCACTGACATCGTTCTTTTAACAGTCGTTGGAATGTCATGTAATTTTAAATCTAGAAAGACTTGATGGCCTAAACTTTTAAGATGTTTGACAATCGAAGGTCCGGTTTGCATATACAGTTCCATACCAACTTTGACATATAGCGGTTCATCAAACTGTTCTAGAAATTTATCCGCTTCACTTAAGTCAGGAAAATCCAAGGCAATAATAATAGAATTCGTCATAGTTCTCTCCTCTTATAAATGTGCTCGTCCTTTTATGTCATGAATGTGAGATAGACCCATATCAGCCACTCTATCTTCAAGCTGTTCAATGAGTTCCTTACAAATCATGGGGTTGGTGAAGTTCATTGTGCCAATAGCTACAGCATCCGCACCAACACTTAGAAAGTCTAAAACATCATCGACTGACTGAATGCCACCCATACCGATGATTGGCATATTTGGCAATGCTTGTCTGACTTGATATAACATATTAAGCGCAACTGGCTTAATTGCAGGTCCACTTAAACCACCTGTCTTATTGGCAAGTATCGGTTTACCAAATTGATCAAGGCGCATACCAATTAAAGTATTGATCATCGTTATGCCATCAGCATAATCTGCGACACTGTTGGCAATGTCGACAATATTTGTCACATTCGGTGACAACTTCACATAGACAGGTTTTTCAGAGACAGCTTTAACAGCCTTAGTTAAAGTTTCAGCTGATTTTGGATCAGTACCAAATTGAAGACCACCAGACTTAACATTTGGGCAGGATATATTGAGCTCAATTGCCTTGACTACAGGTGAGGCTGAAATTTTTTTAGTCACTGCCACATAATCTTCAACAGCTGTACCCGCAACGTTTGCAATAATTGGAACGTCATAGTCTTTTAAATACTCTAGTTCATTAAGAATAATTGAATCGACACCTGGATTTTGAAGACCAATTGCATTTAGCATACCACTTTGTGTTTCTGCAACTCTTGGTGTTTTGTTACCTAAACGTTCATGTTCAGTTGCTGCTTTAATCATGATCGCTCCGAGGTCAGATAGATTATAAAGTTTTGAGAATTCTTTACCAAAAGAAAAGCAACCAGAAGCAGGCATAATTGGATTCTTTAAATCGAGGCCTGGTAGTGAGATGGCGAGTTTATCCTTCACAGCACGACCTCCCCTTTTTCAAAGACAGGACCCTCAGTACAGATCTTAACTTGTCCTCGACTTTTTGTCTGACAAACACAGGCATAACAAACTCCAAAGCCACAACCCATTCTTTCTTCTAGAGAAAGTTCACCAGGTATCGTCAGTGTATTTTCTAGAACTTTTAACATAGCAATCGGTCCACATGCATAAAATTTATCGAAGTCTTCTTTTAAATTTTCAATGACATCTGTCACAAAGCCACTTTCTCCATATGTGCCATCTGCGGTTGCGATATAGGTATCGCCTAGCTTTTTAAAGTTATCTTCATAGAAGACATCTTCTTTACTATTAAAACCAAGAACATGTGTCGTTTTAAGACCTTTATCGTTCAATTGTTTAGACAGTTCATATAAAGGTGGCACACCGATGCCACCACCTACTAAAAGTATATGTTTCTCATCTTTAAGATGGTCTAAATTATAGCCATTACCTAATGGCATTAATATATCCAATGAGTTCCCTTTAGAAAGTGTGGATAGTTTGTAAGTCCCTGACTGCCCATTCCCTACTCTATATACTAGTGTGAGCGTTGAGTGATCAGTATCAATTGATGCGATGGAAATCGGTCGTCTTAAAACATGCTCTGTAGACGGACTCACTCTAATATGGACGAATTGGCCAGGCTTTAATTGATATTTACTTAAGTCAACTTTAATTGTTAACTCGTAAATATTATGAGCAAGTTCTCGATTAGATAAGACAGTTGATAGTTCAAGCATGAGGCACCTCACTCTTACATATTTTTATAAACAATCTGACCACCAGCTACTGTTAGCACAATATCACTGTTTAAAGTTTCTCCGTGAAAAGGTGTATTTTTAGATTTTGATAGAAATTCATTTTTATCTAAAGTATATTCTCTATCGAGATCGATAACAGTAAGGTCTGCTCTTCGACCTTTTTCTATAACACCAGTTTTTAGCTTAAATACTTGAGAAGGCTTAACTGTCATCCAATCAATTAATTGTTGAAGGTCAAACACCTTATTTTTAACTAGCTTGGTATAGAGTAGTTGAAAGGCATTTTCAATACCGACAATACCAAATGGTGCTTTTTCAATACCGACTGCCTTCTCATCATCTTGATGAGGGGCATGATCTGTTGCTATAAAATCAATGGTGCCATCTTTTAAACCGTCAATAAGAGCTTGTCTATCTTCACTACTTCTTAATGGTGGATTCATCTTAAAGTTTGGATCTTTTTCTGTGATGTCATTTTCATCTAAGACTAGGTGATGTGGTGTCACTTCAGCAGTCACTTTAATGCCTGCCTTCTTAGCATCGCGTATAACTCGGACACTCTCTTTACAAGAGACGTGACAGACGTGATAGTGACAGTTTGCTGCTTCAGCTAAGAGTACGTCTCTTGCAATTTGAACGGCTTCAGTAATATTGGGAATACCCGGAACCCCTAGTTCTTCACTTTTTTTACCTTGATGGATTGCTCCACCATAGATCAAAGAGTTCTCTTCTGTATGAGCCACAATTGCCATATCTAGTTTGGCTGCTTCTTGCATGGCTCTATACATCATGTCGGCACTTTGAACACCTACTCCGTCATCAGTAAAGGCAAATACCCCCTGTTCTTTAAGCGCTTTAAAATCAACAAGTTCATCACCTTTAAGCCCTTTAGTGATAGAAACATATGGTAGGACTTCAATCGCCGCATCACTCTTAATTTTATCGTTTAAAGTTTTAAGTTTTTCTGTATCATCGATGATTGGTTTGGTATTAGGCATAGGACAGATGGTTGTAAAACCGCCTCTAGCCGCAGCTTTAGTCCCTGTCTTAATAGTCTCCTTATGTTCAAAACCAGGTTCTCTTAAGTGTACATGTACATCTACTAAGCCTGGAACCAAGAGATACCTTTGACAGTCTATCACTTCACCTGTTGTAGATAAATTTTGACCAATTTCTTTTATGCGTCCATCTTCGATTAAGACGTCCGTTAAACCTTCCTTAGATGAAAGCGTAGCGTTCTTTAAGAGCATTGACATGTGATTTTCCCCCTTCTAAAACTGATTCAAGAATGCTCATGCGCATATAGACACCATTTGTCATTTGTTGGAAGATGACACTTTTATCGCATTCTACTAGATCATCTGTAATTTCTACCCCTCTATTAATCGGTGCAGGATGCATAATGATTGCATGAGATTTCATACGGTTTAAGCGTTGGTTGTTCATACCATACTGTTTGTTATATTCTTCTTTTTGTAGTTTTTCAAATGATTCATGTCTTTCATGTTGTACTCTTAAAAGCATGACGACATCACAGTTTTCAACTGCATCGTCTAGACTGATATAAGGCACATTTAAAGTCGGGTCTTGTAAGAGTTCTGGTCCTGAGAAATACACATCTGCACCCATTTTACTTAGGGCTTGAGCATTACTTTTAGCCACTCTTGAGTGTTTAATGTCACCGACTATAGCAATTTTTAAACCAGCGAGTTGGCCAAATCTTTCGTAGATGGTCATCATGTCCAATAAACTTTGAGTCGGATGTGAACCACTACCATCGCCGCCGTTGATGATTGGAATATTAAGAGACTGTAATTCACTGTAGTACTTATTATCAGGATGTCTAATGACTAAAGCATCGGCACCGATTGCTTCGAGTGTCTTACAAGTGTCATAGAGCGATTCACCTTTAGATACAGAACTCGTTGCGACATCAAAGGGTAATTGTGTTAAGTTTAGTTTTTTCTCTGCCATTTCAAAACTCACTTTTGTTCTAGTCGAGTTTTCATAAAATAAATTAACAACTGTTTTGTCGCTTAAGCTCATCATAGGACTGCCATTTTTAATGTCTATTGCTCTTGTGATTAAAGATACGATATCTGAGGCAGCTACTTCTTCCATTGATAATAAGTTTTTCATTTATTCCATCCCCTTGTCTGGTAAGATCAGATTTAAAATAATTCCTATAACTGCTGCGAGTGCCATTCCTTCTAAATTAAAAGGAATATCTCCGATAGTGAAGTCTAAGTGCGCTTTACCAATTCCAACAACTAAAATAACTGATGCAATGACGAGATTTCTTTTATTGTCTAAGTTTGTTCTATCATCTATTAACATGCGTAAACCACTTGCTGCTATGATTCCAAAGAGGAGTATAGAAACCCCACCCATGACTGGACTCGGTATCGATTGAACAACTGCCGTAAATTTACCAACGAAACCGAGAATGATAGCAAGAACCGCAGCACCACCAATCACCCAAGTTGAAAAGATTCTAGTGATGGCAAGGACGCCTATGTTCTCTCCATAAGTTGTCGTTGGAGGTCCACCGATTATGCTCGAAAACATAGTTGCCAAACCGTCTCCAAAAATCGAGCGATGGAGTCCTGGCTTTACGAAGAAGTTTCTGCCGACAATTTTATTGATAACTAACTGGTGACCAATGTGCTCAGAGATGGTGACAAAAACTATCGGTAACATTACTATCATGAGTCCGATATTCATTGCTGGTGTATAGTCTCTAAAAGGAAGGTAGAGTTCCGGTAACATTAACCAACTTGTTGACTTGATGATTTCAAGGTCAACTATGCCAAAGATTAAGGCTGTAATATAACCACCGACAATCCCGATTAATATAGGTATCAAACCTAGAACACCTTTTAAAAAGATTGAGGCGAGTATTGTGATGGTCAGAGTAATCAGAGCAACTGTGATATAGGTTAAGCTATAGCCTTCTTGATTACCGGAGTCCGTATACATCGCCATGTCCACCGCAACTGGCGCAAGTCCAAGACCGATAACCATGATGACTGGACCGACTACGATAGGCGGTAACATTTTCATGATCCATTTGGTGCCTATCCCTTTAATAATCAGTGCAATTAGCACGTACAGGACACCAGAAAAGAATAAGGCTGTTAGTACCTCACCAAGTGTGTTCGCTCCAAGCGCTATGGTAATCGGTAGGATAAAAGCAAAGCTTGACCCAAGATAGGCAGGAATTTGCCCTTTTGTTACTAAGATATAAATCAAGGTTCCTACACCACTCGCAATCAATGCTGCACTCACTGGTAGTCCCGTTAAAAAAGGAACTAAAACTGTCGCGCCAAACATGGCGAAAAGATGCTGGGAACTAAGCAGTAAACCTTGTAAAAACTTTGGCCTCTCATTAACATCTAACTTTGGCTCCACCGTTCTTTGGAAAATCTCTTCTTCAGTCATCATCAATTATCCCCTTTTAAGTTATTGTATTGTTACACTTGATTCTCCGTCGTACTCTTCAAGTAAGACTATGACTTTTTCTGTTTTAGAAGTCGGAATATTTTTTCCGATGTAATCCGGTCTGATTGGCAACTCCCTGTGGCCTCTGTCCACTAAAATCGCAAGGGAAATTGTTCTTGGTCTTGCCTTATTTAAAATAGCGTCAATTGCAGCTCTTATCGTTCTCCCTGTCTCTAGTACATCGTCTACAATTACTACATGTTTTTTACTGTAATCTCCTTCACTGACTATCGCATCTTTTGTATCGATATCAGCGGGACGATCGTCTCTATAAGCTGAAGTATCAATCGTTCCGACTGGAACTTTCACACCTTCAATCGCTACGATTCTTTCTTGAATTCTTTTGGCGAGATGTTCACCCCGAGTTTTAACACCGAGTATGACTATGTCTTCTGGACCTTTGTGTTTTTCAAGAATTTCATGTGCCATTCTTGTCACTGCTCTTTTTATTTGAGCCTCATCCATTATTGTTTTTTTAGTCATTTTATATCCTCCATTTATACAAAAAAATACTCATGTCTTTAAAAAAAGACATGAGTATATAATATACAATATATTAGGCATGATGCGCTGACTCAATCCATCCGGCATCGAGTCCATCATTACCATCACGTCTTCTTAGCCTCTCTGGACTAAAATTTAAAGACTTCGTACTTATTTGATTTTGTTTATCATAACAATCCTTGTTTACTAAGTCAACGATTTTTTAGAGTTCAGACTTTTTTAAGTCATCTAAAATCTCTGTAAAATATTGAGGGAGTTCAGACTTAAATTCTAAATACTCACCTGTTTTAGGATGAATAAAGCCAATCACACCTGCATGTAGTAATTGTCCATCTGTCTCTATAGTCTTTCTTGGTCCATACTTAGGATCTCCTGCTAAATGATAACCAATGTACTTCATGTGCACTCTAATTTGGTGAGTACGTCCTGTTTCAAGTACACATTCCACCAAAGTGAAATCCTTAAAGCGCTCAAGAACATTGAAATGTGTTACCGCATCTTTACCATCATCAACAACTGCCATTTCTTGGCGTTCTTTTGGATTACGTCCAATTGGTGCTTCAATCGTACCTAAATTATGAGGAATCACCCCATGAACTAAGGCTGTATATTTTCTAGTTACGGTTTTTGCCATCAACTGTTCGACTAAATGCCTGTGCGCAATATCGTTTTTAGCGACCATTAAGAGTCCACTTGTGTCCATATCGATACGATGTACAATACCTGGTCTTAGTTCGCCGTTGATACCGGATAAGTGATCTAATTGATACATCAGACCATTTACTAAAGTGCCTGAGGCATGCCCTGCAGCTGGGTGAACGACCATACCACGTGGTTTATTTACCACTGCAAGATCTTCATCCTCATAGACTATATCCAGATGTAAATTTTCTGGAACGATATCTGACTCGACATCTTCTCTTTCAAAAAATTCAATCTCATCGCCAGTTTTGACCTTGTAGTTTGGTTTAACTTGTTTTTGATTAACCAAGATATGTCCTGATTTCAGTCTGTTTTGAATATCAGTACGTGAAATATCATCCACCTTAGTCGTTAATAAGGCATCCAATCTTTGACCTTGATCATCACTTGTAATAATTATTTTCATATTTGTTTTTTACCTCTTCCCGTTACAAACACTTCTAGTAACAACATCACGACTCCGACGGTTAAGGCACTATCTGCAACATTAAAAATTGGAAAATCGTAGTTGAAGATTAAAATATCGACAAAATCTACGACTTCTTGAAATAGTAAGCGGTCGATAAAGTTACCTATCGCTCCAGCCATAAGTAGGGTGATACCGATTTGCATCATCCAGTTGTCACGCGCTTCTGACTTGTAGAAATATACTAAGAAAATCAATACTACCACAGTAATGATATAGAAAAACAGCATGCGACCTTGGAAAATTCCCCAAGCCGCACCGCTATTTCTATGTGAGGTAATACTTAAAAACTCTCCTAAAAGTGGAATTGATTCCCCGAGCGACATCTGTGTCGCTACGAGGTACTTTGTAAGTTGATCAAGCGCTAAGACAATAAGCAAAACGATTGTCATCGGTACAATTCTATACTGTTTCATTTTTACAGTGAGTCCACAACTTCTCGACAACGCGGACAAATGTCATCGTCATGATTTACGAGAGATTCAGCTGTTGAATAGTTCCAGCAACGATTACAACGTTCGCCGTCTGCATGTTCAACCTTCACAGTCACATTATCAAAGCTCTTACCATCTTCTAACTTATCTACAACTTCTACTTGAGAGACGATAAAGAACTGAGCAAGGCTACCACGAATGTCATCTAGATTTAAATCTGTCGGTTCTGTTAAAGTCACTTTAGCATCTAATGACTTACCGATCACTTTTTCGTTTCTTGCTTCTTCTAGAGCTTTATAAACGTCATCACGGACACTCATGAATTTACTCCATTTTTCAATGAGTGCTTCATCAGTTTCCTCACGTTCAGGATAATGTTCTAAGTGAACACTTTCTTTATCTGTATATGGTGTGTGTTCATAAATCTCTTCTGCAGTGTGAACTAAGACAGGTGCTAAGATTAAGTTTAATTCTTTTAGAATCTTATACAAGACTGTCTGTAAGCTGCGTCTGATAGGTGCATTTTCTTTCTCGATATACAAGATATCCTTACCGTAGTCTAAATAGAAATTAGATAGATCCACATTGATAAAGTTCTGAACCGTTTGGTACATCGTCACATAATCATATCTTTCATAAGCATCTAACATGAATGTTTTAAGCTTATTAAAACGATTGTACATATACTTGTCTACTTCGAATAAGTCATCATAAGACACTGCATCTTCTTTAGGGTTAAAGTCATTCACATTACCGAGTAAGAATCTAAAAGTATTACGGATTTTACGATAAACTTCAGATACTTGTTTTAAGATGTCGTCAGAAACTCTAACATCTTCTTGGAAGTCTGATGACATGACCCATAGACGAATAATGTCTGCACCCATTTGCTGCATGACTTTAGTTGGTAAAATAACATTACCAAGCGATTTAGACATCTTCTTACCTGCGCCGTCCATGACAAAGCCGTGGCTCAGTAATTCCTTATATGGTGAATGGCCTTTAGTTGCCACACTAGTAATCAATGATGAGTTGAACCAACCACGATACTGGTCAGAACCTTCAAAGTATAAATCTGCTGGATACGTTAGATAGTCTCTGTAATCTAAAACGCCTCGGTGAGTCGACCCAGAATCAAACCAAACATCCATGATATCTGTTTCTTTAGTAAATTCACCATTCGGTGATCCTTCGTGACTGAAGCCTTCTGGTAGTAAATCTTTTGCATCCCATTCAAACCAAATGTTTGAACCATGTTCTTCAAATAGTGTTGCAATGTGTTCGATAACATCTACATCGATGATTTCTTGACCATTTTCTGCATAGAAGAACGGTAGTGGAACACCCCATACACGTTGACGTGAAATGACCCAGTCTCCTCTATTTTTAATCATGTTGTACATGCGTTTACGGTTCCATTCAACTTGGAATTTTGTATCCATTAAAGCATCCAAGATATCTTGTCTCACACCATCAATTGAAGCAAACCACTGTGGTGTCGCACGGAAGATTACTGGTTTTTTAGTACGCCAATCATGTGGATATGAGTGAGTATAGAATGACAGTTTGACTAGTGCACCTGCTTCTTCTAAATCTTCTGTGATGACTTTATTAGCATCATCATAGAACAGTCCTTCGTATTTACCAGCCTCAGCTGTAAAGACACCTTTGTCATCTACAGGACTTAGAACATCCAAGCCATACTGTTGACCCACTTTAAAGTCATCATCCCCGTGACCTGGTGCTGTATGAACGACTCCTGTACCCGCTTCAGTTGTGACGTGGTCACCAAGTATAACAAGGCTCTCACGGTCAACTAATGGATGACGTGCGACAAGTCGATCAAGCTCTGCACCTTTAAATTCCTTAGTGCGAGTAATCTCTTCTTTATTGAAGTCGACTTCTTCACAGAAATGATCGAGTAAATCTTCAGCTACAATGTACTCTTCTCCTTGATAGTTAAATTGAACATAATTTAAATTTTTGTGAACGGCAAGTGCTAAGTTTGATGGAATCGTCCATGGAGTTGTTGTCCAAATGACAAATTTCACACCATTTTCTACGACACCTTTACCATCTGTAACTTCAAAAGTGACATAGATAGACGGTGATTTTTTATCCTTGTATTCTAATTCCGCTTCAGCAAGAGACGATTCACTAGTAGGTGACCAATAAATTGGTTTTTTACCTTTGTAAATAAGCCCTTTTTCAACCATATCTTTTAAGACACGTACTTGTGATGCTTCAAATTCTGGTTTGTAAGTCAAATATGGATTATCCCATTCACCATCTACACCCATACGTTTAAATCCGTCTCTTTGGATGTCAATTTGAGAGTTGGCAAATTCAATACATTTATTTCTAAATTCTTCAATCGTCATCGACTTTCTGTCGACACCTTTGTTAGTCAGAGCTTGTTCAATTGGCAGTCCATGTGTATCCCAACCAGGTACATAAGGTGAGTAGTAACCTTGCATCTGTTTATTACGGATGATAAAGTCCTTGATAATTTTGTTAAGCGCATGGCCCATGTGTAAATTACCATTCGCATAAGGGGGTCCATCATGTAAGACAAAAGGTGTGTTACCTTCATTTAACTTTAATTTTTTCTCATAAAGTCCAATTTCTTGCCAGTGTTCTTGCATCTTAGGTTCTTTATTGACTAAGCCGCCACGCATTTTAAATTTTGTTTTCGGCATGAGTAGAGTATCTTTATAGTCCATTTGATTTTCTCCTTTGATAAATAAAAAGACTCTAAGCAAGAAGGGACGATTAACCGCGGTACCACCCTTTTTGACTGCTTAGAGTCCTCTTAAAAGTTTATTTTTTCTAAATCATTAGTGATAGTCAGCCTTCATCTTCGTCAGGGCTCTCACCTTCCCCTGATCGCTGGATACCAATGAACACTTTCCTTGTCTAATAATACATATTAATTATGCTAAATTTCTTAACTTTCGTCAATGTTATTTACTTATTTTTCCGTTTCTTCTTCATCTAATTTAAGTAGATGTTCCCAATCGTCTGTCTCAATTAAATCTAATTGAGCTTGAATGAGTAGTTTATATCTTGCTCTAAATATCTTAGCATTGTTTTTTAGCTCTTCTGTATAGCGTGTCATTTTAGCTGCATCATTACGTGCATGCTCGATAATTTTTTCAGCTTCAATTTCTGCTTTCTGAATTATACTATCACCGTGATTTTGAGCTCTTAATTTAATGTCATCACCAGCTTTTGTAGCAGATAAAATCGCCTCATGTATAGAGGTTTCTACACTCTTAAAGCTGTTTAAGTTCTCTTGACGTTCGTTTAACATCTCTTCAAGTTGTTTGATACGCTCATCTTTACTGTCGATGATATCTGCAAGAGAAGATAAATGTTGTCTCACAGCTTGTTCATCTAAACCTCTATAGACAGTATTAAATTTCTTTTTAATTATTTCATCTCGATTCATATTTACACCTCAATCATCTGTAACGATTTTGATTTCTAATCGATACTTTCCTTTTTTTGTTTCAGCTATTTGCTCGGCGACAAAAAAGCGTCCAAAGCTTCTGACTGAAACAACATCGCCACTTTCTATTATAAACGATGGCTCATCGACAATCGAGTGATTCACTTTCACTTTTCCTTTCTCAATTCTTTCTTTGGATTTTGCTCGCCCTTCTTTTAACACATTGGCAACAACTGCATCAATGCGATATGAACTACTTAAAATATTAACCGTTTTTGTTGGAATTTTTGATTCAATAAATTCTTCATGTGGAATTTCTTTTAAGTTAATCGGAGCGTTCTTAATCTTGTTTAAAGAACGGATAAAAACATCTTTGATAGTAGATGATACAGCAAACTGAATACTGTCAGCGATAACGATATCACCGATGACTGAACGATCTAAACCAAGACTCATAATAGCACCTAAGATATTACGATGGCTTAAGCTCACAAATTTTTCAGGATATGACATTTCAAACACAGTAATTTCAAAATCATTTAAATTGACGTCTATATATTCAGGAACTAAGAGCGCTCGCATACGTTCTCTTTCTGAGTTCTCTCCGCCTCCATAATAGTGTACAGAAATATCATCGTAATAACCGCTTAAACTATCTACCATAGTTCTTTCTCTAGGGTTTAAAAAATCAGTTAAGACGGCATAGTATTGATTAGATGCTTGCTCAAATTTACCATTGAGCAAGGTAAGTACATTATGTTCCTCTTTTCTAAAATGTTGAAAAATTTCTTTCATATTTTCTTACCACCTTGAAAATTATAGCCGCACTGTTAACAGCGCGGCTAGTACACATCATTCAATTGTTTAATGAAGCCAGATAAACAAGACTTTGAATATTTCATTCATACCTCTACCAAATAAGTTCAAGATAATGATTAGGACAATTGGAGAGAGATCTAACATACCACCAATAGGTGGAATTAGTTTTCTAAAAGGTTCTAACAACGGCTCGTAAACTTTTCCTAAAAAGACTCCAAAAGAAGACTCTCTAAGCGCTGGTAACCATGATGATAAAATATAGATAATTAAGCCCCATGTGAATATTGGCCACACAAAATTGAAGAATTGAACAATGTAAATCAATATTTGAATTAATAATGAATTATCCAAAGCAATTCTCCTTACATGTCATCGAAATATTCTTCTTTGTCGGAAATTTCACCCTCAACACCAAAACTCGCAGGTGTACAGAGGAAAATATCTGCGCCAACTTTTTGAATATCGCCTTCCAAAGCATATACTGTCCCACTTAAAAAGTCCACTATTCGCTTTTTAGCGACATTATCAATCTTCGTTAAATTTACCAAAGCCGCTCTTTTAGACTTTAATTCATCTGCAATATCTTGTGTTTCTGCAAAGACCCTAGGTTCAAATAAGCAGACCTTTGTATTCTGATTGTTAGTAGCCATCGTCTTTTTCTCCCCACGGTTAATCGTTTCAGTTTTAGCCGTAGTCTTTTTCGGACTCTGCTTTGTTTTACTTTGAACGACACTTGATTTTTTATCGTTTTTGTTAACGTCTATCAACTTTGAATTTGTTTGTGATTTATCTCTGTTTGATAAATCAGTTTTTTGTCGGCTGGGTTTAGTGTTTTCAGATTTAATATTTGTTACCTTTGTAATTTTGTCATTATTTCTCGTTTCTTTGTAAGGCTCTACTTCCTCTTCAACATCAACGACAAATAAATCTTTAATAAACTTTGTTATTGCCATAAAATCACCTAGCTCCCCATTATTTTACTCCCAACACGTATGTATGTCGCCCCATAGTTCAATGCGATTTGATAATCATTGCTCATACCCATGCTAAGCTCAGTAACGGTTGGATACTTTTCTTTGACTTGGTCACGAAGTAAAGCTAAACCTTTGAAAGTGTCTTCGATTACAGACTCGTCATCAGTATGTGGTGCCATCGTCATCAAACCGATTACTTTGACATATTTATATTGTGAAAGTGTCTCTAAGAAATCTTCAACTTGGTTAGGTTGTAAACCATGTTTTGACGATTCATCTGAAACATTTACCTGTATAAAACAGTTTACAATATGATGAGCAGCAGTTTCAATTTTTTTTGCAACACTTTCACGCTCAAGCGAATGCAAATAATTTAAATCTTCAATGACATCTTTGACTTTTCTAGATTGCATAGTGCCAATAAAGTGCACTTCTGCATCTTCAGGTAAGGCTTTTCTTTTTTCGATAAAGCCTTCTACCCTATTTTCTCCAAAGTGTCTTACGCCCGCTTCATAAGCTTCAAGTGTTTCTTCCACACTGTGATATTTAGTGACTGCAATAATATGAGCAGAATCTCCAACTTCTTTTTTGATTTTTTCGTAATTTTCTTTAATCATCAGTCTATTTCCTCCCAATAAAAGCAAGTGCACGTCCTGTATTGCCTTTTTCAAGACGGTAAGAAAAGAAAGGTGTCTCTTCTGTCCCAAAATCACTGACATAAATCTGCTGATCACTAAGCCCAGCATCTCTTGCTTGTTGTTGATTAATTTTTTTTAAATCTAAATTATATCCAGTTCGGGTCTTTACAACTGCATCCAACGGATAGCTAAGTTGATCGATGACATTTTTATCGACTTCATAATGACTACCGCTAATGCCTGGACCGATAGCCACTCTAAGATCCTCGATTCTCCCCTGATACACATCGATTAGTTTCTTAGTAATTTCTAAAGAAGTGCCTCTCCAACCCGCATGCACAAGGCCATGGAAATTATCAGTCTCACTCCATATATACACTGGTATACAGTCAGCGTAATTCATAGTTAATAAAATTCCAACTTCATACGAATAAATACCATCAACATCATAAAAGTTATCCGTAAGTTGACGTGAGTTTAAGCCTCGGTGATCACTTGTCACTTCTTTAATATTCGCACCGTGTTTTTGAATGGGTAGCATCCAATGGTTGACTGGAAAATTAATTTCTTTTGCTAACATATCTTGATGTTGATGCACATTTTTTTCATCATCACCGATGTATAAGGCCATATTAAAACTATCTTCAGGATAAGCACTTAAACCGTTTGACCTTTTGGTGTAACCAAGTACAATGTCGTCATTTAAAGCACCGACAAAATGATTGAAATGTCTAAATGTATATTTATTTTCCAAATGATTACCACCTATAAGTAAAGGAGATATTGGGTTAACAATATCTCCTTTAGAAATTCTAACTATATATTCGATCGTTTATCTTCTGCGTCTATCTCTTCTTGAACTATTGCCTTTTAAGAAAGTAGGTACATCTGGCTCATCTTGTCCACGATTATCGTGTCCGCCTCGTCCTTGAGAAAATTGATCGTCTTCAGTAATATCTCTTGAATCATAATTTGGTGTTTGAGAGAAATTAGAACCGCCACCGCGAGACTGAACATTAGTATCATTTTCTACAGGTCTATCTGCAGAACGTTGAACTGATTTTTCGTTAAAGCCTGTCGCAATGACTGTAATTACAATTTCATCTTCTAATTCAGGATTAATTACTGTACCGAAAATCATGTTAACATCTTCGTCAGCAGCGTCTTGTACGATATCAGCGGCTTCTTGCGCTTCAAATAATGATAGCGATTCTCCACCAGTAATATTCATTAGGACACCTTGAGCACCAACGATTGATGTTTCTAATAATGGACTTGAAATAGCTTTTTTAGCTGCTTCAACTGCACGGTTTTCTCCTGAAGAGATACCGATACCCATTAAAGCTGAACCTTGGTTTTGCATGATTGTTTTAACGTCTGCAAAGTCTAAGTTAACTTCACCGCTTACAGCGATTAAATCAGAAATACCTTGAACACCTTGACGTAGTACGTTATCTGCTTCCTTAAATGCTTCCATCATAGGCGTAGACTTGTCTACTATATCTAAGAGTCTGTCATTTGGGATGACAATAAGCGTATCTACTGCAGCTTTCATTTGTTCAACTCCAGCAGCTGCTTGTGTTTGTCTCTTACGACCTTCAAATGAAAATGGACGAGTAACGACACCCACAGTGAGCGCGCCCATTTCTTTAGCGACTTTAGCAACAACAGGTGCTGCACCAGTACCTGTTCCACCGCCCATACCAGCAGTGACAAAGACCATGTCAGCACCTTGAATCGCGTCTTCTATTTGTTCACGTGATTCTTCAGCTGCTTTCTTACCGATATCAGGATTTGCACCTGCACCAAGACCACGAGTCAGTTTATCTCCAATTTGAATCTTTGACTCTGCCTTTGATAAATTAAGAGCTTGTCCGTCAGTGTTGATTGCAATAAATTCAACATTAGACATGCCATCATCAATCATACGGTTAACGGCATTATTACCGCCACCGCCGACACCGATAACTTTTAACGTTGCCATGTGGTTGAAACCTTGTTCAAATTCTAACATTAATCTTTCCTCCCAAATGTACTTCTACTCAAATAAGTTTTTTAATACTTTTTTCATTTTGCTACCTAGACTGCTATCATCTTTTGTTTCTTTAGCTTCTTCTGATCCTACTCGTGACTCTATTTCATCATCTTCGTAGTCTTCATAATCCTCGTCAGAATCAACACTTTCATCTTCATAAGATGGTGAATCTTCTTCTTCAGGATAATTGTAATCTTCCTGGTCTAACTCATCTTCTTCAACTTCTGAGTCATCACGATTGACTTGCAACTCGTTTTCTTCTTTGCGTTTGTTAAACAAGCCGGTAAAGAAGTTCGTTGGTTGCTCTTGTTGATTACTGCTCTCAACATGTTCGCCTGAATCTTCAGGATAGTCATCATAATTATCAATTGTAACATAATCTAGTAGCTCATCAAACATAATTCCATTTGATAAAGTCGAGATAGCACTAGTAAACTCGGGTTTTCTAGCTCCCATTTGATTAGGAATATGCACTCTTACTTTTTCAGCAACTAGGTCTTGGACTAGTTCCTTAACACCTCTGATGTTTGAAGTACCACCAGTAATGATAAATCCACCTTGCACAGTGTTAATGCCGTTTGCAGCGATGTTTTCAAAGACGCTCATCAATGCATCTTCAATTACTAGCTCAATTACATCAGCTAGATCTTTTGAGGTAACCTGAAGTCCTTGATCGGAGTCTGTTTGACTTAACATGAGTTTTTCATCATCACTTGCGTGGTCAAAGAAAGCATGGCCATATTGTTCCTTAGCCTTATCTGCTTCTTCATAAGTCGTGTTAAACTCATCAACTAAATCAAGCGTAATATCTCGTCCAGCAAGGGCAACGCTATTCGCGTATTTTAATGACCCTCTTTCAAAGTAGGCGAACTGAGTTAAGTCCATACCAATATCAATAACAACTGCACCAAGTTCAATCTCAGCGTCTGTTAAGACATGTTGATAGTTGAGTGCATCTGAATATACATCAAGCACAGTCAAACCGGCTGCTTCTACACATTTAATTAAATTAATTAAGAGCGTGCGGTTGGCAGTGATGACACCTGCTTTTACTGTCAAGCTATCCTCAACAATCATCTCTTTTGGATCATTTACTTCATGTAAACCGTCAACGATGAATGATACTGGATACACACTGACAACTTCTTCATTTGAATGAATATTAGCTGAACGTACATTTTCTAATAACTCTTCAATATGTTCTCCGGATATTTCCGTTGCTTGGCCACTGAATCGTAATATCTCATCAGTGAAATGAATTTTAGTATCAGCGATTGGTATCTTCACAAATACTTCATCAATATCGACACCCGAAGCAATCTTAGCCTTTTTAATTGTATCTATAATTGCATTTTTAGCCTGATCAAAATCATTGATCATCCCTTTAGAAACTCCATCAGTGAAGGTCTGGCCGGTACCGATTACATTCACACCATTGTGAAATTTTTCGCCGACAACTACTTTGACACTGGATGAGCCGATATCAAGGGCAACATAATAATGTTCCTTCACCTTATTGCCTCCTACACAGCCAATTTCATAATACTATTACTAGTTTACATTATACTCTGATTAATGTGAACTATTTCAAAAAAATATTGCTTAATTACTCTTCTCTTTCTTTGCCTATTTGATTTAATGTATCACTTAGACCGTTTAACGATTCGTTAATGTCTTCTATATAGTTAGCGCTACTTGGTTCATTGTATATATTTTCTTTGATTTCTCTGGCTTCAGCACTTTTATACGGTAAGAAGCTTGTACCAACTTCCATATCAATGATGCCTTGTAAATCTTCCCCGATTTCTTGACGGATACCAATATAATAATTCATCTTCTCAGCAAATGTTTCATAGTCAGCAACAATCTCTTGACCATCATTCATAAAGACGTGGATCCTTCTTTTAGAATTATCGGTTGGTCTAAAGTAAATTTCAGAAATATTTTTTAAGATATCAACCTCTATGTCATTTAAAGCAGTGACTAGAGCATCGAACTCTTCACCTTCAAAATTGTAGATGATTGGTGCATTTTTAGGAGCTGTTGGATAACCACGCTGGATACGACTATTTTCTAAGACTGGGAAATAAAGATCTTCACTATTGATGTATGCAACAGCTTTATACTCATTCACATCCAGAGTAACCCCATTAGGCCAATCTCTACTCGCTGTTACATCTTTAATGACTGGTAATAACTCGATATTTTCCTCTGCATCATTTAAAGAAATACTGAACATCTTACTACCCAGGCCAAAACCAATTCGCTCTTCTAACTCTTCTTCCGAAACTAGACTATTGCCATTATATTTAATTTCCTTTACGTCACTGGCACTTGAAAAAACATACCATAATATGGTGATAAGTATAAGAAGTAAAATTAAGAGTCCTATAATATAAGCATGAATTTTTTTGAACTTAAATGGCTTCTTGTCTTTTTTTACTTTTTCTTTTTTTTCTTTTTTAGGCTGTCGGTCTTGTTTTTTCTTCTTTGGTTTTTCTTCTTTTACAGTTTCTTTTGACTTAGTGTGATTCTCTTTTTTATCAAAATCGCTATAGTGCTCAATTGTTAAGCTTGATTCTGTACTACTCTTGTCAGTCTTCTTGTTACTTTCTTCTTCTTTTGTTTTTTCATGTGGTGACTTAATCTTGTTATCTTTTGCATCAGGATTTTTAGACGGCTGAGCACTTGGCTTTTTCTTAGGAGTATAGCCGTTAAATTCGGTATCCTGACGTTTCTTTTTCAATTTTTCTTTTATATCATCTATGTTATTGTCATGATCCGACATCGACTATCCTCCTATCACACTAATTTATGGAATCCTTCTTTGAAGTGATCTCCTCTTCTCTCGTAATCCTTATATTGATCCCAACTTGCACAGGCTGGTGAGAACAAGACAGTATCACCTGGTAGAGCTAACTTGGCAGCTAAGTCAACAGCTGTGTTCGGATTTTGAGTGATTTCAACTGGTATTTTTGATGCGTCAGCTAAACTTTTGAATTTATCTTTAGTTTCGCCAAAGGTAATAATCGCTTTTACATGTTTTAAGTATGGTTTAAGTTCTGATAAAGATTGTCCTCTGTCTAGGCCACCGGCAATCCAAATGATCGGATTAGAAAAACTTTCGAGGGCAAAAGTAGTCGCTAAATTATTAGTTGCTTTTGAATCATTATAATAGCTTACTCCATTTACTGTACCTAGTGGCTCTAGTCTGTGAGGAATTCCTCCGAACACTCTTAAAGTTTTAACAATTGCCTCGTTTGACACTCCATGAGCTTTTGCGACTAGTAAAGTAGCTAAAATGTTTTCTATATTATGATTACCTTTTAAAACAATATCACTGACTTTAATTATCTTTTCACCATGCACAATCAAGTATTCACCATCAGAGTATGCGTCTGTTTCTTCATGAAGATCAAAATATTGAACCTTACAGTTAATCTCCATATCCTTTAACAATTCTTTTTGTTTATAGTTAAAGATTAAAAGATCACTAGCAGTCATATTTTGAAAAATTCTTAACTTTGCAGCTTGATAGTCTGCTTTTGAACCATGGTAATCAAGATGTGCTTCATAGATATTAGTAATCACAGCGATATTTGGTCTAAAGTCTATAGTGCCAAGTAATTGAAAGGATGACATTTCCATAATTAGATTGTTCTTAGAGCCTGCTTCCATAGCTGCGTCTGTTGCTGGGTAGCCGATGTTGCCGCACAGTATAGGATTATTATTATCATTTTCTAATATTTCCCCGAGTAAATAGGTGCAAGTCGTTTTACCATTTGTGCCAGTTAAAGCATAAATTGGTGCTTCACTGATATGATGTGCAATCTCCACTTCAGTAATGATCGGTATACCTCTATCTCTTGCTTCAACTAAGAAAGGAATTGTGTAAGGAATACCTGGGTTTTTTACGATTAGTGTTGTGTCATTTAAGAGATTGATTGGATGATGACCATCGACAATTTCAACACCCCAGGCCGATAAAGTCTGTTTAGCATCTTCGTCTGAAAAGACTTCATTTGTCGTTAAGGTGACATTGGCACCGAGTCTAACTAATGCATTGACAGCACTTTTACCGCTGCGACCATATCCTAAAACTACTACGTTTTGTTTATCGTATCCTGTATAGTCTTTCATTTACATCACCCCTAAAAAGACACCAATTAGTCCACAGATTAAACCAACTGACCAAAAGACAAGCACAATTTTCCATTCATTCCAACCTGATAACTCAAAGTGGTGATGAATTGGTGTCATTTTGAATATTCTTTTCCCAGTCAGTTTATAAGATGTGACTTGCATCATGACACTTAAGGTTTCTAAGACGAAGACCAAGCCAATAATCAACAGCAATAAGCTATTGTTTAGCATGATGGACACGATAGCTATAATACCACCTAGTGCAAGTGAGCCAGTGTCTCCCATAAAGAGTTTAGCTGGGTACTTGTTATAAATTAAAAAGCCAAGTAAGCCTCCAATTAAAATACATAAGAAGAGTGCAATTTCGCTTTCACCTAGTACAATAGCAATGGCTAAAAATGAACCGAAAGCAATGACTGACGTTCCAGTAGATAAACCATCTAAACCGTCTGTTAAATTGACAGCATTTGAGAAGCCAACTAACCAGAACACGATCCATACTACAAAAAAGACACCTAATGGAATAAAGAAGTCTGTCCCAGGAATTCTAATTCCAGCAACAACATCTGGAATCCACGTAATCATAATAAAGTATATAATGATGGCAACTATGATTTGAAAGAGGAATTTTTGTTTAGATGATAGTCCAGTATTGTCCTTTTTAACGACGATTATATAATCATCCACAAATCCTATCAGTCCAAATCCTAAAGTTACAATAATCAACACTAATAACTTGTATACATCATCCACTAAAAATAAACCGATGATGGAGAGGACAACTGTCACTGATATAAATGACAAGCCTCCCATAGTCGGAGTCCCTGTTTTCACTAAGTGACTCTCAGGTCCTTCTTCTCGAATCGTTTGCCCAAATTTCATCCTCTTTAATAAGGGAATAATGATTGGTATAAGTACTGCTGTTAGCACTAAAGCTAAGGCTAAAAATATAAAGTTCATAAGTCCTCCTTAATCGTTAGGGTCTTTGGATGATAAAGTAACTTCGAGTGCTGAATCTTCACTCAGGACTGTACCGGCATTTATAGATTGATTTTCTACGTAACCTTCTCCATTTACGGTAATATCTATACCAATAAAATCACTAAGTATTATCGCTTCTCTTTTCGATAGTCCTTTAAAATCAGGCATGGTGGCATCACCATCTGTTTTGACAAAGAGAGTATCATACGGTAGAAGCGTATCATCTTTAGGGAACTGATCTGTTATCTCAGTACCTTCCCCTACTATTTTTACGTCAATTGTATCATTTAATTCTTCAAGCAAGCTATCAACTTGTTGTCCTGTATAATCACCAATTTCAATGACATCATGTTCAGTTGATACATCTGCATTTGAAACTTCTAAATATTTCAGAGTTCTTTCCATAAGGGGGTTAAATCCTCTGGACACCCCGTAATCCCAAGTTTCACTCTCATTTTCACTTGCGAGTTTAATACCGTAGTAGATAATCACTTCTGGGTCATCCTTAGGTGCATAACCTAAAAATGATGTGAAGAACTGGTAATCCCCGTCTAAGTATCCACCCGTTTCTGGATCATACACTTGTGCAGTTCCGGATTTACCTGTGACTTCATAATCATCAGATTTATACTGTGGGTTATGATCTAGAGAACCACCAATTAATGTGTTCATCTCTTCTACAGTTTTATTAGCCGCTTCTTTTGAGATGACTTGTCTGACGACTTCTTCTTCTCCTTGATAGACGACTTCGCCATTTTCATCTGTAATTTCATCAACGACATATGGTTTTTTCATCTGACCCTCATTTAATAAGGCGGTCATTCCTTGAATTAATTGAATCGGTGTAACAGTCGATGATTGACCGAATGAAGTTGTTTTTTGTTGCAGTTCATTATCCCAAGCGATTTGTCCGCTTGATTCTGTAGGAAATTCTGAGCCGGTAGTTTCACCAAAGCCAAATTTCTTATAGTAGTCGAGCATTTTATCTGCTCCAACCTTATCCTGAAGAATCATCATCAGTACGTTGGAAGAATACTGCATACCTTCATTATAAGTTATATTGCCCCAACCACTTTTCTCCCAATCGTAAATTGTAGCATCCATGACATCCATAGACCCAGATGTATAGTATGCATCCGGATCATACACCCCTTCTTCTATGGCTGCTGCTAATCCAAATACTTTAAATGTAGAACCCGGTTCAAATGAATATTCGTACAGCATATTAAGCCAACTATTTCCAAAGCCTTCTCTCGTTTCCGGATTAAATGATGGTCTTTGGCCAGATGCTAGAATTTCACCTGTTTTGGCATCGGCCACCACAGCGATTAATTCCTCTGGTTTAAAGTGCTCTTCCATATCTTTTAGAGAGTCCTCTAAATACAACTGAATGTTTGAATCAATTGTTAATTTAACATCATGACCGTCAACTGGCGCTTTGACCTTATCTGTATCAGGCACAATATAGCCCCAGACGTCTTGGTTGTAATCCATACTGCCATCTTCTCCAGATAAAAGATCATCGTATATTTTTTCAAGTCCAAGCTGTCCAGTGAGCTCTTGTGTTTCTTGATTTAATTCAGCTAAACCAATGAGATGGGATGCAAATTGTCCATTCGGATAAAAACGTCTCGTTTCTGGTTCAAACACCAAGCCTGTTGCTTCTGAGTCTTGTAAAAAGTTTTTATCGTTATAGGAAATATTTCGACCTGCTTGTCCGAGCTCCATTTGAAAGCGTCCTTCTTCAATGCTCTTTTCTATGAGCTCTTGTATTTCCTTTTTATCCATGTCGATAACTTCAGATAAAATTTTAGCTGTTTCTTCTGGGTTTGAAACATGATTTGGATAATTTTCATCTGTTATCACTACGACTCTATAAGCTTCCATGTCTGAGGCAAGTATATTACCAGAACGATCGGTAATGTCTCCTCTTTCAGCTTGTGATACTGAGCTAACGGAGTACTTATCTTCTCCTCTAGCGACTAAATCCTCATCATCTATTGTTTGAAATATCATCAATCTGATGAATTGACCAATAATCAATAGAAAAAGCACTCCTATACCGAAATATATCAGGAGTGCACCAGGTGTAGTCTTACTATTGTTCAGTCTGATTTTCCGTCTAATCTTGACCATACTTTTCTACAACCTTTACATTGCTATTATTAAGATCTAAGCCCAATTCTTGAGCTTTTTCATATATGCGATCGTAGGAAGCAAGGTAGGTAACTTCAGTTTGTAATTCACTGATTTCACCATTCTTAACTGATATTGATTGTTCTAATTCTGTCATTTCTTTTTGGTAGTTGTGAGCTTCCATTTTTAAAGATAGCACATACACTGAGGCGACTGCAATTAGAATTACAAGCCCTATGTAAACTGCCATTTCTAGGCGCTTAATGCCGACAACCTTAGCGCGTGTTCTCGTCTTCTTTTGACTGTCTGTGCGCGGGGTTGTCTTATGAGTTGGTTGGACTTCATTATATCTTTCTACTACCACGACAACACTTCCTATACTTGTTTCTCTGCAATCCTTAACTTAGCACTACGTGCACGAGGATTATTTTCTAAATTTTCGCCTTCTGCTATGATAGGTTTTCTATTCACTCTTTTTAAGATAGCTTCGTAACCCTCTGGGATAATTGGCATATTTTTAGGTAGTTCTGGTCCTTTTTCATATTCGACAAACATCTGTTTACAAATTCGGTCCTCTAAGGAATGGAAAGTGATTACTGATACACGACCATTTTTATTGAGGAGATCAATTGCTGTTTCTAAAGACCTTTCAAAGACACCAAGTTCATCATTAACCGCAATTCTTAAAGCTTGGAAAATACGCTTTGCTGGATGTCCGCCAGTTCGTCTAAATTTAGCTGGAATTTGTGATTTGATTAGCTCGGAAAGTTCAGTAGTTGTTTCAATTGGTGCTAAAGCTCTTTTTCTTTCAATTTCTCTAGCGATTTTTTTAGAGAATTTTTCTTCGCCATATCTAAAAAAGATACTAACCAGGGCTTCATAGGAATAAGAATTGACAATTTCATAGGCATCAAGCTCTTGATCTTGATCCATTCTCATATCTAGTCTTGCAGTTTTAGAATGACTAAATCCTCTTTCCGTTACATCTAGTTGAGGACTTGAAACGCCTAAGTCATAAAGGATACCGTCAATCTTATCAACACCATGTTCTGCTAAGGCTGTTCTTAAGTTTTCAAAATTTGTATGAATTAATGTGAGTTTTGTTTCTCCATTAAATTTTTCTTTTGCATTATTAATTGCAGTAATATCTTGATCAAAGGCATAGACATGTCCAGTATCTATTTTTGACAGTAGATAATCTGTATGGCCGCCTCCGCCTAAGGTAGCGTCAACATATATACCGTCCGGTTTAACATTTAAACCGTCGACCGTCTCTTTAAGTAATACTGAAGTATGATTAAACACAAAGTCACATCCTATAGATCAAAATCGATTAAGTCTTCTGCTATGTCTTCAAAATTTTCTTCTGACTCGGTATAGAAACCTTCCCAAGCATTCGTATCCCAAATTTCTATTCGACTAGATACACCGATAACAGTGCAATCTTTTTCTAAACCTGCGTAGTCTCTTAAATTTTGTGGGATATTAATGCGACCTTGCTTATCTATTTCTACATTCGTTGCGCCAGAGAAAAATAATCTAGTAAATTTACGAGCATCTTTTTTTGTCAGGGGTAATGTTTTTAACTTTTCCTCTATGCGAGCCCATTCATCCATTGTATAAGCGAATAAACAACGATCGAGCCCACGAGTAATAATGAATTGTTCACTGAGTAAATCTCGGAATTTACTCGGTACAATAATGCGACCTTTCGTATCCAAATTATGTTTGTATTCACCCATGAACATATTCTCACCCCGCTCTACATTTAATTTACCACATCTCCCCACAATCCTCCACAATTTATAAAAAATGAGGCAAAAAAATTTTCAAGATAAAAAAAGCGATTCCCTCAGATGAGGAAATCGCTTGATATTACAAGTTTTTATTTTTTTATAATGATTAATTTATCGGTGTAAGAAAGTGGGGAGTAATCCCAATTATCAAGTGAAAATTGCCATGGATGGTAGAGTCTCTCCTGAAGCACCCCATTCGGTAGAAGCTTTTCACTAATTTCTTCTAAGTTGTGGAGCTCATGTCTTAGAGCTCGTTTGACTTCGACTGTGTATCTGTTTTTTAAATAATCTAGTTGGAGTATATGCTGATGGATATTCCCATCGATGATATCATCATTAAAATAATCATCAGTTTCAGTATAGAGTGAGTCAAAAGACGCTAATAAGTCAGCTTTAATTTTATCTACCTTATTTAAAACATTTTCATTTGTATGTGTGTTAATTAAATCGTCTCTTAACTGTGACAGCTCATCATTAAGAGAAGTAGTTAATTTCAAGTCATATTTATCCAATAGCTTAGTAAGTCGTCGGTCTTGATGAACAAATTCCATACGCTTTAAAACTATAGGCATATGAAGGCCTAAAACTTCAAAAGTTTTATGGATCTCAGCCCAATATTTCACCTCAGCACCACCACCTAGAAAGACTACCGTATTGAACAAGGACTCCTGCATTAGAGGCCTTGTTACAACATTAGTAGAAAACTCTTCAGGATGATTATTAATCCAATCTAAGATTTCTTCTCTAGTATAAGACCTACCATCTAAGTGATAAAGACCATCCGACTCTTGAAGTAATTCACGATTAGTACTTGCATTCGTAAATAGATGGACGTTTGTTTCTGTGTCTATAACAGCTTGATTGCCACTTGTTTCAAGGTAGTTTTTTTGGCCTTCTTTAAATGCTTGATCAAGTGCTTTGTGATTCTTAAACATATCTATAAAAATAGGCGCTTCAAGTTCTCTAACTTCTTTTAAGTGAGAGTTGAAGATCAGTAATCCATCTTCTTTAAAAGTCGAGTGCACCAAGGCGTGGAAAAGTTCAGTCCAAGTCGAGTGTTGTTCGATCTCTTCGACCACTTTAGACTCCAATGACTTTATTTCCTCACTGTCACCTATATAAGAAATAATTTTACTTAAAGTATCCTTCATAGCTTCTTTGTCGTATTGATAAAAACCGATGCTCATCGGTACTGTGAGATTTGGCTTATAACTAATCTTTACACGACGTCTATAGTAGCTATCATATACATAGGTATGATTGATTTCATCGAAGTCATGGTCTTCACCCGCCACCCAAAAGACAGGGACGACAGACTTCTTGTATTTTTCTTTTATTTCTTTTGTGACTACTAAAATAGAAATAATTTTATGTATGATATAAGATGGACTCATAAATAATCCAGCTTGTTGTCCAGCAATCACAACTTTTTGTCCATTTGAAAGTTTAGTGAGATTTTCTTCTTGCCGGTCACTTAAACCATACTTAGCCATGTCGTTTTTCATGATTTCTGCTAATTCTTTTGTATGTGGATGACTCGGTCTTTCAAACACTTGATCTAATGAGTCTTGATCATAAGAAAGATTACCATAAAATTGTTTGAAATCTTTAGTTTGATCCACTTGTTTAGCATAATCTATCGTCTCAAATTGCATAAATATTTCTCCTCAAGGTATTCTTAATAAAAGTATAGATTTTATTTTACAATAAAACAATTGAACGGCTTAGAATATATCAATATACTAAATAAAAGGAGCGTTGTCAGATGAAAAAAGTACATAACCTAGCAATCAATTATAAAACAGCTGAAGAATTTAAGAAGTTTAGAGAATACGGATCACAAGAGTTACACATGTTAGACGAACTAGAAGCGAATGTCATCGATGCGAATATTGACTCACCTTTTTATGGTATTTATCAAGGTGATGAACTTGCTGCTCGCATGTGTCTTTACAAACAAACTGATACGACACATCCAATTGATGGCACGAACTCAGAGTTTTTAATCATTTGGAAATTAGAGGTCTTGGACCGCTTCCAAGGACGAGGTTTAGGCAGTGCCCTAATAGATTATGCAAAGTCCTTCCAGTTACCGATTAAGGCCGTAAGTCACTTTAAAGATTCCAGAGCATTTTTTGACAAACATAATTTTAAAACCCTTGAATATGATATCGAGCGAGATCTCGCTGATGAATCATTGATATGGTACCCACATTAAAAAAACCTGGAAATCAATTGATTTCCAGGTTTTTTTGCTATTAGTTAGCGACTACTTCTTCACCTTTGTAGCTTCCACACTCTTTACATACGCGGTGTGCAAGTTTAGCTTCACCACAATTTGGACATTCAACCATACCTGGCATTGAAAGTCTCATGTGTGAACGACGTTTATTTTTACGTGTTTTTGAAGTTCTTCTTTTTGGAACTGCCATTATTCTTCCTCCTCAATGTTCAGCTTTAAAGCTTCTAATTTTTTTAGTCTCGGATCGACAGCTGGTTTCTCGCTGTTTACTTCCGATTCCTCTACTACTGTCCAACCACTTGTGCCTGATGACTCGGGTAGTTCATCACTCTCAGTATAAACTGTCGGTAAGTTGACGATGATTAGCTCTCTAACGATTAGTTCTAAATCCAAAGTATGAACTACAGGATGTAGATGTTCGTCTTCAATATCCTCGTCTTCTTCTAGGTTCTCATCGAACACTTCCACAGATTGTATGTCGAGTGGGAATTGCACCGGTTTACCAGAACGACTGTCGATTATCTTAACAGTGGCTGTAATTTGCAGATCAACGTTGATACGTTGACTTCCAACAAGCATACTACCTGATACATTAATATCATCAATGGCTAGTATATCTTGACGATTATACAATGTGTCTAACTGGACAGTTTCGTTAAAAGTGAATTTCTCACTGGTGTACTTTCTAAGCTGAGAAAGTGACCATTTCATATATTCCACCTCTTATGAGCACAACAGATATTGTACAATTATCTAGAAAAAGTGTCAAGTTTATTTCTTAACAAATCCATTCTAAATGCTCAATATTTTGGTACACTAATTATAACATGATTGGAGGCTTATGGATGAAGATTTTAGCATTAATCACAGAGTATAATCCATTCCACAACGGACATATCTATCATATTAAAAAAGCACAAGAAAAAATTGAGCCTGATTTAACAGTCGTCATCATGTCTGGAAATTTCACTCAGCGTGGTGAGATTGCTATAACTGATAAATTCACTCGCACACGTGAAGTGCTTAAACATGTAGATTTAGTCATTGAACTTCCCTTTTTAAATGCTGTAAGTTATGCAGATGACTTTGCTCTAGGTGCTGTTCATACTGCTCACTTAGTCGGAGCAAGCCACCTTGTTTTTGGCAGTGAGGATGGTCAAATAGACAATTTAAAACAAGCAGCTAAAAAGGCGCAGGAACTAAATAAGAATGATGACTTTAAAACGCTGTTAAAAGAAGGTATGAGCTATCCAAGAGCCTTAGCCCATCTCGCTGACTCTAATTTATTAGGATCTCCCAACAACACTCTAGGCATCGCCTACATCAATGCAGTTGAAAAACTCGGAGCTAATATAAGTGTTGATACCATTCAAAGAATTGGTAATAATTACAACGACAAAACGCTCTCTAGCCTTAATTTTTCTAGCGCAACTAGTCTACGTAATAGTTTATTAAATGGGAATTATGAAGAGGCTAAAGCGTTTATGCCAGCATCACTCATTGAAGAAATGGTGTCTAAACACCTTGCAAGTAATGAAGATTTATTTATTAGTTTAAAAATTAAAATACTCACGATGTCCATAAGTGAATTAAGAAGTATCTATATGATGACTGAAGGTCTTGAGTATCGTCTTAAAGAAAAAATTAAAGAGGCCACATCTTTTGATGAATTTTTATCAAAAGTGAAAACTAAACGCTATACTTGGACAAGACTCAGTCGCTTAATGATTTCCATCCTAATGAATGTAAAGAACAGTGATATGACAGACTTAACAGATCATAATTCATTAAGAATACTCGGTATGAACAAAGTTGGCCAAGCACATCTAAAAACACTGAATGACGTTCACATTATTACTAATGTAAATAAAAAAAACCGTCACTTAGTGTCACGAGAAGTGACCTCGACGGCTGTATATAATACTGTAACTCAAGGACAACAAAATGACTTTAATACTCCTGTCATTATTGTTCCTTAAATTTCTCTTTTAAGGCATCTTCAATTAATGGCGGTACGATATCTTCAACCTTACCGCCATATTTTGCTACTTCTTTAACGATTGAAGAAGAAATAAATGAATAATTATTATTGGTCATAATATACATAGTTTCAATTTGGCTATTTAGTTTTCTATTCATACTTGTTAACTGCATTTCATATTCAAAGTCACTGACAGCTCGTAAACCACGAATGATTGCATCTGCATTGACTTGTTGACAAAAATCGATTAGTAGACCATCAAACTGAACAACCTCTACCTTATCTATGTGTTTAGTCACACCTTTGATTAAATCAATCCGTTCAGTTGGTGTAAATAGACCCTTCTTTGATGAATTTCTCAAAACTGACACATACACCTTATCAAAGATCTTACATGCTCTTTCAATAATATCTAAGTGTCCATAAGTAATAGGATCAAAGCTACCAGGTACTACGGCAATTTTAGAATTTGTCATGAATGATTACTCCTTATCTTCTATTAATAACTGTACTTTTATAGTGCCATAAGTGTGTTCTTTCACACAGGTGAATCCTTCAATATTGACTTTTTCATCCTTGCTTGTTTCAACTACAATCCGACCGTTAGGATTTAACAATTTCAGTTCTTTAATTTTATGTAAGCTCTGATCTACCAATTTTTTTCTATAGGGCGGATCCAAAAATATAAGGTCGAAGCTTTTATCTCTTTTAGCCATCGCTTTTAAAGCACGTCTAAAATCATTTCTGTAAATTTCTAGTTCTTCTTCAACAAAGCTAGTGTTTTCTCTGATTAGACGAACTGCGTCATCTGCTCCGTCGATAATCATAGCGGACTCAGCACCCCTACTTAAGGCTTCAACGGATAAACTTCCTGTACCTCCAAATAGATCAAGGACAGCTCCGTCTATTTCGCCGAGCATACTAAAGATACTACCTCTGACTTTATCACTTGTTGGTCTTGTATCATTAGTTTTCAAAGTCTTTAATTTTTTCGCCTTATATTTACCACTTATAATTCTCATCTGTCCGCCCTTTCAATTCATTCATCAGTCATATAATATATAAATTAGGAGTTGATTACATGCAAAAATTTATCACTATGGGTGAAGGCTACCGTGAAATCTTTGAACTTCAAGCCTTAATAGAATACAATCATCAACGTGTACAACACGCAATACTGACTTACGACGATCAGTCTAATGCTAGCTTTCTCTTAGTGATGAAGCCAGTTCAACAAGATGTTCAAGCAGTTTACACAATCTATAATGGTATTCGCTTTAAAGATGGAAAGAGCAAAAAATATGATTTAATTAAATCTTGGTGCGATGAAGTCGATATAAATATTATTGAAATTGAAACAAAGTCTCCAACAGTTTTTCATGAAAGGGAGCAATTTTATCAATATTTAACTGGTATACTGAGACTTAATCACTTACTCTTACCGATGACTTAATTAGACAATGCTGTAATCTTTTTTCTCATAGTCTTCACTGGAGTATTCTCTAGAGATGTTTGGATATTCAGAAACTAGAGTATTTGTAACAAACTTGAGTTTACTTAAATCATTTAGAGTTTTTTCTAGATTTATTTTATCGACATAGATTAAGGCATATTTCTTATCTTTATTCACATAAATAAGGTGCCCATGTCTTTTCAATTGTCGAATGAATTTATTTTGTTTAAAATAAACATATATTCCGATACGTTCAACTATCATTATTAGACCACCTATCTGAATCATTAAAGTTATAATAACATATAAACAATATGTTTTTTAAATGAATATCTCATGGAGGTTTCAAACATGGCAAATTGTATGAAAAATATTTTAAAAGTTACAGGCTTATTAGCAGGAGTTACGCTCGGTGTCTGGGCCAGTACTAAACTGACAGCCGATGTAAAAGTTCGCGACATTAAACCTTACTTTAAAAAGCGTTCTCCTTATGTCTTTGCGCATCGAGGCGGTATGGGCCTTAGACCGGAACACACACGCCTAGCATTTGACAAAGCGAGCGAATTTAAAGTCGAAGGATTTGAAATTGATATTCGCTTAACTAAAGATGAAGAAATTGTTGTCTTCCACGATGCCTATGTGGACCGTACTTCCAATGGTTCAGGTAAGGTTAGCAATTTAACTTTAGATGATTTAAGAGAACTTGATTTTGGTTATCACTTTACAGATGTCGAAGGTAATCATCCTTACCGAGGTGATGCTAAAGCCAAAATAGTGACCTTAAGAGAACTCTTAGAAGAATATCCGGATAAACTAATCAACATTGATATCAAAGATGATCCAGAAACTTATGCTGGTAGTTTAATGCCTAGTTTATTATTTAGACTGATTACTGAGCTCGGTGTAATGGACAGAGTGCTCGTGACGAGCTTCTACGATGCTCAGATTAAACAGTTCAATCTGTATGCAGATAACACTATCGCGCTTGGAGCAGGTGTTGATCAAGTGTCTAAAGCCTATTTCTTACACAAACTCGGTTTTGGCCACATGTACTTAGCTGATGCGGATACTTTCCAAATTCCAGTAGAGTACAACGGGATTCACCTAGATACTAAGAAATTTATCGAATATCTAACTAGCTTAAATATTGCAGTTGGATATTGGAACATCAATAAGATGGACAAGATGGATGAACTGATCCAAAAAGGTGCACATACTATTGTGACCGACTATCCAGATATTAGTTATCACTTAATGAAAGAACGCTATTAAAAAAACAGGCTAACCATTCGGTTAGTCTGTTTTAAATTTATCCTGCACATGAGCAACTTCCACCGGTTGCACATCCACTATTTGAACTGTTTGAAAAGAACGGATTGCTACTGACTATATTGGCATGAGGACTAATTGCCTGGCCGACTATAAATAAGACCTCGTCTAACATAGATTGAAGCTGAAACTCAGCACGTCTATATTCCATAACAATCGGGGTCATATCTAAGGATTTCTTAAATTGATTAAGTTCACGACGTTTACTTGAAAAGTCTGGATGATATTTACCAAAACGTTGAACTTCTTCGAAATCCTCTTTGAGTGCAACAAATTTTTTAATCATTTGAGACACTTCTCTATCTGTATCTAGCAATTTTTTATAATAACAGTAGTTATTGTATTCCTCAGTGTCAGTGACCATGTCATTTAGAGAGTCAAGCATATCCATAATTTCAAAGCTCATCATTGTTTGCATGTCATCACCTCTATGGTTCAGTTTATCATAAGCTTACAATTGATACTATATTATAAATACTATTTGCAAGTCCTTTAGTAATAGATTAAAATTAGGGTAATGGAAAAAAAGATAGGGGGCAAAATTGATGGTCTTTGAAAACTCAGGTATAGAAAAAGTAGTCATTCCACAAGGCTCACTTCAAGAAATTATGAACCATAACGGTTGTGTTCTTGGAGGCAGTTGGGACTATGAGCGCATGACTTTTGACTATAAATATGAAATTCCTGAAGGTATTTATTACTTACGTTTCCCAGGGTATGCAGTAGATGGAGATGTCGGTTCAAATAATGCGACACTTCAACTGATGGATCCTTACATGGGTAAACACTACTATCCAACTGGTATTGAGTATGGTAGTGACGAAGTATTCCCTGAGCGAATTGTTGAACATGCAATCAACAAAATTAGAACTATTTCTAAAGAACTTACTCAAATTATAGAAGCATAAAAAAAGATCGTTTGCACATGCAAACGATCTTTTTTTAATGGAAGATAGCATCCCATAATCCAGTTGTCTCTCCACCAGGGAAGAAAATATATAAGGTAAAGTACACAATAATTCCAGTGACAGCTGTAAAGAACCAAATTATCGCAGCAGTCATACCAAATTTTCTATGTGTTTTTAACTTATTCTTCTTACCAGTAAATACTTGAATACCTCCGAAGATACCACCTGTTGTGGCTAAAATAATGTGACTGACTAAGAAAATCACATAGAAGGTCACAAGTGAATCTGGCCCACCAAACTGTGTGTTACCTAAGAAGATTGTCTTTGAAACGTAAATTATAAAGAAAAGTAAAGCAGACCAAGCTGCTAGAGTCATAAATCTTTCATGACTTTCCTCATTTCCATTTTTTATATGATAAACACCTATTCCCATAAAAATCGCACTTAATAAAATAAATGATGTACTTATGGTAGGCAGGACAAAATATATATCCACTAATACGCCTCCTATACTCTATGTTGATTATAAAGTTCTTTTTGTTGTTGTGCTTTTAATAAAGCATCTTGTGTAATTTGATCTTCATTACTTCTTTCTTCTCTAAACCAATTGAAGAATATATAGGCAAGCATTACACCGAAGAACACTTCTTGTAAGACCTTCATAATGACTCCACCTGTTTGCTGATCGATTAGTGGTGTAGAGTTTGAGAAGTACTCTGGTCCTGAAATCATACCACTTCCAGCGATACTATCTAATACTCCAGCAGGTACACACAATTCCATCGCACTTAACCATGCATCTCCTTCTGTAAAGGTAGTATATATTGGTGTGCTTGAAAAGATAATAAGTGCACAAGCAGGTGTTACAAAGGCACCGATTCCAAAGATATAGAGAAGTTTATATAATCCTCCCATATGATTTTCTTTCGGTTCTACTTTATTAAACATAGGATAGAAAGCCATAACCGCAGTCAAGAACATAAATGCTAAGACTAGTGTATGTAGTGTGGCACTCATCTTAAGATTATCCATCACTACAGGTAAGTGATAAACCGAAAATGCACCTACTAAAAGCATAAGTGTAATTAAAGGTCTCTTAACTCCTAAACGCAATACTCGTCCGAATACAGGTAACTCTGATAAATATTTTTGTAAGTATTCCGGTACACAAAAGTAAAACAATGGTGCGATTAAAAAAAGTACAAATGCCATCTGCAACATATGAAATGTAAATAGTATATGACTCAGTAAATCTACTGGACTACCGTACATTAAATACAACAAAATCATGTTGACTGTAAAAAGAATGCCTTCATTCGCTGTTAGTGGACGTCCACCTTCAAATTCTTTATACCATCTTGTAGTGACTAGGAAAAAGACCACAGACACTAGGACGACGAAGGCTAAGAAGAAAGGACTCCAGTTCGCCATGAATCCAAAAATCTTTATCGAAGTAATATTATCCATATTTACCACCTTAAATTTGACCTATATATAGTATAAATTGCTAAACACCATAACTCAAGGTGCTAAAAATTGACTTAGTGACAAACTCTTGACCAAAAAAAAGATGACCCGAAGGTCATCTCTAAAGTTTTATGAAATTGGTGCACCAATCCATACGATATAAATAAATGTGACACAGAATGCAATTGCGAAGTACATACCAACTATCATAAATAGTTTTGCAAAGTCATGTCCTTTGTCCTTCATGTGCATGAAGTAGTAGAACTGCAAGACTACTTGGATAAAGGCAAATAGTAACACTGCACCTGTAATGAATGTGGCATTAAAGTCTAAAGCGACCATGCCAAAAGCTGTAAATGTTAGGAAAATCATTAGACCAAAGCTTGTAAGTTGCATACGCATTTCTTTTGTTCTTTGGCGTCTCACATGTCTAAGTTTAACGTCACTCATAACTTCATTGCTTGATTCACTCATCTATAACACCCCTAACAAGTATACAATCGTGAAGATAAACACCCACACAACATCAATAAAGTGCCAGTAAAGTGCAGCTGTGTTAACTTTAGCTGCTGTATATACAGATAATCCACGAGTTGCATTACGGATAATTAAACCTGAAATCCAAATCAAGCCGATGATAACGTGGAAACCGTGTGTACCAATTAAGATGTAAAAGGCACTACCAAAAGCACTTGATCTAAAAGTATGTCCAAGTTGAACATATTCATAGAACTCATAAATTTCTAAAGCTAAGAATCCTGCACCAAGTAATACTGTTACAGCTAACCATAACTGCATTTTACTAAAGTTGTTATTACGCATTTGATATACAGCGTACACACTTGTGAGTGAAGATGTTAATAGTAACATCGTCATCACAAATGCAAGTTCTAAGTGGAAGAGATCAGCTGCGAGTAAGTGATCGTCACTCGGTACACTATCTTTAAGCGCTAAATACGTTGCGAATAAAGATGCGAATAAAACAGTCTCTCCACCAAGGAAAGTCCAAAATCCTGCGAATTTGTTTTTCCCTTCTTGTGTTGCTCTTTCCGGGTGCTCAGGCCACTGGTTATTAGGAACGTTATATTTCATTTCCGCCATTATTTAGCACCCCTTTCTTGTTCTTCTAAATCTTTAATAAGTTCTTCTTTTTTAACATAGTAACCAAGATCATCTTTAAATGAACGAACTATCATTGAGATAAAGGTAATTGCTAGACCGATAACAAGTAACCAAATTGCCCAAGGTCTTTCAGGTAGGTTTGCTACAGCATCAATTGCCCAGTCCTTACCTGATGCGAAGTATAGAGAACCAAATCCTGCAATAAACAGTCCAAGTGAAATTATAAATGGAATGATTGAATTGTTTGGCATATGGAAATCATCTAGTGATTCTGCTGGAAGCATTTCTCCATTACCTTCTTTTTTCTCTAACCAGAATGCGTCTAGTCCACGGATAAGTGGAGTTTGTGCAAAGTTGTAATATGGTACTGGAAGTGGTAATGACCACTCTAGAGTACGACCGTCACCCCATGGGTCACGTCCAACTTTTTCATTTTTAACTAGTGTAATTACTACGTTGATTAATAGAACGATAACTGCGAATGCCATCATAAAGGCACCTACTGTTGAAATCATGTTGGCTGCGTTGTAGCCTTGTCCGTCTAAGTAAGTGAACACACGACGTGGCATACCCCATAGTCCTAAGAAGTGTTGGATTAGGAACGTACAGTGGAACCCTAAAAGGAAGAACCAGAACGTTACTTTACCTAACTTCTCGTTAAGCATAGTTGAGAACATTAGCGGCCAGTAATAATGCAGACCAGCTAAGAGTGCGAACACTACCCCACCAACAATTACGTAGTGGAAGTGAGCAACAATGAAGTACGAGTCATGGTACTGATAGTCCGCTGGTGCAACAGCTTGCATGATACCTGTTACCCCACCCATAACGAATGATGGAATAAAGGCAAGTGCATACATCATCGGAGTCGTAAACTCGATACTACCGCCCCAAATGGTAAAGATCCAGTTGAATATCTTAATACCAGTCGGCACTGCGATTGCCATTGTAGCAAGTGCGAAAATTGCGTTAGCAGTTGGTCCAAGACCTACTGTAAACATGTGGTGAGCCCAAACCATGAATCCAAAGAAACCGATTAAGACGGTCGCAAATACCATAGCTGAGTAACCAAATAATCTCTTACGAGCAAATGTCGCGAATATTTCAGAGAATATACCGAATGCTGGAAGGATCAATACGTAAACTTCCGGGTGACCGAAAATCCAGAATAAGTGCTCCCAGATAATGGTGTTACCTCCGGCTTCTACAATAAAGAAGTTAGAGCCGAACATACGGTCAAAGATTAGTAGGAATAGTCCTACAGTAAGTGGTGGGAATGCAAAGACGATTAGGACTGATGCAATTAGCGTTGTCCAAGTCATCAAAGGCATTCTCATGTATGTCATACCTGGTGCTCTCATTGTAATGATTGTAGTAACAAAGTTAATACCAGAAATCAAAGTACCGGCACCCGCAATTTGTAGACCTACTGCGTAAAAGTCAATACCGTGTCCTGGTGAAATGATTGACAGTGATGCGTAACTTGTCCACCCTGCGTCTGGTGCTCCGCCTAAGAACCATGAAAGGTTAAGGAAGATACCACCAAAGATAAACAACCAAACCCCTAATGCGTTTAGGAACGGGAAAGCAACGTCACGTGCACCAATTTGTAATGGTACTGTTGCGTTCATAAATGCAAATAGTAAAGGCATGGCGGCTAGGAAGATCATTGTTGTACCATGCATTGTAATAACTTCGTTAAACAAGCCCGCTGATAAGAAGTCATTATTTGGAACAGCGAGTTGGATACGGATAAGCATTGCTTCTATACCACCGAGTGCGAAGAAAAATCCACCGGCAATCAAGTAAAGTATAGCAATTTTCTTATGGTCAACTGTGGTCATGTATTCCCAAATAGTGCCTAGGAAACCACGTTTTTGTGTTGTTGCTGTCGACATTACTAATTACCCCCCTCTTCTGACTCTTCAGCAGCTTCGTCTTCAGCTGGTTCTCTTAATGTAGAAACATCTCCTGAACCCTCTTCAACTTTCAGCTCCATCAGGTAAGTCGCAACTGCTTCAATTTCTTCGTCAGATAATTCATAGTTACCAGTCATATTGTTATCTGGCTTAAATGCTTCTGGATCTTTGATCCATGCTTCAAGATTTTCTTGATCATGCTCTAGGAAACCAGCGATTAATTCACGATCACCAAAGTTTGTTAAGTTAGGCCCCATTGCTCCAGGACTAGTTGGTGTCGTTGCGTGACAACCCATACAAGAGTTGTTAAAGATTTCTTCTCCGCGTTGTGCATCTTCAGATGAAGCTTGAACAGGTTCTTCAACTGCTTTCATGTCAGCTAACCATTGGTCGTATTCTTCTTCTGGAAGAGCTTTAACTTTGAAGTCCATCAGAGCGTGAGATGGTCCACATAACTCAGCACATTTACCGTAGAATAAACGGTCTGCATCTTGAGCTGCATCATCATCAAATACTAGATAGAAGCTGTTAATACCATCGATGTTTGTATCCATCTTACCACCAGCAGCTGGTACCCAGAATGAGTGTTTTACATCTGCACCTTGTAAGTTGAAGTAAACTTTTTTATCAGTTGGAACAACTAATTCTTGTGAAGTTACAACTTGTTCAGTTGGATATTCGAATTCCCACCAATATTGGTATGCTCTAACGTTAATAACAGTTTCTTCAGCGTTTACATTACCGTCAGCATCTGTACTTGCTTCAGTGTCTGCTTGCTTAAATACAAAGTAAACTGTTGGTACAGCTAAAATTAATAGGAGCAAGATTGGAATTGACGTCCAGATGACCTCTAGCGTGTGATTCCCTGCAACCTCTTTTGGTTCAAAATCTTCACCTTTTTTACTTCTACGGCTCTTAAGTACCGCGATTGTAAATAGGATTGTTACAACTACAATAACTAAAATCATAATGATGATTGAAATAACCATCAGGTTGAACTGCTCTCGTCCAACTTCACCAGCAGGACGTAAAGTACTTAATTCGTTAGTACCACATCCCGCAAGGAAAAGTGTCAGTGCAGAAACTAATAATAGTCCCTTACCTTTAAGAAAACTAAAGTTCATTGTGTTAGACCCCTCTTTCATTCATTTACTTTACTAAACATTCACAAGTAAGCCGGCTACGATTACCATGACAAAAAATATCACGACGTAGTTGAGTGAGAAGACAAATATTCGCCCGGCATAGCGATTATAGTCTGTAATGCGTTTGAACTGATTGACACTAAAGTAAAACCATAGAAGGTTCAGGGCTGCGAATAGCGCTACGAACCATAAACCGAGTTCAAACATCATAAGTGGTGTGAACAAAAGAAGTGTCACCCAGAAAATTATGGAATTCCTTGCGCGTTTACTTCCTTTGACTGATGGAAGCATCGGTATGCCTGCTGCACTATATTCATCACTCCGCTTAATTGCAAGAGCATAGAAGTGAGGCATTTGCCAAATAAACATCACTATAAACATGGCCCATGCTAATGTATGTAGCTCTGGTTGAAATACTGACCAGCCTATTAAAGGTGGCATTGCTCCAGGAATTGCTCCAATAACTGTGTTTGCAACAAGATGTCTCTTGGCAAAGATTGAATATACAACTGCATAACCAAAGGCTGCTATTAGTCCTAAAACTCCCGTTGTAAAATTGATTGAGAACAAGAGTACTAAGCCGATAAACAACATTACGAAACCTATGGTTAGAATTTCTTTATCGCTGTATGTTCCATCGATACTTGGTCTTTGTTTCTTAGACTTCATCAACCTATCAATATCTTTGTCATAGAAGTTATTCAGGGCACATACGCCTCCGATGACCAGCGCGGTACCGAGTAACATCAAGAGCAGGATTGGAATCGATCTAAAAAACGAAATGTTATAATACATGACTGCAAGAAATCCAGCAGCAAAAGCAGGTATTAAGTTCGCTTTAATTATGCCATCTTTGATGAGCACTTTAAACGCCTTAAGTTTTTTACTGCGAGTGGTCTGATGTATTTCCTCTTGGTATACATCACTGTGCATCTATATGCCCCCCTTTCATAAACAAACACATTTATACCTTATAATAGATTAAATGGGACATATTTTCTATACATATTTGAAATAAAATTGTTACATTTTGCATTGTTCAAGAATTATTCATCAAAATGTATGAATACATGCCTAAAAGTGTTTTATACTCAAAGGGTAGCGTTAGGTCCTTACACTATTAGATTTTACCATAGTTTCATAAATTGTTAAGGACTATTCAAAACTTTGCTCATTGCAAAGACTCTTATTATCATATATATTTAGTTACTGTAGTAAAAGACATAACGTCAATGTTCTGGGGTGTTGTAGTTGTATAAAAATTTAAAAATAGTCGCCGTATTAACCACCTTGATCATGGTTTTTGTTCAAATCGGTGGAGCGCTTGTCACTAAGACAGGTTCTGAAGACGGTTGTGGTCAATCTTGGCCACTGTGTCACGGACAACTCATTCCAAAAGACTGGCCGATAGACACTATAATAGAGATCACACACAGAGGTGTCTCGGGCTTAGCTATAATATTCTTACTCGCTTTAGGCTACATGGCATGGAAACAAATTCGTCATGTTAGGGAAGCTAAATTTTTAATTTATGTGTCATTAAGTTTTATTGTTATTCAATCCCTAATTGGTGCAGCAGCTGTTGTTGGTATTTATGAAGGCGACTTTATACTTGCAGCACACTTTGGTATCTCATTAATTTGTTTTGCCGCTGTTCTCTTATTGACTCTCTTAATATTTGAAACTGCCCATGGTGTCGAAACACGTAAGATCATTGTTAAGCCGTTTCTAAGATACAACACAATTTTAGTAACTATTTATATATACTTTGTGATTTATAGTGGTGCATTAGTGAGACACACTGATTCATCGCTCGCCTGTACAGAATGGCCACATTGTATGCCAGGCCAAATCCTACCAGGCAACTTTTATCAAGCTGTCCAAATGGGACACAGATTTCTCGTAGGAATACTCTTCATATGGATGCTAATCATCTTCATTCATGTCTTAAGAAATTATTCAGAGTCGAGAATTTTAAAAACTGGCTGGATGATTGCATTTACCTTACTCGTATTACAAGTAATCACAGGTATGTTATCAGTGTTTACACAGGTGAATATTTTCATCGCCTTGATGCACGCTTTATTCATTACCTTACTGTTTGGTGTGCTATGTTACTTTATAATGCTTCTATCAAGAAACAAGTAAAATTGAAAAAGCTTGGAAATCTAAATTTAGATTTTCAAGCTTTTTTTATATGAGTATAGTTTTTATCTCTTATTTTTCTCTACAATCTCAGCTTGCTTAACATGTTTTGCTGCAATGATTAACAAGCCAATCGCTATCGAAACACTTAAAAATGATGATCCACCATAAGATAATAATGGTAACGGTACACCAGTTAATGGAATAATTTTAGATATCCCACCTACGTTAATAAATACTTGCATAGTAATATACATCGCCACACCTACACAGACAATTTGGTAAAAAGTGTCTGTAGACCGTCTAGCATAAGACATTGCTTTTATAATGATAACTAGATATAAGACAACCACTAACAGTACGCCTAGTAAACCGAGTTCTTCTGCAATAACTGCCATAATGAAATCTGTGTGAGGTTCAGGTAGATAGCCGAGCTTAATAATTCCATTACCGATTCCTGTTCCGGTTAAACCACCGTGAGAAATAGCAATTAAGGAATTAGTGAGTTGGTAACCTGTTCCAGCTGGATCATTAAAGGGATGTAGAAATGTATCAATTCTAGCCATTTGATAATTGGATAGTACTTGTCCGTTTATTAAATATAAAAATCCTGCACCGATTCCTATAGCAGCAAGAACGAATAGCCCTGCCCGAAAGATTATTTTTAAAGGTAATCTTAAATATAGGAAGGTTGATAAAATAATCGCTGCAATAACCATCCAAGTTCCCATATCATTTAATATAACTAATCCTGATATTGCTAGGATAAAGGCAACTGGTACCACACTAGTATCTTCACTGCCTAAACGTTTCTCTCGTCGAGAATAAATATAAGCTAAGTAAAGTATTGCAATGACTTTAAAAAATTCTGAAGACTGGAAACCGAATCCACCAATTCTAATCCAATTTCGTTGTCCGTTAATCTCTGTCCCAAAAATCGCAGTTGCCAAAAGTAAGATGATAATGGTAACAATCATCAAGATTTGGACACCTTTCATTTTAAAGAGATTACCACTCATAAAATAAGTCATAAAAAAGACAATTGCAAAACCGAGTATGATAAAGGCCAAATGCCTATAATAAAAATATGTAGAGCTTCCTTGATTCATTTCTGCCGGCACCATGCTCGCACTATAAACCATGACTAAACCGATCATTGAAAGCGCAATATATGCAATTATTATGAGAAAATCAACATACTTGGAGTAAGACTTTACGTAGTTGATAAAGTTTTTTATATGGTTCATCTACCAAACGTCCCTCATTTAAAAAAGTCTAAAGAAAATTCTTTAGACTTGGTTTTTTTCTCTTTCCATATATGCTTCGTGTACTTTAGAAACTTCAACTTCCAAGTGATCTAAAATCGCACGTCCGTCTTCTGCATCAACTAATCCTAATCTTACCGCAAAATGTATTTCTTTGGATAAGCCAAACATTTGAGTGTCTAGAACTTCTTCAAATACTGGACAACTCGGCATGGTTAAGTTTTCCATCTGAACTTCAATCAGCTGGAGAATTCTGTCGGCGTCCCTATCTAACTGATTATAAGCATCCTTGCTTAACTGTTTTATTTCAGACACGCGCTTCCCCCCTCTTTACTCTTCCATAAAATTTTATCTTAACATGCTCAAAAAATCAAGCGGATATGACAGTGCTATCTTTCATCGATATATATTCATTCTATAATTATTCTTAAAACTTTGCTATACTTTTCTATCAGAAGGAGCGATAATTATGATTATTCAATTAAAAGGAAACATTAAGTTTCAAATTACTTTAGATCCATCAACATGGATTTTTGATGACCGCAAGTTAAAAGTTGAAGAGTTGCTCACCAACACAGAAGACCAAGAGCAGATACTTTTTGATGATGAAGCCGAATGGAATCGTCAAATCATCGAAGGTGAAACTAAACCACCTACATTAAAATCAGAGAAAAAATATAAAAAAAGAGAACTCTTGGACAGCTCATTTGCGATCTGTCTAAAACCGTTCTTAGAATACACTGAACCCAACTCAGGTGAAGACGCTGAGATTACTTTTATACATAACGACGGTGAAACAACACTTCCATATAATGAAAGAGAAGGAATGTATGCTCACTTCTCTAATAACGGTAAAAGATTATATGACGATGGAATGTTTGACCTAATCGTCGTCAATAACGGCCATGAATCTTTAAGATTAACTCATGTGACCGGCATAGAATTTAAATAATAACTAATGTGGTTCAATTAGGGTTGGTTCGTGGGGCTCTGGCGGTTCAATGAGGAATGCTCATTGTCCTCCAGGGGCGCTGGTGGTTCAATGAGGAGTGCTCATTGTCCTCCGGAGGTGCTAGCGGTTCAATGAGAAGTGCTCATTGTCCTCCGGAAGCGCTGGCGGTTCAATGAGAAGTGTTCATTGTCCTCCGAGAGCGCTGGCAATTCAATGAAAACATCACGTAGTCCTGATACCTACTTATCTGGACAATGAAAACAATTCGAAGTCCTGATAAGTCATAAGCTCGCTCAACTTGAACTCACCATCAACGCCAAACAAACACTATTTACTCACACAAATAAAAAATGGCCTGGAAATCTTGAATTTAAGATTCCCAGGCCATTTACTTATATATTTTATTGTTCAGGTGGTTTATTCGCAGTTTGGAACTTACCAGCTTTTCTTTCTTTATGGAGTCTATATCGATATCCTGCTAAGACTAGTGCGATAACAATCAAACATTCTGCAACCGGATAAAATGCTCCAAAAAATGTTAGGAAAATTACACCTATAAACATAAAGAAATATATGATCAGGTGTTTCCATAATTTGAGCTTTTTAGCAAAGCCAAGATGATAGACTATTGCACATAGTACAAAGATTGTAATTAGTAAGTACCACATACCCTTTTCAGGATTAGTATCTAGACCATATAATCTCCCAAAAAACGTCAGTCTACCTTGGACATTACCGACATCCGCTGTGTTTAGGAGAATGAGAGGGTTAAACACGTTTCTCACTCCACTTCAAATAATTACTTCTGTTTTTTATTCGCTTTCTCACGTGCGTTTTTATCAAGAATTTTCTTACGCATGCGAATAGACTCAGGTGTTACTTCTACCAGTTCATCGTCATTGATATATTCTAAAGCTTCTTCTAAAGTTAGACTTCTTGGTTTCTTCATTGTAGAAGTCTGTTCTTTAGTCGCTGAACGAATATTATTGGCTGCTTTGACTTTAGTGATATTAACCGCTAGGTCATTCTCACGTGAGTTTTCACCAACAATCATTCCTTCATAAACTTCAGTACCTGGTTCCATAAAGTTAGTCCCACGTCCTTCTAAAGCTAAGATGGCATAAGTACTTGCAGCGCCTTTATCAATTGATACTAAGACACCGTTTCTTCTTCCACCAATTCGTCCTTTTACAGCTGGACGATAATCTTCAAACGTATGATTCATTATACCATAACCATTTGTCATAGACATAAATTCAGTTCGATAACCGATGAGGCCACGAGCTGGAATCATAAATACTAAACGTGTTTGTCCGTTACCACTTGAAACCATGTCTAGCATTTCGCCTTTTCTCTCACCCATCGACTCAATAATACTTCCTGTATTACTTTCTGGTACATCAATTTGAACGCGCTCGAATGGTTCACAAACTACGCCATCGACTTCTTTATGAATTACTTCTGGTTTTGATACTTGAAGTTCAAAACCTTCACGTCTTAAGTTTTCAACTAAAATAGAAAGGTGTAACTCCCCACGTCCAGAGACTCTCCATGCATCTGGTCGATCTGTTGCATCAACTCTTAAAGATACATCAGTTTCTAGTTCTAATTCTAAGCGGTCTTCAATTTTTCTAGCAGTAACGTGTTTACCTTCACGTCCAGCGAAAGGTGAATTATTTACTGAAAATGTCATTTGTAGTGTTGGCTCATCAATTCTTAAAACTGGCAAGGCTTCTTGTGCATCAGTTGGTGTAATTGTCTCCCCAACATTAATGTCTTCCATACCAGAAATTGCGATTAGATCCCCTGCTTGAGCACTTTCAATTTCAATGCGGTTCAGTCCTAAGAAACCAAAGATTTTACTTACTCTAAAGTTTTTGTGTGTCCCATCAATTTTTAAGAGTGAGACTGTATCTCCAACGTTGATTGTTCCTCTAAAGACACGACCTACACCAATACGTCCAACATAATCGTTATAGTCGAGTAAGGCAACTTGGAATTGAAGTGGTTCATCCGAGTTATCTACTGGAGCTGGTACGTAATCGATAATAGTATCGTAAATCGACTGCATGTTATCGTCTTGTTTGTCTGAGTCTAAACTAGCTGTACCATTCATGGCTGATGCATAAACAACCGGGAATTCGAGTTGGTCATCATTAGCATCTAGTTCGATAAAGAGCTCTAAAACATCGTCTACTACTTCTGCAGGACGTGCACTCGGTTTATCAATTTTATTTACTACTACAACTGGTTTTAAGTTTTGCTCTAAAGCTTTTTTAAGTACAAAACGAGTTTGTGGCATAGTACCTTCGTAGGCGTCTACTACTAAAATAACACCGTCAACCATTTTCATAATACGCTCAACTTCTCCACCGAAGTCAGCGTGTCCCGGTGTATCTAGAATATTGATACGCGTACCGTTGTAATCTATTGCTGTATTTTTAGCAAGGATGGTAATTCCACGCTCACGTTCAATATCATTTGAGTCCATTGCTCTTTCTTCAACATGTTCATTTTCACGGAAAATTCCCGACTGTTTTAACAGTTGGTCTACTAGTGTCGTTTTTCCGTGGTCTACGTGTGCGATAATTGCAATATTTCTTACATTTTCTCTCAGGTTCATCAAGAGGATTTTCCCTTCGTATATAGAGTTACTTTATAACCGTAACATTATATCATAAAAATGACAGTTCTGAACATATCTAAGAAAAAATTATGATATAATTTAGGTTAAATAAGAATTTAGGAGATGCTTATGCAAAAGAAAAAGTCTAAAGCAATATTTCTTTTACTGGCGTTTTTAGCAGTTGCAATCATGGTCGCTTTTTCAGTTTTCATTGCTGAAGAGATGATACTCATGGCTTTACTTTCTGTCATTATCTTTATTGGCATTTTTGGTCTTGGTTTTACTCTTAAGAAAAAATATCGTGAAAATGGTTGGCTATAATACAATTTTAATAAAACCGTTCAAGTAAATGAACAGAATCTAAAAACTTTGTAGTAACTATTTTAGATTCTGTTTATTTTTATATGCATATATTAAATTGTTGTCTTTTGACGACAATAATATTCGGTTTAATAATAGACCTATCACACTTTAGGAGATAGTCTATGAAACCCAAAAATGAGAGATTGAAAGTTTATGAGTTCCTCTACAACAGACTGCCTTTTTCGGATCAGGACACACTTGAATATGAAGCGATGCAACGTATGGAATTATTGGAAGAGCACTTCGATCTTTATCTCAGACAAATTGACTTATCCAATATTGAAGTACACTGGCATTCAGAAGTATACGTCGATTCAGATCTCGAGCTGATCAATGTGCTCTTAGCAACAGAATACTGTTACTATTTGTTTATTCTCCATGACTTTTCAGGTGAGCATTACATTAATCCTTTTAATATTTTAATCAATAAAGAGCATGAAGCAGTATACGACCTCAACCGTTCCACAAAGATTTACGAGAAGTTTAAAACGACCTTAGTCGATGAAGGAAATTTTCAAAGACCAATCATCATAAAACATGTTGTCTTAAATGAAACATTTCGTTTGGCCAAGCGACCTTCTGAAAATTTCCTATCATTAAAAAACTTACCCTATTATTTAAGAGCAATCGAGCATAGTGCTGTGATAAGAAAAAAGCATATGCTAAAGGACTCAAACTCGTGACACAACCGCTACAACTTCCGAAGATTATTCACCGCAATTTTAAAAGTGGTTTAAAATGCGACAAGTGTTCAAGCTTTAACTTAGAAGCTTTATCTAGTTCTCTAGCTGTTTGTTTAGACTGTCGTCATATAGATAATTTAGAGCGTCTTTTAAGACACTATTTTACAATGCTTACTTTATGCAATCGCCCATTAACTTTAAAGAAAAAAGAAATTCACCAAGAAATAGGTGTTCAGCTCACATCATATACTCTTCAAAAATACATTAATCTACTGTTTTCTAAAAAGAGTAAGCATGCACAGTACTACACTTATAAGTTGTGAGTTTCATCATGGAGTGACTTGAGATCTTTATCGTTTTCAAAATATGCTAGTAATTCCTGATGAATTAATGGGTTACCAGCAATCACACTTGTCGTGCCAAAGAGTGGTAAATCTTGGCCAAACACATTACTTGTCTTATACCCAAGTTCATTAGTTAAAATCACGCCACCTGCATAATCCCATGGATGTAATCTAAAAAAGAGAAGTGCAGATATTTGTCCTCTTGCAAGCATAGTGAACTCTAGAGCTGCTGAGCCGTATGAGCGTACACTGCGTGATTTTGACATGATTGAAAAGAAAGGTGTTCTAATTCTTTCATTTAGGAACCGTTTAGGATTCATGGCAATCAAGGAACGACTGAGTGGAACTTCTTTAGCCTTTTCTAGAGGAACATTGTTTAGAAAAGCACCTTCTTTATATTTAGCGTGATATAAATCAGCTTTCATACAATCGTAAATTAACCCACAATAGGGTTGACCATCAATGAAGATACCGATGGAAATTGCAAAGTTTTCACTTTGATGGACGAAATTCAAGGTGCCATCAATTGGATCAATTATCCAAAGTACGCCCTTGTTATCATGAACATCATGCCCCTGGCCTTCTTCGCCTATTATGCGATGTGTCGGATATTGCTCACTTATTCTCTGTGATAAAAACTGTTCCGTTTCTCGGTCTACATCCGTCACAAGGTCATCAGGATTTGACTTACTGTCAACATGAAAACTTTCTAGCATACGTTTTTCTATAAACTGCCCTGCTTCAACAATTAAATCTTTAGCGAAGTTATATATATCCATGAATTACACCTCGTTCATTTGATTCAATACCATCTTTATTTTATCATAAGAGAGACCTTTTGAAAGGAGCTAGACTATTTAATGAAATATGCATTTACACAAACAGATTTCGATGTGTTTACTATCGATGGACTAGAAAATCGTATGGCAGAGTTAATTAAAGAAACACGTCCGAAACTTGAAGCGCTTGGTGAGCACTTCTCAGATTATCTAACAGAGTTAACTTCAGATGATACATTCGCTCATGTGGCAAAACATGCCAGAAGAACAACCAATCCACCCGATGATACTTGGGTCGCTTTTTCTACCAATCCTAGAGGTTACAAAATGATGCCCCATTTCCAAATTGGTCTGTATAAGGATCACGCTTTTTGTATGTACGGTATCATTTACGAATCTAAAGATAAGAAAAAACTTGCTGAAAACTGGCTAAGTCAACTCGATAAGTTTGATAAACTTCCAAGGAGCTATCAAGTGTCACTTGACCATATGAAACCGGAAAAAACACCGTTAAGTCAGCTATCTGAATCGGATTTAGAAAAAGGTTTAATCCGCTTAAGAGATGTTAAAAAAGGTGAGTTTTTAGTCGGCAAAGTTTACAAGGTAAATGATAAGGCTCTGCAATCAGACGAAACTTTTATTAAGGACTTAGAAAAAGTGTTTGATAATTTACTGCCCTTTTATCATCAAAATTAGTGATCACATCAAAATACCCATCAATCTAAATTTAGATTGATGGGTATTTTTTAAATGATTGAAATTCGTTCATTTCGCGCTACTTGTTGCTTGTTTAAAAGCGCTAAGGCTTGTATATCTGCGATGGAACTTAAATCTAAGTTTCCACCACTGACAATGACACCTATATTTTCTGAGTTAATTTTGTCATTATATGCTAACAATGCTGCGAGTGCAGTTGCTCCTGCACCTTCGACTAATGATTTAGTTCTCTCTAAAAGGTATATCATGCTAGAAGCAATCTGACTTTCTGATACACAATATATCTCATCAACAAAGTCTCTTACCACTTGTTGAGTTAACTGCCCCGGGCTTTTAACTGCTATACCTTCAGCAATAGTCGCACAACTATCTAAATAAACGTGATCATCTCTTGAGTAGTAGGATTTAAACATCGACGGTGCCATGGCAGCTTGAACACCGATGACTTTAATAGTCGGTTTAATCGTTTTTGCAGCAACTGCAATACCACTGATTAAGCCACCCCCACCAATTGGAACAAGGATTGTATCGAGCTTTGGAATTTCTTCTAATAACTCTAAGCCAATGGTGCCTTGACCCGCCATAATATCAAAATCATCAAAAGGATGGATATAGGTTGCTCCACTTAATTTTCTATATTCTAGTGAGGCAGTGTAAGCTTCTTGGAAAGATTGTCCAATAATCTTAACTTCTGCACCATAACCTTTGGTTGCAGATATTTTAGCTGAGGGCGTACCGTCTGGCATAAATATCATTGCTTTGACACCGAGCTTATAAGCCGCAAGCGCAACCCCTTGAGCATGATTACCTGCAGATGCTGTAACCACACCTTTAGCCAACTCTTCATCACTTAATTTAGATAATTTATAAGATGCTCCCCGGTACTTAAAAGCACCTGTCTTCTGTTGGTTTTCTAGTTTCATATAAACATTTTTACCTGTCATTTTGTTAATCGTTGCTGAAGTAATTACAGGTGTTTTATGCACATTTCCTCGCAAGTATTCCATAGCATCTCTGACTAAATCACCAGTTAACGAATTCCCAAGGAATCACGCTCCTCAAATTTACTTATTTTGTCTTCATTCAGTAAAGTTAATGAAATATCATCCCAACCGTTTATTAATTTTTCTTTATGATAGTTAGGGATTTCAAAATCAAGTACCTCACCTTCAGAACTTTTAATCGTTTGTTTCTCAAGGTCAACAGTTAGCTCAAACTTTCCATCTTTTGCTTTCTCTTGCCATTCTTTAACTTTTTCTTCTGGAAGTTTAATAAGGATCATGCCGTTTTTAAAGGCATTTGAATAAAAAATATCTGCAAAACTTGGTGCAATAATGACCTTATAGCCATAATCCTGTAGTGCCCAAGGTGCATGTTCTCTTGATGATCCACAACCGAAGTTATCTCCAGCTATGAGAATTGATGCATCTTCAAATTTTTTATCATCCATATCGAAGTTATCACGACTTGAACCATCTTCATTAAATCGCCAATTATAAAATACAAACTCTCCAAAACCTGTACGTTCAATGCGTTTTAGAAACTGCTTAGGAATTATTTGATCCGTATCGACATTGGAACGATTCAAGGGATAAACTTTTCCAGCATGTTGTGAAATTGCCTCCATCATACATCCTCCTAAGCCATTACTTTACTTTGATATTGTCTTACATCTACGAAACGTCCATTAATTGCAGCTGCTGCAGCCATTTCAGGGCTAACAAGATGTGTTCTTGCACCATTACCTTGGCGACCTTCAAAGTTTCGGTTTGAAGAAGAAGCACAACGTCCGCCTGCTGGTACTTGGTCATCATTCATTCCAAGACAAGCACTACAGCCTGCATTTCTCCACTCAAAACCTGCCTCTATGAAAACTTGATCTAAGCCTAATTCTTCAGCTTCCTGTTTAACTAGGAAAGATCCAGGCACGACAATCGCTTTAACACCTTCTTTTACTTTGTTTCCTCTAATAATGTCTGCTGCTCTTTGTAAATCAAGCACACGAGAATTGGTACATGAGCCGATAAAGACATGATCAATTTCAATATCTGTCATTGGTGTATTTTCTTTTAAGCCCATGTATTCTAGAGCACGTTTAGTACCATCTTTATCGCTTGCAGATTCAATAGAAGGTGTTGTAGCAGAAATCGGTACAACCATGGATGGGTTCGTTCCCCATGATACTTGAGGTTCTATTTCACTTGCATCAATTTCTAAAGTCGTGTCATATGTGGCACCTTCATCCGTAGCCAATGCTAGCCATTCTTGACTTAACGCCTCAAATTCATCCTCATCCCGTGGTACATAGCGACGTCCTCTTAGGAATTCCACTGTCGTTTGGTCCGGTGAAATTAGTCCTGCCCTAGCACCACCTTCAATTGACATATTACAAACTGTCATACGACCTTCCATCGTTAAGTCACGAATGGCTTGACCTGTATACTCAACAACATGTCCTGTACCAAAATCGACCCCAAATTTAGCGATAATCGCTAGAATTAAATCCTTAGCAGTAACACCTACACCAAGTTCACCTACAACTTTTACATTCATAGTTTTAGGTTTTGACTGATTCAAGGTTTGTGTTGCAAATACATGCTCTACTTCACTTGTTCCAATCCCGAATGCAAGTGCACCGAAAGCACCATGTGTAGACGTATGAGAATCCCCACAAACAATTGTTTTACCGGGCTGTGTTAAGCCAAGCTGTGGTCCAATAACATGGACAATCCCTTGATCTGGATGATACATATCTGCTAATTTAATGCCAAACTCTTCACAGTTTTTCTTTAAGGCATCCATTTGCTTTTGTGCAATTTCATCCTGAGGATTTTCACGATCTTTAGTTGGTACGTTATGGTCCATCGTTGCAAAAGTTAAGTCAGGGCGGCGCACCTTACGATTATTCAGCCTAAGTCCTTCAAAAGCTTGAGGTGAAGTCACTTCATGGATGAGATGTTGATCGATGTATAATAAATCTGGCTTACCTTCTTCTTCGTGGACAATATGACGTTCCCAGATCTTTTCAATTATAGTTTTCTTCTTAACCATGTTAACCTTCTCCGTTTCTTTTATAAGTAGCTGATAATCTTATCAGTCATTTCCATAGTTGATAGCACTTGCCCATCATCACTCATTAAATCCGCTGTGACATAACCATCGTTTAGAACCTTGTTTACGGCTTCTTCAATTTTAGCCGCTTCACTTTCTAAATTAAATGAATACTTCAGCATCATTCCGACAGACAAGATCATACCAATAGGATTGGCTTTACCAAGACCAGCAATATCTGGTGCTGAACCGTGAATCGGTTCATATAAACCGAAATTATCTTGATTTAAACTTGCTGACGGTAATACACCTAAAGAACCAGTAATTACCGACGCTTCATCACTTAAAATATCACCAAATAAGTTTTCAGTCACAATGACATCAAAGCTCTTTGGATTGGTAATGAGTTTCATAGCCGCAGCATCTACTAAAACATGTGAGACAGTGACTTCAGGATACTCCTTACCAATCTCGTCTACTATTTCACGCCACATACGGCTAGATTCTAGAACATTCGCTTTATCTACCGAAGTTAGGTGTTTATCTCTAAGCATTGCGGTATCAAAGCCAATCTTTACTATTCTTTCTATTTCATCTCGAGTATAAGTTAAACTATCAATCACACTCTTGCCGTTATCTCGTCTCTCACTTGGTTGACCGAAATATAGTCCGCCTGTCAGTTCTCTCACAATCATCAAATCACTACCTTGAACAATTTCTTTTTTCAAAGGTGATGATGATTCTAAGGCATCAAAAATTGTAACTGGTCTTAAATTGGCAAATAGATTAAAGTGCTTTCTAATCTTGAGTAGACCTTGCTCTGGTCTAACTGACTGATTTGCCCATTTTGGTCCACCGACTGCTCCAAGTAAAATTGCATCACTATTTTCACAAGCTTTAATGGTTTCTTCAGGTAGTGGATTGCCGGTTTTATCGATAGCAATTCCACCGATGTCCTGTTCTTCACTTGTAAACTCATAATCATATCTTTCATTGATCACATCTAATACTTTTTTTGCAGCTGCTACAATTTCTGGTCCAATTCCGTCACCTGGGAGTAATGTAATATGTTTTTTCATGTTTGAATCCTCCTCAGATACTTGCCCCAGTAGTTTGAGTCACCTTATCTTCACTCATTAAGTAACGGTTAATGGCGTTGAAATAAGCATTGGCAGAAGCTTCCAGAACATCTTGAGATGTCCCACGGCCAGGATAGCGTTTATCATTAATTTTAATTTGTACTCTTGATTCAGCAAGTGCATCCTTACCGCCACCAACTGATGAAGTTTGGTAGTCAAGTAGATTAGTTTGTTCACTAATAACACCTTGAATTGCCTGATAAAGTACTTCAACACTACCTTTACCGATGACTTCATTAGACGTTTTCTCACCGTTCGGATGACTCACTTCGATATAAGCTCTCGTTTGTCCATCTTGTTCGTAATTTATTCTAAAGTTTTCTAAAGTGTAGCGGTCAATGTTTGATGCATCTGTCTTAATTTCCATAAGGATGGCGTAGATATCATCATCTGTAACTTCTTTTTTATGGTCCGTTAATTCTTTAAAGTTATTGAAAGCCGTAGACAATTCATCTGTGGTCAATTCAATGCCAAACGATTTCACTTTATCCTTAAAGGCATGACGACCAGAATGTTTACCTAAGAACAGGGTATTACTTTCTTCACTTGAAACTCCGACTAAGGCGGGTGAAATAATTTCATATGTCTCTGAGTTTTTAAGCATACCATCCTGATGTATACCAGCCTCGTGTGCATAGGCGTTACGACCAATCACCGCTTTATTTGCCTGGACTGCCATACCTGTTAATTTACTAACGACATCACTTGTGCGCTTAATTTCATTTAAGACAAGATTAGTCTGATAACCATATACATCATTTCTAATGTGTAAAAGGACTGCTAACTCTTCTAATGACGCATTACCTGCACGCTCTCCAATACCATTAATTGAAACTTCTATTTGCTCTGCACCATTTTCTATTCCTGCAATTGAATTACTAACCGCCAGTCCTAAATCGTTATGACAATGGGTTGAAAGAATAGCTTGATCAATATTTGGAACGTTTTCTTTAACATATTTAAACATTTGTCCGTATTCTTCAGGCGTAGAATAGCCGACAGTATCTGGTAAGTTGATGATTGTTGCCCCAGCATCAATTACACTCTCGATAATTTCAGCAAGGAAATCAAGTTCAGTACGTGACGCATCTTCTGCAGACCATTCTACTTCATTAAACATAGTCTTAGCATAAGACACCATATCTACTGATGTTTTGACAACTGTTTCCTTATCCATCTTCAATTTATATTCTCTGTGAATTGGACTTGTTGCCAGGAATATATGAATTCTTGGATTAGCAGTATTTTTTAAAGCTTCGTAAGCACGATCAATGTCGTTTTTCTTAGTTCTAGCAAGTGCTGTCACAGTAGAATTTTTTATCGTGTCTGCAATGAGTTTTACTGCTTGAAAATCTCCTTCTGAAGAGGCAGGAAAACCTGCTTCTATGACATCGACACCTAGTCGTTCTAACTGCTTAGCGATCTCCAATTTTTCTTCTTTATTTAAGTTTACCCCTGGAGATTGTTCACCGTCTCTTAGGGTCGTATCAAATATTTTAATCTCAGTCATAACCGATCTTCCTCTCTTCAGTATTTATATAATTATCTAATTGGATTTTGAACAAACGGCATTAGTTCTCTTAGTTCTTGTCCGACTGCCGTAATCGGGTGCTTATACTCGCTGTTATTAATTGCATTGTATTGTGGACGTCCAGCTTTATTTTCTAAAATCCAACCTTTAGCAAACTCACCGTTTTGGATTTCTTTTAGAACTTCACTCATGCGCGCTTTAGTTTCATCATTTATAACACGTGGTCCACTAACAAAATCTCCCCACTGTGCTGTGTCTGAGATTGAGTAACGCATGTTCTCTAGGCCACCTTCATACATTAAATCAACGATCAATTTAAGTTCATGTAGACACTCAAAGTATGCAACTTCCGGTTGGTATCCAGCATCTGTTAAAGTCTCAAAACCAGCCTTAACAAGTGATGTCAGTCCACCACAAAGGACTGCTTGTTCACCGAAAAGATCTGTCTCAGTTTCTTCTTGGAAACTCGTTTCTAAGACCCCAGCTCTGGCAGCTCCAATGCCTCTTGCATAAGCTTTGGCAACATCTGTCGCAGCACCAGTCACATCTTGGAAAACACCGTATAAAGCAGGCACTCCAGCTTCTTCTTGGTAAGTTCTTCTAACTAAGTGTCCAGGTCCTTTTGGAGCTACTAAGAAAACATCTACGTTTTCAGGCGGGACAATTTGATTAAAGTGAACGTTAAAACCGTGTGCGAAAGCTAAGGCAGAGTTTGCTTTTAAGTTATCTCTGATTTCATTTTCATAGACGGCTGGTTGTCCTTCATCTGGAAGTAATACCATAGTTACATCAGCCTCTTTAACCGCTTCAGCAACTGATCTTACATCAAAGCCATCTTCTTTTGCTCTATCGAAAGATTTACCTTGTCTTAAACCAACGATTACATTTTGACCACTATCTCTTAAGTTTTGTGCGTGTGCATGTCCTTGTGAACCATATCCAATTATTGCAACTGTTTTACCTTGTAAACTTTCTGTATTGATATCTTTGTCATAATAAACTTTAGCCATTTTAAATTTCTCCCTTTTTATATGTTTATATATTAAACACTAAGTGTTTTTATATCTTGAACATTCTTTTGTTGACCACGTCTGAAGGCTGTTACCCCTGTACGTGATAAGTCTTTGATGCCATATGGTTCTAGTAGTTCAATCAGTGCATTTACTTTATCAGTCTTACCTGTAACTTCTATGATGAGTGAATTTCTTGCAACATCTAAGACTCTCGCTCTAAAGGGTTCAATAATACTCTGAATTTCTCCCCTATTTGTATTACTTGCACCAACCTTGATCAATGCAAGCTCACGAGCGACAATTTTAGAGTCTGTTATATCATTAACTTTTAAGACATCAATTTGTTTGTGAAGCTGTTTAGTAAGTTGTTCTGCACTTTTGTCATCGGTCATTTCAACAACAATAGTCATTTTAGAAATACCTTCTTGATCTGTACTACCAACTGTTATGCTCTCAATGTTAAAGCCTCTTTTTGATAACATACCAGTCACTCTATTTAAGACACCGCTTGAATTTTGTACTGTCAATGTAATTATTCTTTGCATTTTTTCACCCCTATCATTTCATGGTTACCTTTACCTGCAGGTACCATCGGGCTAACTAAATCTAATTTTTCAACCCTTGCATCGATTAGAATCGGTTCATCGGAAGTTAAGGCACTCTCTAATTCTTCGCTCACTTCGCCTTCATTAGTAAATCTATATGATTTAATCCCAAAGCTTTCGCCTAATTTTACGAAGTCTGGATTAGTTTGCATCAAGGATTCAGAATAACGTTCATCGTAGAACTCTTCTTGCCACTGTCTTACCATACCTAGCGCTTCATTATTTAAAATGACTACTTTTACTGGTAAGTTATATTGTTTTAAGGTTGCTAGCTCTTGCATGGTCATTTGAAAACCACCGTCTCCAACAATGGCGACAACTGTCTTCTCTGGAAATGCAAGCTGTGCACCAATGGCTGCCGGTAACCCAAAGCCCATAGTGCCAAGTCCACCTGAGGTAACAAAATGATTAGGGTCTTTAAATTTATAAAACTGTGCACTCCACATTTGATGTTGACCTACATCAGTAGTTACAATTGCTTGTCCTTTTGTAGCTAGATAAATGTCTTCAATAAATTTCTGAGGTGATAAAAGTGCTTTGCTATTGTCATACCATAGCGGGTATTCTTTTTTATTCGCTTGAACTAATGCATGCCAGCTATCAGCAAAACTTGTTTTAGCACTACTTTCATTCATTAATGTCAATGCTTCTTTAGCATCTGCAACAACTGGTATTTGTGTTTCAACGTTTTTACCTATCTCTGCTGGATCAATATCAATGTGTGCAATTTTTGCATGTGGGGCAAAATCAGAAATCTTACCAGTAAGTCTATCGTCAAACCTTGCACCGATATTGATTAGCAAATCTGCTTCATGGATTGCCATGTTTGCTGTGTAGGTCCCATGCATACCAGCCATTCCTAAAAAGTTTTTATGATTTGCATCAAATGCACCAAGTCCAAGTAGTGTTGATACTACTGGTAGATCATATTTTTCAACAAATTTCTTTAGCTCACCAGTCGCTTTGGCAAATTGAACACCTGCACCTGTTAATACTACTGGTCTTTCAGCTAGTTCAAGTGCATCCATCAAACGATTAATTTGAAGTGGGTTTGGCGTCGTGGTTGGTTGATATCCCTTAAGATAAAAATCATCTGGATAGTCCATTTCAACCTTAGCTTCAGAAATATTTTTTGGAATGTCGACTACTACCGGTCCTGGTCTACCAGTAGAAGCAATATGGAATGCTTCTTTTACAATTCGTTTTAAATCTTTTACATCTGTCACTTGATAGTTATGTTTAGTAATTGGTGTAGTTAAACCAATAACGTCAGCTTCTTGAAAGGCATCGGTTCCGATTACTTTTGTTGCAACTTGTCCAGTAAAGATGACTACAGGTAAAGAGTCCATCATGGCATCTGTGATTCCTGTAATTAAGTTTGTTGCTCCTGGTCCACTTGTTGCAATAACGACCCCAGTTTTACCACTTACTCTCGCATAACCTTCAGCTGCGTGAATTAATCCTTGTTCATGTCTACAAAGAATATGTTTGAAGGAGAGTTCATTTCGATATAAGGCATCGTAAATTGGTAAAACAGCACCACCTGGATATCCGAACAGAGTATCAATCTCTTGTTCAGCTAGCGCATCGACAAGTAAGTCTGCTCCTGTCTTGATATTCGTAACTACTTCTTCGGCACGTTCAACTTCAACTTTCATATTTTTTCCTCCTCATAGCATGAACTAAATATAAAAAGCTCTTTTCTCCTAAGACCATCAATAATTTGATAATCATGGGGAGAAAAGAGCTTTTCACGGTACCACCCAAGTTCGCATGTACATTTTGTACACACCTCAGCAACTAGCCAATGACTAGTTAAAATAAGTAACGAGTTTTAACCCGTCCCAGGCTACTTCATTCGACTGGGCACTCAGGGATGAGAATGAAAGTTTCGTCACTTCGGATTTTCACCAACCATCCGATCTCTGTGCAGTGACTGTAAACATCATGGTTCCCTTCAACGCTTTGTTTTACTATTTGAATTGTTCGACTATTTAAATTTCTTAATGAATGTATAATAACCCGTTAAAATTATAAAAGCAACCGCAAAAGTCGATTTATTTTAAATTGTCTAACATTTCTGAAAATGTAATCGTTTACAACATTGATAGGTCAATATTCAGTATTTTTAAAATAATTTGTTACTATTTACACAAAAAGAAATCTCAGAACCTTAGTAGGTTCTGAGATAGATAAATTATTTTCTTTCAGGAATGTCATCACGGTTAAAGAAGTCAGTGATTGCACCTTTAGCGGACGATGATACCATATGCGCGTATTTACCAAGCACACCTTTTGAATACAGTGGTGGTAAGGTAAGTGACGCTCTACGTGTTTCTAGTTTTTCATCACTGATATCAAATGATAATTCTTTTTTATCCTGATCAATTGTGACGATATCACCAGTCTTGATTAAAGCAACATTTCCTCCATCTTGTGCTTCTGGTGCAATGTGACCCACAACGAGTCCATGAGTTCCACCACTAAAGCGTCCATCTGTTAAGAGCGCAACATCTTCTCCAAGTCCTTTACCAACGATTAAGCTTGATAAAGAAAGCATCTCTGGCATACCTGGTCCACCTTTAGGTCCTACATAACGAACGATGACAACGTCACCTTTGACAATGTCGTTTGCCATAACCGCTTCAATGGCTTCTTGTTCTGTATCAAAGACTTTTGCAGGTCCAACATGACGACGAACTTTAACGCCAGATACTTTAGCAACAGCACCTTCAGTTGCAAGATTACCTTTTAGAACAATTAAAGGACCATCTTTACGCTTAGGATTCTCAAGTGGCATGATGACATCTTGTCCTGGTGTTAAATCATTCACTTCGCTCAAGTTTTCTGCAACTGTTTTACCTGTGACAGTCATGCAATCACCATGGATATAACCACGGTCATATAAATATTTCATGACGCCGTGTACCCCACCAACATTAAAGAGGTCTTGGAAAACATATTTACCTGATGGTTTTAAATCTGCAAGGTGTGGTACTTTTTCTTGGAAAGTATTAAAGTCATCAATTGTAAGATCTACTTCTGCTGCATGGGCAATTGCGAGTAAGTGAAGAATGGCGTTAGTAGACCCACCAAGCGCAAGTACAACTGTAATCGCATTTTCAAATGCTTCACGAGTTAAGATATCTCTAGGATAAATACCTTTTTCAAGTAAGTTCATTACTGCTTTACCAGCTTCATAGACATCTTGTTCTTTTTCCTTTGTAACAGCTGGGTTTGATGCTGAACCTGGTAAACTTAGGCCGATTGCTTCTAAAGCCGCAGCCATAGTATTCGCTGTATACATACCTCCACAAGCACCTGGCCCAGGGCAAGCAGCACACTCAACTTTTTTAAGTTCTTGATCACTGATATCCCCGTTATTCCATTTACCTACTCCTTCAAAGACACTCACTAGATCAATGTCTTTTCCTTCATGACGGCCTGGTGCAATCGTTCCACCATAGACGAAGACAGCTGGAATATTTGTATTTGCAATGGCAATCGCACAACCTGGTAGGTTTTTATCACAGCCACCGATAGCGACGAAAGAGTCAAAGTTCTGCCCTTGTACCATTGTTTCAATTGAATCTGCAATAATATCACGTGATGGGAGTGAAAAACGCATACCTGGAGTTCCCATAGCAATACCATCCGCTACAGTAATGGTATTAAATTGAACTGGTACACCACCCTTTTCACTCACTCCCTCTTTAGCAAATTGGGCAAGATCATTTAAGTGAATGTTACAAGGCGTTGTTTCCGCCCAGTTACTTACCACACCTACTTGTGGTTTTTGAAAACTTTCATCATCAAAACCAACTGCTCTTAACATTGCTCTGTTCGGAGCTTTGACATTACTTTCTGTATAAACGTGTGAACGAATTCTCAAATCTTTTTTATCTGACATAATGATTCATCCTATTCTAATAAATTTTTAGTTTGCACTTTCTGTTTGTACTTCTGCATGACTTTCAGACTTATCATCTTTTAATTTTTTCAACCAGTTAGCGACTAAAGAACCAGAGATGTTATGCCATACGCTGAATAAGGCACCCGGTACTGCTGCCATGGGAGAAAAATGTGTCGTTGCTAAAGTGGCTGCTAAACCTGAGTTTTGCATACCCACTTCAATCGATAAAGTTTTCGTATCAACGAGATCAAATCTTAAAGCTTTACCTAATAAGAAGCCGACTAGATAGCCTAATAAATTGTGTAGAATAACGACTCCAAAGATTAATAGTCCTGAACTAATGATATTTTGAACGTTATTCGCAACAACTGAAGTTAAGACTCCAATAATACCAACAACAGATACTAAAGGCAGTACACCAACCGCTTTATCAACCTTAGTACCCAGTAGGTACTGAACTAAAATACCTAGACCAATTGGAATGAGTACAATTTGAATAATTGAAAAGAACATTGATGAAAATGATACCGGTAACCAAGCACTTGCTAGTAAAAGAGTTAGTGCTGGAGTTACTACTGGGGCTAGAATTGTTGAAAAAGCAGTGGCTGTTACAGACAAAGCCATATTTCCTTTTGCCAGATAAGTCATGACGTTACTGGAAGTTCCTCCAGGTGAACATCCAACTAATATTACTCCAATCGCAATCTCAGTCGGTAGTTGGAAAACAAATACTAAGATTACAGCAAGTAAAGGCATTATTGTATATTGGGCAACGACGAGTGTAATCACTTCCTTCGGTGCTGTGACCACTCTCTTAAAGTCGTTGAATTTTAAAGTCAAACCCATACCAAACATTATAATTCCAAGAAGGAGGTTGATATAAGGAGAAATCCATGCAAATCCTTGAGGTGCGATGAAGGATAAAATTGCAAAAAGAATGACCCAAATCGCAAATGTATTACCTATGAATGTTGAAAATTTAATTAAAGCCTTCAAATAATGACCTCCATATTTATGTATTTTTGTTATAACAGGTATCATATCAGAAATACTCAATTTTTAGAACATCAATTTTAGAGTATTTCCTTAATTCTGATAATTATTGCAATATTAATATTTGTACAAAGTCAGCTACCATCAAACTTGTTATCGTTTACACAAACTTTAAACAAACAAATAAAAAACCCTCTAAAGTTTTCACTTTAGAGGGAAAAATTAATTATTCTCTATTTCTACGATCGACATTTTTACGTCTAGTTTGAGTTGGATCTTCACGATCAACATCATCAAAATCTTTTAAATCTGACGAATTATTATAATCGTATTCTGGATCAATTTTTGTTAGATTATCTTCTTTTTTATAGTCTTCTTCATCAATACGATCAAATTTTCTAGTACTTTCGATATCATCAGCTTCATTATCATTTACATAGCCGTAATTATCGTTTTCTTTTTCATATTCTTTAATATCTTGATCTTGAACAGTTGTTTTCGCTTCTCTTTCTCTATACACAGGCTCTTCTCTTGTTGGACTATACGTTTCTTCAGCTTGTGCATGTCTGACAACTTTATCTTTTCTAGCAAATAGTAAAATTGCAGCAATTACAAAGAATAGTGATGTCACCAAAGTAACAAATAATGGTGCTGCCATTACTGCTGCGATCAGTAATAAAATACCTGATAAAATTCGACGTTTCATATTTAATAAACCAAGTAGTGCAATAATTAATGGAAATGCGAGATACAAGGCTACTGCCCATACATTACCAAGTGAATCAATTGTCATATCAATCACAGTTTGTGGGTCCATACCCTGTAAATCAACATTTGCCAACTGTTCTTCTAAGTTTACCGTAAGTTGATTAATGGTTGCTTGGTCATTCATAGTAACTAATGAGAAAAACAAGATACCTACTGTAATTGCTAGTAATATTATCCAACCTAGCCAACCGAATATTTTTTCAGCAATACGGCTTACTGGTTTAACTGTCTGTACATATTCTTTAGCCATATTTTTTCCTCCTAATTTTGTATACATTTCAATACCCATATTTTACTGCCTTTAATCAAGGGAGCCTTAAAATTCTAGAAAAGTGCATGCTTCTTTAAAGCTGAGTTTAAAATGATATTTAAATTCTATGGCTTAATAATCTGATCTACTTCACTGTCTTTAAGTTGTTTTATCAGTTTAAATGGTGCCATACCACTTACCTTTTCAAAGTCTTTAAAGATTGTTTTTTCTTCAGCTTTTGATGGCACAATATCTTTAAAATCCTTATATGCTTCAGATAGCTTACCAGCAAGAATACCTTCTGTATAACCTATTTCAATCGCTTGATAAAAAGACATTACATGCAAAATTTCTTCAGTTGACCAATCGAGGTCTAAGGGATATGAATATTCTTTGTTTTCCATACTATCTCTCCTAAAAAATAAAGATCAGAGTATATATACCCTGATCTTTTTGTCTTTATTCTTAATATTACATTGAGTGAATTGGACGACCTAGAGCAACTTCAGCTGCTTCCATTGGAATTTCACCTAGAGTTGGGTGAGCATGAATTGTCAATGCGATATCTTCTAATGTCATGCCTGTCTCAACTGCAAGTCCAAGTTCAGAAATGATATCCGAAGCACCATTTCCTGCAACTTGCGCACCGAGTACAAGTCCATCTTCTTTACGTGCTACAACTTTTACGAAGCCATCAGTTTTATTTAGTCCAAGTGCACGCCCATTAGCTTGGAATGGGAATTTACCTGAAACAACTTCAAAACCTTCTTCTTTTGCTTGTGATTCATTAAGTCCCACAGTCGCAAGTTCAGGCTCAGTAAAGCATACAGCTGGCATTGCAAGATAATCAACTTCTGATTTTTCTCCAGCAATCGCTTCTGCAGCAACTTTTGCTTCATAACTTGCTTTATGAGCAAGTGGTGTACCAGGGACAATATCCCCGATAGCATAAATATTAGAAATGCTTGTACGAGATTGTTTATCTACTTCAATCAGACCGCGGTCTGTCATCTTAAGTCCAAGTTCTTCTAAACCTAGTTCATCAGTATTTGGACGACGACCTACTGTTACTAAGACATAATCGGCTTCAACTTCATGAGTTTCACCTTTAGCCTCATAAGTCACTTTCACACCATTATCTGTTTCTTCAGCTGATTGAGCCATTGCTTTTGTAACCACTTTTGCATTTTTAGATTTAAGATTTTTCTTAACTAATTGAGTCATTTGTTTTTCAAAGCCGCCTAAAATATCAGGTGTACCTTCTAGAATAGTTACCTCTGTACCGAAGTTAGCATAAGCTGAGCCAAGTTCAGTACCGATGTATCCTCCACCGATAACGACTAATTTTTTTGGTACGTCTTCAAGTGCTAGTGCTCCCGTTGAATCAAGAATTCGTCCACCAAATTTAAAGCCAGGAATCTCAATTGGTCTAGAACCAGTTGCAATAATAGCATTTTTAAACTCATAAGTTTGAGATTGTTTTTCATCCATTACTTTAAGTTTATTACTATCTACAAAATAAGCTTCGCCTTGAACAACATTAACCTTGTTACCTTTAAGTAGCATTTCTACGCCACCAACAAGTTTGTTAACTACACTATCTTTGAATTCTTGAACTTTAGAGAAGTCTAATTTGACACCTTCTGTAATCACACCCATATCTTCAGAGTGCTGTGCTTCATGGTAACGATGTGCAGATGAAATCATAGCTTTAGATGGAATACAACCAACGTTTAGACATACTCCACCGACTTTGTTTTTCTCAACTAAAGTAACATTTTGACCAAGTTGTGCTGCTCTGATTGCGGCTACATATCCACCAGGACCTGCACCGATTACAATTGTGTCTGTTTCAACAGGAAAATCTCCAACTACCATTAACTATCCCTCCATTAGTAATAAATCCGGATTATTCAGTAAACGTTTAATATGATTTAAAGCACTTTGTGCTGTTGCTCCGTCAATTTGTCTATGGTCATAGCTTAATGACAAGGCTAGCACACGGGCAGGTACAACTTCACCGTCCCTAACAATTGCTTGTTCTTCAATACGACCAATTCCTAAGATAGCTACTTCAGGTTGATTAATAACTGGTGTAAACCATTTACCACCTTCAGAACCTAAGTTAGAAATCGTTACAGATCCACCCTTCATTTCTTCTGATGTCAACTTACCATCACGGGCTTTAGTAGCTAATGTTGAAATTTCATCAGAAATTTCAAACATAGATAGCTGGTTGGCGTTCTTAATAACTGGAACGACAAGGCCTCTGTCTGTATCTGCAGCAATACCTACATTATAATAATATTTTTGAATGACTTCAAATGTTTCATTATCAATAGAAGTATTCAAGACTGGGTATTTCTTAAGTGCAGAAACTAAAGCTTTAACAACATAAGGAAGGAAAGTTAATTTAACGCCTTCTTCAGCTGCAATTTCTTTGAATTTCTTTCTGTGATCCCATAGGTCATCAACAACAACTTCATCAATGTGTGTAACGTGTGGTGAAGTGTGTTTAGAATTGACCATTGCTTTAGCAATTGCTTTACGCATACCAGACATGCTTTCACGAGTCTCTAAAGCAGAAGTATCCTGCGATGGGCTCGCTACTTTAGTACTTTCACTTGAAGCCACTTCTTCGTCTTTTTCTTTAGAAGTTGCTTCTGTGCTTTCTTGGCCGAAGTTTTCAATATCTTCTTTTAAGACGCGTCCATTTTTACCGCTGCCTGTTACTTCTTTTATATTGACACCTTGTTCACGCGCAAATTTTCTAACAGAAGGCATGGCGATAACAATTGTATCATCAGACGACTTATCTTCATCTTTTGCATTCTCTTTAGGTGCATCTTCATTTGGTGATTTTTCTGAAGCCTTTTCTTCATCTGCAGGTTTAGCAGCATCATCTGCTGGTTTTTTACTTTCTTCATCTTTAGAAGCATCTTCTGTGCTTTCTTCACCACTGTCTTCGCTACCGTCATCTATAGTAACAATTGTTGTTCCTACAGTAGTCACATCACCTTCGTCAAAGTGAATTTTTGAGACTGTACCGTCAACAGGTGATGGAATCTCAACAACAGCTTTATCGTTTTGGATTTCTACTAATACGTCATCTTCTTTGATGGAATCACCTTCAGCTACTAACCATTTAGCGATTTCACCTTCGTGGATTCCCTCCCCAATATCTGGGAGCTTAAACTCATAAGCCATATCTATTCCTCCTATCTTCTTATGTTTAGAATTCTAATGTTTCTTTTGCACGTTCTACGATATCATCTTTGTTCGGTAACCAAACACTTTCAGCTTGTGTAAATGGATATACAGTATCTGGTGCAGTAACACGTAAGATTGGAGCTTCTAAGTGGAGGATTGCACGTTCTGATAACTCAGATACAACATTTGCTGCAATGCCCGCTTGACGTTGCGCTTCTTGAATAACCACTGCACGGTTAGTTTTCTTCACTGATTCTACTAATGTCTCATAGTCAACTGGAGATACCGTGCGTAAGTCAATGACTTCCGCTTTGATATCTTCTTCAGCTAATTGATCAGCTGCTTTAATTGCTTCTTGAACCATAGCGCCATATGCGATTAAAGTCACATCTTCACCTTCACGTTTGACACTTGCTTTACCAATTTCAACTTCGTATTCCTCTTCCGGTACATCTTCACGGAAAGAACGATACAACTTCATGTGCTCTAAGAAGATTACTGGATCTTCTGAACGGATCGCTGAGATTAATAAACCTTTTGCATCGATTGGATTCGATGGAATAACAACTTTTAGGCCTGGTGTTTGAGCCATTAAGCCTTCAAGTGAGTCAGCGTGTAATTCTGGAGTGTTTACCCCACCACCAAATGGCGCTCTTACAACGATAGGTGTCTTTTTAGATGCACCAGAACGAATTCTGTGACGTGCGATTTGTCCTGCAATTCCATCCATTGCTTCAAAAAGGAAGCCAAAGAATTGAATCTCTACTACTGGGCGATAGTTTTCTAGAGTCAAACCAAGTCCAAGTGAAACTATTGCACTTTCAGCAAGTGGCGTATCAAAGACACGGTCTTCTCCGAATTCTTCTTGTAGACCTTCAGTCGCACGGAATACACCGCCGTTAACTCCAATATCCTCACCAAAGACTAGCACATCTTCATCATTTTTTAATTCTGTCGCCATAGCATTTGTGATTGCTTGAATCATCGTCATTTGTGCCATATTATTTTGACTCCTTCCCTTTGTAGTACTCATACTGTTCTTGTAAGTTTGATGGCATCTCATCGTACATTAATTCCATCAAGCCTGTAACAGTTTGTTTTTCTGTAGCATCCGCTTCTTTAATAGCAGCTTTAATTTCTTCTTTAGCTTTTTCAATTACTTCTTCTTCTTGTTCCTTAGTCCATAAATCTTTACCTTCTAGATAAGTACGGAAACGAACAAGTGGATCTTTTTTCTCCCAATCAGAGTCTTCGTCTGAAGTTCTGTAACGAGTTGGGTCATCCCCTGCCATTGTGTGTGGACCATAACGATAAGTTAATGCCTCAATTAGAGTTGGTCCTTCACCTTTAACTGCACGGTCACGTGCATCTTTAGTCGCTACATAAACTGCAAGTGGATCCATACCATCTACTTGGATACCAGGGATACCAGCAGCTACGGCTTTTTGTGCAAGTGTTTTTGCTTTTGATTGTAATTCTCTTGGCGTTGAGATCGCATAGTTGTTATTTTGAATAACGAAGATTGCTGGTACGTCATAGGCCCCTGCAAAGTTAATTCCTTCATAGAAGTCACCTTGTGACGTTCCGCCATCACCTGTATAAGTGATTGCGACATTCTCTTTGCCACGTTTTTTAAGTCCTAATGCAACTCCAGCAGTTTGCACGTATTGTGCACCGATAATAATTTGTGGACTTAAAGCATTTACACCTTCAGGGAATTGGTTACCTTTATAGTGTCCGCGAGAGAATAAGAAAGCCTTAGTCAATGGAAGACCATGCCAAATTAACTGTGGAACATCACGATAACCTGGTAAGACATAATCCCCTTCTGATAATGCATAGTGACTAGCAATTTGCGATGCTTCTTGACCTGCAGTTGGTGCAAAGAAACCAAGACGTCCTTGGCGATTTAGGGCTGTTGATCTTTCATCAAGTACTCTCGTCCAAACCATTCTAGTCATTAATTCTACAAGCTCGTCATCCGATAAATCTGGGACTAAGTCTTCATTTACGACCTCTCCCTTTTCATTTAAGATTTGAAGCATTTCAAATTTCTCTTCAACCTCAGATAGAACATCCACCGGACTAAATTTATCTTGTGCTGCCATGTGTGTTCACATTCCCTTCTTAATATGATTAATTATCTTCATTTTAACATAGTACTGTTATAACTGTAAGCAATTTAAAATTGCAACAGACTGATACAGCCTAATTATGGCACCGTTTTCACATATGGTACAGTTAAAACTGTTATAGTAACACCGTTTAGTTTTCTTCAAGAATAGATTCAATCTCTGCTTTGATTTGATTTACTTTTTCTGTTTCTTTAGAAAAATCTTGGGAGGCTTGGCTCATCGGTTCGCTAAAACTGGCAATTTCATTTAAGTGTTCATCTATGACCTCTTGTGTCACTTCATCCTCACCAAGGTATTCAAATAAGGCTGTTTCACTTTCTAGAGCGTCTGTATAAGTTTGGTTTAATGCTTCATGAGCAGCAAATCTAGCATCCATAGCCGCAATTAATGAATCAGCTTCATTTTTATAAGATTCATCAGATATATCCTCAGCTGTTTCTTTAGCATCTTCAAATGTTTCTTTAGCCTTGTTAACCATTTCCGCTTCTTCATCTAATAAGCTTTGTCTTTCCTCAGTGTTCTCTATTAATTGAGGACTTAGATCATTTATCTCTTCAAGGTTTGCCTCGTTCAATTCGTTTTGCAAGTCTGCTTTCTCTTTTTCTAATTCATTATACTGTTCATTAACATCAGCTAAGTCACTTTCTTCAGTTAAACTCTTACTAAAATCGTCATAGAAATCGTTCAACTCTGATTCTGCATTATTACATGCTGATAAAAATAACAGCATCCCCATTAGTGCTATACTAAATTTTTTCACCTAGGCTTACCTCCGTATAATTTTCTTTAATAGTTGACATTATCATTTTAACGTAACTTTATAGTATAATAAACAGATGATTGATTTTAGGAGGTAATGTCATGCTAACAATGGCAGATATTGTACGTGATGGTGCACCTATTTTACGTACAAAAACAAAAATCGTTGATCCTATCGATGATGAAACAGTAGAACAACTAAAAAGTATGAGACAATATCTCGTCAATTCACAAAATCCTAAAACCAGTGAGGAATACGGGCTTAGACCCGGTGTTGGACTTGCAGCACCTCAGATTGGTCTTGATAAACGCATGCTTGCTATTTACGTTGAAGATGAAGATGGTAATGCGGAGTATGACTATATGCTCATTAACCCGAAAGTAAAAAGTCACTCTGTTACTGAGACCTATTTACCAAACGGTGAAGGATGCTTAAGTGTAGACGAGGATATCGAAGGAATTGTTCAGCGTAAGAAACGCATAAAAGTAGAAGCTCAAACTATTGATGGAAAAACAATCGAAGTTAAAGCGAATGGCTTTCTTGCTGTCGTCTTACAACACGAACTCGATCACTTAGATGGTATAATGTTCTACGATCATATCGATAAAGATCATCCTTTTGAAGCAAGTAATAATGCCAAACCTTTAGAATAGGTATTAATGCTCGAAGGAATGTTCATAAACTATAAGTAAACGGCTATTAAAATCTTCTCTAAGGTTTTAATAGCCGTTTGTTTGATTCAAGTATTATTTAGACTTCTTATAAGAATTCATCTTGTCTAATATGATATCTAACATTTTTTTCATTCAGTTTAAGAATCAAGTTGTCCATCTCATCTTCATTTAAAAATACAGGGTCTACAGCATGGGGTACATATTGATCTTCACCGAGATTGTCAAAATTATCGTCGTATAAAAAATTGACAACGACCGTATTTTCTCTCACGTTAAATTCCAAGCCTGTAAAGACTTTGTCCTCGCGACTTTGTTCTTCTTTAACAGCTTTCATTATTCCTTCAGTATTCATGTCTCTCATCTCCCTTAATATCATTATAAAGTCTTTGCAAGTCCTGAGTCTATATTGTAAAATGATAGTAAGTATATAAGGGTGTGATAACATGCTGAAAAAATTACTTGATAAGCTCAAGAAGAAATTGAAAAGCATTCTGGGCAAAGAAGGGTTATCGCCGAACGAATATATGAAGGGAAAATAGACCTCATATAATGTGCCTTGATAATTTATAAGGCACATATTTTTATGATTAAGAGATCATTAATAAATTTATAAAACATATAAAAAGGAGTCATAAATATGACAGTATTTAAAGTATTTTTCCAAGAGGATTTGAATACACGTATCATCAGAGAAGATACACAAATTTGCTATATAGAAGCAAACACAGAAGAAGAAGTTCGTAAATCTATGAAAGATTCTAACCGCAATATAGAATTCATCCAGGCCCTTAGTCCCGCTCACCTGGAATACGAACAAAATAACAACGATGACTTTGAAATAGAGTCAATTTAAATATGACTTTAGAATCAAATGAAGTTGGTGTTTTTTCTCTAGGGGGACTCGGAGAAATCGGGAAGAATACGTACTGTATTGAATACAAAGACGAAATCATCATGATTGACGCAGGGGTAAAATTCCCAACTGATGATGAACTTGGTGTTGACTACGTCATTCCTGATTACACTTACTTAAAAGAAAATGAACACAAAATTAGTGCACTGATTGTTACACATGGTCACGAAGATCACATCGGTGGTATTCCTTTCCTATTACGTCAAATATCAGTTCCAATTTATTCAGGTCCTTTAGCACTTGGCCTAATTAGAAATAAATTAGATGAACACAACCTTTTGAGCCGTGCCGAATTGATTCCAATCGATGAAGATAGCGTCCTTAAGTTTAAGCATATGGATATCGAATTCTACTTGACTACTCACTCTATTCCAGAAGCATATGGAGTCATCATCAGAACACCTGAAGGAAATATCGTTCATACTGGTGATTTTAAATTTGACTTTACACCTGTCGGTGAACCAGCTAACTTAGCGAAGATGGCAAAACTTGGTGAAGAAGGTGTCTTACTTCTCCTATCAGATTCAACCAATGCCACTGTACCTAATTTCACAATTAGTGAAAAAGAAGTCGGTCAAAACGTCGAAGATATCTTTAGAAAATGTAAAGGACGTATTATCTTCGCCACATTTGCTTCTAATATATATCGAGTACAACAAGCAATTGAAGCAGCTGTCAAATTTGACCGTAAGATTTGTGTCTTTGGACGCAGCATGGAAAACAATATAAAGATTGGCCAAGAGCTTGGTTATATCACTGCACCACCTGAGACTTTTATCGAACCAAAAATGATTAATAAGATTGAAAAACATAAAGTTCTTATTCTTTGTACAGGTTCACAAGGTGAGCCTATGGCGGCACTATCTCGTATTGCAAATGGTACACATAGACAAATCAGTATCATTCCTGAAGACACTGTAGTATTTTCTTCATCACCAATTCCAGGTAATACACTCAGTGTGAATAGAACAATCAATGCTTTATACAAAGCAGGTGCTGATGTGATTCACGGTAAACTTTCTAACATCCATACTTCTGGGCATGGTTCCCAAGAAGAACAAAAGCTGATGTTAAGATTAATGCAACCGAAATTCTTTATGCCAATCCATGGTGAATACCGCATGCTCGACTTACATCGTCAACTTGCTATCTCTACAGGTGTTAAAGAAGATAATATCTTCGTCTTTGAAATCGGTGATGTTTTAGCCGTTACAAAAGACAGTGCACGGTTCTCTCATAGAGTTCAAGCAGGAACTGTATTTGTAGACGGTAATGGTATTGGTGATATTGGTAATATCGTCTTAAGAGACCGTAAGTCACTGTCTGAAGAAGGATTAGCTGTAGTTGTCTTAACCATTGACTTTGCCAGTGGAGAGCTACTTAGTGGACCAGATATTATCTCACGTGGCTTTGTCTACATGAGAGAGTCATACGGCTTAATCAGAAGTGCTGAAAAGAAAATTAAAGATGAGGTTAAATCTCTCTTAAATTCAAAAGACAATGTTGAATGGTATAACGTTAAACAATTGATTATAGAAGAGCTTAGTGGCTTCTTATACAACAAAACAAAACGTCGTCCTATGATTTTACCGATTATTATGAGAGTCAATGACGATAAGTAAAAAAATCCTGTAAATCAAAAAAAGATTTACAGGATTTTTTATGTCTATTTTAATTTTTCCATACGATCTTCAAAAATACCAAGCTGTCTGTCTGTACCAATCAAGATAAGAATATCACCTTCAATAATCTTTGCATCAGGATCTGGACTGACAATGATATCATGGTCTCTTTTAATTGCAATAATACTAATTCCATATTTTTCTCTTAACTCTAAGTCGAGTATACGTTTTGATTCAAACTTTTTACTCGCACTAAATTCGATGATTGAGTGATTATGATTGACCTCTAGATATTCAACAACAGATGATGACACCAGTCTGTGGGCAACTCGTCGACCCATATCTCTTTCTGGATGAATGACCAAATCAGCACCTATTTTCTCTAACACCCGTCCGTGATGAGAGGTCTGTGCTTTCGCTGTTACTTTTTTTACACCTAAATCCTTTAGGATCAAGGTAGTTAAAATACTCGCTTGAATATTATCACCTATAGCGACAATCACATTATCATAGTTATCAATGCCAATATTTTTCAACATCGCTTCATCTGTAGAATCTCCAATAATGCCTTCTGCTGAATAATCTTGATATTCGTTCACTCGATTTTCATCTTTATCTATTACAAGAACATCAACATCCATTGCATCTAACTCATGGACAATACTACCACCAAAGCGACCCAGTCCAATAACAGCGATTTCTTTTTTCATAATCTCTACCTACTCTACTTACTAATATTTTTTATTTCCTTTAACATAATCCTTATCAAATAAGAATAATCTCGCTAATAACACGATACTAGGAATTAATAATAGTAAACCTAAGGCGAAAACAATTGTCAATGCAAAAGCCATATTTTCATTAACAATGGAAGTACTGATGTCTATATACGGATAAACAATGTAAGGGAGCTTACTGATACCGTATCCGAAAAATGCAAAGCCATATTGCAACATAATCATTACAAAAGCAGTTCCATAATTTCTACGTCTATAGATCAAATACACAGCAATTAACATCGCAAGTAAACTTAAACCAAATAAATACCAGTAGTTTTGTGCATTTTCAAAGTGAACTGGATTATGATCCCTTAGTCCTAAAAATACAAATTGTGTAATGACTAAAGTTGGAAGTGTCCATATCAAATACCATGTGCGTGTTAAATCAGTTGCTTTTTTATCTTCTGCTTTAGCAGCATAGAATGTTAGAAATCCACTGGAAATATATAAGACTGAAATAATGGCTAAGAATACCACTGACCATCCATAGGTAGAAAATAGTAATTCATCGACCATTAAATCAATACCTTCGGCAGTTTCTTTTATATAGCCACCTTCAGAAATAACCAGTGCAATAGATAGGGATGCTGGAATTAACAGTCCTGTAATTCCGTAAAGTGCATCCCAGGTCAATTTTCTTTCAGTATTATAAGAGTTGAAAGCGTAATAGGCTCCGCGAATTGATAGTAAAATCAAAGCGATTGAACCTGGTAATAAGAGTGTTGTTCCTAAATAATAAGCTGTATCAGGATAAAAACCAACAATTCCAACGAAGAAGAAAACAAAGAAGACGTTGGTTGTTTCCCAGACAGGATTTAAATATCTAGAAATAATTGGACTGATAATATTATCGTCACCAGTTAACTTCGAATAGAAGTTAAAGAATCCAGCTCCAAAATCAATTGAAGCGATAATCACGTAAAGATATAAGAAGCTCCAGAGCACCGTAATACCAATAATCTCGTAATCTAAAGTCATGGTAATAATCGACCTCCACTTCCATCTTCAGCTTTAATTCCACTTTCACCATACCAAGAGATTTTCTCTTCTTCTGCAGATTTATCTTTGAACATTTTAACTAAAACATATATACATGTCACACCTAAAACTGCATAAAGTATAGCGAATAGAATCAAGGTAATGCCTAGACCATCAGCCTGTGTAACTGCGTCAGACACTCTCATATAACCTCTTACAATCCAAGGCTGACGTCCCATTTCTGCTAAGAACCATCCTGCCTCAATTGCAAGGAATGATAAAGGTCCAGTTAGAGCATATAAATATAATAAAATCGGATGGTGCTCATTAATTTTCGTCCATTTCTTAGTCAGCTTAGCTAGGAAATAAACGATTGAAACGCCTAGAGCATAAGTACCAAAGAAGACCATTAAATCAAAGAAGTAATGGATAATCAGTGGTGGCCGTTCATCCTCTGGAATATCATTTAGCCCAGTTACTTCAGTGTCTACAGAATTACCAGCTAAAATACTCAGCACCCAAGGGATACGTAATTCATATTTCACTTCTTGGGTCTCTTCATCTAAGATTCCAAATAAGACAAGGTCAGCACGGTCCTCTGTTTCAAAGTGCCATTCAAAAGCAGCTAATTTTTCTGGTTGTTCTTCGTGTAAGAATTTAGCAGAGAAGTCACCAGCTAATAAGGTTAACAATGCTGTGATGACACCAATTGACATCATCACCTTCAAGCCTTTTTTATGGTACTCTTTATCTTCGACAAATTTGACGCGTAATAATTTTACTGCTGAAATAGTTGCCATTAAGAAAGCAATCGTCATATAAGCAGTCACCACAACATGGAATACTCTAACCCACGTTGATGGATTTAGCATTGCTGCGACTGGATCAATATTTAAAAATTCACCATCTACAAAATCAAAACCTGCTGGTGTATTCATAAATGAGTTAACAGTTGTAATAAAGACAGCTGATAAGGTTGACCCTATAACAATTGGAATCGTCAATAACCAGTGGTTGAACTGATTTTTAAATCGATCCCATGTATATAAATAGATACCTAGGAAAATCGCTTCAAAGAAGAAGGCGAAAGTTTCCATAAACAATGGTAGAGCAATGATCTGACCACCTAATCTCATAAAATCAGGCCAGATTAGAGATAGTTGCAGACCAATAATAGTTCCTGTTACTACCCCAACAGCAACCGTAACCGTATAGCCCTTAGCAATTCTTCGAGCCATGGTTAAATAGTGTGCGTCTTGTTTTTTAATTCCTAAAAACTCTAACACCATAAATATGATTGGAACTCCTACACCGATAGTTGCAAATATAATATGAAAGCTGAGTGTTAAACCTGTCAGTGTACGTCCAATTAGAGCCTCATCCATTTTTTTCACCCCGTATTCATAATCCCAATTATAATACTATTACCCTGTTGATTTAAATGGCATGCAAAAAGAAAGAATGACATATTTGTGAAAATTTTAACATATTTATGTCTGTTCAGTAGAAATTTTCACTCGCGAGTGGAAATACAGGCCGATTACAACCATAACCAAGAGACTTGTGATTGCAATTCTTGAAGCGATCGTGCCAAAGTCTGCTAAGACAAGCGTAATACTTCCGTAAATGAATGGTCCAACAATAGCACTCATCTTTGCTGAAAAAGCAAATAATCCAAAGAATTGTCCTTCATGTCCTTCTGGAGCAAGTTCGATAATAATCGTTCTTGAAACCACCCATACAGAACCCATGGCGACTCCAAATAAACTCGCCGCTAACCAGAAGGTCCACATTGGTAATGGTAATGCAGCGATTGTAATGGCGATTGCCAAGACGAGTCCGATTAAACTAAAAGTAGGTTTTGAACCATATTTCTGGTTGATAAAACCAAAAACAAAAGCACCTATTATAGAAAATAGTGTGGCTACCATAAACACAATCAAGAATTGTGAAGCTTCAAAGCCAACCACGGTTGTCGCATAAGGTTGCATCATAGCAATCGCTGTGGCGAGTGCATCATTGATAAAAAAGTAAGCAATCATAAAATAAAATATTGATGGATGGTTCTTTGCCTCTAAGAATGATTGATATACTTCCTTGTAGCCAGATAAAAATGATGTTTTTCTAGTTTTCTTTTTAACTGGATCTTTATTTATGATAAAAATAGGCAGTGAAAATAGTAAGAAGAGCAGCCCACTCAACCAAAATGCATTATGAATCGGCGCCTCACCAACGATCAATAGTACAGAAAAAATTCCAAACAGCGTTCCTAAATAACCAAGCGCTACTCCAAACCCTGAAATTAAAGGTACTTCTTTTTTATTTCCTAAGGAAGATAGCATACCATCATAAAATATATTGCCTGAACCATAAGTAAACTTAGCAAAGACAAAGAATAGGATGGTGATGAATAATCCATTTGGAATACCAAAAATTGTTGAACTATTGACCCCACCAAAAATCCCCATTCCTATAGACAGAATAACTGTCAATATAGTGAATATGATGATGTATTTAACTTTCTTACCAGTTCGATCCATTAAAACACCAAACAAGGGAGAAAAAATAATAAGTAAAATAGCTGAAAAAGCGTTAGCGTATGCAATAATTGTTGATGAAATCTGTTCTAATCTTGCATCTGTTCCTATAATTTCTGTAATATATTGAGGAAAAAACAAGGTCACAATGTTAGCTGAAAATATAGTGTTACTGAAGTCGTAAAGTGCCCAAGCAAGGACTGGTAAAGACAAAAATAAGGCTAGTGGTTTTCTACTTTTATCCGTCATAACACACCTCTATAAAATATTGTAAAAAAAACATGCAGAAATTCTCTGCATGTCCAGTTTATACTATAATATTTAATTTTAAGTTAAGTTTAAATATTCTTCGATTAAATACACGACATCTTCTCCGCTGTCTACTTGTAAGGCAGCTTCAGCAAGATGTTCCATATCTGTCTTTTTTATCTTAGAAACATAATCTCTGGTTTGTAATACCTTTTTAGAAGTTACTGACAGCTCATCTATTCCAAAACCAATTAATAAGGCAATTGATTTTTCGTCACAGGCCATCTCTCCACATATACCAACCCATTTGTTATTCTTTTGCCCACTATCTATCACTTTGTTTATTAAGTTTAAGACACTCGGGTGATACGGTTGATATAGATCACTCACTTGACTATTCAAACGATCTGCAGCCATAGTGTATTGAATTAAATCGTTAGATCCAATCGAAAAGAAATCTGCATATTTTGCAAGTTGATCAGATATTATAGCAGCAGAAGGTGTTTCTACCATAATTCCAGTAGAAATCTCCTCAAGCTTCTCTTTAATTTCTGCTTCAAATCTTTCCTTTTCTTCTATGAGTAAAGCCTTAGCACGATTAAATTCATCGAGCGTAGTAATCATTGGGAACATCACTTTTAAGTTACCATGTTGGCTTGCTCTAACCAAAGCGCGGAGTTGTGTTCTAAACAATTCTTCATTTTTTAGTAAGAATCGAATCGAGCGTTCCCCTAAAAATGGATTTGATTCTTTAGGTAAGTTTAAATAAGATAATTCCTTGTCTCCACCAATATCTAAGGTTCTAATAATAACAGGTTTATCCTTAGCCGCTTCTAAAACAGTTTTATACGCTTGGAACTGCTCTTCTTCTGAGGGCAAGTTCATACGGTTCATATACAAGAACTCTGTACGATAAAGCCCTACACCTTCAGCGTCATTATTTAGAAAATCATTGACGTCTTCTGGCCCTTTAATATTTGCAAACAAGTTAATCTTAATACCATCAATCGTTTTAGTTTCTTGGCCAATCCACTCTTTTAACTCGTTCTGTCTCTCTTTTTTCATCTTTTCTTTTTCACTATAGGCAGCCATTTCAACCTCGGTAGGTTGTAAGATAACATCTCCAGAAAAACCATCTACGATTAAATTATCTCCTGGTGTTACCTTTTCTAAAATATTATCTATTTCTGAGACGAGTGGAATGTTTAAACTTCTAGCAATAATCGCTGCATGACTCGTTGAACCGCCTTTAGCAGTAATAATTCCATTGACGTATTTTGTATCTAATTGAGCTGATGCGGAAGGTGTTAACTCTTCAGCAACAACAATTACAGGTTCATCCGTATTTTGAAAATCTGTTAATTCAATGCCTTGAATATTAGCGATTAGACGTTGACTAACATCTTTAATGTCTAAAGCTCGGGCTCTCATATAATCTGAACTTAGAGTCTCAAACTGGCTAACATATTCTTCTCCTGCTAATTTAATAGCAAATTCTGCCTTTTGAAGATTTTCTATATGTTCAACGATTAATTTATTAAAACCCGGATCATCTAACATCATAATATGCGCATCAAAAATAGCAGCACTATCTTCGTCAAGATGTTCGCCGACATTATCTCTCAGCTTTCTTAGTTGGATGTGAGCTTTTTGGATACTATCTTTGAATGATTTTATTTCATTTTTAATTTGGCTAGATTCTATTTTTTCATCTGAAATATTAATCTCTGCCTGCTCGGAAATAATCACACTACCAAAGCCAATTCCTTCACTCAAGTTTTTACCTGTAATGATTTCTGGCATTATTCAGTCAGTCCTTCACTAGATAAAGTTTCTGAAATTGCTGTAAGCGCATCTTCTTCATCTTTACCGTCAGCGTAAATTGTCACTTCTGCTCCTTTACCAACACCTAGAGACATAACGCCCATAATTGATTTTAAATTAACTTTCTTACTGTTGTACTCGAGTTCAATATCAGACTCAAATTTTGTAGCTGTCTGTACTAAGATTGTAGCTGGTCGGGCATGAATTCCCGTCTCATCTATAATTAAAAATGACTTACTCTGCATTGTGGTTACTCCTTTTAAGTGTGAATTTTTTGATATATTACACTTATTTTACAACATTTTTATGATTCTTGCATGGAAGTGTCAACAATTTTTGAATTTAAGTAGTCGACACACTTAGCAATATGGTCTTCACCAAGTTTTTTCATTAGGAAATAAGATACTAAAGCTGTTGTTCCTTGTGTTGCAATTGGTATGATTCCGAACTTACCACTTGAACTTCTTTGTTTTTTGCCTATTTTATTCACGACAAATCCAATAGACTTTCTAGCAGCAAATTCACCAGCTACACTTGAAATCATAACTGCAGCACGTGTTTTCATATCATCACTGTATTTGGTCACTTCATCATGACTCACACCAAAAATCTCTTCGATTTCATCTGTAATTTCGTTCATCATTTTCATATCCGTACCAACGTCTAGTAGTGGAATTGGTAAGGCTGCTGCAAGAGCTGAGTACTTAGCTTTTGATTTTACTAGTTCTAAGGCCTCTTCTTTACGTTCTTCTATTTGTGAATAAGTTAGTTCTTCAGACATAATATCTACTCCTTTAAAAATTACTATCTAGATACTATACCCATTTTGATAAGTTTTAACTTATTATTCCTTGATTACAGATAAAAATTTGTGAATGATACTTGCCGCTAAGGCACTAGTTCTATCACCAATGTCTAATGGTGGAGATACTTCTGATATATCAAAGCTTCTTAAATTCTCTAAAGTCGCAAAAGTCTTTACTAAGCGATGGATTTCTTCTGGAGTGTAGCCGTTTGGACTCGGCGCACTCACTCCAGGTGCTGAAGCTTCTAGAACGGAGTCCATGCAAAGTGTCATAATGACACTATCGTATGATTTTAGTTTCTGATAAACCTCTTCTATAACTGATGCTTCTCTCACTTGATCAATTGTGTAGTATTTAACTCCAAAGTGATCAGCAGTTTCAAACAGTGTCTTGGTATTTCCTTGTGGCTGTATACCTAAAACAAAGTAGTCTGCATCTTTATCTTCAGATAAAATTTGATGAAACATCGTACCTGATGATGGTCTTTCATCTCTTAAATCAAAATGCGCGTCAAAATTTAACAGTGCAATATTCCCTTTAAAAGCAGTTCTCGCGCCAAGATAGTGTCCGTAAAAAGTCTCATGGCCACCGCCAATAATTATTGGTGTTGCACCGTTAAGATAGATTGGTTCAAGTATTTGACCTAGAGCGCTTTGACTTTCTTTTAAATCTGCATCCCCTATAACTGTTCCTGAGTCATAGATGTCCGAATCATAAGCATATGAAGCAAGTTTTTCTCTCACTTTAAACGGTCCTTTACTTGCCCCGAGTCTCCCCTTATTTCGTCTAACACCTTCTTCAGAAGAAAAACCTACTATGACTGGAACATTTTTTTCATCGTTATAGTCTTTAACGACTTGATGAAACCTTTCCTTTATACTCTCGTTATCCACTCTACCTTGATAATCATACTTTTCGATCTTTTTCATTTCTATTAGCCCCTTTAAATTCCTTAAAGATACTTATTAATAACAGTGGTGTAAGCACTCCGACTAAAAATATATTGAACGGTAGGATGAAAAGTGACAACTCAACATCTTTAAACAAAGTGATATACAAGCTGACAGTGACATATAGCCACAGGGCAAAAATGATAATCATTTGTCTATGATAGTGAGTTTTTCTGAATAAAACCATGACTGTAAAATAAATGTACAGTACTGCTAAAAGAAGCGCTATAAATAGATTGACCCATTCATAGATCGTCTGCATATCGCTCAGTTTAAAATAGCCCTCTACAAATACACCATTACGATTATTAAATTCTAAAAAGATAAAAAATAATGCCAGTATCCCTAAAATTAGTTCAAGATAAGATACTTTAAACCAACTTGGTAAGTCAATCTCAAAAAAGTTTTTCACTTTATCAATGACTTTATTTCTAAAATTATATAACTTTTCAGAAAATCCGAGATACTTATCTAATTTACTAGTGTCGATGGTTTTCCTCTTTTTATTTAAACGAGAAAGTACTTCACCATCATCAGTCACTGGTTTTTTAAGTAAGTTATTTGCTTTTAATAAAAACACTCCAACCCAAAGCGACATATACGATGATATCCATACTATTGCTAAAAATAAGTTGACTGATAAAACATCTGTCGGCGTAATCGTTCTTTCAATGCTTGAATAAACTGAGTTCTGAGTAAAGAAATAAGCTAGTCCGTAGAAAAATAGGATGATCATATAATGTTCTTTACGGTGTTTATCGTTTAGATACTCTTTAAAAATACTGTAGAGCCAGTGAATGATAAAGGCAAAAAGAAATAAGAAGGCCCAATTACCATACACAGACGTCATTAATATAGTGGTCACTATAAATAAAACTAAAGATAGACCTAAAAAGAAAAAGGTTAAAGGAACATCATATTTAGTTGTCGTTCTTATCCAAGAAGCGATTTTAAACATGCCTAATCCGAAGAGCAGCATTAAAATACCGCCGACAATCGGAAATCCACCAATCATCATGGACAGCATATTGGATACCTCAACAAAAAAAGCATTAATTAAATCGAGGATAGTATCAATCTTATCTTCTGAAACGGGTATTTCTTCGTTTCTAATTGCATTGGTATTAAATAATATAAAAAGACCTAAAATAATAAAGAAAAGCCCAAGCAATATACTTATTATAACCTCAGTAGAATTCTTCAGTTTTGTTAACATATTGTCACCTCTATCGTAACTAGTATATAAAATAATAAATAAAATTTCATTTCTCATCATTTTATGTTTAAACATTGTTTAAAAAGGATATCTAACAGTAACAGATAATAATATAAATGATATTCAATAGACATAGAACATAAAATTGAAAAGCAAACATGACAAGGCATTATTATATCATTTTTGATGCTTCAACTCATGTAAAAAGCGACGATAAATACTTATCGCCGCTTTTTTTATTTGATTAAAATTGCTCTGTGAGCAATATCCTGTCTATAGAATACATCTTTTTCATCAAAAGTTATTTCTTCAATCGTTCTATAGGCTGAACTTAAGGCTTCAGAAATGGTTTTTCCACTCCCAGTCACTAACATGATACGGCCGCCCGCTGATATATAATCACCATCTTCTGTTTGACGAATACCTGAGATGTAAGATTTCTCCATAATATTGTCGTCAAAGTCAATTCGGATGCCTGCTTTATATTCGTATGGGTAACCAGCAGTTGCCAACATTACACCCACAGTATAGCCAGCTTTCCAATCGATATTAATTGGTTTTTTGGCTTTAACATCTTCTAGTAAACAAGCAAAATCAGATTCAATCATAGAAAATAATACTTGAGCTTCAGGATCTCCAAATCTAGCATTGTACTCAAGAACCTTAACACCATCTTCAGTAATCATGGCACCTAAGTATAAAACACCGAAGTAATTTAAATCCTCTTCGACCATAGCTGACACAGTCGGTTTTATAATCTTCTCTATTGTCTCAAGTCTAATTGACTCACTGATGTGTGTGACCGGCGCATATGCACCCATTCCACCAGTATTTGGTCCTTCATTTTTACCAAAAGCACTCTTATGATCTTGTGCGATTAATTCAAAAGTATGTGAGTAATCTTCATTGACTAAGACCATGAGTGAAAACTCTTCACCATCTAAAAACTCTTCAAAGATAAGCGGCTTCATCTTGCTATCGTCATGATCATCAGCTTCATAAAGATTATCAAGCGCTTTTAGAGCTTGTTCTTTGGAATTAACAACCACAACACCCTTCCCTTCACTTAAACCATCTTTTTTAATGACATAAGGTGGATTTGCATGCTCTATATAAGATTTCGCTTCAGCTAAATCTGTAAAAACCTTAAAATCTGCTGTTGGTATATTATATTTTTTAAGTAAATTTTTTGTGAAGCTCTTGCTTGTTTCCATTTGAGCTTCTTTTTTTCTTGGTCCAAAAACTGTTAACCCGTGTTCATCGATTAAAAAGTCTGCAAGTCCAAGTGATAACGGCTCAGCATCCCCAATTATGACCCAGTCCACTTGTCTTTCTATGCAAATTCCGGCGATTGCATCAAAATCTTTTTCTGATACTCGGTACATGACCTCGCATATATCCTTCATCCCTGCATTCCCAGGTATAGCATAGATATTATCTACACTTTTTGATTTTGCTAACATTTTGACAAGGGCATGCTCTCTTCCACCTTTGCCAATAACTGCAACGTTCATAGTGATTCCCCTTTCAATACTGTTACACATTTGTAATATGAACTTAACATCAGTATATCTTAATTTTTTATCGACTACTAATTTCTTGACGGAAAACATCAACTATTTTCATAGCTTTTTCTTATGAACTTAGAGATAATGTAATTGAGAAACTTTAAGGGAGGATTTAATTAATGACTGCAGAATTATTGAATGGTCGCGAAATCGCTAAAGATTATCGCGCAGGATTACAAGAAGAAGTAGAAAAATTAAAATCACAAGGTATTGTACCAAACCTTACTGTTGTTATAGTAGGAAATGACGGTGCCTCATTGAGTTATGTTCGCTCGAAAAATAAGGCAGCTGAAAAAATTGGCATGGCATCAGATATCGTTCACTTAGACGAAGATACATCTGAAGAAGATCTACTAGCTAAGATTGACGAATTAAATCACGATGATAAGGTTAGTGGAATTTTAGTTCAAGTACCACTACCTAAACAAATCGATGAAAATAAAGTATTAGAAGCTATTGCACCACATAAAGATGTGGATGGATTTAGCCCAGTTAACATTGGTAGATTATATACTGGTCAACGTACATTTGTACCATGTACGCCACTTGGAATTATGGAATTATTAAAACACACAGGGTCACTAGAAGGTAAGACTGTAGCAGTAGTCGGTCGTTCACACATCGTTGGACAACCCGTTGCTAAATTACTAACTAATGAAAACGCAACTGTAACATTGATGCACTCACGTACTAAAGATATGGTTAGCCAATTAAAAGACTTTGACGTCGTCGTAAGTGCAGTTGGTAAACCAGGATTAATTTCTGGTAAAGACCTTAAAGAAGGTGCGATTGTAATCGACGTTGGTAACACAGTCGTTGATGACAAGCTCGTTGGTGATGTTGATTTTGAAAGTGCTAAAGAAGTAGCAAGCTACATTACACCAGTTCCTGGTGGTGTAGGTCCATTAACAATTACAATGGTCTTAAATAACACACTATTAGCTGCAAAGTGGCATAACGGCTTAGAATAAGAAAAATAAATGGATAGGAGCTGGGGCATATGTCCCAGCTCCTTATTTAAAAAGCTCTGAAAAGTCTATTGAGCGTGTCAAAAATGATGTCGAATAGACAAATCTATGTAAAAAATTAATTGAGCCAAATCATCTCTCTCTTATCAATGTTTGTCTAGTGACTACATTGTAATGTAGAGATCTGATTTGGCTCTTTTTCTTTATGACACAATCTAAGAGTTTCTCTCTGCACCAAGATTTTACCCTCTTAAAATAATATATACGAGATAAACTGCATAGAATACTATTAAAATGACACCTTCGATTTTGGTAAGTTTTTTTCTCCACAAGGCTAAAACTAACAGTAAAACTGTTGCGCCTATAAGGATCCAACCATCGACGAGGAAGTTGCCACTAACATTTAAAGGTTCGATTGTCGCAGAGAGTCCTGCTACGAAGAAAATGTTGAAAATATTACTTCCGACAATGTTACCTATTGCTATAGATGCCTCACCTTTTAAGGCTGCGGTAATCGACGTGACAAGTTCAGGTAGTGATGTACCAATTGCTACAATCGTTAAACCAACAAGTGCTTGACTCATACCAAGACTAATTGCTATTGATGAAGCATTGGAAACAACCATTTCCCCACCAAAAATAATACCTAGTAATCCAAGGGTAAATAACACGATACTTTTTGGCCAAGACATATTCTGGCTATCTTCTTCACTACGTGCTTCTTTTAAATGTTTAGAACGCTTTGTCTTAATTAGAATATAAAAGATAAACAATACTATACCAGCTAAAAGAATAATCCCATCGACTCTACCTACAACATTTGTTGGACTGGAAAATAGAATCGCATCAGACATCAATATCAATAAGAGTCCAGCTGCAATTAATGAATATGGTAATTCTCTAGTACGAGTCTGTCTTTCAATGACTAAGGTTGAAACCATGGCAGTAATACCAAGAAGTAAAGTAATATTAACAATGTTACTTCCAATTATATTACCGAGCACCATGTCCCCATTACCATCTAAGGCAGCAATGATACTGACAACAGCTTCTGGTGCACTAGTACCAAAAGCGACTATAGTCAGACCAACTACCATTGGAGATACATTTAGTTTTTCAGCCATTGAAGAGGCGCCATCAACGAAGAAATCAGCACCTTTAATTAATAATAAAAATCCTATTACAAGTAAAATCCACTCCATATGCGTTCTCCTTCTATCTTATTCTTGGTTGTATGATAAGCTTGTGCTAAAATTTAAGTAAATCTTGTCGATATTTTTGGAGGTGTGTCTCGTGAATTCAGAGACTCTAATTAAATTTATGGTCGGTATCTTACCTCTGGCTCCAGCGGCTGCTACTTATATAAGTGAAGATAGTCAAACCGTAACAGAAAGTCAAAGCCAAGAGAACTACACAGGACCAACCATGGAAGAAGAGATCAATAGTCATTCAGGAAACTTACCTGCTATAAAAAATGTTGAGAATATCAACGTTAAAAATGGAGAGGATTTCGATCCACTCGCTGGTGTCTATGCTGTAGACTCAACCGATGGAGACCTAACCGATGAGATAGAAGTGACTGAAAATACAGTCGATACTTCAGTCAATGGTTCATATAATGTTACATATCGTGTTGAGAACTCCAAGGGCGGCTACTATTCTTATGTGAGAGTTGTCACTGTATCAGACAGTGAAAGTAGTCCAATACCAAGCATTCCTAAAACGTCAGCTTCACAAGATAAAAAATCTTCCAGCACTGAAACTAGTGAAGTTGAGTTTACAGGTGTTGAAGATTTAACTATCAGTGTTGGTGAGAACTTCGAAGCAAAAGACGGTGTCAGTGTGACAGACCTTGATGGAACAGATATCTCTAATCAAGTCTATGTGTCAGGTGAAGTCGACAATCAGACACCTGGTGAATACACTATAGCCTATGCTGTATTCGATATATTCGGTAACCCTTCAGCGGTTGCTAGAACCATTACTGTCCAATAAGAAAAGACTGCAGAAGACTACTGCAGTCTTTTTTACTTTAAGCTAATTGACGTTTAATTTCTCCATTAAACTCATCTAAATCTTTTGGTGTGCGGCTAGTTACTAGGTTTCCGCAAACTTCTAATGCTTTATCATCCCAATTAGCACCAGCATTAATTAAATCATTTTTTACGTTTTTAACACTAGTGACATGTCTATCTTTTAGAAGATCAGTATCTACTAATAATTGTGGCCCATGACATATTGCAAATACTGGTTTATCAGCTTCTAGGAAATGACGTGAAAATTTTGCAAATCGATCTTCACTGTCTCCTCTTAATCCATCAGGTGAAAATCCACCAGGAATTAATAATGCGTCATAGTCATCAGCTGAAACATCTCCAATGGAATAGTCCGCTTCAAATTTACCACCTTTTTTACCTTCAACAGTTGAACCATCTGGTGAAATTACAACTACTTCGTGACCTTCAGCCTCCATAGCTTCTTTAGGGCTAGTATATTCGATATCTTCCACTAAATCTGTCATAATTACTGCAACTTTTTTAGACATTATTCATTCCTCCACTAAATTTTTTTCTAATATATTATTTCCCCTATATGATTTTTTAAAACATAAAAAGACTTATGGATCTCCATAAGTCTTCTTATTTGGCTGTCACCAAAGCATTTTTATTTAGATTCAAATCATCACACAAGGTCTTTGCGTGTTCTAGATATCGATCACTATTAGAGATATGAACTTCCATGAAGGCTGAATGACTCGCATCAGCTTTCGCTATCATTGATTGCATTTCTATAATAGCGAGTTGCCGGTTAGATATAGCATATGACAGGTCTTCTTTAATCGCTTCGATTTTTGTCCTTTCAACTGCTGTCAGACTAGAAGGTAAACTTACATTGTTAATCTTCTTTTGAAGGTCTTTATAGGCAGCATTCAAGTCACTTATATTTTCTCTTATCACTGTTTCATCGTAATTATTGTAGTAACTTTCATATATTGGGATAAACAAGTCGTTCCACACCATAATGATTTCATTATTTTGCTCACTTAATTCTTGACCGACTTCTCGTAAATCTTTTTTAGAAAGTGTGCTGACATCTTGTAGAGTCTCTGCCTTATTATCTGTCTGATTGATATCTACTGTATTCGTATTTGCAACTTCTTCTACTGAATTAATAACAAGATGATTAATTGTCGTATGAGACTTAGTTATAATTGGCAAATTCTCTGATTTTGCTAATCTGTCTGCTGAATTACAACCCGCCAGAAGTATGACAAATACTATAGTTAGTATTTGTTTCAATTTGAAAGACCTCTCGAATTTGTTTTTTACTCTTTAGATTGTAACACAGCTGTAACTTTTATGAAACATTACTTAAAACCAGACAAGATATATCAGTGATGTTGCAACGAGCATTACAAGAACTGACAGAGGTCCACCGACTTTAATATAGTCTGTAAACTTATAACCACCTGGTCCATAGACAATTAAGTTTGTTTGATAACCAATTGGTGTCATAAAACTTGCTGATGCAGCAATTGCTATAACTACAACCAGTCCCATATAGTCTACCTGCATTGCATTAGCCATCTCAATTGCAATCGGGAACATCAAGACAGCAGCTGCACTGTTGGTGATAATTTCTGTAAATATGTTTGTTACTATATATAAAATGACAATGACACCTAATATTCCAAGTGGTGCAGCAAGTTCTGTTAAAGCACTCGCAACATATTGGGCAAGCCCGGATTCTGTCATGGCTGCTCCGACCCCAAAGGCACTCGCTATGAGTAAAATAACATCGAACTGTATAAAACTAACGATTTCATTAGGGTTGATAAATCTAAGTCCAACAAGTAAGACAACGAGTATCAACATTGCCTCGAGCATAGTTAACCAACCTAGTGTAACAACGAGTATCATCGATATTAAGAGGATTAAACCAATCCATCCCTTGGTCATATCTTGCTTGAGATTGTCAGGTGGATTCACTGAATTCACGACATAAAAATCAGATGAGTGCTTATGATTTTCTATAAAAGCTTGGTCAGCGATCAGTAGTAAGGTATCTCCTGTTTTTAAGACAATGTCCCCCACCCTACTTTTAATCCTCTGATTATTTCTATGAATTGCAATAACCCCTGCATCATATCTATTTTTAAAGTTAGTTTGTTTTAAAGTTCTATTAATCAAAGAAGAGTTGTGAGAAACGACAGTTTCAACGAGTAGATTATCATCATTTTTCACATCATCTAAAGTGAGCTCTGTTCCTGTTTTCAAGCTGATTCCTTTATATTTCTGGATTTTAGCAATGGTATTTAAAGATCCTGAGAAGATAATATGGTCACCCTCCCTAATCTTAGTCAAACCATTAATTGGAGATACTCTCTTATCTCCACGTAAAATCTCTATAATATAAATACCCTCGAAAGTTTCTTGCCCGAGCTCTTTAATTGAAGTATCTCTATACTCAAAATTGTCCTCAATAACAACCTCAGCTAAAAATTCCTTTGTCTCTTTACTAATTTGCTGTTTAGCACCAAGGTGTTCTGGCAGTAGTTTATATCCGACAGTTAATAGATAAAGAAATCCTACTATAGTAATCGGTACACCTATGACTGTTAAGGTAAAGAAACTAAAGCCTTCAAGTCCGCTGTTTAACAATAAGCCATGAACAACGAGGTTTGTCGATGTCCCTATCAAAGTAATCGTTCCACCGAGAATTGTCATATATGATAAAGGAATTAAAAATTTCGATGGACTATAGCCATTATCAATCGCCCAGTCTTTAATAATTGGAGTTAAGGCAATGACTATGGGCGTATTATTTAAAAAACCTGACGATAAGCCCACAGGTAAGAGCACCTTAGCCATAGAAGATTTAATATTTTTAGCTTGTCCTAACAGTCTATATATGACCAGTTCAATGATTCCATGTTTTTGAATTGCACCTGCAACGATAAACAATAGTAATACTGTGATCATACCTTCGTTAGAGAAACCACTCAGCGCTTGACTACTTGATATCACGCCTGTTAAGAGAAAGACAACTAGAGTTAGGAAGATTAAAAAGTCAGCTCGAATGACTTCAAATAAAAGACCCACCAGCATGAGAATAATAACAACAGCTACAAAAATCATCTCTCCAGTCAAAGTGGCACCCCCGTTCTTTAGTTTTAAGTAATTTTATCACACTCCATTGTTTAAACATACAAAATTGAAATCTGTATTTCCTTACTTTTAAGATGCTCATAAAAAAACTCAGAAATCTATTTTTGATTTCTGAGCTTCTTCTTATTTTATAAATTCTTGAACTCTTTCAGGCATTAGATGGCGGGCTTCAGATATATCAATATCAAATGAAGGCTCACCAGCTGCAGTTTCTGCTATAGTATCGACCTCAAAGTTAAAGTTTAATCGATTATCTTCTATCGCCACTTCTTCAAAGGTGGTGTTTTCATTGACCCACTCTTTAAGCTTATCTTTTCTTAAATATATATTTAAGGTGTCATCTTTTTCTATTTCTTTAAGCAGCTGTTCATAGACTAGTGCTTTTGTCTCACTGGAATCATCAAATAATCCCTCTCCAACTAATAGTTCATCAGTGTCATTATTAACCCAGACAATCTCACGTTCTTTTAGAGAATCTTCAGCGTAATGACTATCTATATTAAAAGTGAGTGCGTATATATGATCTTTCACTTTGTCTTTTTCAAAATTAATGTTTAAAACAGGTGTTTCACCTTCATCTTCATTGGCTGTACTTATATTCTTAAAGATTTCTAATTTCTTGTCTATCAGTTGTTGAATACCTGAGTCAACATTTGGCAGTCCAAATTCGGGATAAGTAACAGAAATCTCTTTATTATTATCTTTATCCATTTTAGAAACGGTCGTCATATCTGAATTTTTTTCTTTAGATATATCAGTTTCTTCACTAGTTGAGTCTTTTTCTTTTTCACTATATTCTCCACTTTCTAGCATGTTTTTAGCTTCTTCACTACCTCTAGGTGTTTCTTTATCTTCTGAACATGCTGTTAAAAATACAAGAGGAAAAATTATTAATAAACTGACTTTCGGTTTCATCTTTAAACTCCTCGTCGATTTCATCTTATCTAATACCATCGCGTGATTTTCTTGGTTTGGACTTAGAAAAGCCTAACTTCTTCATAAACCATTTTACAACAGGAATATGTAGGAGCATAAACTCAAAAACCTTCATATCTCTTCTCAAACGGTGGGGTTCTTTAAGTAGTCGGTATAGCCATTCCAATTGCAATTTGATCCAAATTTGAGGTGCCCGTTTTAAGCGACCACTTAAGACATCAAAACTACCACCGACTCCGAGAAAAATCCCATGGTCAAAATTTGATAAATTATGAGCAATCCAACCTTCTTGACGTTTTGCACCCAAGGCGACAAAGACGATGTCTGGATTCGATTCTACCACTTGATCTGTGACACTCTGATCAAAACGGTTGAAATAACCATCTCGACGACCCGCAACGATTAAGTCTGGATAGTCTTTTTTTACAATTTCTACTACCTTCTGATTGACTACCTCACTCGCTCCTAAGAAAAAGACTCTTTTTTGATGTTGATCAGCATAAGCCAATAGATCATACATGAGATCGACACCAGTCACTCTTTCCTTAAGCGGTTCTTTAATAAATTTTGAAGCGTTGACAACCCCGATTCCATCGGCTACAACATAATCAGCTTGTTTCACTATAGTTTTAAAGTCAGGGTCATCTCTTGTTTCTATAACTACTTCGGGGTTTGCTGTAACGATGAAACATTTTTCATTTTTTTCTATAGCAGGATAAACTATGTTCTTTAAAAATGAATAACGAGAGACATTGATAAAATTAATATCCATCAAAGTGACTCTACTATAGTTATCTTTCATGTCGTAACCTCCTTTTTACATAATATCTTTACATAATTTTTAATATTAAATGTTACACTACCAATATGACAACAAATTCACTTTGGAGTGTGTCCCATGTTATGTATATTCGCTCATAGAGGCGCGGAATCATCTGCCCCAGAAAATACACTTGCTGCTTTCAAAACAGCTTTAAATAGCGGTGCAAAAGCACTTGAACTTGATGTTCAATTATCTAAAGATCAAATACCTGTCGTCATTCACGACTATAAATTAACACGTTATAATAAGGAATATAATGAGTCAGTAAATGAATATACCTTAAGTGAGCTAAAAGACATAGATATCGGCTCATTTTTCTCTACCGAATTTAAAGATGAAAGAATCCCTACTTTAAAAGAAGTACTAGAGCTTACACCACAATCGGTCATGTTAAATATAGAGATTAAAAATACACCTAAAAGACATATTGGAATTGAACAGAAAATTGCAGACTTAATATCTGAATATAGAACGATTGATAATGTCTTAGTATCTTCCTTTGATCATCTAGCTCTAGAAAATATTGGGAAAATTAATCCACAACTTAAACTCGGCTTTTTAATTCACTACCCTTTAATCAATGCTGCTAAATACGTAAATAGCACTGGCTTAAATGTAGTGAGCATCCATCCAAACAAAAATATAGTGGATGAAAAATTTATCGAAGAATGTCAAAAATACAACTATAAAGTCTTCCCGTATACTGTTAAAAACGACCTTGAGTATCAGACACTCATCGACCTTGGGGTCGACGGCATGTTCACTTCTAAAGAAGAATATTATTAAGAAAATAAGAGGTGCTAATCAGCACCTCTTTTAATCTGTATCTAGTTCTTCTAAGTCGCTTACGACATTATTACTATGAATCCAGACTAGACTTTCTGTGCCATCAATTTGACCACAGTACCAAATGTTGTTCCCTACTAATACCGTCTCTGAAACATTAAATAGTAAACCAGCATGATGTTCTAGACTTTCATGGACGTATTGTTTTTTGCCACCCCAAGGGTCAGTAGAAGCAAAACCCCTGCCAAGTAAATAAAATACTTTAGGATCATTATCGACATGAGTCAGAACATGAGATGATGTTTCAATCCCTCTTATCCAGCCGATTACACCATCTTGTCCAGATGGTTTTGTACTTAATAAATAATAATTTTCAAACTGATAAGTTGCTTCTCTTTTAACATAGTAAACTTTATTTTTTAAAGTTTGTGCATCTTCTTTACCTTCATCACTATTCGGTGATTGATAGATATAGCTTGTATAGGCCTTTAAATGTGCCAGACGACTCACTTGTCTAACTGAATAAGTATGAGAAGCTTCTAGGGCATCTTCATTATCTAAGACCATGACCTTACCCATTTTCTTATACTTAACTTTTTTAGGATCGAGTGACATTACTTTTTCACGATAGAGGTCTTTTTCTTCCTTTTGCATGTTTTGCCACTTGTTTAAGAAAGCTTCATAAAGCGGGAGGACATCCTGAACATCTCCATATGCTTTAACTCGACCAAATTCTAACCATAAAATTTTATCACAAAAAGTTTTCATTTGACCAATAGAATGACTGACAAAAATCATCGTTTTGCCTTCTTCTTTAAACTCCATCATCTTTTTAAGACTTTTATCTGCAAAAGCTCTATCTCCGACACTTAATGCTTCATCAATAATTAAAATATCTGGATCTACCTTAACACTAATCGCAAAACCAAGTCTCGATTTCATTCCACTTGAGTAAGATTTTACTGGTTGATCGATAAAGTTCTCGAGCTCTGAGAACTCAATAATCTCTGGCTCCATCTCTTTAACTTCTTCTCTTGTGAAGCCGAGCATTAAACATTTCAGCTCAATATTATCTCGCCCGGTTAAATCATCATTAAGTCCAGCTGCAACTGCAATCAGTGAAGGTTGGCCATTAACTTGTACAGTTCCACTAGTCTCCGGCACAATCCCTGCAATGATGTTTGATAATGTCGATTTACCTGAACCATTGATTCCAATAAAGCCAACAACATCACCTTTGTCTGCTTCAAAAGATACACCATTTAATGCATAAAAATCATTGCCGTGCTTTTTACTTGGACTAAACAAGTCTAAAATTCTTTCTTTTGAATTGTCATACAGTTTGTATCTTTTGACCACATCTTTGGCCACAATTGCTTTTGTCATATTATTAACCCCATTATAAGTAATCTATAAAATTACGTCTAAATTTCATATGAAGTGAAGAACCGATGGCAAATAATACTAGCATCAGACCCCAGAAATATAAGCTATATTCCCAGTGTGTAACTAGGAACCACTCAGTCCCAAAGAAGGATGCTCTATAACCTTCAATAAGGTAAACCAAAGGATTTAATCTCATAAGAACCATCAAAGTTGGGAAATCCGATAACATGGATAATGGCCATAACACTCCAGATAAGTACAACAGCATACGTAATAAAGAATTCAATAACAGATGAACATCACGAATGAGCGTAGATAAGGTTGATGTGATTAAAGCAAAGGACAGAATCAACACATATGAACAAAAAATAAAATAAATAATTTGTACAAAGTAGAGGCTGACTGTGTAGCCTGCAATCTGAAAGACTATAAATGCAATTACCAACATGATGATGTGAGTATAAAACTTAGAAAATATAGGAATGTTAGGAATTACACTCAGTGGGAAATTCATCTTAGATAGCATTTTTAACCTTGTATAAATCGATTTAGATGCTTCTATACTTGCTTGGAAGAAAAACGTCCAAACGATAAAACCAATAAATAACCAATAAAAGAATGGTACTTCCACTCCACCAATTTCTACTGGTTGTCTCTGTCTTAAAGTTCCAAACACAAACCAGTAAATCATAATACTAATTACAGGTGTGAGAACTTCCCAGACAATACCGAGATAGTTATTTTGATTCTTACTTTTTATATCATAGGTCGACAACCTTCTCACTAAATAAAAGTGAGATAGCTGTTCCTGTAAAACTTTCAGCATGGATTTCATCTTAGTCACAACCTCATTTTTTCATCAATGGTGAATTATACAATTTTACTTCTTAGATGACAAATAACTTCATCAGCGACACGTTGTGATGCATGACCGTCTTCTAGAGCACAGAATTTTTCTCTGAAGTTATTTACTTTATATCGTTCGTTGTAATCTATAGTTTCACTCTCTTTTATAGCATCGATCAGAGCTTTTTCTGTCGTTACTAATGGACCAGGAGCGAGCGTCTCGAAATCAAAGTAAAAACCTCTTAACTTATCTCTGTAATTATCGAGATCATAAGTATAGAAAATCATTGGTCTTTTGAGAGTTGCGTAATCAAAGAAGACAGAAGAGTAATCAGTCACTAAAAGATCTGAAATAACATAAAGCCCTCTGATGTCTTCGTACTTAGAACAATCATAAACAAAATGTTCATAGCCTGATATATCTAAGTTTTCACTCACTAAATAGTGCAGTCTTAAAATAATGATATAGTCATCACCAAGTGCTTGATACATATTTTCTAAATCGAATTCTAAGTCGAATTTATAGCGTCCTTTACTATGATAAGAATCATCTCTCCAAGTTGGAGCGTAAAGGATTACTTTTTTATCTTCCGGGATTCCGAGTTCTTTTTTCAGCTTTGATACACTTTCTTCATCATTATGATTGAAAAGAAAGTCATTTCTAGGGTATCCTGTTTCCAGCATTGTTTTATCAAACACAAAAGCTCTTCTAAAAATTTCTGAAGAATATTCATTAGGTGATACTAAAAAATCCCATTTAGATGCTTCTTTAGAAAAGTTTTTCTTGTATTTATCTGTGTTAGTCCCTGGCATATGGACTTCTTCCATGTCTGTTGCTAAGCGTTTCAAAGGTGTCCCATGCCATGTTTGCAAGTAGGTTGTCCCTTTTGGTTTTGGAATCCACAGTGGAAGCCGACTATTAGTAATCCATAAGGTTGCTTTATTCATATATATCATCCAGTTCAAGGAGAACCGCTTGATGTAAGGTAAGTCATACCTTTCGAAAGTATCGATATAGCGTTTATCTACACTCCATAAAAATCGATACTCTGGATAATGTGTAGTCATATATTCGTATAAGGCTCTTGGATTATCACTGTATTGTTTTCCTAAAAAACTTTCAAAGATAATCAAAGAGTGATCCTTATTAAATATTTTTCCAAAGAACCAAAATATAGCTTTATATAATTTTAAAAGAAGTACTTTTGAATATTTTTTAATTTTTTTCATATACACCACACCTGAAAGTCTTAAGTATTATCTTATGCTATAATTCATAATACTACAAAATACTATTACTATGCCTTAATTTGGAGGAATTTATCATGAAAAAAGTCATCACATACGGAACATTCGATTTATTACACACTGGTCACATCAACTTATTGAGAAGAGCAAAAGCACTTGGTGACTATTTAATCGTCGCTGTTTCTACAGATGAATTTAATACTTTAAAACATAAAGAATCATATCACTCTTTTGAGGAAAGAAAGCAAATCCTAGAAGCCATTCGCTATGTCGATGAAGTCATCGGTGAAGATTCATGGGATCAAAAATCATCTGATGTTGTAGATTACAATATCGATACATTTGTCATTGGCGATGATTGGGAAGGAGAATTCGATTTCTTAAAAGAATACTGTGAAGTTGTCTATCTCCCAAGAACGACTGGTGTATCAACCACTAAAATTAAAGAAGAATTAAAAGAAAAAGATGCTTAAAGAAGTAGTTTTAAAGTTTTATCTGCTGCTTGTTAAAGAATTTTTTCGTTTGTTTAGCTATTTCCCATTAAAGAGACGTACTGTAATGCTTTCGTCTTTCGGTGATAATCTCAGCTATATCAATGATAGTCTTTATCATAAAGGCCTATCAGACGTTATTGTTTTAAAAGAGAGCAGTTGTAAAAAAGACTTTAAACATGCACAGAAGGTTTTAAAGTTTTCTCCTAAGCATCCACTGTCCTTTTTTACAGGACTTTATTATCTGGCGACGAGTAAGATGATTTTTATCGATAATTATCACGTTATCTTAGCGAGCTGTGACTTTAAAAAGGATGTCGTGGTGAGTCAAGTCTGGCACGCCAATGGTGCTGTTAAATACTTCGGTTTAAGAGACAAGACAATCGTTCACCGACCTAAGAGTGCGCATAGAAGATTTAGATCAGTTTATAAAACATTCAATAAGGTAGTTGTCAGCTCTGATGATATGGCTTATATTTTTTCCGAAGCTTTTGGCTTGTCGGATAATAATATCTTAAAAACTGGCCTAGCTAGAACTGATTACTATTTTGATAAAAAACAAGTAAATGAGGACCGTGTCAAAGTTAGACAAGGACTGAATTTAGATTCTAAGACAAAAGTAATCCTTTATGCACCAACCTATAGGGACGGACATCTAAACGATAGTCAACTACTTTTAAACTTAAAGACAGTAAGTGAGAAACTGCCCGGCTATCACATCTTAGTGAAATTACACCCTGCCATGTCCGCTCACTATGATTATGAAAGCGTCTTTGTGACAAATGTTTCACAGGGCTATACGATTGAATCACTTATGGCCGCTTCAGACATACTCATTACAGATTATTCATCCATACCTTATGAATATTGCATCCTAAATAAACCGATGTACTTCTATATCAATGATATTGATGAATACCAAGAGGAACGAGGAATTTGGTTTGATTTTGAATCTTACATGCCTGGACCTGCTTGTAAAAATGAAGATTCACTTATTGATAACCTACTCAATGAAACAGCCGATTTAAATAAAGTAAAAGCTTTTAACAAGCGGGTTAATAAATATGCTGATGGGCATTCAAGTGACCGCTTAGTTGACACTTTATATAAAAATTTTTAATAGAAAACATAAGCACGTCGAGCGCTAGAAAAGTGACTCGGCGTGCTTTTAATTTAAGATTTTACTTGTGATCTAATTTCTCTAATTTATTAAGAACACTATTATAAATTCTTAAGCAGTTATCATGATCTTGGTATTCAAAAATGCCTGATATATCAATATTACCTGTTTTAAAATTTCGATGAATCTGTTCTTGTATCAGGGTAATTAACTCATCTTCTGTTCTGGCGATTTCACCAATAAAGGTTTGATGTAAAGGTCTTAATTTACCTTGGCGGAAAAACTTCCTCACATCAAAATGATAGTATATTACGGGCTTATCCATCAGTGTGAAATCAAAACTTACACTTGAGTAATCTGTAATTAATAAGGAATGCTCAATGAGTAAATCTTGTACTTTTTTTGACCCTAGCTCGATAAAATTAATATTGTTACTAGGATTCAGTATTTCACTATTAAAATACATCTGAGCTCTATAGTGAGGATAAAAATTCAATTGCACGTTATTATCTTCTAAAATCTTAATCAGTCTTTCATTATGGATAAGATTATTATAGTAATTAAAATATTGACTATCTAAAAATTGTTCATCTGTATTAATCCAATCACGCCAAGTTGGCATTAAAAGAATATCTTTTGTTTCATTATTTCTTGGTAAAGAATCAAACCTTGCCAGTCCCGTGATTGCAACTTCTTCTTCGTCATAACCCAATTTTTTCACAACGACATTATATTTTTCTGGCTGTGAAGACACGATGAAAAGATCAAAAGGTAGGTCGTAATATTTTTTATGATATTCCACTCTTTTTCGACCCAACACCCCATGTTGTAAAAACACTTTAATAGTCTCTTCATAATTAAAGAAGCCACGTGCTGGTTTATAAGGCAAGAGATTTTCAAGGTCATGTGTACCGAGTAAGACCCCTGCTTTGAAGGAAATCTGGTAATGTTCTTTTGAACCAAAAGCTAAAACATTTGGATCATCAGAAATTTTCTCATAGTCAACAGCAGTATCTTCAATCACGTAATATGCATCAATATCTGTGTGCTGTTTTAAATACTGATAAAAGGCATAACCATTATCTTGGGCTGTATCATATCGCTCACCAACCAACCAAGTCTGATAATCTTTCTTAGGTTTATCCCCTGGTAAAGGAATACCACTAGGAATTAAAAAGGTCTCTATTTTCAAGTTATCAAAAGGTGTTGTTGTGATTAAGAAATAATGTCTATTTCCTTCTGCATCTACTTTATCAAATACCCCATAATAGTTATCCTTTTTGTAGTCTGCGAATTCATATTTGATTTTAACTTGCCGAACGATTTCACCGCTGTCATGAACGATGCCAATAAATATATCAATAATTGTTTTACCTTTACTTTTTAACTGGATAAAATCAATAAGAGATAAGTCGATTGAAAAATCATTATCTATTGGTAAAAGTACTTGCTCTTTAGAATATCGGTCCTCAAATATCATATAAATTTTAGATTCTACAAAGTTTTCTAGACCGCTCACAAAACCAGTTAACTCATTCCCTTCTATTTCTGTGACTTGTCTTCTTAATCTTGGACGGGTCACTTTAAATCCTAAGCCACTGTCTTTTCTTTTATAAAACCAAATCTTCATCATTTCAAAGTTATAATTGATGACTTCTCTAGACCCAAGTGAATCTTGATCAATATCATTTATATTCGGTTGTAAAATCATTTCTTCATGACCAGCTGTCAGTACACTAAATCTTTTTCTAGAAAATTTATCCATCAAGTCATCTAGTGGAATGTCAGCTGTGTAGCTACCCTCTAACATGTAAAGGGGATATGAAATTGTAGTCTCTGATATTGTATCGTTTAATATTAATGATTTAAGTGCACGTTTATCACGGCTATTTAGACTTAAACTTAAAGTATCTTCCTTAAGCTGATAGGAAATACCCGATAAATTAATAATATGATTTTCTATAAATAATAGTGTTTCACCAGTTCTCTTAGTGATGTCCACAGTATGAGATTTTGTTGATAATAACTTGTCACTAACAGAAAACTCGACAGGAACCATCTGGAAGTCCTTAAGAATATAGAGAGAAGCTCTCCCCATAGTGACATAGTCAAAATCATTGGTGACGATTTTTTTGTTAAACCCAATATTATCTAACTCTACAATCTTATTCGGATATAAAAAGGCTAGCTTATACCCTGTCATATCCTCTTTAAAATCGACTTCTAATCTTTCATACGATGTACTGATATCTTCAGCAAAAACAGCTTTTTCTTTAAAATTATATTCAGAAAATAGCGGTTCTAAAATAATTGTACCGTTCACTAAAATATTAAAGTATTTATCATTTTTAAAGAAGGACGTTTTATTCTGCAGATCCTCACTCGGACGTACAATCATATTCTTACCGTCTACCTTCATTTTGATAGTAGAGTTTCCTTGAATATTTTTAAATATCTCGTTTTCTAAAAAAATAGAAGCTGAATTTTTTTCTATTTTATAAGAAAGTTGCTCACTGTAACATCCATCAGATAAAATAAATTCAACATTTTTCTTAGAACTTAAATTATAAAAGTTTCTGAGAGATAAATTAATGACAATCATATGATTAAACACTGTTAAATCTTCAAATGTTACCTTCTTCACTATCATTTCTCTCATACTTCTTGGAAGTATAGTTCTCAATCTTTTCTTTAATGAACTCATATATAAAACTCCTACATAATAATTACATACTCATCTTCACTATATTCATTTTACATGAAAACTCCATTTCTTTACATTAATAAAAGAGCTTGAATAACATCAGTGTTATTCAAACTCTAATTAGGAAAGAAAATTTTCAAGTTTATTTATATTAATTTCCCATAAAAATTCTGACTCTAAGAGCTTCCTAGAATTGTTTCTGAGTGTGAGCTCAAGTGCTCTATCTTCTTTTATTTTTAATATTGCGCTGACGAGTTCATCAGTCGTTGCGCCTTCTTTAGCGTAACCAACTTTGTTCCCATTCACTAGTTCACCCGTAAAACCACCGAGATTAGTTACAATAGGCACCCCTGATGCGATTCCATCAATCACTTTACCAGGTAAGACATTTAAAAAGACCTCACTATCTTTTAAGATAGAGAGTTGGATATTTGATTGTCTGATATCCACTAGACATTCTTCTCGTGTTTTTTCTTCTTCAAAGGTCACGTACTTAAAATCATTGAAGTCAATATAAGATTTAAAGAGATGGGCGTTCATCCCGTAACCTATAATCTTAAAGTCAATTTTTTCCGCTTCTAAGCGAGTCGCAAGCTCTTGTAACTTTTCATAACTTTGAGCAAAACCGATATTACCCGTATAGATGACTCTGAAGTTCTTGCCCAGTTCTTCAAAAGCAACCTCTTCTTCTGTAAAGGCATTTGGTAGATAAAGGATCTCTTTGTTTCTGACCATTTCTTTTATGTATTTTCTAAAACCCTCATTGTTAATGACGATTTTATCAGATGCTTTATACAGCAGTTTCTCCATCAATTTTAAGATTGGGAAGAAAAGATTTATATTTAATTTTTCAACATATTTGACACTATCTGGCCAAAGATCTCTAACTTCTAATATACGTTTAACCGAACGATTTCTTTTTTGAAAGAAAGCAGCCCAAGGTATAAAAATATTAGGTGATGTCACATAGATACAATCGTAAAGATGTTGATATTCTTTTACATAAACCCATACTTTATAAGATAGTTCAAAGTAATACAGCAGCCGTAAAAACATAGACTTACTCTGTTTATCCATGCGCATTTTTAGTCTCATGATATCTCTTGATTGACTGATTTCAGTATCATTCCAATACTTATCTTCCTCATACATCTTAGCATTAGGATATGAAGGATGTGTCGTTAACACTTCTACCTTATGATTTTTAGATAAGTACTTATATAAGTTTTTTAATCGATTCGCACCAGAACCTATTTCAGGGTAAAAATTTTGAGTAATTAATAATATTTTCATAGGTCACCCATCTTAAAAATTTTATGCTTTTCTATTATAACAAAGCTCACTTGTGTTTAAAAATTAATTTTTTTGTATAAGTCTTGTAAAACAACTTTATCGACTTCCCAATTATACTTTAACTTAGCGGTCTTTGTGTGTGCTTTAAAATTCATCAGCAGATCATCGTCAGCTAGCATTCTTTCGATTGCTTCTTGAAGTTGTTTTGTATTGCCTTCTTCTACTGTTAGACCCACCGCTTCCCCGTCAATTATTTTTTCAATCTCAGGTAATCTTGAACCAATGACAGGTACATGCGCCATCAGATATTCAAATAATTTATTTGAGGAAGCTGAATAATGATTAAAGTTAGTATTCTCTAAAAATTGAATTCCAAGGTCAGCGGCCTTTGTATATTGCCTTAATAGCTGATAAGGTACTCTATCTATAAAATGTACCTTATCTTCGAGTCGTAAATCATGGTGCTTAGCAATTAGATTTTGCCTCTCTTTTCCATCACCAATCATAAACAAACTAGCACCCTCGATGTTTTTAAAGGCTTCTAATAATTTAAATAAGCCTCGTCCTTCTTGCATACCACCCTGATACAAGACAATTTTTTTATCATCTGGTATGTGATAAGTATGTCGTAAATCCATAGCCTTATACTGATCAATATCATATAACTCTGAATAGTTATGAATGACCGTCGGATATTTTTTATATAGGTTATAATGGTAGTCAGCACGAGTTTCATTTTCTACTATAACTTCATCGACAAACTTGAGTAAAAATTTCTCAATCCTATATATAGTATTAAAATTGTAATGTGTCCGACTTGTTTGCACTTCATGCGAATCATAGATTAATAATTTCTTTTTTAATCGTAACTTACTAGAGACAATACCTTGTATCAAAGTATTTAAGTCATGTGCATGATAAACATCGGTATTATATGAACGGCCTAGCATAATCATCTTTAGCATCAAGAGCGCGTTCGGAAGATGCTTATTCAAAATTGTAGTTTTAAATTTGTTTCTAAGTCGCTCAGGTAACTCCCATTTCAAGGGGCGGTTTACCACTATATTATTAGAAATTTTTTCGCTTTTTTTCAATTCCATTTCAGTCAGTTCTTTTTTCGCTATTATGGTGACTGAGTAATTTAGTTCCTCTAGAGCTTTTGCTTCTCTAAGGACCCTGGCATCATTAACAAAGTTATTCCAGACAAACATCGTTACACTTTTCATTTGCAACCCTCTAAAATTTATTATATTGTTTTAATTTACTATACTTACACATTATAATAGAATCTATATGATTTTAAAATCCAAACTAGAAATGAGAAATTATTTTGACTAAAAAAATTATCTGGACAATAGTGATTGTCCTACTACTAATCTTAGCAGGTGCAGGCATTTATATTTACAGTCTTTATAATGCATTTGATGAAGGCGTCACAAGCTCATACGAACCCACTGATAGAGAACGCTCTGACTTAAGAAAAGAAGACGCCTCTGTCGATGAGAGCTTTACAGTATTAATACTCGGTACTGATGAGAATGATTCGAGAGCTGAAAAAGAAAACTTAGCTGGAGATGATTTCAGAACAGACAGTATGATCTTGGCTACTTTTGATAAGAATGAAGACGACGTTAAACTAGTCAACATACCAAGAGATACACTCGCTTATATCAATACAGAAGAATATTTCGATAAAATAAATCACGCTCATATGTACGGGGGACCAAGTGCTTCAATGGAGACAGTCGAGACTTTACTCAATGTTCCAGTAGACTACTACGTCCGCTTAAACATGGCTGGTGTGGTTGATATTGTTGACTCAGTTGGTGGTATTGAATTCGATGTACCATTTGATATGGACGAACCGGATCAGCATGATAAAGGTCGTATCAAACTTGAAAAAGGCGTTCAAGAATTGAGCGGTGAAGAAGCACTCGCTGTCGTGAGAAGCCGTCGTGTAGACTCAGACTTAGGCCGTGGTAATAGACAAATAGAATTAGTCGAAGCGGTCTTAAACAAAGTGAAATCTTCAGGTAGTTTGAAAAACATCGATGATTTAATTAAAGTTGTTGCAGATAATACCAAGCATAGCTTTACATCTAAAGAAATAAGAAGCCTTGCTTCCTACTACGCTTTCAATGATATTAGCTTTGATTCTACACAGTTAAAAGGATCAGATTTTTGGGAGCCAAATTCAGGTGCTTATTTCTATAGACCTGACGAGGAACACATATATGTCTTATCAAACACAATCCGTTCTATACTCGGTATGGATGAGTCAGATCCAAATGACTTGATCAACATTAGACTAGCTGACTTTTTAACACCATATCAGTATCTTGACGACTATACGCTTAATGAATATAAGTTAGAAGAAACGCCTTTGTATGCAGAAGAAGGCTATGAAAGTCCTTATGGTGACGGTTTTGAAACTGAAGAATTTAACTATCAAGAGTCAGATGTAGAAGGTGAAACAGAAATAGAAGAAAATCCAGAAGATGACCCTTCTACAGAAGAAACTAACCCTAACGAACAAACGGATCCTAACCAACAAACAGACCCTAACACAGAAAACAACCAAGAAGAATATAATGAAGTACCAGCTGAAGAAGGGTATAATAACAACCAAGATGGCTATTACGATAATAGCAGTGAAGAAAATTATGATGACGGTAGTTATTATTAAGTAAGAAAAGAGGTGCGACATTGAGAAGTTCATACGACAAAGTTTCAAATATCGAAGAGATGATGGCAAGCTTAGAAACATTGATAAAAAATAGTGGTCAGAAAAACATAGAAAATGAATATTACTATTTAAATCATCGGCACAAAGAACTTTATCTTGCTCTAAGAAGTTACTTTGCTGAGGCTGAACATAATCCTCAAGTTGATGCAGCCGCCTATATCACAGCAATTCCTGAAATATACGAAGCAGTCGATGTCTTTGAATGTATTCATCCTCTAGACTGGATATCTAACGATGGCCGTTTGTCAGATGCTTTTAAATCATTGACCCCTCATATACAGTACATTGCACTCGCAGCAGCTGAAGCCAGTAAAATAAAGTTCAATACGCCACCCGCTTTATCTCTTGGCATGGACTATTGGAATATTGATCAATTAAAAATGTTTTGGCAATATACGATTATTAGACGAAAAAATGCGATGTAGGTGATAATATGGAAATGAAAATATCAGATGATCCTAAGTTTTACAATCAATGCTTAGAAGTCAGAAAAGAAGTATTTGTAGAAGAGCAGAATGTCCCGCTTGAAATAGAAGTCGATGAATATGAAAAAGAAGCGGTAAATATTTTACTGACCTTAGACGATCGTCCACTAGGTACTGTTAGATATAGAGATATTGGTGACGGTGTCGCAAAAGTGGAACGTATGGCTGTTAGAAAGATTGCTAGAGGCATGCATCTAGGTCAAGCTCTGATGAATTTTGTACACATTCACGCAAGGGACAATGGCTATAAAAGAACTAAACTTGGCGCACAAGTTCACGCCTTAAAGTTTTATGAAAAACTGGGTTATGAAGTAACATCAGATGAATTCGATGATGCTGGAATCCCACATAAATACATGGAAAAAGAACTATAAAATAACACCCTGGATATAAGTTGAGATGCGTCTCACTTATTCCAGGGTGTTTTATCATACATTTTTCATCAATGTCTTTAATACTTCATTTATTTCATCTTCATTTCCAAGTTCACTTTTAAGTTTGATGACTTCCTCATTTAAAGAAAGCTCGTTTAGTGGACTTCCATCCTCGTAGAGTGCCCAAATTTGAGTGCCAGATGCCTTGTAGTCACTATATTTAGATGGCAAATATGGATTCTTATCTTTATAAGCTTTAGTGTTCGCATCGCTCAATATTAAACAATCAAATTCTTTGGCAGCATTAAGAAACTCGAAATATTTCAAATACGACTCTACAAACACTATATCTGATAATCCTTCCGTAATCACTTGGCTTCTAACCTTGGACGTATCATTAGTAAAAATATAAAGCCTAGCATCAAAGTTTAACTCTTTGATTCCTTTAGCAATCCGTATGATATCTGTTGCACTTCTTGTTTCATAGAAATTACCAAAGTAGCCGATATTAAACACTTGATGATTTAAGTTTACATAGTTTTTTTCAATATTATAATAATATTCATCTAGTGATGGATGACTTGAAATAGTCGCTTTTTCTCTAACCATATTTTTAAAATCTTCATCAAAACGATCCAGCATAGTCTCAGCTTGATTATTATTAGTAAAGATGATTTCATCTGCAAAGACAAATGGCAGTACTTCACACATATTATATAGGTTAGTATCAAAGTATTTGCTATAGGCATCAGGTGCCTTTTTCTTCAACTTCTCTACTTCCTTTATGGTAAAATATGAACCTTTTCTTTCCTGATTTTTAATATCATACAATATAGGGTCAGAGAACTCCGCATGCCAAGTCACATTACTTGCTTCTTCTTTCATGTAAAAGGCCGCCATATGAGAACCTGGCCAAAGCGCTCTAGAGTATATTTTCTTATACTTCGTTAAATCCGTTCTTTTTAGAGCTTTTTCTACAAAGGCTTGTATATGGACTGCGCTAGAGAAAGAAGACGGTGTGTGAATCATATGTCTCGTATCAATGTATGGGTCCGCTATAATTTCTAATGATGGATCCATCGCTCTTACAGCAGTCATATCATTGTGCACAACATCTACCGGTTCTTTGTTTTGATTGATTCTCTTTGCCATAACAATGCCACTTGTGTCCACAAATGGTGGGAAACAGTAACTCACATACAGTGTTTCAGCTAAGTCTTTATTCACTTGTTGATAAGGATAAAACTCATCTTGTTTTAGGCGAATCAAATCAATGACCTTACTATAATCTTCAATATGCTCCACTAAATATTTGTTGATAAACAAAGCTTGAGAACGCATTCTATCAATTAATAAATTGCGCACATCTAAATCATCTTCATATCTCAAAAGATTTTGCATATCATCAATAACGTGGATTCGATCTAAGACATTGAACTGAAAAGATACTTTGGTTCTTGATAAAGTCCCTTGCCCTTTATAACGAAAATAAATAGCAGTCTCTTGATTGATTTTAATAATAGGCTTAAAAACAGTCACTATCTCTGCATACAAGGCGACATCTTCTCCATTATTCAAATGCTCATTGAACTGGCTATGAAGAAGAAAGTTTGTCGGTATAACCTTAGCACCGTTTAAAGATAAGTTTTTTCCTACATCAAAATAATGATTTGGGTATTGATTATTTTTATTCAGTTCCTTATTGATCACATTATTCCCATGATCATCTCTATTATCAACAATTTCATGAAGTTGATTTAAGAGAATGGTAAATGGCTCAGCCTCTTCTAAAGAATGCTTTAAGTAATCCTCAGATAGAGTGTCATCTACATCTAAGAAGCTTATATAGGCGTATTTAGCGTTATTAATTCCAACATTTCTCGCTCTACCTACACCGCGTTCTGAATATAAAATCTGATATACAAACTCTTTATTTAAAGTTTCTAATAAAGATTCGCTTTCTTTATAATCACCATTAAATATAAAAATCACTTCATAATAACGTTGGTCTAAGGACTGTTTATTAAGTGAATTGACCAGTGTTTTAATAAAATCTTCCCCACGATGAACTGGGATGATTAGACTGATACCATGAGGTTTATCTGATGCTTGTAGAATAGATTCTTCTTCAGCCACCGCTTCATCTTTTAAAATTGCTCGTTTAATTTGCTTAATCTCTTTTAAACGTTCTCTAATTTTTAAATTAGACATGCTCATACACTACTTTCTGACAAACTTTTTCATTTTTAGTCCTACTTTTATAGGTAAGAAATTTTGATATTTCTTCAATTGACGATTGAGCCTGTCATTTTCGTTTTTTAATACTGATATTTGTCTATCTATATTTTTTAGTTCATTCAATGCACGTTCTTCTTTTTCTAATGAATCTAAAGCAATTTTTTTTAGTTCTTCATAAGTTAAATTATTCATTTTAAGCACCCTATAGATATTGAATTGCTTGCAAGTATCCCATAATCACTATAATAACTGAAAAGATTGACAGAAGCACTCCATTACCAATGCCAAAAGTCGTATCTTTTTCTTCCTTTGGTGCTTGATTTGTTCTTTGTCCTTCTATCATTGCTTTTTTATAACGCAGTTGTACATGTTTAGGTTTGATATTGTAACCTCTCACAAATCTTGCATATAGGCCAACAACTGGAATACAGTCGCCATATTCTTTTAATTCTCCAAAATGTATCCAAGCTGCCTTATTACACATCTTTTGGATTTGAGGAATCGAGTGACTGACAAAGAAAATTGTTTTCCCCTCTTCTCTAAAACTCTTCATCTTATCAATACATTTGTTAGCGAATGTGTCATCACCAACTGATAGAGCTTCATCAACAATGAGAACATCAGGATCTGTATGTACCGCTATTGCAAACCCTAACCTTGACATCATACCACTTGAATATGATTTAATCGGTTGATCTAAGAAGTCCTCTAGTTCAGAAAATTGAACGATATCATCATAACGTTCCTCAATTTGCTTTTCACTTAAACCGTGCATTAAACACTTCATATGAATGTTCTCTTTACCAGTCAATTCAAAGTTTAAACCTGCTGAAATCGCAATTAAAGAAGGTCTACCTTCAACGTATACCTCACCTGAAGAAGGAGAAGTTACACCACCCAAAATATTCGATAAGGTTGATTTACCAGAACCATTAAGTCCAACGATTCCAACTGAATCTCCCGGTTCTACTTCAAAACTCACATTTTTAAGCGCCTGATAATATTCCTGGTCTTTATTTCTAAAAGGCAGTAGAAAATTCCATAATTTTTTCTTATTACTCGTTGTACTAAACACCTTAGATACATTTTCCACTTTTACTTTATATGACATTTTTTCACATCCATCTTAATGCTATTGAACACACTGTATATTCTTGACACTATAAAGTGGTTTGTTCAGATCACTTGCCATTTCTTTCATTTTTTCAGCATATAACTGATAGTCAATTTGTCTAGTTATATATAGGTTTTTATCTTGTGTTAAGTCTAAAATGCTATTCTCTTCGGTCAGTGCCCAGATCTTAGAACCACTGCCACGGTAATCACTTAACTTAGAAGGCACATATGGATTGTATGGCTTAATTCCAGCAGTTGTTGCATCAAAGATTAACAGAATATCCATTACTGTTGTTAAGTTTAAAAATTCAAAATAAGGTGCATACTGATTCATTACAATATATTCCTTAAAGGCACTGTTTTGATAAAATTTCATCGTCTTTTTATTCAGATTGGTAAACACATGAATTTTAAAGTTATTAATGTTTGCCTCATATAGATATTTAGCGACTAATTCTATCTGTCTAAAGCCTCTAGTATCATAGAAGTTACCAAAATAAGCGATGTTGATTTCATCCTCTTTTACTCTGTAAAAAGAATTGACCAAATGATATTGTTCACTTGGTAGAGTTGGGTGTTGACTAATAACGGCTTTACTTTTAACTAGCTCACAAATTTCTTCATCGAATCGTCTGAGCATATAATCCAATTGGTTTTGATTGGTAAAAATTAATTCATCAGCGTAGATGAACGGCAGAACCTCACAAATATTAAAGACATTGTCATCGATCAGATGATGATACTTTTGATCTACAAAGTCTTTTAAACCTTCAATATAATCCTCTTCCTCAATAGGTGCATATCTTACATCTGATGATACATCTGTATAAAGAGGATCAGAAAACTCTGCCACCCATTTTAAATTCTTATTTAACTTTTTAAGTTCAAAAGCCGCAAAATGTGATTGGGGAAACATAACTCTTGAATATATTTCTTCATATTTATTTTTATACATTTTATATGACTTAATTACGCCATCAATATAATCTTCAATACTTTGCCAACTACTGAATGCTTGGGCACCTTCAAGGACAATTTGTGAATCAAGCAGATGATTCATTATATTTAAGAGCTTGTGATCCATATTTCTAATTCTAGACATGTCATTGGAGATGACATCAACCACTTGACCACTTTCAAAAATACGTTTAGCCATTACGTTACCACTTGTATCGTTAAAAGGTGGGAAGCAATATGCAAGTACTAATTTTCTCGCATCTCCTTTATTTAAAGAAGAGTAGTAGATATTATTGACGCCATATGTCTTCATCAAATCAATTAACTCTTCTTTCGATATTTGTCCTTGATCAATAAAGGTTTTGAGTTGTGAAGTGAATAGTTTGTTAAAATATTGTAGTACCTCAGTCACTTTTTGATCGTATCGTTTCGATATCTTTTCATCGATATATTTAATTATGTTTAAGACTTCATTTAAAGTTGTGGGTAAACCTCTATCTAGTTGTCCACAAACAGTCAGTGGTCTACCAATTTTTACATGTCCATCTAAGTTTGTGACCGCCATTAAATTAGACATCCAAATATTTATTCTAAAAGAAAAAGACTGGTTAAATTTATGATGAAAGATTAATTTGCTAGGTATCACACACACAGCTTCTCTAACAAACTTCTCTACAGAATTCGCATCAAATTGTGTCTCGTTAATTGTTACATCTTTAAAGTATTGCTTGTAAATCTGACCATCAATACTTTTGTTGTCACTAACTTTAGCTAGGTAGATAACGTTATCTTCATAAAGCATTTCATCATCTATTTGAAGCGATAAACAATCATCTAGAAGTAAGACATGTGAATACTTGATATATAATTTGGCATCCTCTATTTCGCCTTGTAAAACATAGATTTTTTCGTTTTCTTTCTTAGAAAGTTCAGTGTAAGTGTCAGAGTCACTTGTACATAAGATCAGCTCGATATTTTTAGCCGTTTCTAACTGTTTTATATTACTCGCTACATTATCATTAAAATAATCTACTTTTTGAATTATTGTTAATCCTTCAGGGCGATTTTGTGTAAGTGAGGAAATAACATTATTTATATAGTCAGAATTAGCATCTACAATATTAATTTTATTAACTAACTCCATTAGTACCCTCTTTTCTTATTCCAATATGCAACTTGAAGTTTACCAAGCTTAGAATCTCTTAATTGTTCTAATCTCTTTAATGATTGTTTGTATTTTTCCATCAATTCTAAATAACGATTTTCAAGGTCATCATCATTTTGACTCATGCCACCTTGACGTAGAAGCTGGTTTTCTCTTTCCAACATAGTCACCGTTTCATTTTTCTTATCTTGCTCTCTTAAGAGACTTTCGACGATTTCTAATTCATAGGATTGTTTTTGTACAATTACATTCCGATTCAAACGTTGATACTTTTCATAAACATCAACATTACTTTCAGCGTAGCTTAGTAAATAAGTATTATCTCTGTAGTCAATATCTTGAATATCTTTTTGCTGTTTTAAAAATTCAATATTTATTTGTGTATGACTTAATTTAAATGTCAGTTCACTTTTATCATTGATCATTTCTAAGACATTTATAACATCTGGAACACTTAAAAGGCTTAAATCAACATACTTTTTCTGCTTATATTTCCATAAATTTTCTATGAGTGAAGTGGCATCAAGTAAACTACTTAAAACTAAAGTGACAGACTGAGTCTCCTCTTTGTCATTTAATTCAACGAGATAACTACTCATCACCAGTCACCTTCTTATAATTGACCGATTTATTGTCATAAACTCGAGCATTTGTCTTCTCTTCTTTGGCGTAAGCTCGAATCGTATAGCGTCCTGAAGGGATGTCAAAGTTGAAAGTATTTGATTTACCATAACCCGTTTTAATCGTTTCTATTTTCCCTTTTCTATCAATTAAATCTATTGCATACTCCATCTTATCTCCCGTTGCATCGATAATGACATTGAGCGTATTTTCTTTTTCAATAAAAATCTTATTTAATCTAAGTTTAGGAGAGGCATTATTTACAAGTTCACTTGTTTCTCTCATTATATTTTCAATATGTGCCTCTAAATCGTGATACGCTTTTTCCCAATCAACTCCAGCCATTGACAATCACCTCAATTTCTTTGTTTATCACAGTTTCTAAACCTGCCTGTTCTTGTATAGAAACTGAAGCATTCTTACTCATTTTTTTAAATTGCTTAGGATTTTTATATAAATAATCAATATTATCGACCATTTCTTTCACATCATCTCTCTTAGCTAGCATTCCCGTTTTCTTGTGTTCAATAAATTCAGGAATACCTCCAATTGCATTGGTCACTGGAACAAGTCCACTACTCATAGCTTCGCCTAAAGAGACACCTTGTGAGTCATGTCTAGATGGGCCTAAAAATATGCCATGTTCAGCATGAATCTTAGGGATTTCATCCTGTTGAACGAATCCTTTATGCAAATGAACGTTATCAAACTGCTGTAGTGAATTAGTAATCACATTGAAGAGCTTTCCATCACCGTATATATTAAATTCTAATTTTTTGAAGTATCGCTTCTTGCTTAACTGTTTGATTACATCTGCAGTTATATCGTTGGCATAGTTACGTGCTGTAAAGGGACGAATACTACAAATTTTTAAGCGGTCGTGTCGATCTTTTTTCTGATAAGTAAAAAGTTCCCCATCAATAATATTGTGAATAATCGTGAATTTTTCAGGTACAACACCCACATATGGATCGACATACAGTTCTTTAAATCTTTTTGATACATAGACAAATTTTATATTTAAATCGTCCCTGGTCATCAATTCTTTTAAAAATTCTCTTTGAGGCTCAAAAACCGAATCTTTTCTTTCTAGTGCTGAATCTAACTGACTGATATTTTCTAAAAAGTTATAATATCGACGATGCCATGCTTCTGCTTCAAAACCATGTAACCATACGACAATATTCGGTCTTTCTTCTTTAGATAACGCATCAATGCCATGAAACATTTTAGGGTTAACAAAGTGCATCATCACTGTTTGATAGGCATTTTGTTTTAAATATGATGCAATTTGATATTCATCCATGTACTTAATATGTACACCATCGTAAAATTTATCTTTTATTACCCGAGTTGTTAAAACGACAACATCTACTTTTAGACCTTTATCTTGATAGGCTTTAACCCTCCTATGTAAGAAGCTATTTGAGTAGAGATTATCCAAAGTCGGATATGCGTTACTGATCAATAAATATTTTTCCATGTGTTACCACCTTATAAGTAATCAATTAGTTTGTAACGGAATTTAACGTGTAAATAACTACCAATCAATAATAGTGCTGCTGCTATGGCCCAGAAGTATATATGCTGCTCCATACTTCCGTATAGGAAACCATCACCATATATAAGTGCATTTCTAAAATTCATCACTAAATAGGCAAATGGGTTCAAATCAGAAATCATCTGTAATAAACCACCCCGTTCACCGGGTTGCCAGAAAATTGGTGTTAGGAAAAAGCCCATGCGAATGATATTTTGTAATATATTTCTAAAGTCCCTAACCAAAATAATCAAGGTGCTCATTATTAGATTTATAGCAAAAATTAAGATAAAAGATGCGACGACAAAGTATATTAGTGAAAGGTAATATACAGGATTGACGTAGCTATTGAATACAGAAATTACGATCAAGATTAAAGTCATAAATGATAAATTAATCAAGCTGTTCATGAAAGAGATAGATAATAGTACACTTGATGGAAATCTCATCTTTGTTACTAAACCGAGCTGTGCATAAATTGCATTGGAGCCACCATTAATGGCCTGAGAAATAAATAACCAAGGGAATAGACCTGAAATTAAATAGACAATAAAAGGTATACCGGCCTCTGGTGCTGTCGCACCTCTTAGTCCTAAGCCAAAAATGAGATAGTAAATTGCAGCCTGCATGAGTGGCTGCAGGATATTCCAAAACAAACCTAAATAATGGTTTGAGTACTCACTTTTTAAATTGTAAATAGATAACTTCCAAACTAACTCTCTGTTTTGAAACTGTTCTTTTAGCAATGAAAATACATGGTTCATATTTGACCCTCTTATACTTTATGTTTTAGGAAACTACATTCTATTAATTATAATAAATTCGTTATAACATGTCATTTAAAAACAAGACGATATAAACTAAAAGGGCTTGACTGCCTTTGTTTTTTTGGCAATCAAGCACTCCTTCTCGTTTTTATTTGGCACTTAAAAATAATAGCCGAGTCGTCTTCGTCAGACTAAATAAATAGCCGAATATCACTGGAATCAGTACCCCAAAGGCTGTAAATTCAAATACAGTTACGTCATAACCCAGTACATTTCTAAAGAATATATTCACAGGTAAATGCAGGTACATAATGACAATTGAATATCTGCCGATAACTTTGAGTATTTCTTTAATTGGGAACTTAGTAATAAAATTACTGATATAAATGATTGGCATGAAAAACAATAATGGAATGATTAAATCTAGCATAACATTATTATAGCTACTCATTTTTAAGTTTAAGTAAAAATTCAAATAACCTGTCTCATTTAGATATATTGTAATGATAATAAGTAACAATGAAACCAAAGTTACAATTAAAGAATCATAATATTTCTTTATTAACGGTTTTAAATAATAACCTAAAGAATAATAAGTTAGTGCAATCATGACCACATTTGCATTCCACGGCCAGTCAAAAGCAATGATATAAGACCAGTGTCCAAGGACGAAAAGTAAGCCGATTACTACAATCTGTATGCCGCGATTAAACATGGAAATAATACCAAACAATAGTTGGGTCAGTAGTAAGACCGTAATAAACCAGAAGATTCCATATGGGCCTTGAAGGGAACTTCCTCCGTATATTAAACTAATCAAATGCTCTTTAAACATTGATAAATTATCAAAGTTAAATATTAAAAATATCGCTATACCATAAATAAAGTATGGCAACATCATGCGATAGGTTTTTCCCAGGCAAAATTTAAATAATTTTTAGGCAGGAGTTCCTTAAATAGAATACCAGATAAGAAGAAAAATAAAGGCATTCTAAACCATCCTAAATAGATATCTAAAAAGTCATGTCCAGCATGTCCAAGTACAACCAAAGTAATGCTGATTGCTTTTGCAATATCTATCCATTCAATTCTTTTCTTTTTCACGTAATCACCAATCTGTCAGCCTTTAATTTCATTTATTGTTGTTTAACTATTCTCTCTAGTTGGTCTAAATTCACAAAACCTATTGAATTTTTTTGATTGAGCTGTACGTAAGAAGGCAATTTACCATTTGCTTCTAACGCCGTCTTAGTTCTTGTGAATCTACCAATGACCACCATTACCCTATGAACTAATGTTGATAATTCATCCAAAATACCTTGATTCAATTTAGATACCTCTAAGTGAATAATAGGATTTTTACGATCTTTTGATGGATACATAATTGTTCTAATCCATTTTAACTCACTTTTACTTAACTCATCTTTTGTCTTTAATTCTAAGATTAAAAATGGGAAACGGTCTTCATCTTTAAAGGCATTTTGATATTGTAATTTAAAATGATAAAATTCAAAACCATGTTCTTCATAGCGTACTAGGTACTGCTGTTTTTCTTGTTGAATATAAAAAACAGTGCCATACACTTTTTCTGGATCAATTTCTTCATCTTTAAATTTGTCGATGACATTCACGAGCTGTGAATAATCTAGCAGCAATTGACCTGCTTTCCTACCTTCTTCTGGCAGTTTTTGGGTGAGCGTAAGCTCAACCCTATCTGATTTTATTATCACTTTCTCTTTACCATGGAAAAGAGTGTTTATTTTTAAGTGATGCATTTCTACATATGTATAACCCATAGTATTCAACTGAGGTAAATATGAATCAAAAATCAATCTTTTTTCAAGTAGCTTTCCTAAAAGAAAAGAGACTGTGGATTCTTCAGGCACATCTAACTTTATAATCGATATACCTAGGTCGTAATCCTTTACTTTTACTTTTAATCTCAAAGTGCTCGCTCCTTCTCCATATCTAATATTGCTTTTAATATATCGACTCTCAAAGTAACTAAGTCAAGATCCTCATACATAGATTGTACTTTAATCGCTTTCAGTTGAGAACTTTTTGATGGAATTTTATCAGTTATAAATTTCGTAAAGGTAATGGCAAAGTCTTCTTTTACATTGGTAGCTTGATAAGGAACATAAAAATCAGTCACGTTATTATTGTAAAAACCTTCGAGCTGTACTTTTGATTTATGACTATTATCATACCAATTTTGATCATAATGATGCCAAAACCTATTTTGAAAGATTTCAATATTTGTTCCTGTTTTTAAACAAGATAAATCTGTGGTCTCACAAGCACTTGTAAAATCCTCAATTGTCAAGGAATATATATGTGCAAATTCATGTATTAAATTTCTATATTGAGATACTTTATCGATGTTATCTCTGACATCTATAGCTAAAACAGTGCCTTCTCTTTTTATAGACACATAAGCTGAAGTATTCCCTTCCCCATCTGAAAACAGCCGATAAGTATCAATATCTTCTAAATACTCATGGGGAAAAATTTCATAAAATGTTGTCCATAAGTTTTCATATTCTTGACTGTCAAACGGCATTTCTTGTAACTCTTTTTTGTTAGCCAGTTGCCCATCGACGAGATCATAATCAGTGAAAGTAGTCCGCGTCCGGTTTTCAAAGAATATATGCTGCTCTTCTCCAAAATTGACATACTGCTCAATTTCTTCTAAGTAGCTATCCCCGACTTCTTGGCACTCCTTTACCGTTGAACATTCTTCATGATCTATTTCTTTATCCCAATCTATAGACACATGAAAGTCTGGTTTATCTTGATTAATTTCATCTAATATTTTAAAGCTTCCATAGGCGAGTATAAATAGTAAAAGTCCGAAACAGACTAAATATGTAATAGCACGTAATCCTTTAGATAAATGACTTGCTGGGATTTTTCTATTTTTTATTTTTTCTTTACCGACAATATTTAAAGATTGGAGGATGGATAATATTTCATCTTGGTATGCTTTATAAGTCGGCAAACCATCTTGACTCATGAGATAAATTTCGTCATCTCTTAAGGCTCTAGGTGAAAATTCAGACATAGAAAAAACTAAAAATGGAATCTGTTTATTTACAGCAATATTTTTAATCAATCTAAAGTCTCGTTCATTAATATCTGTCGTTAAGATAATAAAGTCTATGTCATTTAAATATGTCGCATCACTCATAAAAGTTTCTAAGATATTGGAACCTACTGTAAAATGGTCATGGTTAATCTCACCGTAATCTAAATCAACATTACGTGCTTTAACCGTAACGCCATTCTTTCTGAGCTCTTTTTTTAATGTTTTAGACTGCTGATGATTAGTATCCGAAAAGTTACTGTGTAAATAGACTGTATCTTCACTATATTCTGCGATGACCTTAGCGAGGACATGGCCACCGTCTAAAGAATTGTTCTCTCTTACATAAATGCCTCCAGCGACCAAAATCCTCATCATCAGCCCTCCTTATTTTTAAAGTAATTAGACATCACAGTCTTATGTTTTATAGTGCGATCTAAAATTTGTAAGGTATTGTCATACTGCTTAAGTGCCTTTTTAAAATCATAATCTACTATTACTTCTATCCCCGATATAAAACGTATAAGTAATTTCCCGTCCTTTTGGATAAATTCTAAAAACTGACTGAGATTCACCCAAAAGATATCTTGATGTTTAGATGAATTTAAAGGGAATAATACAAAATGATATTTTTCATCGATAACAATGGGCTGCATTTTATGTATCTTATGTACCAGTTTAACATGTTTACGCTTTGTTTTAAGATCACTTGAATAGAAGTGGATCAATGTATTATCAATCCATTTTTCAGAAGTATATGGACTCTTAATCACTTGATCTCGGTAGACTGTTTGTGACAAAAAATCTGAACTGTGTAATGGCTCAATATAAAGAAGTTGTGGTGTTAAATCAGGTACCGTTAACATATCTTCACCTCATGTTCAAATTGATTAACCGTCATAATTATAACCTAAGTTAAAGTTATTTAACATTACTAAACAAAATAATTAACAAAGATGCATTTAATTTGGTTTTAGCTTGTTATTTTATAACTTGATCAAATTGTTTATCTTTTTCAATCTTTTATATTACAAGTATCCGGAAAATACTTTAAAAGAATCGATTCGGTTAGGATAAACAATGCTAAACCAGAAAATTAAATCATATGAAGCAATGATACAAAGTATTATCACTAGCTTGAACATTAGATACGATCAAGATGACTATATGCAAATTGGCAGAATTGCAGTTCTAGAAAGCTTGAATAAGTATGACAAAGACTTAACTAAAGCAACTGAAGCACAGTTTATCTACACTAAAATCAAGCAGAGACTGATCGATCATATTAGACAAACTTCCCGCTATCAATCTCGCTATCATCTCTATGAAGACACTCACTTTGACCTGTTAAGTACTTCTGATGATTATACTAGTCTTGACTTTCATGATTATAATTTAAATGCTAGAGAAGGTATATGGCTCAGTCATGCCTTGGCAGGTTACTCTCTTCAACACACTGCAAAAGAGCTAGGTGTTAGTTTATCAACTTGTAAAAACATTCGTAAATCGGCCAGAGAAAAATTACGTATTTTATATAAAAGGGATATAAGAAATTGAATTTCGTTTAAGTTTTCCCCAATGTATGGTATAATGTCAGACATTATCGCTAAGTATTGTGGAGGAATTGACATGGACGCTAAAAAGAAAGATAAAGAAGAGTTAGATGTAAAAGTAGGTAACATTGTAAAGTTCGACGACATGATTGGTAAAGTTGAAAAAATCAACGACAACTCAGTCATCGTAGACATTACTATTAATGAGCATTTTGATGAACACGAAATGTTCGAAAAAACAGTCGTAAATCATAAAAGATATGAAATTATTGATGATAAAACTGAATAAGTAAACAGATTACGAATGGTTTTGCCATTCGTTTTTTATTGCTTCCATTGACATTGTTAGGCCATAAATATATATTTACATTAAAGTTGAAAATCTCATAAAGTGGGTTTGTATATGAAAAAAATTCTTTGGACTATCTTTATTATCTTAGCCGTGATCCTCATTGCGGCCCTGGTTTATATTCTTTACCTGTTTAACATTTTTAACAGCGGTTTTTCAGGATCATATGAAGAAATTGATCGAGATCGTTCTGAACTTCGTGTTGACGATGTTGATGCCTCAAACGACAGCTTTACAGTATTAATCCTCGGTATCGATGCTGATGCTGAAAGAACACAAGATGGTCAGATCAATGCTGATAATTTCCGTTCGGATAGTATGATTTTAGCAACATTTGACCGCGAGAATGACGATGTCAAAATGGTAAATATCCCACGTGATACACTAGCCTACATTGGCTCCGTTAATTATTTTGATAAGATCAACCATGCCCATGCCTTCGGTGGACCCGTTGGTTCTATGGAAGCTGTTGAATCCTTACTCAATGTTCCAGTCGACTATTTTGTCAGAGTAGACATGAACGCAGTCGTTGAAATTGTTGATGCGATTGGTGGCGTTGACTTTGAAGTGCCTTATGAAATGAATGGTTTACAACCAGGCATGCAGCACTTAGACGGTGAACAAGCACTAGCAGTTATCCGTAATAGAAGCATCGACTCTGATTTAGGTCGTGGCGTTAGACAGATGGAACTCATTGAAGCAGTGATTAAACAAGCACAATCACTCAGCACACTGTCGCAAGTTGATGATTTAATTAAGATCTTTACTAGTAATACTAGCCATAACTTTGCAACATCAGACATACGTTCACTCGCTTCTCATTATTTATTTAACGATGTTACTTTTGAATCGACTCAGTTACAAGGAACAGGCTTTACTAGTGAGTCAAATGGAATCTATTATGCTTGGCCAGATGAAGAGCACCTATTTGCTTTATCGAACTCAATTAGAGAAATCTTAGCTCTTGATCCATCGACTGCCAATGACTTGATTAGTATTAGACTGTCAGATCAAATACAGCCAGTTACAGAAGTCAGTACTGACCTTCTAGAAAATTACGAATTGGAAAATCCACCAGCTTATACTGAAGAAGGTGCGACTAACCAATATGGAGACGGCTTTGGAATTGAATAATAAGAACAAAGTAAGACAGCCTGGAAAAATCTTTCCAGGCTGTCTTTTATATATACCGATGAACTAAGTCCAGATATTCGATATCTTCTCTTAAATTGGCAAACTCTTTATCTCTAATTGCAACGCTATGTCCTAGATACTCAAAAGTATTGACTCTAGTTTTAAATCTTAAATCAAGTTCCATGATACGACCATTGTGCACATGATGATATAAAGGTACTGCCTCACCATGAACTCGAGTTGTAGAAAACTGAGAGGTTTGTTTAGAATAATCTGTTTCAACTTCGCTTGCTGTGATTAAAATCCCTACCCCTTCCATGCTTTTTTTCAATTCTTCAATATGCTGATCATCGAGGTAATTGGAAACAAACACTATAACATAGTCTGGATTTTCAAGGCTGTGTACATAACGTAGCCATTTTTTGACAGAGGTCACTAGGTTCACCATAGAAATTTGTTTTGTTTTTTCTTCTTTATATCCCCCATAAGCCCCAAGAACTGCAATTCTCATCTTACCAGCATTAAACATGCGATAAGGTTGGCCAAAATAAGGTTCATTGGTTAATTTCTGTACAATATTAGTGCTAATCCATGGGAAATAAGTCGCTCTCATTGCTGTTTTTGTATGTTCAAAGTATTCCATATCCCTATCATTTAAAGTTGCAAAACGGTATCTCAAAAAATTCATGCTCATCACATTGGCATTTTGAGGACCCTTGTGGCTTTCAGGACCTCCAATTGTGCCACCCAAATCACAAAAAATCGGACGTTTACCAATTTCTGATTTTGGCATATTATTCATGGCACTTGAAATTCTTGAAAAGGTCACACCATCCATCTTTCCCAATCGATCATTCATATATTGAGTGATATAGAGTTTGATGTTAAAAAATTCAGCTACCAAGACCGGTCACCTCCACTTGTTATCCAACCATTAATCTTTCTTCTGGATACTTAAATGTTAATTCTTTTTTCTTACCTGAGATAGAAAGAAGGAAAGAAACAAATCCTATTCTACCGATAAACATAAAGACAATAATGATGATTTTACTCACACTGGAAAGCTCTTCAGTTATACCTGTTGAGATTCCAACTGTCCCAAAGGCTGAACATACTTCAAAGATAATTTGTGTCACGGTAAATTTATCACCATCTATTACAAGTATACTCAGCATACCAAAGAATACTAAGCCCATAGCAAGCACAAACACTGCAAAGGCTCTTTCTATATCCAACTTAGATATACGTTTACTGAAGACGTTTATATGGGCTCGGCTTCTTGCAAAAGTAATCATAAATAAAATTAAGATTGCAAAGGTTGTCGTTCTTATCCCCCCGCCAGCACTGGAAGGAGAAGCACCTATAAACATAAGCATGCTCATAATAAGATGAGTGGCTTCTTGTAGCTGATCTACAAAGACTACTGTAATCCCACCACTTCTAGTTGTCGTAGACATAAACATACTCGTTGTGAGCGAATATAAAAGTCCTTCATTCTTAAACAACTTACCATACTCTAAAACAAAGATAAATATTGTCCCGAGTACGAGTAAAGCGGCATGAGTAACGACAGTCACCTTAGTAAATAAAGAAAAACGAAAGCTTCGTTTTCTACGATTAAAGAACTCTTTGACCTCTATTAAAACAGGGTAGCCAATCGCACCTAATATAATCTGACACATGACTGGAATTTGAACGATTAGATTGCCTGCTTGATGGGTTAAAGAATTGTTGTATAAATCTAAGCCACCATTTGTAGTCGATGAAACAGATAAAAAAGTACCATGTAAAACAGAGTAGCCTAAGTCTCCTGTAGCGAAATAAAAATATGATATATAAATCAAGGCTCCAATAATTTCAACAATGATTAACAAGAAAAATATATCCATAACCAGACGTACTGCACCAGACATTTTGTACTGGGCATTGTCGGTTATAATTTGTCTCCGTTCTCTAACACCAATTTTACGACCAAGCAATACCCATACCAGAGTACCTACAGCCATAATTCCAATGCCACCTAGGTTCATTAAAAACATAATGAGTATATAACCAGATAGGTTGAAAGTTTCAACTAAAGTCACTGTACTTAAGCCTGTGACCGATAAGGCAGACGCCGCCAAAAACACTGTATCAATCAACGAAATTGTTCCATCACTATAAAATATAGGAAGAGAAAGTAAAATCGTTGCCAATATCAAAGCTAGTAAGTAGTAAAGGAGGATTGCACGTTGTGGGCTCATCTCTCCAAGTTTTCGACGTAATTCTTTCACACGTCTATCCCCAATCATCTTGAATTAAAATATTACACCCACATTATACATCATTTATAAAAAAATCGCCGAAACCTTTAAAAAAAGATTTCGGCTTAAATATTATTCTAAAGTTGCAGTGACACTCTCGGCTTGACCATCTCGATAAAATTCAATCGTGAGTTCATCACCAGATTCTTTCTCATAATATAGGTGTTGTCTTAACTCAACCATACTATTAATTTCTTCACCATCAAGTTTTGTAATGACATCCAGTTCTTGTAATCCAGCTGCTTCTGCTGGTGAACCTGATTGAACACTTGTAACAATAACCCCACCTTTAATATCTTCAGGTAAGTTTAATTGGTCATAGACTGATGAAGATGCGACATTTAAGAGATCCTGTAGAGTGATACCTAGGAACGGTCTAGTCACCTCTCCATTTTCTTCAAGTTGACTTGTAACTTCTTTGACTTCATTCACTGGAATTGCAAAGCCAATTCCCTCTACAGAAGCTATACCAACCTTCATAGAGTTAATCCCAATCAAGCGACCGTTACTGTCGATCAATGCACCACCTGAGTTACCAGGGTTAATTGCAGCATCGGTTTGTAAGACAGTTGCTTCCCAGTCGTTCGAACCATCACCGTCAAGGTCAACTGGTACAGAACGATCTAAACCAGAAATGATACCTTGAGACACGGAGCCTGAGAATATTTCCCCAAGAGGAGAACCGATTGCAATAGCGGGTTCACCGACTAGTAAATCGTTGCTATCTCCAAATTCTATCGTCGTCTCTACAACATCTGCAGGGATACTTAAAACAGCAAGATCAGTCCAAATGTCTGAACCAACAAGTTCTGCATCTACTGAGTCTCCACTTTCAAGATTGATTTTTAACTCTTCTGCTCCATCGACGACATGATGGTTAGTGACAACATAAGCACGGTCACCTTCCACTTTATAGATCACACCAGAACCAGAACCTGCTTCTTCAGCTTCATCTGACTCGGTTGACATTCCTGGAATAAGTGACTCCATTCTCTGCATATTAATGACAGACACCACTGCAGGTTTTGCCTTTTGTACTGCCGCTGTTGTATCGGTAATGGTCTTACCTTCATTATCTTCTTCTAATTGACCTTTAATCTCAGACACATCTTGATTTGAATCAACTTCAGTTGATTCCTCGTTTTCATTTGTCTGTACTTCTTCATCATCAGTCACTAGTAGATAAATACCTAAGACCAGTAAGGCACCGATAATTCCTGCTAAGAGAGGAAGTAGGAAGCTTTTTAGACCGCCTCCGGATTTAGTTGGCTTATTCTTCTTATCTTCAGTTTTAACTGCATCATCTGAATCAGATAAGTGTGCTTCATTATCATATTCATCTTGCGGGTATTCTTCTTTTGACGCTCGACTTCTAGAAAATTCATAAGGATCTACTTTTTCTTCGGGACTTTTTTCTTTATCAGAAAAATTTCGAGCCGTACGTCTGTATTTTTCACGGTCGATAGGATGTTTTCTTCCTTCACTCATATACATCACTCCATCTTAACTCTTTAACAATCATTATAAAACCTTTTAAAATGACTTGCCAACGTTAACCTTTAGGAGTTGGATTCTGTAACATTTTTGTCTTTTTTAGAACCGCCAAACCAACCAACGAGTACAATGATTAACATGACTGCCCAGAAGATGACCTTCCATGTGGTTGAATGAGGGAATGACTCTGGAATAATACCAAGTGCCTCATGGGATAGTGTTAAAACCGTTAGTTTTACACCTACCCATCCAACAATGACGAAAGCTGCGACTTCAAGGGATGGTCGTTTTGCCAACAACTCAACGAAGTAATTAGCAAAGAATCTCATAATAATTACACCGATCAAACCACCGACAAGCATCACTAGATACTGACCAATGTTAACCCCAAAGAAATCTCCTCCAACTGCTGGTAATGCTAAGGCAATTGCTGCTGCTGCTAAAATTGAGTCTACAGCAAAAGCTATATCAGCCACTTCAACTTTTAGGACTGTCATCCAGAAACCAGATTCTTTCTTATTTTTTGGTGTTTCAGTCGTCTCATCATCAGATGAATTTCTATGTTTTCTTAATTCGATTAAATGACTAATAGATACATAGAATAGATAAAGCGCACCAAGTCCTTGCACCCACCACCATTGTACTAACCAAACAAGTAATAATATTGCAATCACACGGAAAACAAATGCACCTAATAAACCGTAAAATAAAGCTTTTTTACGGCTTTTAGGCTCTAGATGACGTACCATTACTGCTAAAACAACAGCATTATCTGCTGCAAGTAAACCTTCAAGACCAATTAAGACAATTAAAACCCAAGCATATTCTAAAATAATAGCCGTATCCATATTCTTCCTCCTCAAGTTTATTAACTGTACAAACACAAAAAGAGACCTTAGCAAACAGCCCAACATAAGTTGGTCAATTCTGCTAAGGTCTCACGATACAATAGTCTATTGCTCAGCACACCGGGATTTCTCCGTAATGACGACATACTGATAGTTTCCTATTCGTTACTCCCCTTATAAAGGTGAATATTATGCGTTTGTCAATTCTTATTAAATATATGTTATTCCTTGTAATTTGTAAAGCATTATTTTTATAAGAGACTATATAATTTTATTTCTGGATATTTTTCTCCAAACCAGCGCATAGCAAACTCATTTTCAAAAAGAAATACCTGATTATCAAAGCGGTCATAAACTAAATTTGCTCTTGGAGAGTTCATTGAGTCTTTAATATCCGCTTCATTTTCTACCCAACGAGCAATCTTTTTACCAATGGGTTCCATAACAACATCTGTATTATATTCATTTTTCATACGATGTTCGAACACTTCAAATTGTAACTGTCCAACAGCTCCCAATATTGGCTGATTGGTGTGCATGGATTTATAATATTGGATTGCACCTTCTTGTACCAGTTGTTCAATCCCTTTATAGAAGTGCTTTTGTTTCATCACGTTTTTGGCAGATACCTTCATAAATAATTCTGGTGTAAATTGTGGAAGATCAACGAAGTCTCGTTTCTTACCATTAAAAATAGTATCGCCAATTTGATAATTCCCCGTATCATATAAACCAATGATATCTCCTGCATAAGCTTCATCAACAGTTTCTTTATCATCAGCCATAAACATAGTCGCACGACTAATTTTAGATTTTTTACCTGTCCGTGCTAGAACACCGTCCATTCCTCGGCTAAACTTACCAGATACTATGCGTAGGAAAGCCAGGCGGTCTCTATGTTTTGGATCCATGTTCGCTTGAATTTTAAAGATAAAACCAGAGAAATCCTCGTCTGTCGGTTCGACAATTTCGCCTTCTTCAGTTTCTCTTCCAGAAGGGGATGGTGCGAAATCTACATAGGTGTCTAAAAACTCTTCAATACCAAAAGTAGATAAAGCTGAACCAAAGAATACAGGCGTTAAATCTCCGCGAGAAATTTTTTCTCTATCAAATTCATCTCCAGCTTCCTCTACTAGCATGAATTCTTCTAGGGATTCCTGGTACGACGCATCCTGTTCAATTGGATGTCTTTCTTCTAGTTCTAAATCTTCGTTTAACTGCAGCTCAGCATCTTCTTTATAAGGATTAATCGTTTTATTTCGGCGATTAATAATACCAAAGAAGCTTGGACCCATACCAATTGGCCAGGTCATAGGATAAGTTTCTATCTCTAGGGTACTTTCAATTTCTTCAAGCAATTCGAATGGTTCTTTACCAACACGGTCTAACTTGTTAATGAAAGTAAAGATAGGAATACCTCTCATTTTACAAACCTTGAATAGTTTGAGTGTCTGTGGCTCAATTCCTTTAGCAGCATCAATTACCATGACAGCGGAGTCAACAGCCATCAAGGTTCTATAAGTATCCTCAGAGAAGTCTTCGTGTCCTGGTGTATCTAAAATATTGATTTTGTAACCATCAAAATCAAACTGCATGACAGAACTCGTGACACTAATCCCACGCTCTTGTTCAACTTTCATCCAGTCACTGGTTGCAAATTTACCAGTTTTTTTCCCTTTAACAGTTCCCGCTTCACGGATGGCACCACCAAACAGTAATAACTTCTCTGTTAAGGTCGTCTTCCCCGCATCCGGATGGGAAATGATTGCAAAGGTCTTTCTTTTTTCTATTTCACTTTTTATATCCATAATTATCTCCTCAAATTTCACGGATTGCTGAACAAATAATTGAAGAAGCGGCCTCACTCTCGTCCTGGTCCATAAATGCGAACAAATACATGACCACTTCTTCAAACAATTCCTCTTCAGTGACTTCTTGATTTACTTTCATCGAGAAAGTTATGTCAGGAATACTAATGATATAGCTGTTATCGTAATCCATAATATACACCGTTGAAAGTGTATTGTTAATTTTAAGAGAGGCCGTTTTCATATTCATCGCCTCTATATTTTCTATACGCTGCATCTAGTGCGATTAAGTCATCTCTATGTGGTATTTTGACATAATTTTCGACAATTTGATAAGGCTCTCTACCCTTACACGCTAAGATAATCGTGTCACCTTTTTCTGCTATCTCTACCGCATGATTAATTCCTTCTTCACGGTCTGTAAATGAAATGTAATTATTATGATTCGCACCCTTTTCAAGCAATTCTACTAGCATTTGAGGGTCATCGTTGGCAGGATTATCAGGAGTAAATATTGCATAGTCCGCCATGGTTGCTATTTCTCCCATTTCTTTAGCTTTAGTATAATCTCTTTCGCCTGTCATTCCTACTAAGCAAATTAGCTTCCCTTTAGCAAAAGGTCTCACCGTATCTACTACTTTTCTAAGAGCGTCAGGAGTGTGTGCAAAATCAATAATAATATTGATTGGTAAATCAGGATCAAGCACTTCCAAACGACCTTCAACAGGTTTCATATCGGGTATTGCATCGATAATTCTATCAAATTCATATCCTTGTAACCATTCAGAAATAATGGCACACATTAGGTTTTGTATGTTGTATTCACCGACAAATGGAGAGTCCACTTTAAACGAGCCTTCTGGTGTATTCAAAGTAAATTTAAAGCCTTCTAAGCTTCCTTCAATCTCAGTCGGATAAAAATCTGCACTGTCATCCATACCATAAGTAATCACTTCATATGGTGTCATATCCTGATATATTTTAGACCAAGGATCATCATTGTTCAAGACGACATATTTATGTTTTTTAACATCCTGACCAAGTTGAGAGAACAAGAGACCTTTAACATAACCATATTCATCCATCGTATTATGAAAATCGAGATGGTCTTGGCTTAAGTTGGTAAATATCGCAATATCAAAGTTGATTCCAAAAGTACGTCCTAGTTTTAGACCGTGCGAAGAAACTTCCATTGTAAAGACTTCTGTCTCTTGCTCATTTGCTTCTTTTAAACGCTTATGAAGTGTTGTCGTCTCTGGCGTTGTATTGGCAGAGGCCGTATGCACGTCATTAATCATAAATCCGTTGGTTCCTAAATAGGCACTTTTCTTACCGAGTGCTAGGCTTAAATTATGCACCATAGTAGAGACAGTTGTTTTTCCATTTGTCCCCGTCACACCAATCATCGTCTGTGTTTCATGAGGGAAATCATAAATATATTCCGAAAATAGTGCTGCTGTTTTTGCAGGATCATTGACGACTAAAAGGCCAATCTCTTCACTGAGATTAACATAGCGATCTGACACTATAAAACGGCAGCCCCTATCAATCGCATCTTGAATATATTTGAATCCATCTGTTCTATGTCCCTTCAAAACTACAAATACGGAGTTTTCGCTGACCAATTTGGAGTTCGTGGATATATCACTCACTTTTTCAGGAAATTTTCCATAGGTTTTCTTAATTTTTATAAGAGATAGAAGCATATTACTTTTCATAGTGCTTACCACCTTTCAACTTAAATAATTATACATGAAAATCTCTTTTAATTATATTTATTTTAACAAAAAAGAGACCAAGCTTCTCGCTTGGTCTGGACTTAATCAATTATTTATCATTCTACTCTTTGATTTCTCTAGTTTTTTCTTTTCTCTCACGACGTCGAATTAGTATAATGCTGACTTCATATAATAAAATCATCGGAAGTAAAGTCACCAAGTGAGTAAAAATATCAGGTGGTGCGATCAATGCAGTAATCACCATCAAAATGAAATAAGCATATTTACGCATAGTCGTCATTACTTCAACATTTAATAATTCTATGTGGTGTAGGAAAAGTGCCACCACTGGGAGCTGGAAGACCAGTCCAAAAGGAATGGTTGTGACTAAGAGAAAGGACATATATTCATCAGCAGTAACAAGGACGTTAAAATTCTGCTCCCCCATCTCAATTAAGAAGAAATAGGATAGTGGATGAACAATAAAATATCCAAAGGTAAGACCAACAACGAACAAGATTAACATTACTGGTAGGGAACCTTTTAGAAATTGCGTTTCCTTATCTACCAAACCTGGTCTCATAAACTGCCAAAGGAACCAACAAATAAATGGAATTGAAAAACCTATACTGATGGCACCTGAAGTTCTAAGATAAAATCGGATGACCTCAAATGGACCAAGAACAACTATCTCTGCGCCCTTTGAGACAATTGGAAACCACCAACCAACTGTAGAAAATATAATCAGAAACATCACTGCAATAGTCACAGCTGATTTAATTAAGACTGCTCTTAAGTCTTCTAAATGATCTGTCAAAGGTGCGTAAGGATCTTCCTTAGTGACCTTCTTTCTCTTTCTGATATTTTCTTCAGAATTTTGATCAGTCTTCTTAATCTCTTTTTTGTCCTCATCCATTTGACATCACCTAATTTCTATTCTAAACGGCCGCCGCCTTCTTTAGCATACTTAATTACGCCTTCAGCACAACGATATGCTAAAGCACCAACCGTATCCGTAGGGTTATATCCACTATTATGCTGGAAATTTCCTGCTCCGACAACAAATAAATTGTCACGGTCCCAATGTTGTAAGTAATTATTAACAACACTGTTTTCTTTAGAAGCACCCATAGTCGTTCCACCAGTATTATGTGTAGATTGGTAAGGAACGATGTCATAGTCACCTAGTTCCCCACTCTTTTGGACTTCTTTAGCGCCCATTTTCTCCATAATTTCTGCAGCACGATCTGCTAGGTATGCAACTAATTTTTCATCTTGTTCAGTAAAGTTAAATGTGAGTTTAACTAATGGAATACCATAAGAATCCTTATATGTTTCATCCATGCTAAGGTAGTTTTCTTTATGAGGTAATGAAGCACCTTGTCCCGCTACTGTAATTGCACGTGTGTAGTTGTGGATGGACTCTTCTTTAAATTCTTCACCCCAGCTAGGAGTACCTTCAGGAACAGTGTTGCTTAGAATTGGTCTTGCCCCTGTTTGTGTATGAGCCATATTTCCACCATGTAGGAAATCTAAATCAGAATGGTCAAAGTTATCACCGTTGTAATCATCAAGTCCCATACCTAGAGAGCCTGCTCCCATGAAAGTATTAAACTGTTCATCAAAGAAGCCAGTTGCACTACCATGTGTCTGGTAGCAATAGTTACGGCCAAGTGTCCCTTTACCTGTCTCAGGATCATATTGCTCTCCAATGTCTGACACTGCTAATAATTTGTAGTTATTAAATACATAACTAGTTAGAGCAACCACATCAGCAGGTTGAATAAACTCTTCACCAGTTAATGTGTCTACAAATTTCACACCTGATACTTTAGAATTATCATCTTCATCTGTGATGATTTCTGTAACGTTAGCGTGTACTCTAAGTTCAAAGTTATCAGTTTCTTGTGCTGTAGGAATAACTGTAATTTCCGGTGATGATTTAGCACCGTATTCACACCCAAATCTTTCACAGAAAGCACAGTACTGACAAGCATTGATTGTTTGACCATCTGGGTTTTCATACTTCTCACTCAAGTTTGCAGAAGGCATCATAATCGGATGTAATTCAAGTTCAGTTGCTGCTTTTTCAAACATTTTTAAAGTTTTAGATTTCAACATTGGAGGTGTAGGATATGGTTCTGAACGATCCCCACCTAAAGGATTATCCTCACCTGAAATTCCCAATGTTTTTTCAAACGTATTAAAGTAAGGCTCTAATTCATCATATGTGATACCCCAGTCTTCAAGCTGGTAGCCCTGTTCGTCTTTTAATTTTTCCTTACCATAGCGTTCTTCAGTCATCGAACGAATTTCAAAGTCATAAGGTAAGAATCTCCATGTCTGTCCGTTCCAGTGTGTGCCTGCACCACCTAAGTTATTCCCTAGTAAGAAAGAACCTAATTGGCGCATTGGTAGTGCTTCTTCATCTCTGTTATTTCTAAAAGTCAGTGTTTCTTTAGAAACGTCTTGCATCAATTCATAACGAACAGCGTATTTCAATTCATCATGTACATGTTGATAATCTTCTGTACCACGTGTTTTACCGCGTTCTAAACCGACGACTTTTAAGCCAGCTTTAGCAGCTTCTGCTGCAATGATACCACCAGTCCAACCGACTCCAACTGTAACTACGTCTACCTTATCTAATGTTGTTGCCATATATATTATCCCCCTGCTATTTAAAATCTATATTTCTTTATGTCCCCTCAAGACTAATGGTTCATTCCGTATACTGGAAGTGGATCAATTTCATGAAACTCATCGTCTTCAATGTATTGTATATAAGACATTTGATGTCCTGGGAACTGCTTCATCTTCCATCCAGCCATATTTCTATTTCCTCTGTAAATTGGATCAGAATATGCGCCTTCAAGTGTTGTTGAACGCAGCATTGTAAAGAAGTAACTTGATGATGCGGTATGAGCTGGCATACCAAGATCAACTTCGCCTTCCTGGAAGGCAGTTAAAATATCATCTTTTTGCCCATCTTCTAAATCAGCAAAATCTGCATCATGTTGATTGTTCGCTTCTTCATTTAGTTTCTTAATGCCAAGCATAAAGTAATCACGACGATTTAAGTTTGATTGATAACCCTGTGTTGGTAGTGGCTCTTTGTATGGTCCTTGCATATACTCTTTAGCGTTAAAGCCATAAGCCCCTGCTAACTGACCATCTAAGTAATAGGCACAACCTAATTCCTTAGCGCCTGGACCTGCATCACTTTCAGGGAAAATTCTTTCCATAGCCGCTTCTACTGTCGCAAAATCAGCATCGTTATCAAAGAAAACCCTTGCCTTGTCCGATAAGCCTTGTCCACTTTCTCCTTCAGAATCTGCGTGCTCTGACGCTGTATCTTCTGAAGTGTCTTCTGTATTAGAAGAAGAACCATCCAAGTTAAATCCAACTAGACCACCAAGTAACGATCCGCCAATAATACCTCCTGTAGCGACCCCTGTTGTCTTCAAGAAATCACGTCTTGAAAACTGTTTTTCATCGTCTTTTTTGTTGACCATAAATCTTCCCCCTCAAAAATAAATTTTCACATTAAGCACTAGAAACAGCGTAAAATAATTATATATAGAGTTTACTCCTCAACATCAATAATGTCCATAGTACCTAAAAATATTTCTTCTAAAATACCTGTATTTACCACATATTTAATGTATAATATGGTTACATTAAATAATATTTATCAAACAAAGGCGGTGTGAATTTATGTCATTTTTTAAGCTATTAACTTGGAACAATAAGCACATGGATTTACGATTTGTACCAGACGATCTTCATGGTGACTTAAACATTACAAAAGTTTATGAGGATAATCGTAATGTTAACTTAAATCGTGTGAATGAAAAATATTCTGAAGAACTTCAAGATGCACAAAGATCTATTAGTTCTTACAGAATGATTATGCTAGTTGCTTTTACACTACTAGTCTTTCTACCAGCAGTTGTACTCGGTGTCATTCAATCAAACGTCCTCTTAGTGGGTGCTATTGTAGTCTATGCTATTATTGCTTACTTCGTTGTTGAAGCTATCAACCAAGTACAGATTAACAAAGTACTCTATGAAATAGATAACGACAAAGAAATCCATGCGCAACCTTAAACGGTGCACATGGATTTTTTTATTCTCGTCCTTTAGAAGTATTCAGTTTACTCACCTTGCCATATAGTTTGCTATTAAGAAAATTTACTTTATCTGTTTTCTTGCCACAAGCGATAAACACCTTCCTACCATTATAAGAACACCTCAACCACCAATACCCATCATTATCGTAAAGTTTATCAAATAAGAAGGTCTGATTCCTCTTACTTATCCCTAATTTTTGACCGCTTAATGATGGATAGTCTCTAACATTAATAATTTCTCTTGTAGTGAACTGTCCAGTCCAGAGCCAGGCATTCTTATACCTTCTAATTTGTCCTACATTTATATTCAAAGGGCTGATGCCTGTGCAGACAAAATTCTTTTCCCCGTGAATATAGCCATATTTTTGAAACTGTATATGGAGATGACTCGCCATAAATACATTATTGTAATTTGTATTACTCTGATAACCGATTGTTTGACCTTGTGCAACTTTTTGACCAATCTTAACACTAAGTGGTCTTTTTAAATGACCATATATCACTTGGTAACCTAAACTTTTGTTGGCAATAACAACTGTTCCTCCAAAATTCCCATATGGAGAAGTACCACTTGTAACCACTCCTGAAAATACCGCTGGAATCGGTGCTCCGTGGTATTTCACTAAATCGTATGCTCTATGGTAACCTCCACAAAAATTATCATAGTTATATCCTCCAACAGTATAATTTCTTAAACCCCACACCTTAGAACTATATTTACTAGGATCAGATGTGACAGTAAAACCATTTACCTTGAGATATTCGATTGGATTCATAGCTTCCTCCTTCTTAGTTTCTAACCTATATATCGTTAGAAGATTAAAAGAAGACAAAAAAGACTACCTAACTTGTTTTAAAAGTTAGGTAGTCTATTAAAATATTTAACCGGATATATCATTCAACATAGTGTCTTTTAAGTTTTGACGGTATCGCCAAATATTTTGAATGATTGTCTTAATGACAGTATAAGTTGGTATAGCAATTAAGATACCAATAAAGCCAGCTATATTTCCTGCAGCTAAAACGATTGTAATAACTGTTAGTGGGTGAAGTGACAATGATTGTCCCATAACATTTGGAGTAATCAAGTTACTTTCAATTTGCTGAGCCACTAAAGTAATGATTGATACCCAAATGAACATGATTGGATCTTGAATTAGTGCAAGTAAGCCTGCTGGAATAAAGGCTACCCACGGACCAACAAACGGTACAACGTTCATGAATAAAGCAAATATTGCAAGTAACAAGGCATAATCTAAGCCAATGATTGCATAACCAATGTAAAGAATAACGCAAAGTATTGATGAAACTAGCATTTGTCCTTGTACAAATGAACGAAGTGTACGGTCAATATCATATAGTAACTCAGTTAAAAATTGTTTAAATGTGCCACTAAATGGTGATGTGACTGCTGGTATAAATTTCTGATGATCTTTCAACATAAAGAAAAAGAAGAATGGGCCAAGTACAAGAGTCAATAGCACACTCACTGTACTAGAAACGATTGAAATTGCATTAGTGACAAAACCACTTAACATATTTGTACCAACATCAAGCGCATCTTGTGTGATTTGCTGGAGATCAATATCAAAAGGTAAACGATCTCTTTGACTCATTAAATAACTCACAATATTTTCAACTTCACGTTGTAGCATTGGTAAGCGAGAAACTAAGTTTTGAATTTGTTCGGTTACCATTGGTACAACAGTTAGAGTAATAATAGCAAGAACAATTAGAATGATAATAAATATAGAGAGTATACTCACTGCCCTATTGGCTTTTCTTTTCTCTAAAAACCGTTGAATCGGTTCCGTAATGTAGTAAAGCATACCTCCGATTAATGCAGGAAAGAAAATTGTCATGATGATTGTCATAAACGGAGCAAATATCACCTTGACCTGCATCATTAATAAAATAAGTACGAAGGTTATAATTAATGCTATACCACTTTGAAACCAAAGCTTTTTAGTCATAAAGCGGCACCTCAAATGTCTATTAGATTTGTTCATATTGTATCATTGTTAGGAAATATTGCCTACTATCTTGTTGATTAATTACAAACGAATGTTATCTTCGGTCCTAACTTGGTAATATATATTAATGAGGAGGGTTAATATGGATAAAACACCAGGAAAGGTTCACAATACAACATTAAAATCAGAAGTTTGTAACGAAACTTTTGAAGTTCAGTATTACCTACCAAAATCATTTTCTGATCTTTACAAGTATCATGTATTGATTACTTTTGATTCACAGGACTTTTTTAAATTCGGTCAAATAGAAAGATTGATTGAAAAGCTCGAGAAATCTGAAGAGATTGAACGGTCAATTATTGTCGGCATTCCCTATCCATCCGTCGAATGGAGGAAACATTATTTCAATCCTAACGGTGAAAATCATGATGATTTCCTCACCTTTGTCGGTCGAGAATTAAATAGTTTTATAGACAGTAACTTCCCGACTTTAAAAATGCCAAATTCAAAATTACTTTTAGGTGAAAGTTTGGCAGGTAGTTTCGCTTTATCTCTTGCCTTAACTTATCCCAACACCTTCGGTCAGGTGCTCGCTTTTAGTCCGTACGTCGACGATAAATTAATTGACCGCTTTAAAGATAATATGAATTTGATCAATTTAAATATTTACCATACTATCGGCCTTGAAGAAGACGACTTCACTACGATTATGGGTGAACAAGCTGACTTCTTAACACCGAATAGAAAGCTCCATGATGTATTGAGTGATGAACCTTTAGAGTATGTCTACAAAGAACTCGACGGGGGACATATATGGAAAACTTGGAAACCAGAATTGGCTGAAGTACTCACTTACTTTTTAAATTAGAAAACGTATACATTTATTTTCATAAAGTGATATACTTGATTCAAATCACTAAGGAGGCTTTTTAAATGAAATTTGGAATCGCTCTTTTTCCTTCTAAAAAACTTCAAGATACTGTAAACCAATATCGTAAACGCTACGATTCAAGATATGCGTATATCGCACCACACATTACAGTAAAAGAAGCTTTCGAAGCTGAAGAACATGAAAAACCACATATTGAAGAGTTTATTAGACACGTTGCTAGTAAACATCAACCAACAGAAATTGAAATCAAAAAAGTTTCAAGCTTTGCTCCGACTGCTCAAGTTATTTATTTTAAAGTTGAGCCTAATGAAACATTGACTTCAATTCACGATAGCTTAAATAAAGGTGATTTTTATGGTGAATCCACTCATCAATTTGTTCCTCACTTCACACTAGCCCAAGAAGATACAACTCAAAAATTTGAGGATGTATATAGTCATTTAAAAATGATAGGTATAGAACACAGTGAAGTACTAGATAAGATTAGTTTATGTGTTCAACTAGACAATGGTATCTGGCATGTCACTGATACTTTCAAATTAGGTCAATAAAAAAACTGAGATATGAATTTTTTCATATCTCAGTTTTTTGTTTTTAACTTATGCCATGATGTGGTATCCACTATCAACGTGGACAACTTCACCAGTAATTCCACTTGCAAGATCGCTTAGTAAGAAGGCAACAGTGTTACCGACTTCTAATTGGTCAACGTTACGACGAAGTGGCGCACGTTGTTCAATTTCTTTAAGAATTGTCTTAAACTCACCTACTGCTGATGAACTTAATGTACGGATCGGTCCTGCAGATACTGCATTGACACGGAATCCTGATTCACCTAAGTCATAAGCAAGGTAGCGAACGTTAGCATCTAAAGCAGCCTTAGCAACACCCATCACATTATAGTTAGGCATTGCGCGTTCTCCACCTAGATAAGTCATTGTGACAAGGCTACCGCCTTCGTTTAGAATTGCTTTAGAGTGTTTAGCAACACTTAATAGTGAATAAGCAGAAATATCAAGTGCAACCTTGAAACCTTCTCTTGTTGTATCTGAAATGCCGCCTTTTAGTTCATCTTTGTTAGCAAATGCAATGGCATGCATGACACCGTCTACTCCACCAGTTTTTTCACCGATTTCTTTAAAGGCATTTTCTACACTTTCATCACTAGATACGTCACATTCAACGATTAAGTCGTGATCTCCTTCAAGCTCTTGAAGCAATTTATCTAGTTCTTTACGAAAACGTTCACCGAGTATAGTAAAGACAAGTTTAGCACCCATCTTATCTAGTGCACGTGCTGCACCCCATGCAATACTTCTCTTATTGGCAACTCCCATAATTACATACGTTTTTCCTGATAAGTCCATTAAGAACTCCTCCTAATTCATCCCTAGTATTAGTACCTACTACTAATCTACATTTTATCTTAGATGAATGCAAGAAATATTACTATAACAAGCTCGCCATAAATACATTTGCTAAGGCAAAATAAATTAATAGGCTAATAATATCGTTTGCCGTAGTAATAAATGGCCCTGAAGCGATTGCTGGGTCAATACCAACTTTATTCATCATTAGTGGAACAATCGTACCAATTATTGTTGCTACTGACATAGAGGCTATTAAACTGCCGCTCACGATAATACCAAGTGTTGGTTCCTGATACATGACAATAATAATTAAAAAGATAACAATACCACAGACAACACCTGTTAAAAATCCTGAACCAAGTTCACGACCGGCTAATTTCAATTTACTCGATTCCTTAATCTCACCAGTTGAAATACCACGAATGGCAACAGCCAGTGATTGAGTCCCAGTATTACCAGCCATTCCTGAGATGACTGGAATAAAAGCACTTAAAAGGACGACTTTAGCCAGTGTATCCTCAAAGAAAGACAACATCCAAGCTGTAATCATTCCCATAAAAGTGAGCCCAATCAACCATGGCAAACGTTTTTTGGCAGTTTCTAAAGCAGAGTCTGATGTGGATTCGTTATCTGACATACCGGCTAGACGTGAGTAGTCTTCTCCAGCCTCTTCATGAATAACGTCCATGATATCATCTGCTGTGACAATACCGACTAAATGGTCTTGGTAGTCTACAACTGGTACAGCTAAGAAGTCATAGTCTCTAACAATCTGCGCAACTTCTTCTTGGTCATCAGACACACGAACTGAAACGACACGCTCAGTCATAGCATCACCAATATAATCATCATCATCTGCGACGATGAGTTCTCTTAAGGAAATGATACCTACCAGATGGTTTTCTGGGTCTGTTACAAATAAGTAATAAATCATTTCAGAGTCCGGCGCCATTTCTTTAATATGTCTCATTGCTTCACGTACTGTCATCAGAATGTTTAAACTGATGATTTCCGTGGTCATGATACCACCCGCAGTATCTTCTTCGTAATTCATCAAGCTTCTGATTTCAGATGCATCATCTTTATTCATGAGAGACAAGAAAGTAGTCATCTTTTCCCTAGAAATTTCATTTAATATATCTACTGCGTTATCGTATTGCATGGCACCAATTATATGTGCTGCATATCTCGCATCAATATTATCGAATAAGTCTTCATATTCATCAGGTTCTAGTTCTAGATGATCAAAAAAGTCTGCAGTTTCTTCGGGGCTTAAAAATTTATATAGAGTGTTTTTTTCTTGATCACTTAAAGTTTGATAAATTTCACTTTGTTCATAATTATGGAGTTCTAAAAATATTGCTCTAAAGCCATCCATGTCCTCCTTGTTAAGAAAATCAATGGCTTCATTTGTCACCGCTTCAAAATCGATATCTCTTTCATCTCTCGACATCATTGTACCTACTCTCTTTTAATCTTTAGGAAATGAATGAATCATGCACTCTTTGCCAGAAAGGAAATGGTCTAAAACGTGCAAATTTAATCTTTTCCTCAGCTACTGAATATTGAATTGACTTAACCCCTCTATGGACTAAGTTAATATGATCTATGGTCATCTGATATTCTTCGCTATTGACAGGTTTAACATTGACAAAATGATGTTTTGGTAAAACTAAAGGGGAACCTACAGTCCTAAATACCCTGTTATTTATGGATGCAATTTCTGTCATTTGTACAGCTTCAATAGATGGATGAATGATGGCACCACCTAAAGCCTTGTTATAGGCCGTAGAACCAGATGGGGTTGAAATACATAAGCCATCTCCCCTAAATCTTTCAAAGTGTCGATTGCGAATCTCAACGTCCATTACTAGTGTTGAGCCATTTGTCATTCTAAGTGTCGCCTCATTAAGTGCCAGATACTTAGTTTCCATGCCCACAGTATCATAATGGATTAACACTTCTACTAAAGGATATTCTACAGTCTCAAATTCATCATTTTTCAAGGCAATAATTAACCGCTCGACCTCATCTTGTCCCCAATCTGCATAAAATCCTAGATGTCCTGTATGAACACCTACGAAAGATACTTGATTTACAATATGTTGATAGCGATGAAATGCTTGTAAGAGAGTCCCATCTCCACCTACAGAAATTACAATTTCAGGATTCTCTTCATCTAAAACCATATTCATACCCAACATGTAATTGACCATCTTATCAGTTAATGAATTGGATTTAGTATCTCCTTTAGACACGATTACGAATCTCATCTTGCCACCACTTTCTATATGTTTCTTTTCTTAGAAAAGTATTTCTGAGCTTCTTGAACCTCTTCACGTATTTCAGACATTTCTTTATCAAGTAAGTAAGCTGCTTCAGCTGCATTTTGTAAACGATTTTTAATTTCAGGTGGATACTCACCAGAATATTTATAATTTAAAGTATGCTCAATCGTTGCCCAAAAATTCATGGCAAGTGTACGTATCTGTATTTCAGCAAGGATGTTAATCCTGCCATGTACACTTTCAACAGGATACTCAATTATTATATGATAGGAACGATAACCACTCTCTTTAGTGTTTTCAATGTAATCTCTTTCTTCAATTATTCTCATATCGTTTCTTGACCGAATATGTTCTGTGATTACACTGATATCATCTACAAACTGACACATGATCCTGATACCTGCGATATCATACATTTGTGCCCTTAGATTATCATAAGGAATATTTCTGGTACTTGCTTTTTCGATGATACTTTGGACAGGCTTAACCCTGGATGTCACAAATTCTACAGGTGATGATTGACTGGTAATCTGATAGTCTTTTCTAATTCCTTTTAACTTAATTTTCAGTTCCTCAACAGCTTGTCTATAAGGCGCTAAAAATATACTCCATTCTTCCATGTTATAGTCCTCCTCACGCCTAACGGTCTAACTTCCTATCTATCGCTTTTAATTTTACCATATCAACAGAATTCTTCTATATGTAATCTGATTGCTTTACACACTATTTGTAATTAAGGATAATACTAATGAGGAGTGATGTACGTGATTGAAAAAGAGATAGAATTTAAAAATTTACTTCTTCAAGAAGAATATAATAATATATTAAAGAATCATTTCCAAAATGATGTAGCTAAAACTCAGACTAACTACTACATTGATAATGATGATCTTACTTTAATAAACCATAGATTAATGCTCCGAATTAGAACTAAAGATGGTAGACAAATGATGACTTTAAAAGTACCTGAAGGACAAAACGTGGTCTATGAATATTCAGGTGAAGTTGATGTTAACTTAAATCAAGGGAGTCACATAGATGAATCTATCATACCTGAGAGCATAAAGACTAAATTAAACGAGCTGAATATAGAAATGACCAATTTCTCAATACAGGGCAGTTTAATTACAGAACGTCTAGAAAAAGCTTATCGAAGCGGTCTTTTAGTCTTAGACAAGAGCACTTATCTTGGACAAACAGATTATGAGTTAGAATTCGAAGCGCCAGATACTGCAAGTGGTCAAGCAGATATCAATCATATTCTTTCAGAATATGGTATTGTACGACGAGAAGAAACAGTTAAAAGCGCACGCTTCTTTCAAGTTCTAACTAATCAGAAAGAGGGTTACTAATGCCTTTAGTCTATAATATTATTGGTAAAGAAAAACTATACGAAATGATCGATACGTTTTACGGTTACGTAGGTAAAGATGAACGTATTAATCACCTATTCCCAGATGACTTAACTGAAACAGCTTATAAACAAAAGTTATTTCAAACACAATTTCTAGGTGGGCCTAATCTTTATAATGAGAAATATGGTCATCCAATGATGCGTGCAAGACATATGCCATTTAAAATCACACCAAAAGCACGTGAGGCTTGGTTAGAAAATATGGAAAAAGCAATTAAGGATGTTGGTCTTGATGAGGAGTTACGTGAATATCTAATGGCTAGATACTCACTAACAGCAAACCATATGGTAAATAGCGAAGATTGATTTTGTGCATGAATACAGAGGTGAAAAGTGTGAGCAAAAATAAAAATGATGACATGCTCGTAATGGAGCCGACTAATCATCTAGTTGAAATATATTACTTCTTTGATCCGTTTTCAAAAGAATGTATCGCTATGGAACCAATCATAAATAAACTACTCATTGAATATAGAGACCATGTATCGATTAAGAAGGTATTAGCACCTTCACTATCGGTCTTGACTAAGTGCCAGGCTCAGTCTACATCAAATAAGGATAATGTCGCACTAGCCTACAAGGCAGCAGAAATACAGGGTCGCTCTAAAGCAAGAGCCTTTATCAGATATATATTCAATAGAATCTCTCCAAAAAATTCAATCTGTACCCAAGAAATGATTGACGATAGTGCAAGATTAGCTGGTATTGATATCACGACTTTTCATCAAGATTTACAATCGCCTAACTTGGATACCATGCTTAAATATGATTTAGCGGTATATAGAGAAATGGATGTAGAAAGTCTTCCAACAATGGTGTTTTTCTCTGGTGACGTCCATGAAGAAGGTGTGAAAGTTGAAGGATCTTATCCCTATCATATATACACTTATATCATCAATGAACTACTCAATATAGAAATAGAAAAGAAACAACTCCCAAGTATATTAGAGTATATCCGCGCCTATGAATTTGTCAGTTTCGATGAACTAAAAACAATTTTTGAATGGCGAGCGGGTTTGTTACTAAATGAGTTGAAAAAATTGAGACTGCAACGCTTAATAGAAGTCATTAATGTTGATAATCAAGATTTTTATCAAATGAAAAGTACTAAAGAAAGTCTTCAACATAAGCATTAAAATAGGCTTAGAATCTAAGAGTAGACTCTAAGCCTATTTTTTGTATAAAAAAAGCAGTACATCTTCTATAATGTACTGCTCAAACAAAGGGGATGGGAGAAATTTTATACTGTTAACAAAGGGGTATGTTTTCAGTGATAAAATTTTCATGAGTTAAATATAACACGGTTATTGGGATGGAGCAACACTTTGAACAGTTTTTCACATTATTGTCATAATGTAAACGAATTCACATTCTTATTTCTCTATTTTACTCAACAATTCTTCAAATTGATCTAATTGTTTTTCAAATACTAGGAGTGCATTTTGAATTGGTTCGCTTGAAGTCATGTCTACACCTGCATTTTTTAAGATCTCAATTGGATAGTTAGATGAGCCTTTTTTCAAGAATTCTTCAATATAACGCTCGGCAACATCTTTGCCACCTTCTAATACTTGTTTAGACAAGCTTGCTGCTGCAGAATAACCAGTAGAATATTGATAGACGTAATAATTCATATAGAAGTGAGGGATTCTTGCCCACTCCACACTAATTGCATCATCATAATCAACTGCTTGACCAAAGTATTTCTTGTTTAACTCTCCATATACTTCATTTAATTTACCTGCAGTCAATGGTTGACCGGACTCTCTCAATTGATGAATTTTATGCTCAAATTCTGCAAACATTGTCTGACGGAAAACTGTACCTCTAAATCCTTCTAGTTGTTCATTTAAAAGATAAAGTTTTTGCTTATCATCTTCTAAGTTATTAAACATATAATCGGCTAAGAGTGCTTCATTAAAAGTAGATGCCACTTCAGCAACAAATATTGAGTAGCCACTTAGATTTGAAGGTTGGTTTTTTCTTGAATAATAACTGTGGACTGAATGACCGAATTCATGAGCTAAAGTGAATAAGTTATTGACATTGTCCTGCCAGTTCATCAAGATATATGGATTTGTACCATATGTCCCAGAAGAATAAGCACCAGTTCGCTTACCTTTGTTTTGATATACATCTACCCAACGATTGTCTAGACCTTCTTGAATGATGCTAATATACTCCTCACCTAGTGGTTGTAATGCTTTAACTAACCATTCTTTAGCATTGTCATAAGTCATGTTAAAATCAACATCATCAACAAGAGGTACATACATATCGTACATCTTCAAACTATCAAGTTCTAAGAATTTTTTACGGATTTCTGTATATCTGTGTAAAAGATGAAGATTATCATTTACAGTTTTTACAAGTGTGTCATAGACTTTCTCTGGAATATGATTGTTACTTAATGCTTGATGTCTACTTGAATCATAACCTCTAGCCGATGCACTAAAAACATGAGTATTAACTTCACCAGCTAAAGTTTGACTTAAGGTATTTTTAAATTTGTCATAAGAACTGTATAAGTTTTTATAAGCAGATTCACGTAATACTCTATCTTCAGACTTTAATAATTCAATAAAATTACCTTGAGTCAATTCATGCGTTTTACCATCTTTATCAACCGCAGCTTCAAAAGTGATATCTGCATTATTGAACATGCCATAAACTTGAGATGGTGTATGCATCACTTCTCCAGCTTCAGCAAGCAACTGTTCTTCTTTATCACTTAAAATATAAGGTCTCTTTTTATTTAGGTTGATTAGATCAAATTTAAACTCTTTAAAGCTGTCTTCTTCTGCATAAGCTTGGAGTGTGTCTTCTGGAATCTCCATAATTGCAGGTACTAAGAAACTCCAAGCAGATGAAAATTTAACGGCTAATCCTCTTGCACGAGTTTCCATAGCACTATATGTGTCATTTGAAGTATCTTGGTCATGTTTTAAATGTGCATAGACATATAATTTACTCAGTTCATTACCGAGTTCACGCTCTGTTTTTAAAGCTTCAAGTAGTTTATCTGATGAATCAAAACCACCCTTAAACTTTTCCGCTTGATCTAGTTTAGACTCAATAGATTCAAAAGCTTGGTCAAAGGCTTGGTCACTTTCAAAGATGGAGCTTAAATCCCATGTGTTTTCAACTTCTTGCTGTTCTCTAGTAATTAGTTTTCCCATTATAAATACCTCCCGTTTAGATAAGACAATTTTCTCAATAATTTTCTGTCAATTCAAGCATTTTATTCCGAAAACCGAAAAATATTTATATAGAAACGAAGTAATTGATCAATGAGAAAATCTCGATCAGGTAAATCTGACATTACTCTCAACTTGATAAAGCGTCTAAAATCATTTAAAGCAAAACGATTACGTGATGTATGATAGTAAATATATAGCTTCCACTCGAGCGGTGAGTTTAAAATATATTTCTCTAGTGGTGAAACAAAGTAAAGAAATTTAGGTAAATCTTTAACTTGGAGATTCAATTGATACATATAACTAAGCGTCGGATTTAAAACAGATCTTTGTGCTCTTTCTTTTTCCACTAAATACTTAATTTGGTCACGAGTCATTTTAAAATATCCTAAGTCAACCGTACTTTGTCTAGCCTTTAAAATCTGAGGATAAGGAACTTCTTCCAATTTGTAAGTAAATCGATTAAAACCAAGATGATGTCGAATATCATATCTTTTAATTAGAGAATCAGCTTCACTAATTGTATAAAGTCCTCCCTTAGTGATTGCTGAGATTTGAAAATGATTCAGTTTTAATAATCCTCCTTCCTTTTTTATCTTTTTATCTTCAAGCAACCAAATCACATCTATACCTTGCTTATAATAACCTCTTGACCTTGAACTAAGTAAGTCCGGACTAATACGAGACAACTGTATTTCTAATGCTGTATGGTGATTGATTAGTAAGTCTGGTATTTGATCGATGTCTGCTAAGTAGTATTCCATGGCAATATTAAAATAATTGTTTAATTCTTTATATAAGTCATGCTTTAACTGTAGATGTCTGAGTGATTCTCGCTTATATAAATATCTCGTACAATGTTCTATATGCTGATGAGAAAAATGTGGAACTTTAATTTTCCCATATTTTAAAATGACCGGTGAATCGCAAACTGAACAGAAGTAATTTACACCCTTTTGACCATCAACAGCTAAAACTTGTTGTCCTGTTTCATTTTTAGCTAAAAACATAAAAAAACCTCTTTATTCTACTTATATAGATAAAAGAGGTTTTATATTTTTTTGAAACAAGTTAATTATTTTTCTTGAAAATATCTTCTGATCTGCCTTCTAACATTATTACTCATGATAATTTTACCGTATTCTTCCAAGTAAGCAGTGGCAATTTGACTTGGCTCACTGTACTCGAGCAATTTTGTTTCTATTCCTTCCATGCGATCAAAGTGAATTCTGTAGTCAAAGAATAACTGATAGTAATACTGACCATCCAGGACATATAGTAAATCTTCATAGATTGTCTCATCATGTTCGGTTTCATGACTATATTTAATTAAATCTTCAAAATTACTGAAGTGTACTGTTAATGGTTCAGAAGTTACTGGAATATCGTTATGCGTATGATTATAATTTTGTTCATTATCGATTGCTTTATTGATATAGGACTCTAAATCACGGTTCTCTATATTCATGGTGTAAGGTTCCATGCCGTATGGATCGTGTTCATTTTGGGATTTAGAAACGACGACTTCTATACCTTTGTCAAAAGCATGCACTTGAATCCATAAAGGACCATCCATGGCAAAGTCTTCAGTTTGTTCATTATTCACTTCATCCATTATCGTCCAAAAGAACTCTTCTCCTCGTTGACGATTCGTCCAGAGATCTTCTTTATTGAAGCCACGGCTCTCAATATCGGTATACGTCAGAAAGAACTTAATGGTCGAGTCGTTTACTCTCTCAATTCTCATCCTCTTCACTCCCTTACCATCATTTCTGCCTATTATACTAGGGTTTTTTAGATAATACCAAATTTTAGATTTGTCTATTTATTATAGGACAAAAAGCCTGCAGATGGCAAATCATCTACAGGCTTCTTTCTTTGTATATATATCAATTTACTTTATACTATGATTCTAGACTTACAGTTCTGCTAAGCGTTTTGCTTCGATTAGATGTAAAGTTCTTATGCTACGAGGTAAGAATCTTCTAATTTCATCTTCGTTGTAACCAACTTGCAAACGTTTTTCATCCATAATAATTGGACGTCTAAGCAATCCAGGGTTTTCCATAATCAATGTGTATAACTCATTCATTGGAAGACTATCGATATCAACATTTAATTTTTGGAAAGTTTTAGAACGAGTAGAAATAATTTCTTCTGTTCCATACTCAGTCATTCTTAAAATTGATTTAACCTCATCTAAAGTTAAGGGCTCTGAAAATACATTGCGCTCTGTGTATGAAATATCATTTTCCTGGAGCCATGCTTTTGCCTTGCGGCATGACGTGCAACTTGGAGAAGTAAATAATACTACCATGTAACTCACACTCCAATTTTTAATTTAACAAGAGTCTATTCCCTTAAACAGTAAATACTAAACATTTGACTGAAGTATACACTGCCGTCTCTTGCTGACAATTCTTAGTATAGGGGATAAACATTAAAATAAAATGAGAATATTGTAATAATCTAAAAAAATTTTTATTAATTTTCTGAATCTTTTATCTCATTTATATCCCTCTACTTACTTATTGTAACATCAAATAAGGTCAAAGTATATAGCAGATTGAATTTTCTAAGCTAATTGCGCAATTAATCAAAGAGTATTAATATTGTAGATAATAAATAATTTTGTAGGTGAAAAAATGAAAACACTATTTTCTGGCGTCCAGCCAAGCGGCATTCCGACAATTGGAAACTACATCGGTGCCTATAAGCAATTCGTAGAGTTACAAGATCAATATGACTCTTACTTTTGTATTGTTGATCAACATGCTATAACTGTTCCACAAGACCGTCTGAAGCTAAGAGAGAATACTCGTAAACTTGCTGCAATTTACCTTGCAAGTGGCTTAGACCCTGAAAAGATTACGCTCTTCATCCAAAGTGAAGTATCAGCTCACGCAAAAGCTGCTTGGATGTTGCAATGTATTTCTTACATTGGTGAATTAGAGCGCATGACTCAATTTAAAGATAAAGCAAGAAAACAAAATCAAAGAGACGGTATTTCAGTTGGTTTACTAACTTATCCACCACTAATGGCAGGAGATATCCTCTTATATAATGCTGATGTTGTCCCTGTTGGTGATGACCAAACACAACATATTGAATACACTCGTAATGTTGCTGAACGATTTAATGCTAAATACAACGATATCTTTACTCTACCTCAAATTAAATTACCGGAAGTCGGCGGTAGAATAATGAGTTTGAATGATCCTACTAAGAAGATGAGTAAAAGTGATGATAACCAAAAATCATTTATCACGCTTTTAGATGATCCAAATCAAGCTGCTAAAAAAATACGTTCAGCAGTGACGGATTCAGACACAGTAATTAAGTATGATAAAGAGAATAAACCAGGAATTTCAAACTTACTATCCATCTATAGTTCTCTTACTGATAAAAAAGTAAGTGACTTAGAACAGCAATATGAAGGCTTAAGCTACGGTGAATTCAAAAAAGATTTAGGCGAAGTTGTCAAAGAGTTCTTAATAGAGTTCCAAGATAAATATAATTACTATTTAAATAGTGATAAACTCGATGAAATCTTAGATGAAGGCCGAGACAAGGCGAGTTTCAAAGCTGATAAAATGATTGAAAAAATGGAAAGAGCTCTCGGTTTAGGACGTAAACGTAAATAAGATTTTTCCATAAAAAAAGTGGATTTGACTTTTAGTCAAATCCACTTTTCATTTATTAAGCTTGATATTTTTTAAAGACAAGTGTTGCGTTATGTCCACCAAAACCAAGGCTGTTTGAAATTGCATACTCAATATCTAAGTCTACCGCACCATCTTTAACATAATTCAAATCACACTCTGGTGCCTGATTCGTTAAGTTAATTGTCGGGTGTACTTTACCTTCTTGTAAACTCATAGCAGTAATGATTGCTTCCATACCACCAGCACCACCAAGCATGTGTCCGGTCATAGATTTAGTTGAGTTAACTAAAAGATTATCTGCATGGTCTTTGAAGACCGTACGAATTGCCATCGTTTCAAATTCATCATTATATGGCGTACTTGTACCATGAGCATTGATGTATTGAACTTGCTCCGCTTCAATACCTGCATCTTTTAATGCTTCTTTCATAGCGCGCGCGCCACCTTCACCGTTCGGTGCTGGTGCTGTAATGTGATGAGCATCTCCTGTTGAACCATAGCCGACGATCTCTGCGTAGATATGCGCACCACGTGCTAAAGCGTGTTCTAATTCTTCAATGACAACGACACCTGAACCTTCTGCAATGACGAAACCGTCTCTGTCTGCAGAAAACGGTCGTGAAGCATAGTCTGGGTCATTTGAACTTGATAGTGCTCTGTTCGCTTGGAAACCAGCTACACCCATATTGGTAATTGGTGCTTCAGTTCCACCAGTAATCATGACGTCAGCTTGTCCACGTTCGATGATTTTAAAAGCATCCCCAATCGAGTTAGTCCCAGTTGCACACGCAGTCACAGTCGCACCATTCGGTCCTTTAGCGCCGTGTCTAATTGATACTTGACCACTCGCCATATCAGGAATCATCATTGGTACAAAGAATGGGCTAACGCGTCTTGGTCCTTTAGTTGTTAAAGCGATAAACCCATCTTCAAGAGATTGGATTCCACCAATACCAGAACCAATCCAAACGCCAATTCTTTCAGCATTATCATCTGTAATTTCTAATTTAGCATCTTTAACCGCTTCATCAGCTGCGATAATTGCAAACTGAGTAAACTTATCCATACGTCTAGCTTCTTTTCTATCTATATGATCTTCTATATTTAAATTTTTAACTTCGCCACCGATATGAACATTGAACTGCTCAGTATCGATATTTGTAATTTCTGCGATACCATTCTTTCCTTTTAAGGCATTTGCCCATGTTTCTTTAGCAGTATTACCAATCGGTGTCACTGCACCTAAACCGGTAATTACAACTCTTTTTCTACTCATCTAAGAGTCCTCCTTCTTTTTCCCCAAGTTAAACATACTGCGCCCCAAGTTAGACCGCCGCCAAATCCAACCAGTACAATATTGTCTCCGGCCTTTATGCGATTATTCTTAATCTCATAGTCTAAACTAAGTGGAATCGATGCAGCAGAAGTATTCCCATATTTATCCACGGTTACACTCATTTTATCATATGGCAAGCCCATGCGCTCTCGTGCCGCATTCATAATTCTAATATTAGCTTGATGCGGAATTAACATATCAATATCCTCAGTTGATAAACCTGCAGCTTCTGTTACGTTGACGCTAGATTCACCCATTTGTCTGACTGCAAATTTAAATACCTCTCGCCCATTCATACGGATATAGCCTTTTTCTTTATCACCATATAGATATTTTCCGCCTGAGCCTTTACTTCCAAGTTCGAAAGATTTAATTCCAAATCCTTCATCTACTTCTCCTACAACAGCAGCTCCAGCACCATCGCCGAAAAGTACTGCTGTTGAACGATCTTCAAAATCTGTAATCTTAGTGAGCTTATCTACACCGACGACTAAGATATTTTTATATCGACCAGATTTTACAAACATTTCAGCAGATGCTAAACCGTATATAAAACCAGAACAAGCTGCTAATTGATCTACTGAAGGCACATTTTTTAAACCTAATTTATCTTGTATTGTATTAGCAACTGTCGGGAACTTATGTTCACCAGTCGATGTTGCTACTACGACAAAGTCAATGTCATCTTTAGAGATTCCTGAATCTTCAATTGCTCTTTCTGCTGCAATTAAAGCCATATCACTCGTATCCATATCTTCAGCAAAACGTCTTTCTTCAATACCAGTCATCTCTCTAATCCACTCATCAGAAGTATCAAGTATTTTTTCGAAGTCAAAATTCGTAAATACTTTTTCTGGTGCATATGAACCCATGCCGAGAATACCTACATTTGTCATTATATTCACACCTTATAATCTCATTATATTACTAGGTACTAATTTAGCATAAGTCGGCCCTTTAGGCAATTTTAAACTAACTTTTATTCATGAAAAAAGCACTGAAATCCTTAAGGATTTCAGTGCTCAATATTTCTATTATTCTGCGTCTTCTACACCAACACGGTACCATAATAGATCTTCATTGTACTCATAGTCTTCAGAGTAGTTAATTACTCTTTCATTAACTGGAGTAACGAATGCACGGTAAAGTGTAGGAATTACAGGAATTTCTTCTGCCATTAACTCAGCCCACTCGTTGTAGATTTCTTTTCTACGGTCGATATCAAGTGCTTCTTCTGAGTTACCTTGTTCTAGTAAAGCAGTCGCTTCTTCTGATTCATATCTAGTGTAGTTAAATGGAGCAGTCGGACCATATAGACCAGATGGGTCAACATCAGAACCAACACCCCAAGCACCTTGGTAGATATCAATTTCAGGATCGTCATTTTCAACCATGTCATAGAATGTGTTAAATTCGATTAGACGACCATTAGTAAGTGATACGTTTAATCCAACATCTCTCCAAGACTGGATGTAGTAGTTTGCAAGTGGTTCAGCGATATCTCCACCAGACATTGACGCAAAGTTAATTTCAAGTGGTTCTCCTTCAGGAGTCTCACGCATACCATCGCCATCAGTATCTTCGTAACCAGCTTCATCTAGAATGCGATTTGCTTCTTCTGGATCGTATTCAGGTACTTCAATTTCTTCATGCCAGTTTGCATGGTATGGAGTAATTAGAGAAGTTGCCTTCCAACGTAAGCCGTTGTAGAATCTTTCACCAATCGCATCGTTATCAACTGCATGCCACATTGCACGACGTAATTCTACGTCACCCATTTTCATTTCTTCTGGTTTGTAGTCTACTTTACCTTCATCAGCGTTCCAAGAACCAAGTTTGAAACCGATGTAAGTGTATGAACCTTCAACGTTTGATAACCATTCTACACCTTCCATGTCAGCGACATCTGGGAATTGGTCAGTTGGGAAGCTCTTAGCAATGTCAACTTCACCTGATTCAACTGCACTCGCAATTGAAGATGGTGCAATTACACGAACGTTAACTTCTGAAAGTCCTGGCTCACCGCGCCAGTAATCTTCGAATTTAGACATTGAGATAGATTCACCAGATACGATTGAATCTACTTTGTAAGGTCCAATACCAATTGGATTCTCACGAGTTTGTGGTGCTGCTGCCATATCTTTAACTTCTACACCTTCATAGTAGTGAGTTGGGAAAGCATAAGCCCAGAAACCACCAGCAGTGAGTGATGGTGCAAGCTCTTTGTAAGTAAATACTGCAGTTTTATCGTCAACAATCTCAATACCTGAGATTTCATCTGCATCTCCTGCACGGTACTCTTCAAATCCTTCAATTAATGTAAAGCCATCTGTAGAACCACGGACACCATCATAATCAGGATGACCGATTACTTCATATGATGAAACGTAGTCTTGAATCGTTAAATCAGTGCCATCGTGCCATTTAACACCATCACGAACAGTAAATGTTACTGTTTTATCGTCTTCGTTGATTTCGTATGTGATCGCACCATCATTTGTATACTGGAAGTCAGCATTCATAGATAATACTGCTTCATCAAAGTGAGCCATCATATCTGCATCTGGTGCACCGTTATAGAAAGCCCAGTTTAATGTACCTTCAAATGGTGTATCAGAAGAGTAACCGATGTTTAATGTACCCTCACCTGATGGATCTCCTGTATTAGAAACTGTTTTAGGGAAATCTTCATAGTTGTAGATTTCGCCTCCCCCTTCTGCTGTATCTCCTGATTCATCAGATGATGCATCATCACTAGACTCGTCAGATGAATCTTCAGATGATTCGTCGCCTCCGCCACATGCAGCAAGTGCAAGGACAAGCGCTAACATCATGAAGAATAAAAGCCTTGACCAAGAAATTTTAGTCATTGTTCTTCCTCCTTTGTTCTTTTTTTGATATATATACAAAGCCCAGACCCTGAACTTATGTATCGAAGTTAAGCATACATTTTTTGTAATCTTTACTTATTATTCATAGTAGCATAATAATTCAGACATACAAGATAATTTTTAGAAAATTGTGTTATTTTTATGCATTACGCTGTCTAGCATCCCCTGCACGTCTAAGTGCTTCACCAATATTTCTAACGCATAGCATTAACACTAGGATGAGAATGGCAGCAGGTGCCCATATCCACCATCTGTTTTGCAGTGTTTGTGTTTGAATCGCATATGCCATTAGAGTACCAAGTGATGGTGTACTCTCAGGGAAACCGAAACCGATGAATGATAGACCTGACTCAATACCGATATTGGCTGCAAGTGACAAGGTACCATTAACGATAATTAGACCGACTAAGTTAGGCATTACCTGTTTAAAGATGATCTTGATGTGTGATGAGCCTAGTGTTCTAGATGCATTAACATAATCGAGTTCTCTTTCCTGCATAGCAACTGAACGTATAAGTCTTGCAGTTCCCGTCCATAAGAAGGCTGCCATGATAAGTGAGAATGTCCAAATATCATAAGTTGGAACGATTGCAACAAATACTACGATGATCATTAAGAATGGTAGAACCATGAAGAAGTCGACAACACGCATCATCGCATTATCTATATGTCCACCAAAGTATCCTGAAACGACACCGTAAACTATTCCAAAACCAACACTAATAACAGTAACTAAAATACCAATAGCTAATGAGTTTCTAGTACCGATAATTAATTGACCAAAAATATCACGGCCACCATAGTCAGTTCCTAATCTAAAAGTGTCATTAGGTGGTTGGTTGATAGAAAATAGGTCAACCTTAACAATTTCTGATTGATTTAAAAACATAGTCAATCCGAATACATAAGCTGTAATAATCACTAAAATAATCAGTGAGAATAAGGCGAGTTTATCTGAAATAACTTCTTCAAATAAGATTCTCCAACCTGGCTTACTCTTAGGTAAGCGTTTCATATCAGTTGCACCCTGCCCCATTACACCATGAGGAAGATCTGCTTTAATACTCATATCTAGTTCTCTTGCTTCACTTGAAGATTTTTCATCTTCTATTTGGAAACCGTCCCGCACTTTCGTTGGGGTGTGGTCCTTATTATCTGTATCGTCATCATGCTCATAGTTTTTATATTGCTCATCTTTGTTCTTATCTTTCTCTGACATTTACACCCCTCCTTATTTGATGCGGATACGAGGATCCACAATGCTTAAAATAATATCTGACAGTAATGCACCGAGTATCGATAACATACCGAAGACTAAAATCAAGACGTTAGCAACTGAGAAGTCGCGAATAGAAATTGATTCTAGGAATAAACGACCCATACCTGGGTATCCGTAAATTGTTTCAATAAATAGTGATCCACCTAACAGTGATGTAATTTCATATCCAAAGAATGCTGCGATAGGTAGAATTGAGTTTCTGAAAATGTGTTTTGTATACACTTTACCTTCAGATACCCCTTTAGCACGCGCTAAAGTAACGAAGTCTTTTTGCTTAGTTTCAATAATTCCACTTCTTAAATATTGAACCGTTCCAACTAAACCAATCAGTGCAATAGAGAAACTTGGTAATACTAAGTGTTGGAACTTACTGATTACATATTCAAGCGTTCCTGGTGTCACACCGACACCGACGGATCCTCCAGTTGGTAACCAACCAAGTGTATAACCAAATACTAAGAGCATTACAAGACCGAAGATGAATGTTGGTGTTGCAAATCCTAAGTATGTGTATCCAGTAATCGCACTATCTAACAATGAATCATTCCAACGACCTGAAATTAATCCAAGTGGTAGACCGATTAAGTAGATTAATACTGTTGAGAATAAACCTAACCAAACTGTATTCAACATACGATCACCGATGACATCGAGTACTGGTTGTTGTTTGAAGAATGAATGTCCAAAGTCACCTTGTAACATGGCTACAACCCAGTCTTTGTACTGGATATACCATGGATCATTCAAGCCCATTTGTTCTCTTAGACGCTCGATCTGTTCGACTGGTATGGTTGGGTCAATGAGTCCACTTAAAGCATCACCTGGCATAAGTGAACCGATAAAGAATACTAATATACTTAATAAAATAACTTGTGGCAGTGAAATTATTAGTCGTCGAATAATAAATTTAATCATTCAAGCGTCACCCCTTTGCAGGTAAAGCGACTTTATGCGTCGGAGAAATATTTACCAACGGCAATGCCTTACCTTCCTCATCTAAATATTCATGGAAATGTTCTTCATACTCTTCTTTAATCGTTTGACGAACTTCAAGATTCTCTTCAATCTTATCTACATCTGTATCTGGTATCGCTGCAATGAGTCGCTTCGTATAAAGGTGTTGAGGATTATTAAAAATCTCTTCAGTTGTACCTTCTTCAACTAGACGACCCTGATACATAATGCCGATATGCTGACACATGTGTCTGACTACCCCTAAGTCATGTGCGATGAAGAGCATTGTTAAGTTCATTTCTTCTTGAATATCTTGCATGAAGTTTAAAACTTGAGCCTGAACTGATACATCTAGAGCGGAAACTGGTTCATCTGCAATAATCAATTCCGGATTTAAAGCAATCGCTCTTGCGACCCCAATTCTCTGTCTTTGTCCCCCTGAGAATTCGTGTGGGTATTTATAGAGAGAGCCTGGTGGCAATCCTACTTTTTGTAGTAACCCCAAAACTTCAGCTATAAGCTCATCTTTAGTGCGTTTATGATAATTTCTAATCGGTTCAGAAACGATATCAAAGACACGTTTACGTACATTTAATGAAGAATAAGGATCCTGAAAAATCATTTGAATCTCCTTTGAATTCTCCACTGATTTACCACTACCGCTAATTGCTTTCCCCTTAAATAAAATTTCTCCCTCAGTGATATGGTTAAGTCCAATCACTGCCTTACCTGTTGTTGTTTTCCCCGAACCGGACTCCCCTACAAGTCCATATGTAGTACCGTCTGGTATAGTCAGTGACACCCCATCAACTGCTTTGACATAATCCTTAACGGTATTAAAGAAACCACCCCTAATTGGGTAATATACTTTTAAATCTTTGATTTCAAGAAGGTTACTCATTCTGTCACCTCGTCTATTTCTTCCATTTGTGCCGCTTCAACTTCAATAGATGTTTCTCTATCAGATTTAAGATAAAAATTCTTATAACAAGTACAGCGAACATAATGATTTGGACTGATCTCTCTTAACTGTGGATTGTGTTCATGTTCATCATCATCAATCCACGGAATACGTGGTGCAAAACGGCAAGAATCTCTTTCCATTTTATTTAAAGGTGGAACAACACCTTCAATGACATGTAATTTAGATCCTTGTACATCATCGCTCGGTAAAGAGTTCAACAGAGATCTCGTGTATGGATGTTTCGGGTCTTTAAACAATTCTCTAGCTGGTGCAATTTCAACAATTTGCCCGGCATACATAACTGCAACCCTATCTGCCATCTCTGCAACGACACCTAAGTCGTGAGTGATTAGTAAAACACCTGAATTTAAATCATCTTGTAACTCTCTAATTAAATCCAAAATCTGAGCCTGGATGGTAACGTCTAGTGCTGTTGTTGGTTCATCGGCAATTAATAACTTCGGACGATTGGCAATCGCAATGGCAATAACAACACGTTGCCTCATACCACCTGAAAGTTCATGAGGGAATGATTCCCCAACTCTTTCTGCTCTTGGAATTCCTACCCTTCTTAAAAGCTCAATTGCATATTCTTCCCTATCTTCTTTTCTCTTTGTCTTATGAATCTTAAGCGTTTCCATAATTTGATACTTAATTTTCATCAGAGGGTTTAGAGCTGTCATTGGATCTTGGAAGATCATTGATAGTTCTCCGCCTCGAATTGTATTCATCTTATTCTCTTTGATCTTCATAAGATCCTTACCATTGAATAAAACTTCTCCCTCGATTCTTGCTGCACGGTGTAGTTTCATAAGAGAAAAGGCTGTTGCACTCTTACCTGATCCTGACTCTCCAACTAAGGCGACTACTTCATTAGGTTTAATATCTAATGAGACATCATCCACTGCTGGATAGTATTCTCCATCAATTTTGAAGGATGTTGTTAAATTCCTTACACTGAGAAGGTTTTCTTCCACTTAAATCACCTGTACTTTCCCTTTGTTAAACGATTTTCTGCTTAATTCTATTTCTGTTGTTTTATATTGTATAGTTATATCCAAAGAGTGACAATAAAAATTTTCTTAAAATTTACAATTTTCTGTTTTATATTTATTTTTATGCAATGATGTATAACTGTTTGTAAGTCAATTCTATTCAACAACAATAATTTTTGCAAGCGTTTTCAAGGAAAAAATTTTATGGCTATACTTTATGAGTTTTTTACTGTAAAATATTATGTATAAATACGTTGATACGGAGGCTCTCAAAATGAGATATCTCGTTACATTCTTTTGGGCATTTTTATTAATGCAAATGGTAAACTTTATACTTAACAGCCTTGCAGGCGGAGGTCCACTTAATTTTTGGACTGGTATTTTACTCGCATTATTTATATCTTTCGCAGTTTTTGTTATGGATGCTTTGACAAACATTTCAAAAGACCCGAATGCAGGCGACCAACACTAAGCTAGATTTCTTCTGAAATCTAGTTTTTTTTATTGTTTATTTTAAAATATCCATAAAAGGGTATAGTCTTCTAATTAAAAATGGATAATCTAGGAGGAAGCTATGAAGAAATACATTATGGCTATCGACCAAGGTACAACAAGCTCAAGAGCAATTCTTGTAGACAAAAATGGAGATATTGTCGCTTCAAGCCAAAAAGAATTCAGGCAATATTTCCCTCAATCAGGATGGGTTGAACATAACGCTAATGAAATTTGGAGTTCTGTTCTTAGCGTTGTTGGGAGTGTTTTAATTGAAAACAATATTACTCCAGCTCAAATAGATTCGATTGGTATTACTAATCAAAGAGAAACGACAGTCGTTTGGGATAAAGAAACAGGTCTTCCAATCTATAATGCGATTGTCTGGCAGTCTAGGCAAACAAATGATATTTGTCGAGACTTAAGAGAAGATGGTTTGGAGGAAGTTTTTAAAGAGAAAACTGGTCTCGTAATCGACCCTTATTTTTCTGCGACTAAAATTAAATGGATTCTAGATCACGTAAATGGTGCAAAAGAAAAAGCAAAAAATGGAGAACTCTTATTTGGTACAATTGACAGCTGGTTAATATGGAAGTTTACTGAAGGCGAACATCATATCACTGACTACACCAACGCCAGCCGCACTCTACTATATAATATTTATGATTTATCTTGGGATGATGAACTACTCGCTATTTTAGATATACCTAAAAGCATGCTGCCAGAAGTTAAATCCTCAAGCGAAATATATGGCTATACAACAAAATCTCATTTTTTTGGTTACAACATACCTTTAGCTGGCATGGCAGGCGATCAACAAGCTGCCCTATTCGGTCAGACTTGTTTCAATAAAGGAGAAGCAAAAAACACCTATGGTACTGGATGTTTTCTACTTTTAAACACTGGCTCCACACCTAAAAAAAGTAATAATGGTTTGATTACGACCATTGCTTCTGGCATCGATGGAAAAATTAACTACGCTCTAGAAGGTTCAATATTTGTAGCAGGTAGTGCTGTGCAGTGGTTGAGAGATGGTTTGAAATTCTTCTCAGATTCAAAAATGAGTGAAGATGAGGCTCTATCAGTCAAAACAAGTGACGGGGTCTACGTTGTTCCAGCCTTTACAGGTCTTGGTGCACCCTACTGGGATTCTGACTCTAGAGGTGCAATCTTCGGTTTAAGTAGAGGATCGACTAAAGCTCACATCACTAGAGCAACCTTACAAGCAGTTGCTTATCAAACAAGAGATGTCATCGACGCTATGCAAAAAGATGCAAATATGTCGATTGATAAATTGAGAGTAGATGGCGGAGCAAGCGCTAATGACTTTCTCATGCAATTTCAAGCTGATTTACTGAGTACAACTGTAGAGCGTCCTGTCATACTAGAATCCACTGCTATAGGTGCTGCTTATCTAGCGGGCCTTGCCACAGGATTTTTTGACTCCCAAGATGCACTCAGAGAATTGAATGACACAGAAGCAGTCTTCACAGCGAATATGTCTAAAGACACTAGAGATAAGCTTTACCAAGGATGGCAAACAGCAGTGAAAGCAACACAAGTCTTTAAACCAAATTAATGTGTATATTAGGAGGAAAGTCATGTTAAACGCACTCACTAGAAGTCACAAAATCGAGCATATGGCGAAAACAGAATATGATTTACTTATTATAGGTGGCGGTATCACTGGTGCAGGTATCGCCTTAGATGCAAGTATGAGGGGGCTTAATGTTGCCCTAGTAGAGATGCAAGACTTTTCAGAAGGTACATCTAGCCGTTCGACCAAACTCATTCATGGTGGCTTACGCTACTTAAAACAATTACAGGTCGGTGTGGTTAAAGAGACAGGAAGAGAACGCGCAATTGTCTACGAAAATGGACCACATGTAACAACACCAGAGTGGATGTTACTCCCCTTTCATAAAGGCGGCACGTTTGGTGAATTCACCACTAGTCTCGGTTTAAAAGTTTACGATTCTCTAGCAGTTGTGGATAAGAACGAACGCCGACATATGCTGTCAAAAAAAGAAGTCTTAAACAAGGTGCCACACATCAAAAAAACTGGTCTTAAAGGTGGCGGCTATTACGTAGAATATAAAACTGATGACTCTAGATTAACAATAGAGGTTATGAAAAAAGCTGCGACTTATGGCGCTGACTTAGTAAACTATTTAAAAGCTGATGGTTTTATCTACCAAGACGGTCAAGTTTGTGGTGTCACAGCGACAGATACCTTGTCGAAAGAAAATTATACAATACATGCCAAAACTGTCGTTAATGCTGCTGGTCCTTGGGTAGACGACATCAGAAATATTAATGGTGAATCCACACAAGATAAAAAGCATTTAATTCATACAAAAGGTGTCCATATCGTCTTTAAACAAGAAGATTTTCCTTTAACACAGGCTGTCTACTTTGACACTGAAAATGATGGTCGAATGATTTTTGCTATTCCTAGACAAGGAAAAACTTATGTCGGTACGACTGACACTTTTTATACAGAAGATAAAGTTACACCTATAGCCAATAAAGAAGATAAGGATTATCTAGTTAATGCCATCAACTATATGTTTCCATCCCTTCAAATTTCGAGTGATATGATTGAATCCTCCTGGGCAGGAATTCGCCCTTTAATCCAAGCTGCAAAGAGTAAAAATGCATCAGCTATTTCACGTAAGGATGAAATTTGGCACAGTGATAGTGGTTTAATTACCATTGCTGGTGGCAAATTGACTGGCTATCGCCATATGGCTGAAGAAATTATAGATGTTGTTAGTGATGTTCTAAAAAGAAAATATAAGATGACCATTAAAAAAGTATCGACTAAAGATGAGACGATTTCAGGTGGAGACGTTGGTGGTAGTGTCGGCTATACCAATTATGCCGAACAAGTCAGTCGTAAAGCTCCGAGCTATGGTCTAACTATAGAAGAAGGCCATATGCTTGCTCTTAAATATGGATCGAATGCCGAAGATGTGTATCAATATGCAGGTATTAGTAATGACAATCATAAAAAATATGATTTACCAAAATCCTTATATGCTGAAGTCATCTATTCTGTTTTACACGAAATGGTCGTTAAACCAACTGACTTTCTAGTTAGACGTAGCGGTAAACTATACTTTGCTATAGAAGAAGTTGAAAAGTATCGACGAGGCATAGAAAGATTACTGGCAGATACGCTGACTTGGACTGACGAAGAATATACACAATATATAGAAGAAGTTGATCAAGCAATTAAAGATACACAAAAATAAATATGGATTGGAGTTGGGATATAAGTCTAGCTTTTTTATTAAAAGTATTGAAAATTCCATTGAATGTGTCTGAATTGATGTCAAATAGACAAAATGAGCTGAAAAGTCTATTGGGCATGTCAAAAATGATGTCGTATAGACAAAATGAGCTGAAAAGTCTATTGGGCATGTCAAAACTGATGTCGTATAGACAAAATGAGCTGAAAAGTCTATTGGACATGTCATAAATGATATCGTATAGACAAAATGAGCTGAAAAGTCTATTGGACATGTCATAAATGATATCGTATAGACAAAATGAGCTGAAAAGTCTATTGGACATGTCAGAAATGATGCCTGATAGACAAAAAAGTAAAAATCTATATAATCTCTATTGTAAATTTGTCCACATTTAAGTTAATATTTAATTGAGTCATTTCATATCTCTCCCATCAATGTTTGTTGTGGTAACTACATTGTACTATAGAGATCTGATTTGACTCTTTTTCTTTATTACACAATATTATGGACTTAATCAGATTTTTTTACATGACTTATCACCATTCCTATAACATAAATTCCGTCTCAAAATAAAAATGCTCCCCCTTAAGTTTTTCTACTTAAGGGGGAGCATTTCAAATATAAGATTGCAAAGCTATATCACTTACTTCGCCAGGACTTTTGTCCCAACCCAAGCTTTTTTTAGTTTAAGTCAAATACAACTTGACCATCTTTTAGATTTGCAACGATATTCGTACCTTCTGGTAAATCGTTAGCAATTATTTTACGAGCAAGTGGTGTTTCAATTTGTCTTTGAATGAAACGTTTCATTGGTCTTGCCCCAAATTGTGGTTCATAAGAGCTTTCTGCTACCCACTCTTTAACCTCTTTAGAAACATCTAGGTGTAAGTGTTGATCACTTAAGCGGTTATTTAAATCAACTAACATACGGTCAACAATCATTGTCATATTATTCTGTGATAGTGGACTGAACATGACGATGTCATCCATACGGTTAATAATCTCAGGTTTGAAATACTTATGAACTTCATTCATGACAACTTCACGGGTTTTATCGTTTAGTTCTCCACCTTGGACGACGGTGTCTAAAAGATGTTGGGAACCGATATTTGAAGTCATGATAATAATTGTGTTTTTAAAGTTAACACTTTGACCTTTTGAGTCTGTTAATCGTCCTTCATCTAGTAATTGTAAAAGGATGTTAAAAACGTCTGAATGTGCTTTTTCGACCTCATCTAAAAGTATAACAGAGTATGGTTGACGTCTTACTGCTTCGGTTAATTGACCGCCTGCCTGATGGCCGACATATCCTGGTGGTGCACCAATCAATCTAGAGACTGAATGTTTTTCCATATACTCAGACATATCGATTCTAATCATATGTTTTTCTGAATCAAACATAGTAGCAGCTAAAGCTTTAGCTAGTTCTGTCTTACCGACACCAGTCGGTCCTAAGAAGAGGAAGCTACCAATCGGACGGTTAGGATCCTTAACACCTGCTCTCGCACGAATGACAGCATCAGCTACTAAATCTACCGCTTCATCTTGACCGACTACTCTTTCATGAAGAATGTCTGAAAGTTTTAGTAGTTTATCTCTTTCTGTTTCCACGAGCTTAGTTACTGGTATGCCTGTCCATTGGCTGACGATAAAGCCAATTTCTTCTTCTGTAACAACCTCTCTAATAATACGGTTATCATCAGAACTGTTTTTTTGTAGTTCTGCTTCATACTCAGACAGTTCTTTTTCTAGCTGTGGTAAAGTTCCATGTCTAAGTTTGGCAGCTTTTTCTAACTCATAATTATTCTCTGCGTCTTCTAACTCCTGACGCGCCTGATCAACTGCTGCTCTTTTTTCGTTCACTCGAGCAATTTCTTCTTTTTCTTTTTCTACTTTATTTTGAAGACTTGCTTGTTCTTCTTTCATATCAGCAAGTTCTTCTTGCAATTCATTTAGGCGGTTACGAGATACTTGATCATCTTCATCTTTAAGTGCCTGTTCTTCAATTTCTAACTGCATCACTTTACGATTAATTTGATCTAGTTCTGTTGGATTTGAGCCCATTTCAGTACGTATTGTTGCACTGGCTTGGTCCATTAAATCAATAGCTTTATCCGGTAAAAAGCGGTCTGTAATATAACGATCAGACAGTTCAGCTGCAGCGACAAGTGCACGGTCAGTTATTCTAACACCGTGATGCACTTCATAGCGTTCTTTAAGACCACGTAGAATAGAGATTGTATCTTCGACATCAGGTTCTGGGACTTGTACTTTTTGGAAGCGTCGTTCTAAAGCTGAGTCCTTTTCAATATATTCACGGTACTCATTGATTGTCGTTGCCCCAATACAATGTAATTCACCACGTGCAAGCATTGGTTTCAACATATTTCCGGCATCCATGGCACCATCTGTTTTACCTGCTCCAACTAACATATGAATTTCATCAATAAAGAGCAGAATACGACCTTCTGATTCTTTAACTTCTTTTAGCACTGCTTTTAATCTTTCTTCAAACTCTCCTCGATATTTGGCACCTGCAACTAGTGCAGTTAAGTCCAGTTCAAATACTGTTTTATCTAGGAGACTGTCTGGTACGTCTTTACGTACAATTCTTTGAGCTAGTCCTTCAACAATGGCTGTTTTACCCACACCAGGTTCCCCAATTAAGACTGGGTTATTTTTTCTTTTACGACTCAAGATGCGAATGGTGTCACGAATCTCTTCATCTCGACCAATTACAGGGTCGACCTTACCGTTTCTCACATCTTCTACTAAATCGCGTCCATATTTTTCTAATACTTCATATTGATTTTCGGGATTTTGACTTGTCACATGGTTACCCCCTCTTATTTTTTTAATAATTTCTTTAATCACTTCACTTTTATTGCCAACAGTTTCTTTCATTAATGAATCGCTAGATAAACTTCCAAGAAGCATATGTTCCTGGGAAATAAAACTATCATCCATCTGGGTCATTTCTTTTTCAGCAGCTTGATACAGCTTATTAAATCCAGCTGACATATACACACCGTATTCGATGTTGTCCCCTGTAATACTATTATGTTTAGCTAGTTTATCTTTATACTTTTCAATTAACGGATCAACATCTATATTGGCACGTTCCAATATATCTCTTGCCATACTGTCATCAATCGTTAACATGGCGATAATGACTGCTTCAATTTCAATAGATTGTAATTTTTCTTCGACTGATAAGCTTTGAGCACGTTCAATAATGCTCTGTACTTTGACAGTCATTTTATTAATGTCCATTTAACTCACCTCTAGTAAGTAATAAATTAGTTTGACCAAATTTGACCATATATTTATTATACAACTTTATGTGAAATAATCAAGTAAATAGTAGCATTTAGAGACGTTTTAATATATATTAAATATTGGGCAAAATAAGGAGGATTTTTTGCATGGAACTTATAACTTTAATTAAATACGCCTTTCTAGGTCTCTTACAGGGTGTGACTGAACCGATTCCGGTTTCTTCTAGTGGTCACCTTGTTATCGCACGTGAAATTTTTAATATCGAAGCACAAGGATTATCGTTTGAGATTTTCTTAAACACCGCTTCCCTTCTTGCCATTTTATTTGTTTATAGACACGATATTATTAGCATTATTAAAAATTTATGGAGATACCTAGTACAAGGTGCCAGAGATCAAGAAGCCATCACTGATTTCAAATATACAATCTGTCTTATTATCGCCACTATACCTGCTGGTGTAGCTGGACTTCTCTTAAAAGATTTCATTGGTGAAAACATCTCTGTAGGTTTTGTTGGTCTTATGCTGTTTGTCACTGGTATCGCACTTTGGTTTATTAAAAATAAACGAGGCGATAAAAGAGATGGTGACCTTACAATCAAGGATTCAATCATCGTTGGATTATCACAATGTATTGCTCTAACGCCTGGTATTTCTCGTAGTGGTGCAACAATTGTTGGTTCAATTGCTGTAGGTTTAAGTCAGAAAAATGCTTTACGATTCGCTTTTCTACTATATATACCTGTGTCACTTGGAACAGCACTCATTTCTGTAGGAGATATTGTGAATGATCCAAATATGAATACCCTTTGGCTCGCATATTTAATCGCTTTTGTAATCACACTCTTTGCAACTTACTTTGCAGTTAAGTGGTTACAGAACATCATGGAAAAAGGAAATTTAATTATCTTTACTTACTATTGTTTCGCACTTGGTACTTTCGCTATTTTATATCAATTTATTTGGGCATAAAAAATTCCACGAAGATCATCTTCGTGGAATTTTCTGTTCAAAAATATTTAACTTAGCTTACGCCTAAAGCAATTTTAGCGTAACGGCTCATCTTATCCTTATCCCATGGTGGGTTCCAGACGATTGCAACTTTTACATCTTTGATTTCAGGTAGTTCCATTAAAACGTGTTCCACCTGACCAATAATTTGAGGTCCCATTGGGCAACCCATTGATGTTAAAGTCATTTCGACTCCAGCTGTGCCTTCATCATCTAAGTTGACGCCATAAACTAAACCTAAGTTTACTATATCGATACCGAGCTCCGGGTCAATAACATTCTCTAACGCACCGTACATGCTTTCTTCCATAGCTTTATCCAAGATAATCACTCCTTACTTACTATATAATACTTACTATACCAAAAATTATACATTCCTTAAATATAAATGCTATTATTGAGAAGAAACATTATTCTTAAACACTGACAAAAGGGAGATTTATATGGACAAGTATTTAATTTGTTTAGACTTAGACGGCACGCTTTTAACAGATGAAAAAAAGATTAGTCCTTTTACAAAACAAGTGCTTACGACGCTTAAACAAGAAGGGCATGAACTAATGATTTCTACTGGCCGTCCTTATAGAGCAACCGTACCTTATTATAAAGAATTAAAACTCACAACACCTGTCGTCAACTTCAATGGTGCCTTTGTCCACCATCCAACTGACTTCAATTTCATTAATAAACATGAAACCTTAACTAAAGAGGTCACTCAGCAAATTGCTAAAAAAGTTCCTGAATTAAATATTAAAAATATTGTTGCAGAAGTTAAAGACAACATATATATGCATTATCATGACAGTGTACTTTTCGATGCCTTTACTATGGGTGATCCTAAGATAAGTGTTGGAGAGTTAGATAAGACAGTCCAAGAAGAAGTGACATCTATACTAGTGCAGGCAGAAGAATCAGAAATGCCTCAGATTAGAAAAACATTAGATGAACTCTTTGCAGAAGTCATTGAACAAAGACGCTGGGGGGCACCATATCCAGTACTTGAAATAATCAAAAAAGGAATTAACAAAGCTGTTGGCGTTGATTATGCAAGATCTTACCTAGATATTCCACAGAAGAATACAATCGCTTTTGGCGATGAAGATAACGATACTGAGATGTTGCAGTATGTTGAACATGGTGTAGCTATGAAGAATGGTATCGATGACATCAAAGCGATTTCTAAATATGTTACTAAATATAACAATAATAATGATGGAATCGGACACTTCTTAAACGACTTCTTCGATTTACGTCTAAATCCTTAAGGAGGAATATTATGAGACTACTAATTGACAGTTGTTCTGATTTAAGCTTAGAAAGAGCGCATGAATTAGGTATAGAAGTTTTACCGCTGGTTATTCAAATAGACGACAAAAGCTATAAGGACCAAATTGAAATCACGAGTGAAGAAGTGATTAACGCCATTAAAGATGGGAAGAGACCACTGACTAGCCAACCTAACCCAGAGACATATTTTGAAGTATTTGAACCACTAGTTAAACAAGATGAAAGTATTATCTATCTAGGTTTCTCTAGTGAGTTGTCAGGTGCCTTCCAAAGTTCAGTCATTGCTAAAGAAATGATTTTAGAAAAATATCCTGATGCTGACATTACTTTAATCAACTCTTATGCAGCAAGTTATGGTCTAGGCATGCTCGTTGAAAGAGCAGCTTCTTACATTAAAAATGAAACCGATAAAGATACGATTATCGAAAAAATAAATGAAGATCTAAAACAAATCAGACACTTATTTACAGTGAATGATTTAAACTACCTTGCTCAAGGGGGACGTTTATCGAAAGGATCAGCATTTTTAGGTAGCTTGTTAAATATTAAGCCCCTACTCCATGTTGAAAATGGACAATTGGTTCCTATTGAAAAACACCGCGGACTAAAGAAAGTCTTTAAGCGTATGGTAGAACTCGCTAAAGAAGAAGGCGCAAGTGGCTTAGCTCATATCACTACAGCTGATGCTGAAAAACACGCCGAAGAATTAAAAGAAAAATTGTTAGCTGAGACTAATATTACAGAGGTTAAGATTTCTAATATCGGACCAACAATTAGTTCACATACTGGCGCTGGCACCGTTGCTTTATTTTACTTTAAGAACGGCCATTAAGTTATGACTAAGATTGCAATCGTCGGCGGAGTAGCTGGTGGTGCCACAGTTGCTTCTCAAATCCGACGTCTAAATAAAGATGCTGAAATCACTATATATGAACGCTACAATGAGATTTCATATGGTGCTTGTGGTATGCCTTATCATATTAGCGGTGAGGTCAGCAGTCGGGATAAGTTACTTAACTTAACACCCGATGACTTTTTAAAGAGAAATATAAAAGTTTCTTTAAATAGTGAAGTTGTTAGTATCGATGCTAGTAAACAAGAACTCACTATAGTCGATTCACAGAGTAAAAATCAGTATCAAGAAGCTTATGATTACCTAGTCCTGTCTCCAGGTGGTAGTCCAAAAGTTATGGCTGAATTAAAAGATGTAGCTCAAGCTTTCTCCATCCATAAAATTCAAGACTTAGATGCACTTTTATCTTATATTGAAAGACATTCAATTAAAGAAGCCATCATGGTCGGTTCTGGTTATGTTGGCTTAGAAGTGACAGAAAATCTAGTAGAGCGCGATATAAAAGTCACTATGCTTCAACATGATGAACGCATTTACAAAAAAATTGAAGCTGATATGAATGATGTCTTATATGACACCATGAAAGAAAAAGGAATCATCTTAAAGACAAATGCTGAAGTTTCATCAGTAGATGGTTTAAAACTCAACTTGAAAAATGGTGAAACCCTGCATGCACCACTAATCATTTCAGCAATTGGTATTGCTCCAAATACAGATTTTCTAAAAAGTTCTAAAATCAATTTAACTGAAAATGGTCTCATTCCAATTAATGAATGTGGTCAAACTAATATTCCTAATATATACGCTTTAGGTGATGCAGTGGAGACTTTTTATCAACACTATCCAAGCTTAAAAGTACAATCTACTTTAGCATGGCCAGCCCACCGACTAGCACATATCATTGCCAATCAAATTTTTGGCGATAAATCCATCAAACATGAAGGACTCTTATCAACAAATATTGTTAAGTTCTTTGACAATGCGGTCGCAAGCTTAGGTCTTAGCGAGAAAGAAGTGCAGGATATTCCTCATTTCGTCGTCGATCAAAAGCAAAAAAACAAATCCGGCTACATGAGTACATCTGTACCGATTCATATCAAAATGTATGTCGAAAAAGACAGTGGTAAGATTTTAAGAGCAGCAGTTGTTGGCACTGAAGGTGTCGATAAGAGAATTGATGTTTTAGCCAGTCATCTTAGATTAGGTGGCAGTGCCTTTGACTTAATCAATATTGAAATTGCTTATGCCCCACCTTTTTCTAGTCCAAAAGATGTGATTAATATGCTCGGATATAAAGCGATTGAAAAAGCTAAAGAATAAACTAAAAAAGAGTGGAACAAAAGCCTTAAAGATAGAGAAAAATATGCGATTATATTTTAAAAGCCGGACGTTAGACTTCTAGGGGAATAGCATCTGCGTGAGACTACAGGCTCACGCGATGCCCCTGAAAAGCTAACGTCCGGCTTATTTATGAAAGGGAATAATTTTGTCCCATCTTCTTTTATTTACGATCTATTTCTTTTGTTCTTCTTACTTCTAGATGCTGCGACCCAAACAAATATTGCAAAGGCCCCAAAAATTATAATACTTGCATATAGATAGCCATTGTTAAAGCCAGCTTCTTCAATAACAGAATATAATTCGGTTTCTTCTCTATCTAGAACTGTAATATACTCACCTTCGTGCGGTCTAATCATGTCTCCAATCAACATTCCACTATATACTTTTCCTTCTTCAGATGCGGATTGTTCGAAGGTGTTACTCTGTGTTTCAGTGGTGTTATTAATATTTAAGATGAAGTCTACATCTGACGTCATGTATCTGACAATATACTGTCCACCTTCATTTAATAAGGTTTCTGTTTCCCCATCTGCCATCACCTTATGACGACCGTATATCGTTGCTATGTTCTCTAGATACTCAGAGACTTCTTTGTCTGTCCACAAGTCCATTTGCGGATGTATTTCTGGATATTCAGCACCATTAAAAGCAACTTCAGTTCCATAGGTCATCGCACTTGGCCCTTGGTAAGCGTAAAGATAGTTAGCTAGCTGTTGAACACGTGTTCCAGGGAACATATTTGCATTCGCTGCATGATAAGTGAATCTTTCTGAAAACCAGTGATCTGCTAAAATAAGTTCCTTACTCTCTGGAAATTCAGGAATTTCTTTATCCACGTCTCCAAATGTTTCTGCTAAGTCAGTTCTAAACTCTTCTCTTGCAACATTGTCGAAACCACTGATTTCAATGCCATCAACAGTTGAGATTCCATATGTAGTAACATCAGTTGGTAAGAAATTCTGACCATCAAGTCCATCTTGTTGAATGAACATACTGATACCATCTACATCATAACGATCAAGAAAACTTTGTAGCATTTCTTTATATTTAGTTTGGTTGTCTACATCACTTAAATCAATAATTTCTCTGTCGATTGTTTGATAATAATCAGCTTGGATATCATTGAAAGCTGGGTCCTCTAAACTCGTATATTCATCTGTTGCTGTTGTTGGCATATCCACAATCACTTTTAAATCTAGCTCGTGTGCTGCATCAAGTAAGCTCTTAAAACCTTCCTCACCACCGTAAGACTCAGCTATAGATGAATAATCTGTCACATCATAACCTAGATAGTCATTATCATCACGTTCAGTGACAGGTGTTAACATTAAAGTGTTAAAGCCCATATCTTTTATGTATTCAAGTTCACTTTCAAGACCTTCAAAGTCTCCTCCGAAAGGATAGTTTGGATCGCCTTCTTCAGTCACACCAACATCATTTGATGTATCTTTATTTAAAAATCTATCGACTGCTATCATATAGATTCTATCTGGTCCTTGTTCTTCTGCAGATATTGGTGGTGCTATAGATAATATCAACATCAAGGACATGATTATGAGCATTGAAATCTTCTTCATTATTTTATCCTACCTTTTCATCATATAGTTCCAAGTATACTAAATTTATATCTGATATTGATTCCTGTCACTAATTCTTCATAATAAATTTAAAAAAAGCTGGAAACCATGTGGTTCCCAGCTAAAATTTACTAAAACCTAAAGTATACCTAAAGGTAATACTGAACCCATAACAATCGTCGCAATGATTAGTACTAATGTCAGAATCATAAGCATAGTTGCGCTTGTTGATTGTTTTTTCAATCTAACAATTGATACTTCCATAAATACTACAGATAAAAGTCCAAGCAATACTTTGATACCATACTGCATATGGCTACCTGAATTTGAGATACCTTCCATATTACCCACGTAAATCATCAGTCCACTAAATAGAACGATAAGGTAGAACAATCTCAAAACCATGTGTAAAATCTTTGCTACTTTATTGTCAGCTGAGTTGTTTCCTCTGTACATAAAGTAGACAACAAGGAATAAAATAATTGACACAACGATTGCGGTTATGTGCAAATGTATCATTGAATAGCCACCTCTTATTAAAAATTAAACCACAGGTATTATACCATATAAATTATTCAATATGGGTTGTAAGCGTACCAATTCCATCAACAGAAACTCTGACAGTATCACCAGATTTTAAGTAACCCTTCGGATTCATAGCAGCACCGACACCAGCAGGTGTACCTGTTGCAATCACATCTCCTGGTTCTAAAGTAATATATTTAGACAACTCAGCAATCATTTCATCAATTTTTCTCACCATTAGGGAAGTACTTCCATCTTGACGAATTTCATCATTTACCTTAGTGACAATGTGCGCATCTTCTGGATCTGGAATCTCATCTTTTGTCACTATATACGGGCCCATTGGTGTTGCTAAACTTTTTGATAAAAAGGCTTGTTTATGTGATTTTTGTAATTCTCGTGCAGAAATATCATTGACGATAGTGTAACCATAAATATAGTCATAAGCCATAGAGCTATCGATATTACGACCTGTTTTACCAATTACTACACCAAGTTCGCCTTCATAATCTAATTCATCAGTCACATCAGCATATGAAGGAATCGTGTCTTCATCCCCTACTAAGCTCGAATTCGCTTTAGTAAAGACATATAATTCTACTTCATTGTTTAATTCTTCTGCATGTTCTTTATAGTTACGCCCAAAACCAATTGTATTATTTGGTGGTTTAACCGGTGCTTTAATATTAATTTCTTCGAATGGTGCTTTATATTGGTCTGCATTTTTTGATGCAGCAGCACTTTCAACTAATTTTCTAACAATCTCTTGGAAATCCAATGTGTGATACTGTGTAATTCCTTCTAATAAGGTTCTAGGATAATCTTTGACATCACTAAAGTCTTCAAATAGTAATGGTAATATCCAAGCACTATCTTCACGTTTCACTTTGACACCATAGTAGTTCTTATCTCTATACTCAAAAGTTAAAAATTTCATTGGACAATCTCCTTTGTTGTGTTTCACTCAGTATAACAAATATTAATTAATTATTCTTCTAAGATACGTTATTTATCTGAATATTGATTCTATTAATGGTGTCTGTTTCTTTCTTAAAAGCTGACATAAAAGGATAAAGAAACAATAAATTCCTGTCACAAGTAAAATCATAATCTGGACTGTAATTTCCCCGTATAAAGTGAAACCTATGCCGTAAAAGATGAACATCATTATAATATTAAAGATTAAGTATAGCGAGATTCCATATTTCCCCATACTCACAAAATATCTTTTAAGAAATTCCGGAAGTAAGTTTGCCATATACATTAAAAACATAAAGTAACCAACTGCTAAAACTGGGCCACCAAAACCTTCACCAAGCGATTCACCTACTATGTTGCCAAGCGTCAACACTTGTATTAATTTGACTGAAAGTCCACCTAAAATGAGCACCATAATAAAGGCGATTCCGAGATAAGGACTGTCTTTAAAGAAAGTTTCAAGCTTGACTTGGTTTAAAGCGATACCAATTAAAATCCACGGCAAAATCGTAAACACAGCTAGAATGATGGAGTTTATCGGCTGGTCCAGGAGAACATCTAAATTGTTATTCACCATGGCTAAGTAGTCACTACTTCTGTAAATGCTTAAGTACTCATTTACTGTTTGAATGCCTGAGTACATGTGCTGAATATTAGAGTTTAGCCCTTGAATAATCTCTAAGACCACATTGATTAATAGGTGAATTATGAATAAGATCAATCCTGCTGCTAAGGTGAAAATCCAATGCTTACCTATAAATATTAAACCAACGAATAACATCAAGCTCAGTAGAATAATATGGTCGAATGGAAATAAAAGTATTGAACTAAACAAGAGCACAAGTGATAAGATCACAATGTTTTTAGATAAAATTCTCTTTTGTACATCCTGGTGCATATTCAATAGATACCCTGAAATTATAGCTAATAAAGGTAGAACTGTGCCATCTGTTAAAATATTGATCAAATTAAATACTTGTAAATCCAGTCCAAAAAAATACTCGAATGGGTTAACTTCGTTTAAGGGCAACATAAAGTATAAGCCGTTATAAAGAAAAAGTAAGAACAAGGCGATACCGCCCGTAAAATATATTGCATTATTAGAATGTTTCAACTGAAATCGCTCCATAATCAAAAAAGTAAAGTACAGCATCAACTGGCTTACCAAGCACTGCTTCCGCTGATTTCTTATAAATATCCATCTGTGTCCAATAACGATCTAATAAGTCGTCTTTAGTTAAGTCTGTCCCAGACACTCTATCAGTTTTATAGTCTACAATGGTGTAGTGATCTTCAAAGACTAAAAGACAATCTATAATACCTTGGACAAGTTGTTCTTCATGACTCGCATAACCAATCGCTTCTTGACTCATGATGAAAGGTAGTTCAGTATAAATTCCATCTTGAGAATCGAGTAATGACAACATATATTGATCATTGAAAAACGTTTTTGCATTGTCTTTTATTTTATCAACTTGGACATCATTTAGATGCTCATAGCGACTGCTGTAAGAATCAATTAAGTCCGATATAAATGACTCTTTTGAGTCTTCATTCATCAGGCTAAGATTATCCCACTGTTCCATAATTCGCATCATCATTTCGTGCATAATTGTACCAAAAAGTGGTGCTTCAATCGAATCAGAAAGTAATTCTGGTTCACGAAGTGTCGCTTCTGATTTATGTCTGATCACAGTGGCATCACTTGGTGGCGTCTCATGTCGCCTTTTGATTGATGTGACTGACTCTTTAGCTGGAACCTCTGTATCTTCCTTGTTTGGATAATGATAAAAGAGCCGGTTCTCTATTTCTGGGTTGATATCTAGATTAACTTGGTCGATGTCATCTAAAGTTATTTTTTCCTTGTACGCTTCACTTGTATCCGTATCCTCAACGACATCAATTACTTCAATTGCTGGATGTCCGCTTTCCAGTAGAATAGGAGCGAGAAAATCTAAGCTCGATTTAAATTCAAGTCGACTTTCAAATGACGGCTTATCATGATTCTTAAAATCATAAGCTAAAGAGATTTCTTTTTTAAACATCAAAGGTAAATATAATTTCTCTTCCGCACGAGTCAGCGCAACATAGATTAGTCGCAATTCTTCACTCAATTGTTCAATTCTAATGTAATCATTTGCTATAAAGGCATGAATACTGTCATTTATTGCATTAAAATCTGCATTAAATTGTTTAAACACTAAACCTAATTTAGGGTGCACCAAAACTCTCGACACGGTATCCAAATTATAATTTTGCTTTAAGTCAGCATAGATGACATGTTTAAATTCCAGTCCTTTAGAACTGTGAATTGTCATTACTCTTACCGCATCATCTGCCGCTTGAATCGCCGCTTCTTCTCCAAAGTCCTTTTCCTCTTTAATAAGAAAATCGATATAGGAAACAAATTGATAGAGACTCGAGCTATTCATTGCCTCAAATTCTAAGGCTCTTTCTACTAAGCCAAGTAAATTTGCCTTTCTTGAGGCACCACCAGCTAAACCTGAAAAGAATTCCATAATATTTAATTCAAAGAAAATCTCTGAAATTAATTCCGACACAGATAAATACTTTGCCTGTTCTTTTAAGTCATCATAAGTCGATAAAAAGTCTGCAATTTTCATACAGATGATTTCATCATCACTATAATTAACTAAGGCCTCGTACAAGTAGCTTTCTTTAGATGTTGCCCGAACTTTCGCTAGAATCTCTTCGGTAAAACCAAACATCGGTAGACGAAGCACTCCCATAAGGTGATCATCTTGGAGTGGATTGTCTAATATCGATAAGATACTTCTCATAGTTGTAATTTCAAATGTTTCAAAGTAACCCTTATTTATATCTACAGAAATAGGAATCTCATTTTTTTGAAATTCTAAGCGCATGTCATCTGGTGCAAAGCGGTTTCTGTTTAAGATGACAATATCGCTATAAGGGACACCTTTGTTGTGAATGCTTTGAACTATTTTTATAATTTCTTTTATCTCCACAATATCAGCTTCTTTAGCATTAGCCGCTTGATCGTAAATAATCGAAGAAACTTCTACTTTAGATGCCTCATCATCACTGTCTATTCCTTTGATTAGCTTCTCTTTGTCAGTATAATCAATTTCTCCAATTTCCTTATCCATAATGTTTTCAAAAATAAGGTTGGTTACATCTAAAACTTCCTGTTTCGAACGGAAGTTTCGGTTCAATTGTAAGAGTGTACCCGTTTCTTCACCGTTAAACCTCTGGCTCTTATCGATAAACAGATCTGGAGCAGCTTGTCTAAAGCGATAGATAGATTGTTTTACATCCCCTACCATAAATAAATTACCGTCACTCTCATCTCCGGATTTTAAGAGCTGAATGATCGCTTCTTGTACCCGGTTAATATCCTGGTATTCATCAATCATGACTTCTTTAAATTTTTCACGATAAGTTGCTGCCACTTCACCTTGGTTCGCTTCTAAAATTTCAAGTGCATAGTGCTCATAATCATTAAAGTCCATTTCACTATTAAGTCGCTTCGTCTTTTTATAAGACTCAATCACCATCTCTACTATTTTTAGAAGTTGGTTATTCATCCCATTGAGCGGTGACAGCTCATCTTTTACATCATCGAAACTATATTGCTTTAATTCTCTTAACTTTTGATATCGATCATTGGCAGGCTTGTTATAACGTTCTAGAATGTCACTTCCCATATCTTTAGCTTGTTTTAGGAATTTATTTCTACCATTTACTAGAGCTTCATCGACTAAAGTAAACGCTCCAGTTCTCTTAAATTCATCCAGTGCATTGATGACAGATTTTGTCATGATATCTAAGCGGTCATAAGCATCTATAACTGACTTTTCGTTAACATCTTCACCTTGATCCAAAGCATCGTATTCTTTTTTTAATTGCCCGAGATCTTCATCTAATTTTTTTAATTGTCTATAGACTATTTTCTGATAAGCTTCTAATATTTCTTGTAGTTTATCTTCATTGATATATTGATCTTTTATTTCAGCTAAAAAACCTAGTGGATCTTCTGTTGCGATGGCTGTGTAGTAAAGTTCTGTGATTAGTTTATGAAGTCCTGCATTATCTTTCATACTGGAAACTAGCTGATCAAGTGCTAAAAAGTCCTGATTTTTCTCTAAGTAAAATGTCTCTAAGACATGAGATATTGTCCGCTCTAGATTAAGTTCTGCTTCCACTTGACCGAGTGTCCTCATGTCTGGTGGAAGACCGATTACATTGTAATGGGTCTGTATTAAATGTAAGCAAAAGCTATGCAAGGTAGATATGTGCGCATCGTTTAATTTGATAATTTCTTCATTCAAGCGACTGTCCTTCGTCTCAAGATAGGTCTCTCTTAAAGATTGCTCAATTTTATCTTTCATATCTTTAGCACTCTTATTAGTGAAGGTGGATACAAACACCTCATCAATGGAGTAGCTTCCATCGATGATATTACGTTTGATTCTTTCTACTAAAACAGCGGTTTTCCCACTACCTGCAGCAGCAGATACTAAAATATCAGAGCCCTTTGTCTCAATCGCCCGAAGTTGAGCATCTGTAAATTTAACCATCATTAACCTCACTTTCAAAAGCTTCTATATCTTCAAGCGACCATTCATTAACCCGGTAATCTTTTTCGTTAATCAATTTATCAATGTGACAAGCTGCTTTAAAATCACAAAATCTACACGGTAAGCCATTGCTTGTCTCCATAGGATTCGCTAAAGTATTACCTTGATAAATATCATCTGTCGCCGTTTCAAACTGCTTCATGACATGGGATAAGTAGTGCTTAAACATTGACGGAGTCATGACTCTTTTAGCAGAGTTTTTATCTAAAGTTCCATCTTTCTTTTCCTTCAGTGGTAAGAAGGTCGACAACTGGCCTTCATCGATCATGTTCTCTAAACCAACATTACCCTGAAGTGTCTCTTCTTCTAAAACAAAGAGTCCTTTAGGACGGTGTTCCTTACGTCTTTCTTTAATAACATCTTCTTCATTATCAGCTTCGACTCTTGGTGAATTAACATGGTAAAACAGCATGGAATTAGGAAAAATTTCACCGCCGAGTTTCTCACTTGCTCTTTCCATTAGAATATACATATAAGTCATAATTTGAAGTTCGATACCATTCAAGACATCTTGTTTTCTTAAGTCCTTACCACTAGATTTATAGTCGACGATATTTACAAAAACTTGTCCATCATGTTTAAAGCTATCTACTCTATCAATCTTTCCTCTTAAATATATTTTTTTACCATTTGGACTGTGTAAGACCAATTTTCCAAGATCATCGGAGTCCTTACCAAAGCTTGCTTCTACCAAGCTAATCTTATAATTTCCAAGTTTCTCTAAATCTTTCATAAACATCAGGGTTGAACTTAGTGCGACGATAACTTTTTCTTTTAGAGACAGGTAATATTCAGAGCGCTCAAAGATGCCATAACTAATCGTTCTAAGTACATTATCTACAGATGTTTGTATCGCCTCTAAAATGATCGCATCGTCATGATCGAAGGTCTTACCTAAGATATGAACAATCTGTTCTAGAGCATTATGGTAGAGGTTACCAATTTCTAAAGGCTTGACACTAAAATCTTTTCTCACATTTAGCTTCATACCATAGTTAGCAAAGTGCTGGAAGTGGCAAGAAAAATAAGATTGGAAACGAGATACACTCGCCTTCATCTCTTCACCATAAAGTGCCTCAGCACTCGTCGAGCTAATTTTTCTAGCACGATTATCGTAGGATAAATTTCGTCTTAAACGCTTAAAGATTGTTTGAGGGGCCTTCTCTTTTAAAATTTGATACACCGATAAGGCTGCCCTATATTGTGGGACTTTTGTTAAATCTTCTAAATCCTCCAAGTTATACGACATCAAGGCTCTTAACTGTTGATGTTCCAAAGCTTCCATACTTCTCATACTAGATATTAATGCTAAGATATTTTGAACTTGGTATTGATTCACTTTATGATAGCTATAGTTTAAAGCTTGAGTCGAATCTTTAGGTAACAGTTCAAAAACAAAAGGAGATATTTTTGTCTCTTCTTTATTGTGTAAAGTCTTCGCCCAACTAATAAACAGATGGTCTGTTGCTTTTGTTACACCAATATAGAAGACGAATCTTTCATCTCTCGCTAGCGTTCTCGCACTTGGAGAAAGAATAATCCCTCTCTCTTCTAAGACATCTTTTTCATCGTCAGTGACAATAGCTGTATTTCTTGACTCTGCTGGCATGACATTATAATTCATACCAACCATAAAGATATATTTCTTATTCTCTAGCTTGGCTAAATCCAAAAGACCAATAATAACCTGATCAATTGCAGCTGGCCGACTATTAAACTTAGCTGTTTTAAGTCCCTCATAGAAAGTCTCATAAAAGAGTTCAAAATTAACTTCACGATCTTTAAAAACTGTATAGCTGTCATCTAATAAACGAATAAATAAGTTATATGCTTGTTCAGTTTCATTTGCCAGTTGAATATTTTTGTCAGATAAGTCCTCAATTTCTTTCTGGACCTTTTTGTCAATTTCACCATCTTTAATAAACTGATAAAGAGAAAGTGAAAATTCTCTGACTGTTTTTGCTTCATCTAACTCTTTAAAAAGTGTATCCAGTTGGCGAAGTTTATCGTTTTTATATTGAATCATTTCCTCTAAGGATTCACTGTTATCGATTTCTTTAATTTCTCCGTCTTCATCGAGACGATATTCCCTAGTAAAGCGTTCATCGACAAATAACTCTCTGCCAGTTAGACCACGTTCTACGATTAAGTTTTCTAAGTACAGTAAAGACTGAGCATCATTTTCTTCAGTATTCAAATAACCTGTTTTCAATAGATTTAAGAAGGCTGAACTTTGAAACTTGTGACGATAACAATCGAATAAGGCGATGATTAAACCTGTAAAAGGGTGCTTGTGCATAAGATGTTCACTGTCCAAATGATAGGCAATATCAAACTCTTTAAAGACAGACTTAAATTGGTTTTCATATGCTTGATCCCGGTATAAGATACCTATATCAGAATAACGTGCACCATTTTCTCTAACTAAATATTCTATGTTTCTAGCCACTTCAACAATTTCTTCTTGTGGATTCATCGCTTCAACTATAGTTACACCATCATAGTTTGTTATTTTTCCCCCATTTGTTAAGTAGGACTCTAATTGACTTATGCCCTCTTTTTTAGAGCGCAGAAATTCGTGATTAAAGTATCTGAAGTCAAGATAATTTTCTCCAAATATTTCTTGTAATCGGTTAATTACTGCTTCTGTTTTCCTAAAGAGCTCGATGTCCATTCGTCCAGCTTCACTGTCCCTTTTTTCATGGGTGAGCAGTAAATTTACTTGTTTTACTCTCTTTTCAAGTGCATGAATGAGCATGAATTCACTTTCGGTAAAGTTGTGAAAACCATCAATATATATGACAGCATCTTTTAAGCTACCTACCTTATTTGTGTGATTTAAATCATTAATAAATTGCTGAATTTGATTTAAATCTTCGACCTTATACTTATTAATTTCTTTCATCCAACGACTATATATCATGGATAAGTCTTTATATTTCTCTGTCGTTCTCCCCTTAGAAAATTCCAGATCTAAGAGATCTTCAGCTTCAATGTTATAAGCCCTAAACTCTATAATTTGTTCTAAAACTTTTTCTGAAAATTTTATGTAGCCTTGTGAGGTTTGATAATAATTTAAGTCATCCTTTATTTCATTCATTAAATTATGGATAAACATCACATGTCCCGCTTGGGAAAGAACTGATTTATCTGGCTGACCAATTTCATTGTATATGTGCCACATGAGTCTTTGAAAACTATAGACACCTGTGCGCATACTACCACTCACTTGACCATCTTTACTTTTTGAAATCCGTCCTTCATAAGTCAAAGTGTTTTGAGTTGGAGTAATGATATAGATATTTGATCCTAATGGATTATCTTGATTCGCCTCTATTATTTCATCAAACATTGCACTGGTTTTACCAGTACCACTTGCTCCAGTCCATATTGTTATTGACATGTTTTCCCCTCACTTTATTAAGAAAGAAGGAGATATTAGTTCTACTAATATCTCCTTGTCTACTTATTTAAAAATCTATTGCAATTTCATTAAACGGCCAGAACCTTAATTGAACTTCACCAATAATATCAGATTCTGATATAAGACCAAAGTCTCTTGAGTCTCTAGAAACTGGTCGGTTGTCACCTAAGACTAAATACTGTCCTTCTGGAATTGTATCACCTTCAACCCCTAAGGTCTCTAAGGTAAAGTTGTCTAGATAAGTTTCTCCTTGATGCACTACATAATCTTCACTAAGTGCTTCACCATTGACATAGACCACTCGGTCTTTCATTTCAACTGTGTCTCCAGGCACTCCAATGACTCTTTTGACATAAGAAGCATCTTGATGAGAGTCAAAGACGATGACATCATCACGGTCGATATCACTTATATCATAGATAAACTTATTCACAATCACTCGATCTCCATCTTCTAAAGTTGGATCCATACTCAAACCATCTACCGAATAAGTAGTAAATAAAAACATTCTTACAAGGATAACGACTGCTAGAGCAATGAGGATTGCTACGATCCATTCACGAATTTCTTTTGCCAAGGAGGCCACCTCTTACTTTTTCTTTTTTTCTTTGTTAATTTTTTTCTCCAAGTATTTCTGATACCACTTGGAAAGTAAATATAGCACACATAAAAACACTAAAGATAAGATGAGTTTCATTGGCGAATCAAAGAAGGAAGCAATATCATAGCCAACGAGTGTCATTGATAAAATCATTATGAATTTTGCTGCTAATAATATATATAAGTATACATCTCTTCTTACGTTTGATAAAGCAGTGATCACATTGACTACTGATGAAGGTGTGAAAGGTAAACAGAGCAAGATAAATAGAAAAGTAAAGCCTCTGTCATCGATGAACTTGAGCATTTTATTTAATTTATCATGCTTTTCTATATATCTTTGGGCAGTGTCTCTAAAGAAATGTCTTACAGTTAGGAAAACTAAATATGAACCTAAAACCGTTGCTGAATAGCTGATTAAAAAACCGACGATGACACCGTAAGAATTAATCGTCAAAATTACGATGACCACAAGTGGTAAAAAGGGTAAAAAGGATTCAATGAAGACAAGTAAAAAACCTACAAAAAACCCAAGTTGTTCAAATTTATTAAATAAAGTTTCTATACCTTGTTCAGTTGTTAAAAGTTCAAGTATCTCGTTCACATGCTCGCCTCACTAGAAAATACTAGAGACTATATAAATATAGTCTCTAGTATAGAATATCAAAATATTTTGCTCTATTATAGCATGTATAGTAGTGAAAAATCGTCATTTTACCCTTGTTAATTTTTTGTCTGGAATCAAATCTTTTATCTCTCTTTCCCTACCCTGGTAGAAGATTTTCACAATTTTAGATCCTACAATAACACCATCTGTATAGGCGCCCAATTGCTCAGCTTGTGTTTTATTAGAAACTCCAAAGCCTGCACAAACAGGTATAGGGCTCACTCTTTTAATTCTTTCTAAATTATCATAAACTTCTTCCTTGTAATTATTCTGTCCACCAGTGACACCATTGACTGTTACCGCGTAGATAAAACCTTCAGCATCTCGTGTAATCTCTCTTAACCGCTCGTCACTAGTTGTTAAAGTCGCTAAACGAATGATTGCTATATCTGAACCTCTGAGTCCATTTTTAAGCTCCGCTTCTTCATCTAGTGGAACGTCCGGGACAATAATGCCACTAACGCCCGCTTCTTCGGCTTTATTTCTAAAGACATCAAGTGTTAACTTATACACTGGATTATAATAAGTCATTAAGACATAAGGAACGGAAATTTCATCCTTAATTTTTGCTAAGGTATTTAAGATATCAAGAAGACTGACTCCGTTCTCAAGCGCTCTGATTCCCGCTTCTTGTATGACTGGACCATCTGCTGCTGGGTCAGAGAACGGAATGCCAATTTCAATTAAGTCCACGCCGGATTCTTCTAATGTTTTAATCTGACTTTCTAAGTTTTCTAAGCCCCCATCGCCTGCCATGATATAGGCGATAAAAGCCTTATCTCCTTCGTCTGAAAGCCGCTTAAAGGTTTCTTCAATTTTCTCTTTAGTCATCGGTATTACCTTCTTTTGTCACATTTTTTACTAATTCAACATCTTTATCTCCACGACCTGAGAGTGACATGACAATAATCTGATCTTTATCGAGCGTTGGTGCGGTCTTTATCACATAAGCTAAGGCATGTGAGCTTTCTAAGGCTGGAATGATCCCTTCAGTTCTAGATAATTCATAGAAAGCTCTTAAGGCTTCTTTGTCGTTAGCGTATGCGTATTTCGCTCGGCCAGTGTCGTGTAAATAGCTGTGCTCTGGTCCAATGCCCGGATAGTCTAAACCTGCTGAAATGGAATGAGTCGCTAATAGTTGACCATCTTCATCCTGTAACATGTGCATTTTTGCTCCATGAGCGATGCCAACTGTTCCTTTATTTATTGCTGCAGCAGTTTCATTGGTCTCAATACCTTTACCTGCTGCTTCTACACCGATTAAATCAACTGTTTCATCAGCTATAAAGTCTGCAAACATGCCGATGGCATTACTGCCGCCACCGATACAGGCCACAACTTGATCAGGTAGACGTCCTTCTTTTTCTATGATTTGATTTCTTGCTTCTTTAGAAATAATGCTTTGAAAGTCTTTAACCATCTCAGGAAATGGATGTGGACCTAGAGCAGAACCGATAATGTAATGTGTATCATCCATGTGTTCGACCCAATATCTCATCGCTTCATTGACTGCATCTTTTAAAGTCGCTGTCCCTTGTTCGACCCTGATGACTTCTGCTCCTAAAAGTTCCATTCTAAAGACGTTTAGCTCTTGTCTTTTCGCATCTTTTGCTCCCATAAAGACCTTACATTCTAAACCAAGTAGAGCTGCAATTGTCGCTGTAGCAACGCCGTGTTGGCCTGCACCAGTTTCTGCAATAACCTTAGTTTTGCCCATATATTTTGTCAGTAAGCCCTGTCCTATAGCATTGTTAATTTTGTGAGCGCCTGTATGGTTCAAGTCCTCTCTTTTCAAGTATATTTTTGCCCCACCCAGCTTTTCAGTTAGTCGTCTAGCATAGTAAAGTGGATTTTCTCTACCAACATAATCTTTTAGTAAATAGTCGAATTCTTTTTGAAACTCTGGATCCGCTTTTGCTTGTCTATAAGCTGTTTCTAATTCTTCTAAAGTTGCGACGAGTGATTCTGCTACATAGGCACCTCCAAAGATACCAAACTTACCAGCTTCATTAGGACTCTTAATATTATTTATCATTTTTTACACCTCTTATTTTTTGTATAAATGCTCTTACTTTATCAATGTCTTTATAACCATCTGTTTCTACACCACTTGATACGTCGATTAAGGCAGGTCTGAAGTTCTCTAGTACTGTTTCAATGTTGTTTGGGTTTAAGCCTCCCGCTAACCCAAAGCGCTTTTCGTCGATGTCAGCTAATGGTAGCTCAGACCAGTTGAAAGTCACGCCGCTTCCCCCGTAAAATTTTTCTCTAGGACTATCAATGAGAATATATTGACCTGGATAAGTGAATTTATCTTTATATGAAATCTTAGAGTTTGAGGGAAATGCTTTAATCGCTCGATCCTTATATTTTTCTATAAGTGACTGATCTTCATCCCCATGGAACTGTAGGTAATCAACTCCGGCTGATATGACTGCCTCACAATCTTTGATGGTTGGGTTCACTAAAACGCCAACAGTTTTTATATTTTTTCCTTTTAAAGCTTCAGTAATGTTAGCAGCTTGATCTAGGTCAATTTTACGTTTGGAGGGTGCAAAAACCATACCAATGAAATCAGGTTTTTCTTTAGCTATAAGTAAGGCTTCTTCTTTAGTTTGAATACCACAAATTTTAACTTTCAACAGTTACACCTTCTTTTAACTCTTTGATTTTCTCTTTAATATTTGATGCTTTCATCAAAGATTCTCCAACCAACATGGCTGATGCGCCCTTATCTACCATTCTTCTAGCATCATTGCTGTCATGAATGCCACTTTCTGCAATGAAATGAATGCCATCTTTTTTGTATTTATCGATTAAATTTTCGGTGTTTGAAATATCGACAGTAAATGTTTTTAAATCTCTATTATTTATACCGATAATCTCTGGTGAAATTTTTAAAGCACGTTCTATTTCCTTGTCATTGTGAACTTCAACGATGACGTTTAAATCAAGAGACTTAGCATAATCGTAAAGCGTTGATAACTCTTCATCATTTAAAATGGTCACAATCAACAGGATGATATCTGCTCCAAAGTTATAGGCTCGTGCAATTTGCCTTTTATCTATGATGAAATCCTTATTTAGTACAGGGACATCAAATGACTTACTGATAGCTTTCATGTCCTCAATATCCCCTTTAAAATATTCACTTTCTGTCAGCACACTAATTGCATCAGCACCGCCATCTACATATTTTTGAGCTTGTTCAAGAGGATTCATCTCTGTATTAATATCACCTTTAGAAGGTGATGCCCTTTTTACTTCAGCAATGAGAGAAATACCAGGAGCTTCATTTAAATGCTTTAGGAAATTCCTAGGCTTTTCTCGAGCGACGACTTCAACATTTTCTGGGTAATCTTTTAATTCTTTTTGTTTTACTTGAACTAAAGTATCTAAAATAGTCATCCTACATACTCCTTATGATTATTGATCACTTCTTGGAATTTTTTATATGCTAAGCCACTTTCAAGTGCTTCTTTTGCAAACTTTATACCGTCATTTAAGCTAGTCACTTTTTCAGCAACAAGTAATGATAGGCCAACATTCAACATGACAGTCTCTTTTTGAGCAAGTGTCGCTTGATCCTGTAAAACTTTAATTAATATATCTTTGTTTTCTTGACTGTCTCCACCTTCTAAGTCCTCTTTCTGACACAGGCTTAGACCGTAATCTGTAGGTTTTAAAATAATATCTTTTAATTCACCATCTTGTAAAAGAACCAGATGATTATCACCTAAGAGAGAGGCTTCATCCATAAAACCAGCACCATTTATGACAATCGCTTTTTTACGGCCTAATCTTTTAAGTACACCAGCTAAAGTGTTTAACTTTTCTCTGTCATAGACACCAAGAAATTGATAGTCTAATTTGACTGGGTTGATACAGGGACCAATAAAATTAAATACTGTGGGGTGAGGAATGCTAGCCCTAACTCTCATAATTTGCCCCATTTTAGGATGAACATGTTGAGCACTTAAGAAGGAAATATTAGATTGATTTAATTCCTCAGCAACTTTGTCACGATCAAAATTTAAATCAATACCTAAGCTAGTGAGTACATCAGAGCTCCCGGTTTTACTAGTCACACTCTTATTACCGTGCTTAGCCACTGTCAGTCCTAAGCTCGCAAGCACAAAAGCAGAAGTTGTTGAGATATTAAAACTTTTTGAACGATCTCCTCCTGTCCCACAATTATCTATAGCAGATCCTGTGAAATTCGGAACATCTTTTGCGTTATCTATAAGTACTTTTGCGATAGCAGTAATTTCATCTTCTGTTTCTCCTTTAGTGCTCAAAGCCACTATAAATTCTCTTAAATCTTGATCACTCACTTGTCCGTCTAAGACATCAGTAAAGATTTCATACATCGTGTCATAAGATATATCTTCATTCTTATTAAGCTGGTCAATTCCTTTGTTAATCATTGATAAAACTTCTTTTGTCATCTTGTTCTCCTCCTTGGAATAAAAAAATCCTCCATGACAAATGTCATGGAGGACGATATTTACCGTGGTACCACCTCAATTAAAGCAATGCTTCACTCAAATGGATAACGGCATGACCCGAACTACTTAGCTTGGACCCCAATTCGAAAAATAGCTTCTATGCTGACTTCCACCTCTACCAGCTCTCTGTGATTTCCACTATCTTCTACTCATATCCTGTAGTTAACTATATATTTTTGAAATAAAAAAACTCTCCAACCTTAATATTAAATATTAAGGACGGAGAGCCGCGGTGCCACCTATATTGACTAGTTCATAATCTACTAATCCACTCATTATCAGTTTTATTAAGTTATTTCGAAGTCCATTCACAGATACGATTATTATCGGTTCACAGCACCACCGACTCTCTTTGAATAATCTGTATAAGCTACTTATCTTCTTTGAATTAATTTCTATACTAACAAGCTTGAAAATAAAAAACAAGTATTAAATTTATATTTTCTGAATATTAACTACAAAAAAAGCAGCACATTCCCATAAAAACAAGGAATGTGCTGCTTGAATTTTTTAAGCCCAACCACGGTAGCGAGATGCTTCTGCTGTACGTTTTAGGCCGATAATAAATGCTGCAAGTCTCATGTCAATTTGACGATTTTCATGTAAATCATAAATTTCTTCGAATGCAGCGATTAATTTTTCTTCCATTTTTTCATTAACTTCTTCTTCCGACCAGTAATAACCTTGGTTGTTTTGTACCCACTCAAAGTAAGATACAGTTACACCACCGGCAGAGGCAAGTACGTCAGGAACGATAAGAACGCCTCTTTCAGTTAAAATACGAGTCGCTTCAGTTGTCGTTGGTCCATTTGCTGCTTCACAAAGAATAGATGCTTTAATATTCGGTGCATTCGCTTCTGTAATTTGATTTTCAATAGCTGCTGGAATAATTACATCACAATCCAACTCAAATAATTCAGAGTTTGATAGGACGTCATCAAATAAGTTAGTCACCATACCAAAGCTATCACGACGTTCTAAAAGATAGTCGATATCTAAACCTTCTGGATCATGTAAAGCACCATTCGCATCTGAGATTCCAACAATTTTCGCACCTCTGTCATACAAGAATTTAGACAGGAAGCTACCTGCATTACCAAATCCTTGAATAACGATACGGATGTCTTCCATCTTCATATCACGTTTTTTCAGTGCTTGTTCTAAACAGACAACAACACCAAGTGCTGTCGCTCTGTCACGACCTTCAGAACCACCGAGTACCAATGGTTTACCAGTAATAAAACCAGGTGAGTTGAACTGGTCAATTGCACTGTATTCATCCATCATCCAAGCCATAATTTGAGAGTTTGTAAAGACGTCTGGTGCTGGAATATCTTTTGTTGGTCCAACGATTTGTGAAATCGCACGTACATAGCCTCGAGATAATCTCTCAACTTCATCCATGCTCATCTCACGTGGATCACAGATAATTCCACCTTTACCTCCACCATAAGGAAGGTTAACAATACCTGCTTTTAAAGTCATCCACATTGACAGGGCAACCACTTCATCTTCCGATACACTCGGGTGGAAACGAACGCCACCTTTAGTCGGTCCAACTGCGTCATTGTGCTGTGCGCGAAAACCAGTAAACACCTTAACTGAACCATCATCCATCTTAACTGGAATACGTACTTTTAAAGTACGCATAGGTTCTTTAATCAACTGGTACATATCATCATTGTAACCAAGTTTATCTAATGCTTCTTTAATAATACTCTGTGTAGATTCAACTAAACTAATTTCTTCTGACATTTTATCCGCCTCTTTTTGTAACTGTTTTCATTCATCTGTATTGTATCATAAAGAAAATGTTTAGAAAGTACCTTTATCAAAAACTTTTTTCACTTTTTCCACTGCCCAGTCTAATTCCTCTTTAGTGACTACTAAAGGTGGCGCAAATCTAACGACTGTACCGTGCGTTTCTTTACATAATACACCTTCGTCTTTCAACTCTTCACAAAAATGACGAGCTGATTTATTCAATTCTAAACCGATAAAGAGTCCTCTTCCTCTAATATCTACGATGGAATCATGTTTGATTTCTTTTAATTGAGCGAGTAAATACTCCCCTAACTCAATAGAGCGTTCAGCAAGGTTTTCATCCACAATTACATCTAGTGCTGCTTGAGAAACTTTTGCTGCTAGTGGATTTCCTCCAAATGTCGAACCATGAGAGCCTTCATCGAGCACACCCATCACTTCGTCATCACCTAAGACAACAGATACTGGGAAGACACCACCACCTAAGGCTTTACCAAGAATATACATATCAGGCACTACATTATCCCAATCGGTTGCAAACATTTTACCTGCACGACCAAGTCCTGCTTGGATTTCATCTGAAATAAATAAGACATTGTGCTTGTCACAGATTTCTCTAACCTGTTTTAAATATCCAACAGGTGGAATATTGACACCAGCTTCACCTTGAATTGGTTCTAAAATTACTGCTGCTGTATTTTCTGTAATAGCATCCTCTAAAGCTTTTGGATCGCCATAGTCCACAATTTTAAAGCCGTCCCCAAGTGGACCAAACCCTCGTTTATATGCCACTTCTGAAGACATAGAAAGAGGAATCATAGTACGTCCATGGAAATTATTCTTCATAGCAATCACTTCGGCTTTATTATCGACTACACCTTTAATATCATACGCCCAACGTCTAGCCACTTTAATAGCGGATTCAACAGCCTCAGCACCAGTGTTCATTGGTAAAACTCTGTTTTTCCCAGAGATTTGACTTAGCTTTTCATACCATTCTCCTAAACAATCCACGTGAAAAGATCTAGATGTTAAAGTCACTTTGTCTGCTTGATCTTTTAAGGCTTGAATAATTTTAGGGTGACGATGTCCTTGATTGACTGCGGAGTAGGCACTTAACATATCTAAATATTTATTTCCTTCTGGATCTTTTACCCAAACACCTTCCGCTTCAGAAATAACAATCGGTAGTGGCTTGTAAATTTCTGTATCGTGTTTTTCAGTTTGTGTGATGATATCTTCTGTTCTCATTTTTAAATCCCCCTTATGTTTAAAACTTATAATTAATATACATCATATGTACTTTATCCTAATAATGACTATATTTTTAACTTTAAGCAAGCTTTTTGTAAGTCTTTATTTTATAGGTCTCAGGCTTTATGGAAACGTATACATTTCCACGAAATATTATGCTTAAGCTTTCAAGAGCCTATCATATTGAATTAGTATACTCTGCATAAATATTAATAAAAAAAGAACCTGCCAATGCAGATTCTTTTTCCTGGTATTATTCGTTCATTCGCGCGATTGCATCATCAATCCATGCTGGCATTCTCTCTTCTATGGATTGAAAGCCGTATTTTTCGGTCTCTCTGATTTTCTCTAATACTGAACGCTTATCTCTTTTCTTCTCTTCATTTTTGAAGTATTCATTTTCTTTCAATGATAAACTCAACTTGCCATCCTCATCAATGCTTACAATCTTAGCCTTTACAATTTGGCCTTTTGATAAATATTGATTCACATCATGAACATAATCATTCATCACTTCAGAGATATGGATCAGACCATCGCGATTATCAGGAGTTTTGACAAAAGCACCGTACGACTGAATACCAGTAACTTTGACTTTAACGAACTGGCCAACTCGGTATTTTTTTGCCATTTAATCCCTACTTTATATTCATTAATCCATTACATTCTATCATAGTTATATAAAAGGGCAAAAAATTTATATCAAGTGAAAAAACACACTAAAGTGTATCACTTAGTGTGTTTTTAAGAGTATTCTATTATGTATTTCATAATTTCATGTCGGTATCAAGATGTCGTTAACCGGAAAATAATATTTTAATTAATATTATTTCCGGTGATGATTATCTTCTTCTTGTTCTAATCTTTCAAGAACTTTTTCTTCAAATTCTTTCATCTTTTCTTCTTCATTGCGCGAATATTTTTTGACGATTCTGTAGACGATATACGCCAAGAGCACAAAGATAAGAAGCATTATTATAGCAGGAATATATTCCGTTTTATCTTCGGGGAAATATAAAAATGGCATCATCTCTAAATCACTCACCTTCACAATGCTTAGTATATCAGAGTGATTTACTCTATAATTATAATAATAATGACTAATTTGTGATAGTTTTTTTAAAAAAAGACATACTTACTAAAGTAAGCATGTCTTTCTATTTATTCTGTGACTTCGATTGATTCAATAACAACGTCTTCAACTGGTTTGTCTTGTCTACCAGTTTCAACTTCAGCTATTTTTTCTATAACATCCATACCTTCAATCACATGACCAAATACTGTATGTCTATGGTCTAACCATGGCGTTCCACCATTTAGGCGGTAGCTTTCAATAATCTCAGCTGGGTAACCTGCACCCTCTAATTGAGATAACATATCTGCTGGTACATCTTTAAGTTGGACGATAAAGAACTGTGAACCGTTTGTGCTAGGTCCTGCATTAGCCATAGATAATGCGCCGTATAAGTTGAAGGCTTCCATTGAGAATTCATCTTCAAATGGTTGACCCCAAATACTTTCACCGCCCATACCAGTACCTGTAGGGTCTCCACCTTGGATCATGAAATCTTTAATTACTCTATGGAAAATAAGTCCGTCATAGTATCCATTTTTAGCATGTGTCACGAAGTTTTCTACTGCTTTAGGTGCAACATCTTTAAACAGCTTAACTGTAACATCACCCATATTTGTTTTAAGTACTGCTTTTAATTCTCCATCTAATAAGTCTGTTGTTAATTGTCTATATGCCATAATGCGGCCTCCTGAAAAGTTTTAATAATTTCATTTTAATAAACAAAATATTGAAATCAAAATTAAAATATATCTTATTAATGACTTCTATTTTCTATAGTATACATTATATTAAAGTTCTTTTAATTTCAAACCCTAAGCGTTTATTTACAAAGAATAGTATTGTATAATTGTTAAATATAATATTGTAAGAGGAGGACACATTTTGGCTTTGATACACTTAGCTATATTTTTACCTGTAATTGCAGCTATCTTGATTGCAATCGTCTATAGGTATGTTAAAGATGTGCATCTCGGTTGGTTCGCATTAATAGTCCCTGCCGCTATTGCCGCATACTTATTTACACTGATACCTACTGTTTCAAATGATGGGCCATTACATTACACCTTAAATCTAATGCCGAGAATCGGTATGAATTTTGATGTATACATAGATGGTCTCGGCTTACTTTTCGCCATACTTATTTCAGGTATCGGTACACTTGTTGTTCTTTACTCCATAGGATATCTATCTAAAAGTGAAAGACTAGGTAATTTTTATGTCTATCTCTTAATCTTTATGACAGCTATGCTTGGAGTCGTCTTAAGTGATAACGTTCTAATGCTTTACTTCTTTTGGGAACTGACATCTATATCTAGTTTCCTCTTAATTGCTTTTTGGTATAAGAAAGACAAATCAATTTACGGGGCACAGAAATCTCTCCTAATCACTTTCTTTGGTGGATTCATGATGCTTGGTGGGTTTATCGTCTTATATATCATCACTGGAACCTTAAGTATTAGAGAGATGATTGCTAATGTTGATTTAGTCATTGATAGTAATCTAGCACCACTTGCTGTTGTACTTGTTTTATTAGGTGCTTTTACTAAGTCAGCTCAATTTCCATTTTATATCTGGTTACCGGATGCGATGGAAGCGCCAACACCCGTTAGTGCTTACCTGCACTCAGCAACCATGGTTAAAGCGGGTCTTTACTTAGTTGCAAGATTTACTCCAGTCTTCGCCTTTAGCGAACTGTGGGTATGGTTGATTCTACTTGTCGGCCTATTTACTTTACTCTGGGCGTCCTTTAACGCAGTTAAACAAGATGACTTAAAAGGAGTGCTCGCCTTCTCAACAGTATCGCAACTCGGTTTGATTATGAGTTTACTTGGAGCAGGCGGTCTCGCTGTTAACAGTGGAGCTAATGAGTCTATCTTTACGGTCGCAGTCGTCGCAGCTGTTTTCCATATTATTAACCATGCGACTTTCAAAGGCGCACTCTTCATGATTGCAGGTATTCTAGATCATGAAACTGGTACGCGCAGCATTCGTAAGTTAGGCGGTTTGTTAACCATCATGCCTATTACTTTTACGATGACGATTATTACTGCCTTATCGATGGCGGGCTTACCACCATTTAATGGCTTTTTATCAAAAGAGTTATTCCTAGAGGCAATGTTTGAACTGTCTAACGCTAACTTTAGTGTCTTAGCTGATTGGAGTGTATTATTCCCAATCCTTGCAATCGTGGGTAGCATTTTCACTTTTGTCTACTCTATAAAACTTATACATGGTGTCTTCTTAGGTGATAGAACGCATGAAACACCTAAGGAACCACACGAAGCTCCAGCGCTAATGCTAATTTCACCAATTATTTTATCAGCATTAGTTGTGATATTCGGCTTGTTCCCTAATATCCTGTCTCAAACGATTATTGATCCAGCTGCAATGAGCATTTTAGCAACAGATACACAGCTAAACACAGAAATTTCTCATTGGCATGGCTTTAACAACCCTGCACTTTGGGCAACTATCGCAATCGTTGTTGTCGGTCTAGCACTATACTTATTCCGACATAGTTGGATGTTCATTTATGACTACCATAAAGAGCAATTTACTTTGAACTATTTATATGACCAAGGGCTGATCTACAGTCAACTCGGTTCTAAGAAAGCAACTGATGGTGTCATGACAGGATTTTTAAGAGATTATATGGTTTATATTTTCGGATTCTTTGTCGTCTTCGGTATCATTACAACCTTCTTTACAGGTTTACCGATAGACTTTGATAATTACTCTGAAATAGGTATTCAAGATGTTGTGCTTGTGATCATTATTTTAATCTCGCTATTTATTATTATGATGACACGCTCACGCATGGTTTCTATTATTATGCTAGGTGCAATTGGTTATTCTATGGCGCTGTTCTTTGCCTTCTTTAGAGCACCAGACTTAGCTTTAACACAGCTCGCTATTGAAACAGTTACGACAACGCTCTTCCTTGTTTGTTTCTATCATTTACCGAAGAAATCAAAACACGAAGAAGCAGTTGGCTTTAAATTTACGAACTTCATGATTTCAGTTGGTGTAGGTGCCATCGTTATTCTATTTGGCCTTGCAGCCTACTCTAACCGTCTATTTGAATCAATTAGTAAGTATCATATAGAAAACGTCTATGAACTTGCTGCCGGCGGAAACATGGTTAACGTTATACTCGTTGACTTCCGTGGTTATGATACCTTGTTCGAAACACTTGTCTTTGGTATTGCAGGAATCGGTATATACGCGCTTATGAAAGCTAAAGTTAAAGGAAAGGATGATGACAATGAAGAGCACGCTTAAAAGAGCAGGCTACGGTAAAGTACAACGTCAGATGAACGATGTGTTTATTCAATTCACATCTAGAATTATCTTTCTAATTGTGCTGTTATTTGCAGCCAAGTTATTCATGGATGGTCACTATGCACCAGGTAGTGGATTTGTTGGTGGATTATTAATCGCTTCTGCCATCATCCTCTTACTTATGGCTTTTGATTTCCAGACTGTAAGAAAAATGATTCCGATAAACTTCCATATCATGATCAGTGCTGGACTATCGATTGTTCTTTTAGTTCCAACACTACTGTTCTTGTTTGGAAAACCATTCTTTACACATCAGCATACTTATATTAATTTACCGATATTCGGAGAGGTCGCACTTCATACCGCTGTGCCATTTGATTTCGGAGTGCTCCTAACAGTAGCAGGGACATCATTACTTATTGTGTCACTCGTTGGGGGGCAGGAAGATTAATGGAACTCGTTACGATTATCTTAGCTGGCATACTCGTTGCCAGTGCAACCTATTTAATATTGTCAAAAAGTGTCTTAAGAATCATCATTGGTGTGTCTGTATTGTCTCACGGCGTTCACCTTTTAATACTGACAATGGGACAATTAAAACGCGGTAATATTCCAGTGCTTGAAGACTCTGTATCGTCATATACCGATCCATTACCTCAAGCCTTGATTTTAACTGCCATTGTTATTTCTTTTGCACTTACAGCCTATAGTTTAATCCTACTCCTACAGAACTATAAGGAGTTAGACACTGATAACACAGAAGATATGAAAGGAGTACCACATGGCGACTAACATCTTACCGATGCTTTCGATCATTCTTCCTTTTGCTGCTGGTGTTATCATGTTGTTCATGGGAAAACGTCCCATACCACATAGAATTGTTTCAACTATAGCCAGTGCAGCGATGATCGTTGCATCTCTTATTAGCCTTTATTTGGTCTATCAACATGGACCTCTAATTACTTATATGGGAAATTGGGCTGCACCGTTTGGTATCAGTATTGTTTATGATATGGTCGCAGCACTTTTAGTTCTCACAACAGCGATAATATTATTCTTCATAGTCATTTACTCATTCCAGTCAATCGGCTATGAAAGAGAAAAATATTATTACTATCCAATGGTCATGTTTATGATTACTGGTATAAATGGGGCCTTTACTACAGGCGATATTTTTAACATGTTCGTATTTTTCGAAGTGTTCTTACTCGCATCATATGTATTGATCACTTTAGGAAACCGTAAAATACAATTACAGGAAGGTTTTAAATACTTCGTCGTAAACGTTGTATCATCAAACTTCTTCCTTATTGGACTCGCCTACTTATATTCTGTGACTGGTTCACTGAATATGGCAGATATCCAAGTAAAATTATCTAACTATGATGGAAACCTTGCGATTATGACAATAATCGCCGTTGTATTCCTCTTTGTTTTCGCGACAAAGGCTGGCCTGTTCCCACTTTATTTCTGGATGCCAGGTTCATACAATGCACCACCAATGCCAGTCATTGCCTTATTTGGTGCACTCTTAACTAAAGTTGGTGTTTATGCGATTGCTCGAACATTTTCATTGTTCTTTACAAACGATATGGGTTATACCCATCAAGTGCTCTTACTCTTAGCACTACTTACAATCATCGTTGGTTGTATTGGCGCAATTGCCTATACTGATATGAAAACGGTTGTCATATATAACATCATGATTGCAGTGGGAGTCATTATTGTTGGATTCTCAATGATGGATCCTGAGGGTACACTTGGCGGCATGTATTACTTAATTCACGATATGATCATCAAAGCTGCACTCTTCCTCTTGGTCGGATTTATCATATATAGAACTGGTAAAAATGACGCTGAAGACATCGGTGGCTTAATAGATCACCATCCGATTATGGGTTGGACTTTCTTTATTGCAGGTCTCTCCTTAGCTGGTGTTCCACCATTCCCTGGTTTCTTCGGTAAGTTGTACATCGTAGAATCAGCATTTCAAAATGATCATGTTATTGCAGCAATTATTGTACTCCTATCAAGTTTAGTTGTGCTTTACAGTGTTGTTAGAATCTTTATTAAAGTATTCTGGGGTGAAGCGAGAACAAACTACAAATTGAACGATATCAAGTACGATAAACTCGCATTTGCAGCAGTCAGTTTAGTAATCGTGTCTATCATCTTTGGTCTATCAGCAGATGCTCTATATCCGATTTTTGAGATGGCGGCTGAAACTTTCTACGATCCTTCAGTATATTCGAATTACTTGACGGGGGTGGAGTAAATGGCCTTTCAACTCATAATTAACGTCTTACTCGCAGTCTTATGGATGTTTATGAACGCAGATATGTCTGTCGGTTCATTTATTACAGGTTACTTAATCGGTTTACTTGCTGTTTATCTATTAAGAAACTTCCTACCAGGTCGATTTTATGTCAAACGATTGTACTTGATTATCAAGCTTGTATTCATCTTTATAATTGAACTGGTAAAAGCAAATATTGATGTTGTTAAAATTGTAATTTCGCCTAAGATTGATATCCATCCTGGTTTCTACGCTTACCCGAATGATCTTGAAGAGGACTGGGAAGTTGCACTCTTGTCATCTCTCATTACTTTAACGCCTGGTACAGTCGTAGTTGCCATCTCTGACGACTATTCAGTCATTTACATTCATGGCTTGGATATGGATGATGCAGATGAGGAAATTGCAACGATTAAATCCGCTTTTGAAAATGTAATAAAAGAGGTGGCTAAACCATGATCGGATTTCTAAACATAATAGTCATCATTTGTATTATCGTTTTCGCCTTATCTATGCTCGGTATGGTATACAGAGTGATCAAAGGACCAACCCTTCATGACCGTGTCATTACACTTGATGCTTTCGGTGTCACTTTAATGGGAATGATGAGTTTGGTGTCTATCGTTCTAGATACCACTTACCTACTTTCAGTAATTATGCTCATCGGGATGATTGGTTTTATCGGTACAGTTGGCTTTGCGAAATTCCTAGAGAAAGGTGTGATCATCGAAAATGATAGAGATAATAATAGTTAGTATCGCTACTCTACTTTTAATCGGTGGTGCCTTCTTTACTGCAATCGCAGCCATAGGAGTAATTCGCTTACCTGATACCTACACACGGTTACATGCGGCATCAAAAAGCTCTACCTTAGGTGTCGGTATGACTTTACTTGGAGTCTTTACTTACTTTGCGTATTTTCATGCTGAGATTGACTCCCAGCTCTTACTGGCAATTATTTTCCTCTTTGTATCTTCACCAGTTGGTGCACATATGATTGCTAGAAGTGCCTTTCACTCGGACGTTGAGCCATATAAACTCACTATACTCAATGAATTGAAACGTGATGAAACTGGTTCTGAAATTGAGACTGAAGAAAGTGTCAGACTTAAAATTGAAAGAAGTAAAGATAAAGAACTCGATGATTAAAAAATAAGGGCTAGGACAAAACTATTCCCTTCATAAATAAGCCGGACGTTAGCTTTTCTGGGGCATCGCGTGAGCCTGTAGTCTCACGCAGATGCTATTCCCCTAGAAGTCTAACGTCCGGCTTTTCAAATATAATCAATTATTTTTCTATATCTTCATAACTTTTGTCCCAGCACCCTATAAGTAAGACGGCCTAGAAATCTTGATTTTAAGATTTCCAGGCCGTCTTTTTATATCTTTATAATTTTATCGTTTTTCTTTTATAGCCATAGTCATACGGGCTAAAGCAATGAGTGTATCATCTTCATCTGTTATGTCTATCGTCCACACTTCTGAAGTCTTACCCTTATGCTTTCTCAAAGCCATTGCTAAGAGCTTACCGCTTCTTTTGGCGGCTACATGATTACAGTTTACTTCCATGCCAAATGCAATCTTATCGTCAGCTAGTTTATAAGTCGCACCAATGCTTGCCGCTGTTTCAGCTAAGACAACATTGATTCCACCATGAATAAAACCAAATGGTTGTAAGGCTAATTCACTAATTGGCATTTCAACAAGACAGTAACCTTCTTTTAATTCTAATACTTCAATCCCTAATGAATCGATTAAGTTCTTACTCATAGAGCGTTCCTGATTCAATTAAGTCAATGACCGTACGAATCATAACTCCAGTAGAGCCGCTTCTTGCAAATGGTGTATCTTTACTTGTATTACTTGTACCAGCGATATCGAAGTGAATCCACGGTCTATCTTTTGTAAATTCCTTAATAAATGCTGCAGCAAATGATGCGCCACCTGGTTTGAAGTCTGCGTTGATTAAATCTGCAATCGCTGATTTTTTCACTCTATTTTCTTCAGCTTGACCAAGTGGTAATTGCCAAATATCTTCACCTGTTACTTTAGCAGAGATCAAGAGATTATTAATGACAGTTCTATCAGCATTAGCAAAGATACCAGTACGGTATTCTCCAATCGCTTGAATCACTGCTCCAGTTAGCGTTGCGAAATCCATCATGACTTTAGGTTGATACTTATCAGCAGCATAATAGACTGCATCAGCAAGCACCAAGCGTCCTTCTGCATCTGTATTTGACACTTCAACAGTTTTCCCTTGTAAGGACTTGTATACATCATCTGGACGCATACCGTTGCCATCTACCATGTTTTCTGCCAAGGCTAAAACTGCAACGACATGTACGGGCAATTCCAATTGAGAGATAGCTTCCATCATACCGACTACGTTAGCTGCACCACTCATATCATATTTCATTGAGCGCATACCCGTTCTAGTTTTTAAGGAATAGCCACCTGTATCATAAGTAATCCCTTTACCAATTAAAGCAATTGGCTCCTTATCACTTGCATCCGGATGTTTATACTCTATTGTTACTAAACGTGGTTTTCTTACTGATCCTTTACCTACTGCTGTTAAGAGGCCAAAACCTTCTTGATCTAAAGTATCAAAATCTTTAATTTCACCCGTTACATATTTTCTATCTTTGAAAAGCGTAGCTAAATCGTCTGCAAAACTTTCTGGATATAGCTCATTCGGTGGTAAGGTCGCATAATTTCTTGCGACATTTATACTAGCACCAAGTTTTCGTCCATGTTCAAACTCAAGTGTTAGTGCTTGTTTTGATACAAGTGTCAACTCTAAATTTTCACTGAACTGTTTTTTATCGTCTGTCGTATAGCCGACCATACGGAAGGTACTCAGTTCTGACATTAAGCCAAATGCATCTGCAACTTCACTTAAGTCAAAGCCAAAGCTATCCAAGATGACTTGTACTTTATTAATACTTTCATCTTCCATATACTGAAATAAGCTTCCGATTGCTTCTTGTAGTTTTAAGACAGTTAGATCATTGCCTTGACCTAAGCCAACTGCGATAACCTTTCTATACTGTCTTTGTATTGTCACTGCTGTTGTCGTAATTTTACGTGCTTTAGACGATAAAACACCTGCTTCAAGAAGCTCTTTTGCTGCTCCGTTAAGTAAGGTATCTAACTCTGTAAAGTTTTTAAGTTCTTGAACGTTTTCTGGTAAACCGATGACGATTGTAGAATCGTCTGCAACAAAGTTTTCCATAAAATTAGCTTTCATATCTCTTTTCCCCCTAGAACATTTGATAGCCAGATTTTCTTAAAAAGCGAATCGTCAGACCTGCAAGTATAATTCCTAATAAACCTGAACCGAGTATGATGATATCGTAGAATGAAATACCTATAATGTTTTCCCAAAGTGTTGTAAAAGCTTCACCAGGACTAAATATGTAATCAAAGAGTGACACCCTACCAATAATCCACAAGACGATTACAGGATACACCACTGCCATAATCCAAGTCATCTTCAGTATCATGTTTAATATAAAGCTAATACCGTAAAATAAGACAAAATAGAGTAAGACAGAAATAAAAAGCTGTATTAAGTTCATTGCCATATTATTTCCTCCAAAAAAATATGCATGGGCATTATAGATACCCATGCATAATGCTAACTCTTAACTTATAAGAACTTTCCTTTTGTTACTCCAAGCGCAAGTCCACCGATTTTCAGTACTGCTCTTGTATCAATTACTTTCTTCATGAAAGCAGCTGATTTACCTTTAATTTCACGGCCATATACAACACCAATTCCATCACCAGATCCTAAAGAACATACAGTTCCTTTGTCATCGTAAGTGAATGGCTCTGTTTTCTCACCGTTTAAAGTTAATTTAATGTTTTTAGCAGTGTGCTCACCTAATTGCATAGCAATTTGTGCAGTTGTAGGATATGGACGAGCATTTTCACCAGTACCGTTCATTACTGCAGCAACATCACCGATTGCATAGATGTGTGGGTATCCTTCGATAGTAAGGTCTGGTTTAGTAATAATACGACCACGTTTAACACCTTCGAATGATTCTTCCATCAATCTAGAACCACGGACACCTGCTGTCCAGATTACGCTTGACCCTTCAAGTTGAGTCTCTACATCGTTGATTTTAACGACGAAACCTTTGTCGTTAGCTGCAACAATTGGATTACCTAACATGAATTCAACACCACGAGCTTCTAAGAAGTCAACAGCGTATTGAGTAAGTTCATCTGAGAACATTGGAAGCATTGATGGCATCGCTTCTACACAAGTAATTTTAACGTCGTTATAATCAATACCATGTGTCTTACATAGGACAGGTAAAGTTTCAACAAGTTCTCCTAGGAATTCAACACCAGTAAAGCCAGCACCTCCGACTAAGATTGATAAGTCGTTCTTATCTTTAGAGGTTTTATAGTTAATAAAGTTTTTCTCAATTGTTTCTCTTGCTCTTACCGCAGTTTGAGGGTTAACGATTGTTTCTGCATAATCGTCCATTCCTTCGATACCAAATGATTCACTTTCAAAACCAAGTGATACTACTAGAGTATCAAAGTCGAAAGTCCCTTGAGTCGTTTCAACTGTTTTTTCATCTCGGTTAATTTTAGTCACTTCTGCAGGTACGAAACGTACTTTCATGTTGTCTAACACTTTAGCAATCGGGTAGACACCGTCTTCCCAATTCATTGAACCTGCTGCTGTTTCATGTAACCAAGTTGATTCATAGTGATATTCATTTTTGTTGATTAAAGTAATATCTGCATCCTGTACACTAAGTAGCTTTTGTAGCTTGGTCACTGTAGATAGTCCAGCATAACCTGCACCTAGTACCAGAATTTTCTTTCTTTGATAGCTCATTTTATTATTTTCCTTCCTGCTATTGAAATTATTATCGGTTCTCTATTTATAATATACCAAGTATAATATTAGCACTACGGCGCAATATTTCAAGCGTTTTAATGAATTTTAGCAGTCTCCAGGCGCCCCTGCATTTGCTTTCGTTCTAAATGAAGATCCACAACCACAAGACAAGCTCGCATTTGGATTTTCTATAGTAAAGCCACCACCTACTAGTGATTGCTTAAAGTCAATGACTGTCCCATCTACAACAGGTAAATCAAATTTGTCTACGAGCATTTTAACTCCGTAGTATTCGAACACCTGGTCTTTCTCACCAACTTCAGTTTCTGCTGCCATGCCGTACGTCAAACCTGTGCAGCCACCACCTTGTACTTTAAAGCGGAGATAACCATCGGCCATGTCATTTGCCTCTAACATATCTTTTACTTCATAAGCTGCACTTTCTGTCAGTGTAACTAATGACATATTATCACTCCATTCCCTATTTTTGTTCACTATTTAACATATTAACTTAATTATACTACAGTGGATTTTCGAGTCCAATTATGTGATTAAAAATCCATCTCTTGTTTGTTTTTCTCTATTCTTTTATAGGCTTTTTTCAACAGATCTTCTTTGGTTTTTGCCGCAACAATTTCTCCATCGATCAAAACAAAGAATGTCTTCGAACATAAACCACAATTATTTGTACACTCATAGTCTACAGCATCTATTTCAGGTTCAGCATCTAAAGCACGATATACTTCTTCTGTCCCTTTTAGCATATTAGCACTACAAAATTCAGCTATTGTAAACATCACAATCTCCTAACTTAGTCAAAAAAAGCTAGAGACACATGCGTCTCTAGCTGCAACTTAAAATACTTGTTCAATCTCTACAAAGCCTGGTACTTCTTCTAAAAGCGCGCGTTCAATACCAGCTTTAAGAGTTATCGTTGAGCTTGGGCAAGTACCACATGCTCCTAATAATCTTAGTTTAACGATTCCATCTTCAACATCGACTAACTCGACGTCTCCCCCGTCTCTAAGTAGAAAAGGTCTCAACTTGTTAAGTACCTCTTCAACTCGTTCATACATTGTGTCTTGTGTGACTGCCATATAAATTCACTCCAATCAATTTATGACCCACTCTTATATGACCTATTATAATAGATATTCGTATAAAAATCTATCGATTGAAAGTCTAAGTTTTTAAGAATCTACTAGAATTAAACCCCTTTGATTTAAAGTTTTAACAAATAGGACCGTTAAGACTGCTAAAATAATATCTTTTAAGAGAAATGGAATGACTGCTGCCATTAAAACTTCATTTATTGACATTGGCGACTTAACGACTATTTCCATGATGAAATAAAAATAAATCGTGCCACATATAAATACGACACTCATGCCAAACAGAGTCCACATGACCATCTTAGCAATACTTTTATTTTTACCTAAACCTATAATTAATGCAGCGGGTATGTATCCAACAATAAAGCCAAAAGTCGGTGAAACAAAGGCTCCCAATCCGCTAGCACCTGCAAAAATTGGTATTCCTAATAGACCTAGTAAAGTATAAGTAATCAAGCTGATAAAAGCTAACTTTGGTCCGAGTAAAAGACCTGTGAGTATAACCATAGGTAACTGTAAGGTAAATGGTACAGGTCCGAGTGGAATTTTAACTAAAGCACCTATAGCAATTAAAGCTACAAATAAAGCTGCGAGTACAAGTTGTTTTGTTTTCATGAGCGTCTCCAATCTTTTTTCTTAGAATAACAAAAAAGAACGCTAATGTTAACCCCAAATTTTTAAAGGTTAACATTAGCGTTTATATTTTCCACTCAGATAAATTTTCAACTAGATGATCCGGCTTTTTTGTTTGTAGTGAGACATATTCAGTAGAATGGACACCTGTGTTGACATGAATCGTCTTTACCTCACCGTTAATTCCAGTCAATATATCAGTATCGTAATTATCTCCGACCAAAACAACCTCATCCTTGTTTAAACCAAGACGCTCTAAGGCACCTTCTAAGATGTACTTCTCAGGCTTGCCAACAAATGTTGGCTTCACACCTGTCACTTGACTGACTAAGTTAACAAAGGCACCATTTCCGGGAATAAAGCCCTCAGACGATTTAATTTTTATATCTGGATTCGTTGCTAGAAATTCTGCCCCATTTTGTATGAAGTGACCTGCTTCTCTAAGTTTTTGATATGAAATCTCTGGGTCTAGCCCCATCACAACGATATCAACGTCCTTATCTGCAAGATTAGCAACAGTTGAAATCGTTTGTTTAAAACTCGGTGTACCTACTACATAAACATTCGCCTTTTTATGTCGTTTATCAATGTAATCAGCCATAGTCATGGCAGCAGTATAGATGTGTCCTTCAGTCGTGTTAAATCCTAAACGATGAAATTTCTCTAAGAGTTGGTCTCGATTTCTTGTCGCGTTGTTGGTTAAAAACAAGTAGGGTATATTCGCAGCATTTAATCGATTTATAAAATCAACTGCTCCCTCAATTACTTCATCACCGTTGAACATCGTCCCGTCTAGGTCGATTAAATAACCCTTATACATCGTCGGACATAAAGGCATTGACTGCCTGTGGATCATTTTTTTTGAAGTGTTCGAAACTTGCCTTAAAGTTTTCATAGGCATCTAAATTGTCTAGAAAATCTTTTTTCATCTGAGCGTGATCAATATCTGTATAATTTCTCGTTAATTCGAGTCGCCATTTCAGAGTGTTTTTAAACTTTTCGGCATCCTCATCATTAATTACTTTTTCTTGAGCCATTATGTCAATGACATCTTGATAGCTACCTGGATCTCTTAAAATGAAGGCATCAATAATCATGTTTCCAACATCAACTGTTGCCTCAATTAGCATTAAACATGCTCTTTCTAAAGCGAGTGGATTATCAGTATCCACTTCTTTAGTCATGCTTTCAATGTAATTTAATCTCTTGTTTAGTAAAGTTTTATCAACGAAATACATTGTTACACCTCATCTATTATAGTCACTATTATCATATCATAAATAAAGAAGAAGACGCCTAAGCATCTTCTTCAATCACTTCTGTATTCTCTTTTAACTCAGCTTTAGTCATCTTTCTTAAAATGAAATATGCACAGCCAAAGTTACAATATTCGTTTAGGTACTCTTCAATAGCATCCACTCTTTTATCAGGTTCAATCTTCTTCTTACCTAGACGATAAAAGCCTGCAAGTCTGAGTTTCCCATAGCCGATATCTCCAACAATATAATCATATTTATTTAGTAGTTCGCTATATTTTTCAGTAAATTCTTCTTCATTAAAAGCTTCACGATAGTCTTCTACTAATTCAAAATTCATATGTCCAATCGTAATCATGACGCCACTTCCTTTATGCTACTTATCATCATTTTAGCATAAAGCGCTTATCTATGCGGACTTATTCGGCACAGGACGATAGATGAATTTAACAATTAAGTAAACGATGAGTATACAAACAAGTAAGCTAAGTAAAGCAATTACAACACTTTCTGTATAACCTAAAACGACGAAACCAACTAAGGCAATCAATGCTGAGACAATCGCATATGGTAACTGAGTAACAACATGAACGATATAATCTGAACCAGAGCCAGTCGCTGACAAGATAGTCGTATCAGAAATTGGTGAACAATGGTCACCAAACACAGCACCTGCTAAGATAGCAGCAATTGCTGGCAATAGAAGTTCTGTTGCACCAAGTGAAATAATAATTTCTCCTGCTATTGGAATTAATATTCCAAATGAACCCCAGCTTGTTCCTGTAGCCATTGCCATAATACAAGCAACGACAAAAATAACTGCTGGAATTAAGGCTACAGGTAGATTAGAACTTTCTACCATACCACCTAGAACTTCTCCGGTACCGAGTTCAGTAATTAAATCACCAATCATCCATGCAAAAGTTAAAACTAACATGGCAGGGAACATTGCTAAGAAACCAGTTTTAATTCCAAGTAGAATGTGTCTACCTGAAAAATTATCATCAGATTTAGTGTGTTTAAAGTAATAGATCAAGGATAGGACGAAACCGACAATTCCACCAATGACAAGTGAATGTGTAATCATCATGTTTTCTAACATATCGATTAATGTCCATGAGCCAGCAGCGATCCCACCAGAAATAAACATTGCAGCAATAACAGTGATCGCGAGTCCAAGAATTGGCACAATTAAGGCCTGTGCACTAGAACCTACATGAACTGGAAGGTTATCTTCTTCAGCCATGTCTGGTACTTGATCACGTAAAATACCTTGGTTGACTGCAAGATCTTCTTGCTTTCTCATTGGTCCAATATCGAATTTAAAGATAATTACAAAGAACATAATAATAATTGACACAATAACATAAAAGTTCATTGGCACCATGTACATGAAACCTTGGAAAGGAGAGATATGATCCAGTCCTGCACCGATCAATAATGGTGCCGTCATTCCCATAATTCCTGCACCCCAACTTGAAATTGGAACCATGACAGATACTGGAGATGCTGTTGTATCAACAAAATATGCTAATTTCGCACGAGAGATTTTATATTTATCTGTAATTGGTTTAGCAACTTGCCCTACAATAAGAGCACTGAAGTAGTCATCAATAAATACTAGAATACCAAGAAAACCTGTAATTAAACCTGCACCTCTACGAGTTTTAACTTTAATCAATGCCCACTCAGTAAATGCCTTGGCACCACCTGACATATTCATAAAGGCCGTCATCATACCTAATAGAGTTAAAAAGATTAAGATAAAGGCGTTCCAAGTATTTAATCCACCATCTTCAATAAATATTGCAAGAAATGAGTCGATTAAGATTTGGAAAAACTCACCAAAGTGTCCACCTGCGATGACAAAGGCAGCTGTAATAATACCTGCCCCTAAACTGATACCAACTTTTCTAGTCACTATAACAAGCACTAAAGTTAAAAGTGGTGGAATCAGTGGCATATACTCCCAACTTAAAAAAGATTCCATATGTATATCCTCCTAATATTTTTCAAAAAAAAATCATAAATACGCATATGTACGCATTTATGATTTAAAATTACGTAGCGCATCATATTACTGACAGTACTTAGCATCTTATACTAAGTCCCAAGAAACATTTCTACCGAGCCGTTTCCTTCGGCGTCTCACCCTTTCTTACTTCTTCTAACGCATGTCTGCTAAAAAGTAATACTGATTTAAGACGCAACCTCTACTGATTTATTCAATTGTTTTATATTATAGCACAAAGAAATTGCTCGTGCTATAAATATTCTATGTAATTTTTGACAATGTCCCTGAGTAAGTCCGGCATAAGATACTCTTTTTTTGAGTAACGGAACTGAGGGAAGATACGGCCAAAAGTATACATATCTAAGGTGCCTAAAGTATAAATTTTTGCATCATCAATTAAATCCTCACCGATGTAATACTCTCTTTCAGATTGAACATAGGAAATGTTGTCAATGACAAAGCAGCCAAAAATGTCCCCTCTGAAACCGAGTCCTCTGACAATTTCATCTTTGTATTCATGCCGATTCGCTTGGGTAAATACTTCCTTTATTTCCCGTCCTGTCAATTCAATTTTCACAGCGTTAATGGCATGTGGCAGCACTTTATGTAAAGAAAAGTCCGTCAATTTTCCACCTTCAAATGGACTAGCAACGAGTCCTGTGTGAATCAAACCAACATCACTATTTGTAAAATCTCTAATCATATAAGCTAATAGTGAAGTAAATCTAGAAGCGGAATATAAACGACGTTCTATAGGATAAGCTTGATCTTTTAAGATAGATTTATCGAGCATCTCTTTTCCTATATTGTAATAACCATTTTCTTTCGGTGCCAGGAAATCAGACTCAATGAGTTTAGCTCTTTTATCGATTAAAGTATTATTATGAAATTTAAGTGTAACTTCTCCGATATACTCACCATACCTGCCAGCAGCAGCAAGTAACACTCCGTTGATTTCTTCGCCATGGTCAAAATGATGGTGGGTATGTGAAGACAAAATCAAATCAATTTCAGGAAAGCGGTTCGCTAGGTTTTCATCATCATACATGCCTAAATGACTGAGCATAACAATCACATCTACTTGACCTTTAAGCTCATTTAAATATCGCTCAATCCATAAAAAAGCATCTTGAACTTCCCAATCTAATGCGAGGTAAAATGGTGTAAATTCGACAGTTGCTGCTATAAAGCCAATTTTAACACCCTTGATTTCTTTAATAATGTAAGGTTTGAAAAATGGCTCCGATGCTCCCACATCTCTTAAGTTTGCACAGATAACATCAAAATCAGCATCATCATATAAGTGTGCTAACTGTTCCTGAGTTAAAGTAATCCCTTCGTTGTTCCCAATCGTTGCAACATCACAGCCCGCTTCATTCAGCAAGTCGACATTGCCTTTCCCTAAAGTTGCTTCTGTATAAGGATGAGAACGGTCAACGTGATCACCGATATCTACATAAATCATGTTGTCTCGATATTGATGTCTTTTATCGTTTAGAAAACCTTTGAATTTAACATAGTTGTTTAAAGCACTATGTATATCGTTTGTGTGAAAAATTTTGACTTCCATGGGAGCACTCCTTAAAAGATTGTTTGTGAAATTAAATAGACACCAAGTAAGAAGAGGACTGTTCTTAAGAGAACTACAAGTCCATCAGAACTAAATCTTTGATTGATTTTCACCCCAATACTCGCACCAATAATAGCGGATGGCACTAGTATTAAGATATAAAGGAAGATGACGTTTGATTGTAGTACGTGACCAAAGGCTGATGATAAGCCAGAGAAAAAGACCATCATCATGCTCGTTCCAATCGCAATAGATGGTGGCATGCGGAAAACGAGTAACATCAATGGCGTCATAAGCACACCACCGCCTATACCAAATAGCCCGGTGATAAATCCAACAATAAAAGTAATAATCATTGCGACGTAAGGGGGAAAGCCGTAATGGTAAATGTTCCCCATATTGTCTCTATGTGGTTTTAAGTATTTAGGGTTTTGGAACATCTTCATTGGTTTAATTTTATTTCTAATCGTTAGTAGTATCGCTATAAAAATTAGAAAGATACCGAAGTATAAATTAAAGCTATCTACAGTAAATAGGCTACTTGCATAGGATCCAGCAAAGGCGCCTGGAATCAAGCCGATTAAAAATAGAATACCAGACTGGGTATCAACTTGCTTATTTCTAGCGTAGGAAATCATCGCGCTCATGCCTGTAAAGATGAGCAACATGCTTGAGGTACCTACAGCAGTTTGTGGCGTGATCTCTGGTAAAAAACCCAGGGTTAAACCGAAAAACATGAGCGCCGGGACTACAATCACCCCTCCCCCAATACCGACAAGTGAGCCGAGAATTGAGGACAACAAACCTATGAGAACAAGCACAATTATTTCCATTATGTCCAGCCCCTTAGAATAGCTTTAGCTGTTTGGGATTAAGCCCTGTATATTCGATCCCCATCATATCGATAAAGGTCTTGGCATTCCCTGCAGCATGACCACCCGAATTATTGTTAAACACAAGATAAATATCCTTTGTTTTATGTCTTAATATATCTACTTGTTTCTTCAACCATTCCAGTTCTTTTTTGTTATAATCATATAAATATCTAACATCTCTCCACTCATCTGAAGTGCGGTCTCCTTGCGTCCAACCGTGAAAGTTTCTGCCGTGCAGTCTAATAAAGGCAGCATCATCAGTCACTCGGTTTACAAATGGAATAGACCCTATACCGTTTTGTGGTTCATCACAGATGCTATGTATTAAGCCTTCATCATGTAAAAAAGACAAGGTTTCTTCCTTATAGGACTGTTGAAACCAAGTCTGATTGCGAAATTCCACAGCAATCTTTAAGGGTTTTAAAAGAGATGTAGCAAATTTTACATAAGTAATGTTTTTACTAGTACAATCAAACCAAGGTGGAAATTGCAGTAAAACAAAAGCTAATTTATTAGCTTCCACCATTGGAACGAGCATTTCTTTATATGCTTTAAAGACGTCTTTTATAGAATCATAGTGTTCTCGATAATCACTATGACCTGTCATAAATTGATGCGCTTTAACGATAAACTTAAATTGTTCAGGTGTTTCTGTGCACCATTTGTGTATTGTGGATTGTCTTTGGATTGCATAATAAGTTGCATCTAACTCTACTATAGGAAAATGTGCACTATATGTTGTTAATTTTTGAGTTTTATTTGACAGGTCTTGATAAAGGGAATCATGATCTCCCCAGCCTGTCAGTCCGATATAAATCATACGATCACCTATGTTTATTTTAGCACATATATCTTGGAGGTTTTAAAGTGAACAAGTCAAACCATATAAAAGGTTTAATTTTTGTAATTATCGGTGCCTCACTCTGGGGTATTGGTGGGACAGCATCAGATTTTATATTTCAAAGTACTCCAGTTGAAGTGTCTTGGTATGTCACTGCCAGGCTCACCATCAGTGGCATCATCTTATTAAGTATATACACTTTATTTTTCAAAAAGAAACATTATATGCAGTGGACTAAGCACACACTCCTGATGTTTCTTATCTATTCAATCTTTGGTATGACTATGGTGCAGTACACCTTTATGGCAGCCATTGGTTATGGTAATGCGGCTATTGCAACTGTTTTACAATGCACCGGACCGATTTATATCATACTTTACGCAGTTTTTAAAAAATATCGTCCTTGGACTAAAGTAGAAGCCTTTATAATTATTTCTATGATGGTTGGTGTGTTGTTAATCGCAACAAACGGTGATATCACAAGCTTATCCGTTTCTCCACTTGCCTTAACATTTGGACTGTTATCAGGGATTGCTCTTGCCTACTACACCATTCATGCACCAGTTCTCATGCAAGAACTTCACCCGTTACAGTTGGTTGGTGGCTCCATGCTAATCGGTGGGATTCTGATGAATTTTATCCATCCAATATGGGATATTGATTTAACATTTGCTTGGACTACTTCTCAAGTTATTATCCTTGTACTATCAATACTGTTAGGAACGACACTTGCCTTTTTCTTATATATTACGAGTACAAAATACATATCATCCACTGAAGCGGGGATATTAGGTTTAATAGAACCGGTATCAGCAGTCTTAACATCACTCGTATTTTTAAATGTTAGTCTCGGACTTTACCAAGTCATCGGTATCGTTGTTATCCTTATGATTGGTATCTTTATTAGTACTAGGAAGGCTGAGGGATAGTGAAATCTGTTTGGGTGACGTCGTCGTTTGCTCGGTGGCGCGCAAGGCATATATCAGACATCGAAGTTCCGACAACGTCCGATAAAGATATATATCAGAAGTTAAACCGCATTCTACAAACAATCTAACCACCTTAATCAAAAAAAACGGCTTAGAAATCTTAATTCCAAGATTTCTAAGCCATTTTACTTTATAAATGCTCTAGCCTTCACCTTATGCTGATAGTACTTTTTTCAAATCCGCTTCAACTGCATCCCAAAGTTCTGGTGAGGTAGAGAATTTTTCACGCATTTCTTTTTTGACTTCTTCGAAACGCTCTTCATACTCTGTTGTACCTTTTTCAGGTAAGTTTTTAGTTAAATCTTTTTGAATTAAATCTGTCATCGGTGCTTTTGGTCCCCAAACTGCAGCTTCTTGTCCGTCTTCATCAAGCGCGATAACTTTAGGAATCACTTTGTTTCCATTTGTTAGATATTGATTCATCAATTCTTCGTTTTCATCTCTTAGTGCGACTTTGACATCAATATTTGCTTTTACTGAGAGCTTAAATAGAATTGACAGGTTCAACATACAGTGCGCACACCAAGGTTCTGCAATGACTAATAGTTTTCTACCACTATTTTTAAAATCTTCAAAGCTTTGATCTTGAACTACTTCATGTTCATCATAGATTTTATTAAAACCATCTTCTAATGTTGTTAGAGTTTCACGATATTCACTTGTAGTTAGTGCTTTATCATAATATTCTTGTAAATTAACCATTAGCTCATCCACCTTTATAAGTTGTTATCTCCATTATAATACCCACTTATAAAAGCACCAAGCATTACACTTCTCTATGGTACTTAGCAACATCTTCTTCTTTAAGATTTAAGAATAAATTAACACCGAAAAGGATAATAGCAAGTAGGAACATTGGTCCACCAACGAAAGTAAATATATGTGCAACACCAGGGTTTACTTGCACAAAGTAAGTAGAGAATATGAATAAAGGTACCCCGATATGATATAACCAAAATGTAATCGTACCTAAAGTGTTTTTAGCTAGGTGAGGATAAATACACAGTACTGCACCGATGCCGAGAGTCGTTAACCAACCTACAACGTTTGTGTGTGCATGTCCTGCCGCCCAGTTTAATTGAATCGTATACGACATAAAGAGACCTACTGAAATCCCTATTACGAGATAAAGAACAGATAATTTTAGCCAAGTTTGACCCATTTGAAAACGCCTCCAATATTTATATTTAACTTAAGTTTATCACCGTAAAAACTTGTGTCAATTTTCTGACACTTAATTTTAGGCAAAATTAAAAACTCAAACTAAAGTCTGAGTTTTTAACTTAATTATTGGAGATTTATAACTGTCGCAATGACTAAAGCAATTGCAGCAATGATTAACCAGATTGCAACTAATTTCCAAACAAACTTCACCCATTTGATATAAGGTATACCTGCAACAGCTAAAACACCCATTAAGGAAGCTGAAGTTGGAATGATACTGTTTGTAATTGCATCTCCATATTGGAAAGCAAGTACTGCTACTTGTCTTGGTATATCTTGTAAATCTGAAATTGGAATCATAACTGGCATCGTTGTAACTGCCTGACCTGAGCCAGATGGTATAAAGAAGTTGATAATAACTTGGACAACTAACATACCTAAAGCAGTCACAGAATTCGGTATATAGTCTAGAACAGAACTCATACTATAAATAATCGTATCTATAATTAAACCGGATTCTAAAACAACTAAGATTGCTCGGGCAAAACCAACGATAATGGCACCAAACACAACAATCTTCATACCTTCTATAAAAGCATCAAATATTTCATTTAATTTAAGTCCACCAACAAAACCAATGATAATACCGACTACAAAGAAGTTAGCCGACAGTTCTGTTAAGAACCATTCATATTGGAAGATTCCAAAGACGTTTATGGCAATCGTCAATGCAAATAATACAACAATCACAATATGGCGTTTTCCAAGTACTTTAGAGTCCAATTGATTTTCTGTAAAGTTAATATCACCGTGTTTATTTTCTTCATAGACTAAACTTATGCTGGGATCTTTTTTAACTTTTCTTGCATAGTGAAGTACGTATAAAATTCCTGCAATTAACACGAATAAGTATACAAAAGTTCTAAATCCCCAACCTGAGAAAATCGGTAATTCAGCAATCCCATGAGCAACCCCTACTGTAAATGGGTTAAACATACCACCAATGAATCCGGCAGCTGCTCCGAGTGTTACCATGGCTGTACCGACAATGGCATCATAACCTAAAGCTGTAGCTAACATGATACCAATCGGTACGAAGATGATTGCTTCTTCTGACATTCCTGTTGTAAAACCGAGTATTGAAAAAATAATCATAATAACAGGAATAAGCAGAGCTTCGTTATTCCCTACATTTTTCATCACTTTTTGAATGATTGCTTCAATTGCGCCTGTAGCACGAATGACTCCAAAGGCTCCCCCAATTAGGAAGATGTAGAACACTATGTCTGCAGCTTCGATTAATCCGTTTGGAATTGACATGAATAAATCCATTAAAGAGACAGGATTTTGTTCTACACTATGAAAGCTATCACTTACAACTTCCACCCGACCATCTGTTTCGACTCTGTCATATTCACCCGCAGGTATTATGTAACTTAAGGCTGCACCGATAATGACGATGGCGAGTAATATGGCATAGGTATGAGGAAACTTATTCGATATATCTGTATCCTTTACCCCTTTTTCTTTGTTACTCAAAATAAAACCCCCTTGTTTATTTCGATACTCATACCCTATTATCAAAAACAATACACATTTTTGACATAAAAAAATGCTTGAAAACCATAAAGGCTTTCAAGCATTGAATATTTTTCTTTAACCGATTGAACCTTCCATTTCGAAGGAGATTAGACGGTTCATTTCAACCGCATATTCCATTGGAAGTTCTTTAGTGAATGGTTCGATGAAGCCCATTACGATCATTTCTGTCGCTTCTTCTTCACCTAAACCACGGCTCATTAGATAGAAGAGTTGTTCTTCTGATACTTTCGAAACTTTCGCTTCGTGTTCTAATGAGATATTATCATTTAGAATTTCGTTATATGGAATCGTATCTGAAGTTGACTCATTATCCATGATAAGAGTATCACACTCGATGTTAGAACGTGCACCATGTGCTTTTCTACCAAATCTTACTTGACCACGGTAAGATACTTTACCGCCGCCTCTAGCAATCGATTTAGAAACGATTGTTGAAGAAGTATTTGGCGCTAGGTGAATCATCTTAGCTCCAGCATCTTGAAGTTGACCTTTACCTGCAAGCGCAATCGATAGTGTCATACCACGTGATCCTTCTCCTCTTAAGTAAATTGAAGGATATTTCATAGTAATCTTAGAACCGATGTTACCGTCAACCCATTCCATCGTACCATTCTCATCAACGAATGTACGTTTTGTTACAAGGTTATAAACGTTGTTCGCCCAGTTTTGGATTGTTGTATAACGGCAGTAAGCATCACGTTTAACAATGATTTCAACTACAGCTGAGTGCAGTGAATTTGTTGTATAAACAGGTGCAGTACAACCTTCTACATAGTGAACACTTGAACCTTCATCACAAATTATTAGCGTACGTTCGAACTGCCCCATGTTTTCAGAGTTAATTCTAAAGTATGCTTGTAATGGAGTGTCTAATTTTACTCCTGGTGGACAATAGATAAATGAACCACCAGACCATACTGCTGAGTTAAGTGCTGAGAATTTGTTATCTGTAGGAGGAACTACAGTTGCAAAGTACTCTCTGAATAACTCTTCGTTTTCTCTTAGTGCAGAGTCTGTATCTTTAAAGATTACACCTTTATCTTCTAAATCTTGCTCCATGTTGTGGTAAACAACCTCTGACTCATACTGAGCAGAAACCCCTGCAAGATATTTTTGTTCAGCTTCAGGAATTCCTAGTTTATCAAATGTACGTTTGATTTCTTCAGGTACTTCATCCCATGAACGTTCTGTTTGTTCTGATGGTTTAACATAATAAGTGATTTCATCAAAGTTTAATTCTGATAAATCCCCACCCCACATCGGCATAGGTCTTTTATAGAAATGTTTGAGTGACTTCAAGCGGAAGTCTAGCATCCACTCTGGTTCTTCTTTCATCTTAGAGATCTCTCTAACTATTTCTTCAGTTAGTCCTCTATCTGAACGGAAGATGGAAACGTCCTTATCGTGGAAACCATATTTGTAATCGCCAACATCTGGTGCTTGCTTGACCATATATGATCACTCCTAAAATTATTTTGTTTCAGATTCTTTGAACCCTTTTTCGAGTGCTTTCCAGGTGAGTGTTGCACATTTGATACGTGCTGGGAATTGATTAACACCCTGTAGTGCTTCAATGTCGCCCATATCATCTGTAATGTTTACATCTTCACCAAGCATCATTTTTGAAAATTCATCCGCCATCTCGAGTGCTCTTTCTACAGGTTGATTCATCACTGCTTCAGTCATCATAGATGCGCTGGACATAGAAATCGAACAGCCGTGACCTTGAAACTTAACATCTTTAATAATGCCCGATTCAACATTCAATGTGAGCTGAATCTCATCGCCGCAAGTCGGGTTATTCATTTCAACTGTCAGTGATCCATTGTCCACTACACCTTTATTCCTAGGGTTTTTGTAGTGATCCATAATAACTGAACGATACAGTTGATTTAAGTTGTTAAAATTCATAAGAGAAAAACTCCTTCGTTTTTTCAAGGCTTTCGATAAACTGATCGATTTCTTCTTTCGTGTTATATAGATAAAAACTCGCTCTTGCTGTTGAATGAGCATTGCACCATTTCATCAATGGTTGTGCACAATGATGTCCTGCACGTACTGCAATACCTTCTGAATCAAGTGCGGTTGCTAAGTCGTGAGGGTGAACGCCTGTAAGATTAAAAGTAATTAGACCAGCTCTATTGTCTTTATCTGGCCCGTAAATCTCAATGCCTTCAATCTCAGACATCTTATCGTACGCATAGCCAACGAGTGTTTGTTCATAGTCATGAATGTTGTCTAAGCCTAATTCTTCTAAATAATCAATTGCCGCATGTAAACCGACTGCTTCTGCAATCATCGGTGTCCCTGCTTCAAACTTAACAGGTAAGTCCGTCCATGTCGCATCGGTTTTATATACGTAATCAATCATATCTCCACCGTATTCAATTGGCTCCATTTTATCAAGTAAGTCGGCTTTTCCGTAAAGAATACCGATACCTGTTGGACCCAACATCTTGTGTCCACTGAAGGAATAGAAATCTACATCTAAGTCCTGGACATCAACAGCCATATGAGGTACAGCTTGAGCACCGTCAACTGCAATATACGCACCATGTTCATGTGTGATCTTTGCAATTTCTTTAATGTCATTAATTGTTCCAAGAACATTTGAGACATGAGTAATTGCAACGATTTTAGTTTTATCTGACATGACACTTTTCACACTGTCTAGAGTGATTGTCCCATCTTCTTCCATAGGAATGAAGACGAGTTTAGCATTTTTCCTCTTAGCTAATTGTTGCCATGGCACAATGTTTGCATGGTGTTCCATTTCAGTCACAACGATTTCATCGCCGTCTTCGACCACCATATCTCCAAAGCTTCTTGCCACTAAGTTAATCGCTGCTGTCGTTCCTCGTGTATAGATGATTTCTTCAAAGCGCAGTGCGTTGATAAAACTACGCACTTTCATGCGCGCTTTTTCATAAGCATCAGTTGCCTTAGTACCGAGTGTATGCACACCACGGTGGACATTAGAATTATAAGTTTCGTAATAATCATTCATTGCATCAATCACTTGTCTTGGTGATTGACTCGTTGCTGATGTATCTAAATATATGAGGTCTTTTCCGTTAACCTGTTCAGCAAGTATCGGGAAATCCTGACGGATTTTATTTACATCCATGTCAGTCGCCTCCCTTCTTTAAGATAAAACTTTAAGCTCGATAACCTCTTTTAGTTGAGCTTTAACTGATTCAATTGGAAGAGCTGATACCACAGCATCTAAGAATCCATGAATTACTAAACGCTCAGCTTCTTTTTGACTAATCCCACGACTCATCAGATAGAAGAGCTGCAACTCATCTACTCGGCCGACAGAGGCAGCGTGTCCAGCTGTTACGTCATCTTCATCAATTAGAAGAATTGGGTTAGCGTCACCACGAGCATCTCCACTTAACATTAAGACACGAGATTCCTGTTGAGCGTCTGCTCTAGTTGCACCGTGTTTAATATAACCAATACCGTTAAAGATACTAGTTGCACTATCTTTCATTACACCATGTTTTAAGATATGACCATTTGAGTCCTTACCATAGTGAATGATTTGTGTTGTAAAGTTAGATTTTTGTGCGTCACGTCCAACATGAACGATTTTTAAGTCAGAGTTTGAACGATCACCCATTAGATATGTTGTATTGTCATAAATAATGTCTGAGTCATTCATTAATCCTAACGCCCAGTCAATCGTTGCATCATTAGAAGCAACACCTCTTCTGTTCACATAACCTGTCATTTTCTTAGGTAGGAAATCAACTGAACCGTAAGTTACTTTTGCATTATCTTTTGCAAGCACTTCTGAGATTATGTTGATTTTTTCTGTTGATGATTCTAGGTTAGAGAAATAGTTTTCAACGAAAGTAACTTCTGCACCTTCGTCAGCAACTAATAACACGTGATTAAATAGTGATGCTGATTCATCATCGTGTAAGACCACTGATTGAATTGGCTCTTCAATCTTGACATCTTTAGGAACGTAGATGAAGACTCCACCATTTAATAAAGCTGCATGGTAAGCAGTCAATTTATTTTCATCAAGTTTTACACCATCTGTCATGAAGTATTGTTCTAATAATTCAGGATGGTTTTGACTTGCATCAATGATATTTTCAACAATAACACCTTTATTTTTTAAGCCTTCATTCAACTGGAGGTATGCAGGTGTATTGTTATGTTGGACATAAATGTTTTCTACCTTGTCTAAATCAATTAATTCTTTAACACCTTCTGGTAGCTCTTCAAGTGTATTAAAAGTAGAACCTTCAACCACTGGTGAAGTCACATTAAAGAAGTCCCATTTATCTACTTTAGTCTTGTCAGGTTTAATCATTTCAAGACTATCAAATTGTTCTACCGCTTCTTTTCTTTTACCGATAAGAAATTCAGATTCGCCTCTAGCATTTGCTTTAGCTATAATGTCTTCCTTATCAAGTTCAAATGCATTTAATTCAGTAGCCATAGTGATCCTCCTGTCTTATTTATCTTCGGCATTGATAGTTTCATCGTCGATACCAAGTTCTTCTTTAATCCAGTCATAACCTTCTGATTCTAAGCGTTCAGCTAGCTCTTTACCACCGGATTTAACAACTTTACCTTTCATCATTACATGAACAACATCTGGAGTGATGTAGTTAAGTAGACGTTGGTAGTGAGTAATAATTAAAGAACCGAAGTCTTGACCACGAAGTTTGTTAATACCTTCAGATACGACACGTAATGCGTCAATGTCTAGACCAGAGTCAATTTCGTCAAGGATACCGAACTTAGGTTCAAGCATCATTAATTGAAGAATTTCGTTACGTTTTTTCTCCCCACCTGAGAATCCTTCGTTTAGGTAACGTGTTGCCATGTCAGGATCCATTTCAAGGTATTCCATGTTTTTATCTAATTTCTTAATGAATTGCATTAAGTTAATTTCGTCGCCTTCTTCACGTTGAGCGTTAATTGCAGAACGTAGGAAGTCAGAGTTAGTTACACCTGAAATTTCAGATGGGTACTGCATACCTAAGAAAAGTCCAGCTTTCGCACGCTCATCAACATCTAATTCCAAGATGTTTTCGCCGTCAACTAGTACTTCACCTTCTGTAACTTCATAGCTTGGGTGACCCATTATAGCTTGCGCAAGTGTAGACTTACCAGTACCGTTTGGTCCCATTACAGCGTGGATTTCACCCTGTTTAATCGTTAAGTCAACACCCTTTAATATTTCTTTACCGTCTATTTCAACGTGTAGATTTTTAATTTCTAAAACAGATGCCATGTCTAATCCTCCAATTGAAATTATGTTTTCTGATACCTATATAGTTTATAATAATTCTAATCTATAGTCAAAGTATCATAGCCTGATTCACACCTATATATTATATACAAGAATCAAGGCCAAATAAAGGTTTCGGCCTCTAAAGCATGCTTTTTTCTTTAGAACTGATAAAAACCTCTAAATGACTTCAATATCATTTAGAGGTTTTTTAGTGTTATAAGTTCTATTTGAAAATATCAATCGTAAACGGTGGTTTATAAGCCTCACCATTAACCGCTTTAACTATTCCGATTATCGCAAAGACATAAAAAGCAATCGTTACAATTGGACCAAGTATATAGCCTATTAGAATAATAGTCGTTGCCCAAGCGATGAACATATATATTGTGTAAGATAAGCCGAAATTAGCGACGTCTCTCAGGGCAATAGCCGTTGTTGGCTCATCGTCTTTTTTAATTGCCCACAATATTAAAGGCCCTACTACTGCTGTAAATAGTGAAATGACATAAGATACTAGTACTAAAGTGCTGTCGAAGCCACTGGTCGGTTTATTATAATCTGACATGAAATAACTCCTTTAATATTAGTTTTAAATATCAAATAACAAATTCTCTTAATAATTCACAAGTTGCTTTATATCTTTCTATTAACTTATTACCCAGTTTTCTTATCAATATAACCTATCTTCAATAAAAATATTAAAAAAGATAAAAACCAGATAGCTTTTGCTATCTGGCAAAGGGGTTTACTTTATAAAATCAATCAACACACTTATAATATATGGTTGATGACTTTAACAAACCAAGGTCAATTCAGTTAATCTTTTTATAACATATAATTACCCGCCTTTATAAAGATAAAACATAAATTGTCATAAATTCATCTTGTTTTTTCCTTTTTAAAGTTTAGCGACTGTTATAATGTTATTTACACTATATTTTGTGAGGGAATACTTTGAACACACACAGTTCTGAAAAAGGCGTTTTATCGTCTTTACTTCATTTTATTACAAATATTAAATACCTTTTAAAAGGAAAAGTACTAATCGCAAATGTCTTACCTGTCTTTACAGGCTTTTGGTTAGCACTTTACTTTTCAGGTCATACATTTTCACATCACTTTTGGGATTTTTTACTCACTATGATTGCGAGCACCTTAGTCATTTCTGGTGCGCTCATGTTCAACAACTGGTTCGAACATGACTTAGATCAAAAGATGGAGCGTACAAAAGCACGCCCGACAGTGACTGGCGATTTTTCATTAAGAAGTGTTTTAATTGCTGCTATTGTCTCAACCATAGTTGGTTTAGGTCTCATGTTAAGTACTACCATTGAAGCCTTCATCTATTCATTTTTAGGCTGGTTTTTCTATGTCGTTATTTACACATTTTGGACTAAGAGAAGATATACAATTAATACGATTATCGGCAGTATTTCTGGAGCCTTCACACCTTTGATAGGTTGGGCAGTTATCATGCCTGCCAATCACTTAATTCCCATCGCTTTGTTCTACATACTGTTTATTTGGCAAATCCCCCATACAATTGCTATTGCAATTAAACGTCTAGGTGATTATAGAAGAGCTGGTGTCCCTATGCTACCTGTCGTAGTTGGTGTGGATGCTGCAGTCAGACAAAATATGTACTATATACTAGCGCTCTTACCGGTACCAATACTTTTATACCAATCGCTTGGATGGATCTTTTCCATCGTTTCTTTAATTCTCAATATCTTATGGATTATACTTGCTGCCAAAGGTTACAAAGTAAAAGATAAACAAACATGGGCCGATAAAAACCTCAAATTCTCTTTAATCTACTTAATTATCAGTCTGATGTTGATGATTGTTTTAACAATATAAAAAGTCCTGAGCTAAAAGAAGCTCAGGACTTTTATCTTATTCAGCCGGAATGATTGTGCCGTTATAATTTTCTTCTATAAATGTCTTGATTTCATCAGACTGTAATACTTCAATTAATCTTTGTAGCTCTGGACGTTCTTCATCACCTGACCTTACTGCAATAAGGTTAGCATAAGGTGAGTTTCCATCTTCAACAACAATTGAATCATCCACTGGATTTAAGTCAGCATCGATTGCGAAGTTGGCATTGATAATCACAGCAGGTGCTTCATTGTTTTCATACATGCTCACTAACAGCTCAGGCGCTGTATTATTGTCGAAATTAAAGTCATGTGGATTTTCTGTAATATCATCAAAAGTTGCATCTTGGATTTCAATACCATCCTCGATTTCAATTAGACCTGCATCTACGAAGAATGATAAGAAGCGTCCTTCTTCAGCCGGATTATTAGAAACTAGAATAGTAGAACCATCCGGAATATCTTCTAATGAGTCATAATCATTTGAATAAACAGCCATCGGTTCAATATGAACATTACCGATACTTGTTAAATCATAACCGTGAGATTCAATTTCACCATCAAGATAAGGTGTATGTTGGAAGAAGTTTGCATCTACTTCTTCATCAGCTAGTAATCTATTCGGTGTAACATAGTCATTAACGATCTCAACATTTAATGTAATATCTTCTTCTGCTAAAATTTCAGCAGCTTTTTCTAAGATTTCAGCATGTGGTGCGGGTGATGCAGCCACTGTGATTTCTTTTGCCTCTCCTTCTTCAGAAGCAGACTCCGAATCATTACCACAAGCAGCTAAAAACAATACTAAGGCAAACAGAGTAACAAAACTAAATAACTTTTGCATTGGGCATCCTCATTTCATTTATTTTATATTAATGATGATCAGCGTTTATCGACTGCTTTAGAGACAAAGTCTCCAACAATTTGGATGATAAACACGATAATCAGAATTACTACAGTAGCAACAAGTGTGACATCTGGTTGATTACGTGTAAAACCAACCATATAGGCTAAGTTACCTAGACCACCGGCACCAATAACACCGGCAATAGCAGTTGAACCAACTAACATAATTGAGGTCACTGTAATACCTGATAAGAGTGCAGGTAGGGATTCAGGAATTAATACTTTCCAAATAATTGTCCAAGTATTAGCACCCATAGACTCAGCTGCTTCAATAACACCTTTATCTATCTCTTTAAGGCCAATTTCTACAAGTCTCGCATAAAATGGTGCGGCTCCTATAATAAGAGCGGGTAAGGCACCATTTGAGCCCATTACAGTACCCATGATGGCTTTAGTAAAAGGCATGAGTAAGATAATTAATATAATAAATGGTATTGCTCTGAATAAGTTAACTAAAAAGGAAGTCGTTCCATACAGTGGTTTGGATACTGTTGTCTGACTCTTGTTCGATAAGAATAAAATAATACCTAAAATCAAACCAATGATGAAAGATACCAGTGTTGCAATCACTGTCATATAAATAGTTTCATAGGTCGCCTCTACTACAGCATCCCACTTCACATTTTCAAAAGATAACATCGTTTGAAATTCACTGATTAAACTATTCATTTATCTTCCACCTCCAAGCTCACATCATGCTTAGCAAATTCCTCAGTAATTTGCTTCAAGGTTTCATCATTGATATCTAACGCGAGATAGAGATGGCCATAAGATTCTTGGTTGGTCTCCTTGATATTTCCTGAAATAATATTGACATCTAAGTTATAATTTCTAATCACTTCTGAGACAATCGGCGATTTTGTTTTTGTACCGATAAAATTCAATTTAACAATGGTAGAAGTTGGGAATGATTTTCTAACCTCATCCATAGCCACTTGATGATCATCATCTGAAATATCATCTTTGACGAAGCGTCTTGTCACAGATGATTGTGGGTTTTGGAATAGTTCGATAACTGGAGCAACTTCTACAACTTTACCGTTTTCCATCACTGCAGCACGGTCACAAATTTTTCTAATCACATGCATTTCATGTGTGATAAGTACAATCGTTAAATTCATTTCCTTAGTGATGTTAACTAGTAAATCTAAGACCTCATCTGTCGTTTCCGGATCTAGTGCACTTGTTGCTTCATCACATAGTAAAACTTCTGGTTTGTTGGATAAAGCTCGAGCGATACCCACACGTTGTTTCTGACCACCTGATAGCTCTGAAGGATAATTATTTTCTCTACCTTCTAGTCCAACTAAACGGATAAGTTCCGTTACTCTCTCTTGTCTTTCTTTTCTAGGCACACCTGCAATTTCCATAGGAAAGCTGATGTTTTCAGCAACGGTACGTGACCACAGTAGATTAAAGTGTTGGAAAATCATTGAAACTTTTTGTCTTTTTTGTCGTAACTCAGATTTAGACATCTTACTAATGTCATCTCCAGATACAACAATTTCTCCAGCACTTGATTCTTCAAGACCGTTTAATAACCTAATCAAGGTTGATTTACCAGCACCTGAATAGCCGATAATGCCAAAGATTTCTCCTTCTTTAATGTGAAGGTCAACTTTATCTACTGCTGTAATATTTTGTTTTTTAGTTTTAAACACTTTAGTGACCTGTCGTATATCTATCATTCATCTTATTCCTTTCTAAATAACACAAAAAGCCTGCTCTTTTAAATATGAGCAGGCTTTTAAGGTATCTTATGCCTCTCATCTTTAGGTTTGAACCATGTGATTTAGCACCTTGTCAAAAAGACGGTTGCCGTGGCTTCTTAGGGCACTTCCCTCCACCACTCTTGATAAGAGTTTTCTATTTGATTGTATTACATATTATCAGACAATATTATACTAGTCAACCAGGAATTGATCAAAAATCTCGTTAAGGTAAGGCACAGACTGAAACGCATAAATTTCTCGGAACAGCTTACCATTTTTAAATAGTAACAAAGCCGGAGCCGAACGGATCTTAAAAAGTTCGATAAGATCCTTATGATAATTCAAATTTAATCTTTCGTAGTCTATACCTCTCATCTCTGTAACAACTTGTAACATTGTCTCTGAAATATCACATGTCTTACACATAGATGCATAACCAAAAATAATGTAGCGCTCTTTAGCCTGTATATTCTTTAATATATCTTCCGTTTGAATGACCTGTTTCACGATAAAACTTACCTTTCATAATTAAAGCTGTATTGACATAAAAACCATGTCTTAAGAGGAGATTAGCGAGATAGTCATGTGGACAGCGTCCGACTTCTCCAAATTTTGGATCAATATATATATGTGTACTTTCACTTAAATGTCTTTTAAACCACTGACGAATTTTTCTTCCTTCCTTATCCGCATCAGAGAGGATATATATTTCTGAGTCACCCAGTTGCTCGAAAATTTCATCTAGTTTAGAAATGCCCATTGTACCATAAGTACATATGATGCGAGCTGGTTCTACTAGCACTTCCTCTAGACGACGTTTATCAGTCTTACCTTCAACAATAAGTACTTTATCAGAAAGATTCATTCGTATCACCCTTAGTTAAATTTTATACAAATTCACTCGAAGTAATAAATATTGGTTTAAAAAAACTCCGGACAATAGTCCAGAGTCTTAATTATTCTTCAATTTCTGCTTGGTAACCAGCAGCATCAAGAAGACCTTCTAATTCGCTTTCATCTGAAAGTTCAACTTTCATCATCCAAGCACCTTCATAAGGATCTTCGTTTACAAGCTCAGGGCTATCTTCTAATTCCTCGTTAACACTAACGATTGAACCAGAGACAGGAGCCACTAGGTCAGAAACAGTTTTAACTGATTCTACGCTACCGAATGAATCACCTTGTGATAGATCGTCGCCTTCTTCTGGAAGCTCAACAAATACAATATCACCTAGTTCTGATTGTGCGAAATCTGTAATTCCAATAGTGGCAGTATTTCCTTCAACCTTGATCCATTCGTGGTCTTTACTGTACTTCAAGTCTTGTGGTAATGACACGCTAAAACCTCCCTTTTAACTTATCATATATATTGTTACATATATATCATACACTAGACCAGCAAGTTAATTCAATAATGCATTTTTATAAGCTTCTTCTTTGAAGCCTAATAAAACTTCATCATCAAGCACAAGCATTGGTCTCTTGATAAGCATACCATCACTGGATAATATTTCTAATTTTTCGTCTTCAGACATATTATTTAGTTTTTCTTTCAAACCTAATTCTTTAAATTTACCGCCTCTTTTATTAAAAAAGTCATCACTTGAAAATGATGAGCGGTCCACTAAACCTTTTAAAGTGTCTTTAGACGGCACATTTTCAACCATATCAATCGCTGTAAAATCTAGATCATGATCAGTTAAAAATTTCTTTCCTTTACGGCAAGTTGTGCATTTCGAATATTCATAAAAAGTAATCATAAAGTCCTCCTAAAGATATCTTCTTACTTTAATTTTAACCTAGAATGAAAATTTTTGACACTAGAAACACAAAAATGCCCAAAACCTCAGGGGAAGGTCTTGGACACAGGATTTGGGGTGAAAAAGAGTGTATTTATATCTTCTAGTGCTACCCTAACAAACTTTTATTGTTTTACTATTAAAGAATTGTAAAAATGTCTTAATCATCTTTTATAGGAAATTGTTTTCTAAGTTCTGTAATATGAATTTGTCCAGGTGCTGCATCTCGACTGATAAAGCCATAGGTAAAGACAGAAGCTTTTTCAAGACGAGTTTCTTTACCAAGTTCACCCATGGAAATACCTACAATCTTATTACCATATTGTTCTTTAGCTTTTTGAACAATTGAGGTTACTCTTAAGACATCTTCCTTTGATTGAGGCATATAGGAAAATTTGAACACATCTCCCTTAAGGTCATCCATGTCCTTAAATAAAGCTTCAATTTCTTCTTTAGAATCTGTCTTTTTAAAATCATGATGACTCAATAAGACTTTTATATGATGATCATCAGCAACCTCTTTAATTTCCTTAACAATATCCTTGCCGATTTTCACTTCTATATCTATATAATCTATATTCATCATCTGACAGATACCTTGTAAGAGTGCTTGGTATTCTACTGTCGTTTTTGATCCTTTTCCGCCCTGACTTGCTGTGCGATAAGTATAGATAATTTCTTTTCCTTTTGCCTTAAAGGTATTAATAACATTCTCTACGATATTTATATGATCTTGACGGTTTAAAGCATCAAAACCGTCTCCTCTAATCTCTACAATATCAAAGTCATTTATATGATTTAAGGCAGATTTAATTTCATCATTGATTGCATCTGCATTGTAACCTGAAAATGTTACAACTATTTTTGTTAAATTCATCTCTATTACCTCTTATTTTGTTATAAAATAATATGTATCACGTTGTATTGTACTATAATCAATCTGTACGTGCAGTGAAATTTTAAAATGTGTAGCTACCATCAAACATATCATAGTGACGGAGGAAATAGATTGAAAAAATTTTTACTCTTAGGCAGTGTCACGTCTATACTGTTTTGCGCTGCTTGTTCAGATACTGAAGAAGATTTAGAAATTAAAGAAGAGTCCTCCATAACCGACAGTGAAAAAAAAGAGGATGAGGAAGTAGAAGCAAACAAGGAACAAAAAGAAGAAACTCCTGTTGAATCAGATAATCTACAAATTGGAGATTCCGCTACTATTAATGACATTACAGTAACCATTAATAAAGCCTATTTGACCGATGAAAGAAATGACGACAATCTTATCGATGTGAGTGGTGTTCTAATCTTAGAAGTAACCTATGAGAATAACTCCAGTGAAGTTTTCCCAACTGGTCGAGATATCATAGTCGAGTCTAATGGTGAACTTGCACATTCTTATGATTTAGAAAATACCTTATTAGAAGATATACAACCTGGAGAAAGCATCGAAGGTCGAATGGCCTACGGTCTCGAAAATGAACCTGAAGATCTCACTGCTACTTTTGAACCGCTCATCAATAACGAAGGTGAATCAGCAATATTTGATATAAAACCAGACACAAAATAGGACCAGTCCGTCGGACTGGTCCTTGTTCATAAAAATTATTCTACTACTTCTACTGATAAGTCAACATCGATGTTTCCACGTGTTGCTTTTGAGTAAGGGCAGAAGTCATGTGCTTGTTGAAGATATTTTTCGGCGTCTTCTTGAGACATGTTTTTAACTTTAGCAGCAATCGCAACACTCAGTTTCACGCCTTCACCGTCTTCTTCTAGTCGAACAGTTAAGTCAACTTCTGGTTCAGCGTCACGCACGCCACCTTTTTTAATCATTAAATCAAAAGCACCATTAAAACAAGATGCATAACCTGCAGCGAATAATTGCTCTGGGTTAACACCTTCGCCACTTTGATCTGGTGGAATTACCGGTAAGTCAATGACATTGTCAGATGTTTTTACGTGTCCTTTACGGCCACCCGTATTTACTGCACTTACTTCATATTTCACAGCCATCAATATTCCTCCTAGAATAATCTTTGTATAAAAATGAAGCCATAACTAAATACAGCTCCACTAAATCTTACTTATTTTTTAAATTTATCTGATAAGTTATCAATTGCGTCATTCGCTTTGTCAGATGCTTGTTCTACTTTTTCTTTAGCTTTTCCAGCAAACTTATCGTTTTTACCTTCTTTTTCAAGATCTTTGTCTCCAGTAGCGTTACCTACAGTTTCTTTAACGTTACCTTTAGCTTGCTCTAATTTGCTATCTTTTTCTTCTGCCATGAAAAAACACTCCTTTAAAAGTAGTCAATTATTTCTTGTACATTAATATGAATTCCCGTTTATTTAGACTTTAAACATCGATTAATTAATTTTTATTAAATAAAAAAACTACTATTAAATGCTGCAATAATTTTAAAATATGTAATCACTGTGTCACTTCTGTGTTGAAACTGTGTTACTTGGTAAATAAAAAAGCCATAAGCGTATATGTATCAACGCTTACAGCTTTCATATATGGAGACGGCGGGAGTTGAACCCGCGTCCAGAGACCTTGCAACATTTCTTTCTACGTGTGTAGTTCATTTTTCAGTTTCGCATGGGTGATGGTAATGAACTGACCTCAGTCCATGCTAGTCCGATTGATCTCTTCCTTTTGTCTTCTGACTGCAGACTAAAAGGCGTATCCTATTATAGTTGAATCATCGTCACGGGCCATAGGAAAGCTCATGGGATGATGCAGGCTGACTAGGCAGCTACTGCGAAATTGTTTTGTTTGCCAGTTATTATAAACTGAGTATCGTTGATGACGAAGCCGAAACCTCCGACACGCTTAAAATGTCCAAACAGCCCCTGTCGAATCCGGAACGTCCCCGGATTATTAAAGTCGAGCATCATTTATTATAACACGATTAAAATCAGGAAACAAATTAACGATACTGTTCCTTTAAGGCACGATCAATATCTCTTTTCATTTGTTTTTTCTTCAAATCTTCGCGTTTATCATATTTTTTCTTACCACTCGCAATACCTAAAAGCATTTTACATACCCCATTTTTAATATAGAGTTTCAATGGGATTAAGGCATTCCCTGGCTGTTCAATGTGCCCTCTTAATTTATTGATTTCTTTACGATGTAACAGTAACTTTCTATTTCTTAATGGATCATGGTTATAACGGTTTCCTTCTTCATAAGGGGCGATATGCATGTTATACACATACATTTCGTCCTTATAAATACGTGCAAATGAATCCTTTAAGTTAGCTGAACCTCGTCGAATCGATTTTATTTCAGTACCTTGCAAAACCATACCGACCTCTATTGTGTCTTCGATCGTATAATCATGACTCGCTTTTCTATTTTGAGCCAAGGGTTTTGTCTTATTTTGTGACTTCTTCATAAACCTCTACTTCCTTTTTCCTTTTTTAGGTGCTCCCTTATAGAATGGTTTTTTAGCTGAAGGATTCCTACTACCTCCACCTTTTTTAAAGCTCCCTTTTTTCTCTCTTGAACGGGTTTTTTCTTTTTTATTACCTTTAATTTCAACCGGGCCGCGTCTTCTTTCGCGCGGTTTTCTCTCAGGCATACCGACCACTTTAAAGTCGATAAGACGTTCATCAAGATTCACACCGATTACTTCTATTTCGACCTTATCTCCAATGCGATACATTGTTCCAGTACGTTCACCTATCATAGCCATCGCTCTTTCATTGAAGTTGTAATGGTCATCAGTCATATGACTGACATGAACGAGCCCTTCAATGGTATTAGGTAATTCAACGAACATACCGAAGTTCATAACGCCTGCTACAACACCTTCGAATTTTTCTCCGACGTGTTTCATCATAAATTCTGCTTTTTTGAGATCATCAGTATCACGTTCAGCATCTTGAGCACGTCTTTCACGTTCTGAAGTATGCTTAGCAATATCTGGTAAGATACTCTTATTGTGACGAATCGTCTTAGCATCTGTCTTACCTTGAATTAAATACTCTCTGATCAAGCGATGAACGATCAAGTCTGGATAACGACGAATTGGTGAAGTAAAGTGTGTGTAATATTCAGTAGATAAACCAAAGTGACCGAGTGATTCTGGTGAATATTTAGCTTGTTGCATTGATCTCAGCATCAGAGTTGCAATCACCATCTCTTCAGGTCGCCCTTTTACTTCTTCAATAATTTCCTGCAAGGCATGTGGATGAATTTGATTACCTTTACCTTTAACAACCACACCAAAGCCTGTTAAGAAATCAAAGAATTTACTTAATTTTTCTTCCTTAGGATCCTCGTGTATACGGTACATGAAAGGTACATCCATCCAATAGAAATGTTCTGCGACTGTTTCATTCGCAGCTAACATAAATTCTTCAATCATTTTCTCACCAGTACCACGGTTACGTAGTACAATATCTTCTGGCGTACCATCTTCTCCAACAGCTACAGCCGCTTCATCAAAGTCAAAATCGATCGCCCCACGTTTTTCACGTTTGTTTCTTAAAATTTGTGCGAGCTCTTCTGCTTCTTTAAGACGCGGATAAACTTCTTTAAACTCTGAAATGACTGCAGCATCTTCATCTTCAAGCATAAGATTGACGTTTTTATAGGTCATTCGATAATCAGAGTTAATCACGCTTTCAAAAATCTCATGATTAATTGCCTTACCTTGTGGATTAAATTCCATTCTACAAGATAAGCTTAAACGGTCGACATGTGGATTCAATGAGCATATACCATTGGATAGACGATGCGGAATCATCGGGATGACTCGGTCAACTAGGTAAACACTCGTGCCACGTTCATAAGCTTCTTTATCGATTGGGGAATCTTCTGTAACGTAATGACTGACATCAGCAATACTAACTGTAAGTTCATAGTTACCATTATCTAGTTTTGTCACACTGACAGCGTCATCTAAGTCTTTAGCATCTGCCCCATCAATAGTAATAGTGAATTCATCTCTTAAATCAACGCGTCCTTTTGTATCTTCTTGGTTGATTTCTTCTGGAATCTCTTCTGCTTGTTTTAAGACATCCTCAGGGAATTCAATATCAATTCCGTGCTGATAGATGATTGATAATATATCGACTCCAGGGTCATTTTTATGGCCTAAGATTTGTATGATATGACCTTCTGGATTATCGTGGCTTCCGCTATCCGGGAATTTAGTAATCTCAACTAAAACTTTATGTCCATTAATTGCACCTAGGTTTTGATTTCTTGGGATAAAAATATCTGTCTTAAAAGTCTTAGAATCAGGAACGACAAAACCAAAGTGTTCACTCGCATTATACTCTCCAACTAGTTTGGTTACTCCGCGTTCAATAATGCTTATAACATGCCCTTCAGAATTATCACCACGTGATTTTTCTTCGACTTCAACTAAAACTGTGTCTCCGTCTAAAGCACCGTTAACACCTGTCGGCGGTATAAATATATCTTCAATTTCTTCATCTTCAGCTCTTAAAAAGCCAAAGCCTCTTTTATGCATAGAAAGTGTCCCTTTAACTCTGTTTGAATCAGGCACTTTCATATATTTGTCTTTTTTAGTGCGATATAACTTACCGGATTCTTCCAGAGAGACCAAAGTTTTCACCAAGTCTTTGAATTCATCCGAATCATCCACGTTAAAAGACTCTTTAAATTCATCTATTGTCATCGGTTTATAGTCATCGCTGTTGACGATAGCCATTATATTGTTTTTATAGTCTCTCATTGTAATCCTCCAAATTATTCATAAGTAAGTATGTCGTGTGCTGTTGTAAATCGGTAAATATCTTCAAATAATTCTCCCTTAGCTTGATCAATCGTTAACACGTGGCCACCATCTTTATACCACTCTAGTTCTTTTTCTTCAGTACCTACATTGTCAAAAATAATGTTCGCACTGTCAGGATTAATAACCTCATCCTTTTCACCTTGTGCAACAAAAGTTGGGACCAGGATATCTTCTAATTTCCCTTTTACCATTTTGATAAACGTTCTGATATCTTCGAAAGTGTCTGTCATCTCTAGTTTTTCGAGCTCTTTATCAATTTGGTCAGGGGTTAATTTTTCAAACATTCTTAAATATTTTTCAGTATATTGTGTAAACTGGCCATAAAGTGTCTCAGAATCTTTTAAGTACATCGGGCTACACACAGTAGCTACACCTGTGACATCTCTATCTAAGGAAAGATTTAAAGCGAGTACACCACCGATAGATACTCCTACCACAAAGATATCCTCATAACCTTCACCCTTTAAAAAGTCGTAAGCATCTACCGCTTGTTTATACCAAATATAAGGTGATGACTTTGTGATATTTTTAGGATGTTCGGCATGTCCTTCATAGTTAAAGCTATAAGCCGTCATCCCTTTTTTCTCAAAAAATCTGCCGAGCTGTCTTACATCTGAAGTGTTACCGGTAAAGCCATGCAGAAGCAGTGCCGCAGATTTACCACTATCTTTTTTAAAGTAAAAATTCTCTGGTAGTTTAAAGTTCATGCCGTCACTCCTGATAAAAATTCTTAACTTTATTGTACGCTAAAAGTTGTGCTTTCTAAAGACAGATACTTGTAGGAACAAAAAAAGCCCTATCCGAAACAGTCGGATAGGAGCGCTTTGTTCACCTTAGCCTAAATATGTTAGCAGTAACATGATCAAAAAGAATAGAATTGACAAAATAACAGTTGCTCTGTGTAAGATTAAATCCATACCGCGCGCTTTTTGTTTACCGAACATTTGCTCAGCACCACCACTAACTGCACCTGAAAGACCGGCACTCTTACCCGATTGCAAAAGAACAGTTGCGATTAAAGATATGCACACTATGATTAACAGAACAATAAGTAGAGTCTGCATGAAGATACCCCTCCGATTTATATTAACAGTATAAATAATATCAAAAGTAGCCCTTCACTGCAATGTATAACAAGTATTTGTAATCTACTTGTCATATTGAAACTGTTAAAAACTTCTTGCTGATTTTAAATTTTTGTCATTTTGAGAAAATTTTAGCTCGTTATATATTTTACTTATGCGCATAATACCTTTAAAACTCCAACAATTACACATTTTAAAAAGACGCTCAATACTTAGCGAAAGTGAAAGTAAGGAATACAACAAGCTGCAGTCAGGCTATTTAGGAGAACTTGAATTCGATAAAATTCTAGATGAATACTTGAAGGATCTAGAATTTTATCATCTAAAGGATTACAGGTTTAAAGTGAATACATCAGAGGAGGTTCAGATTGACAATTTATTAATTAGTGGGGATCGTATCTGCACATTTGAAGTGAAAAATTATAATTTTGATTTAAGCTATGGCAGTAAATCGTGGCATTTTGTGAATGGTGAAGAATTTAAAGATTTAAGTATGCAAGTCAATCGTCAGAGGATAGCCTTACAGCAATTACTGAAGAAAGGTAGTTTCCATAGTGCTGGAAATAGTGTGCTGTCTCATTTAGCCTTCGTTAATCCTGAACAAACTATTTATAATATGCCAAATTATGAAAATTTGATTGTGCCGTCGAATGTGAAGCAGAGGCTATCTAGGCTATGTAAGTCTAATAACTATGATCAGTCTTCGCTCTTTGAATTTTTGGAAAGTCAGCGTTTAGCTAAATCTTTTTACGATGTTCCAGTCGATTTGGATTTTGAACAATTACGGTCTGGACTCTACTGTTATCAATGCGAATCCACTATTGAACTCGATAAAATCCATAGAAATTTGTATAAATGCAAAAATTGCAAAACTGACTATAAAATATTACAAATTTTAGAAAACCTGCTTTTGGAGATTAAGGCTCTTAACGACAGTTGGAAAGTCACACCGACGATGCTACTTAAGCTTAGTGGGGGAAGAATTAGTAAAGCAACTTTGCATAAATATATAAAGGAAGGGAAGTTAAGATTATAGTTTAATTTTGTCCATAAGTCATACTATATTTAATGACTTATGGACTTTTATAGTCTCTTTGTCTATTCGACCACAATTTTGTCAGCACTTATAGATTTTTCAACCTCTTTTGTCTATTCGACCACAGTTTTGTCAGTACTTATAGACTTTTCAGCCTCTTTTGTCTATTCGACCACAGTTTCGTCAACACTTATAGACTTTTCAACCTCTTTTGTCTATTCGACAACAATTTTGTCAGCACTTATAGACTTTTCAGCCTCTTTTGTCTATTCGACAACAATTTTGTCAGTACTTATAGACTTTTCAACCTCTTTTGTCTATTCGACCACAGTTTTGTCAGCACTTATAGATTTTTCAACCTCTTTTGTCTATTCGACCACAGTTTCGTCAGCACTTATAGACTTTTCAACCTCTTTTGTCTATTCGACCACAGTTTCGTCAGCACTTATAGACTTTTCAACCTCTTTTGGTGATAAGTGCCAAGTTCTGATACAACTTATCACCACCCCCAACTTTCAAACCACACCCACACAACAAAAAGCCTCCCCTTCAGCAAAAGGGGAGGTCATAAATCAAGATAATCTTAAATATTTAAGTTATAGAAGGAATCGAGTCCTCTATATGTCGCTGTTTCGTATAGTTCATCTTCGATGCGTAGCAATTGATTGTACTTAGCAACGCGATCGGTGCGTGATGGTGCACCAGTTTTGATTTGACCGGCATTTGTTGCTACTGCTATATCAGCAATTGTAGTGTCTTCTGTCTCACCTGAGCGGTGTGAAATAACAGCAGTGTAACCAGCGCGTTGTGCTGTTTCTATCGCTTCAAATGTTTCAGTGAGTGTACCGATTTGGTTTACTTTAACTAGGATTGAGTTTGCGACGCCTTGCTCAATTCCTTCAACGAGTTTCTCTGTGTTTGTAACAAAGAGGTCGTCACCTACTAATTGAACTTTATCGCCAATCTTATCTGTGAGTAGTTTAGTACCTGCCCAGTCGTTTTCATCTAGGCCGTCTTCGATTGAAATGATTGGATACTTCTCAACCATATCGCTGTACCAGTTTACAAGTTCTTCTGAAGAGTATGTCTTACCTTCACCTTTTAACTCGTAATTTCCACTGTCTCTGTTGAAGAACTCACTAGATGCAGCGTCCATTGCTAGGACAATATCAGTCCCTAGCTCATACCCTGCACTTTCAACAGCTTCAGCAATGACAGAAAAGGCTTCTTCGTTTGATTGAAGATTTGGTGCAAAACCACCTTCATCTCCGACAGTTGTGCTATATCCTTTTGAAGATAAAACTTTCGCTAGATGATGGAAAACTTCTACACCCATTCTTAAGCCTTCTTTAAATGAGCCTGCACCAACTGGCATAATCATAAATTCTTGGATATCAATGTTATTGTCTGCATGTTCACCACCGTTGATGATGTTCATCATTGGTACTGGTAGTTGTACTGCATTAAATCCACCTAAGTACTTGTATAATGGTTGACCTAAAAGGTCAGCTGCTGCTTTAGCGACAGCAATGGATACACCTAGAATTGCGTTAGCACCAAGTTTGGCCTTATTTTTCGTGCCATCTAACTGAATCATCATCTTATCGACTGATACTTGTTCTAAAACAGTAAAGTTACCATCGATTAGTTCTGGAGCAATGATTGAATTAACATTTTCTACAGCTTCTTCTACACCTTTACCTAAGAAGCGTGATGAATCACCATCACGAAGTTCTACCGCTTCGTATTCCCCTGTTGACGCACCTGAAGGTACGAGGGCACGGCCAAATGCGCCGCTCTCAGTCAATACTTCGACTTCAATTGTAGGATTTCCTCTAGAGTCTAAAACTTCACGTGCATACACATCTGTAATTAATGGCATTTCATCTACTCCTTCTAATTTGATTTAACGATTTTATTATAACTTATTTTATGATAAAAGGCTCTCACCTGTCATCTCACTTGGTTGTTCTATGTTTAAAAGCTCAAGTAGTGTCGGTGCTAAATCAGCGAGTCGACCGTCATTTCTAAGCTGTGCATTTTTCCGCGTTAAGATAAGCGGAACCGGATTTGTCGTATGTGCTGTCATCGGATTACCGTCGAGACTAATCACTTCATCTGCATTCCCATGATCGGCAGTAATAATGGCTTCACCATTCTTTTCAAGAATTTTATCGACTACTTTTCCAAGGCACTCATCGACCGCTTCTAAAGCTTTGATTGTCGGTTCTAACATACCACTATGGCCAACCATATCGGGATTTGCAAAGTTTAAGATAATCAAATTTAAGTTATCTTGATCTATTGCGTTGAGTAACTGGTTAGTGACCTCATATACACTCATCTCAGGTTGTAAGTCATAGGTTGCTACCTTCGGTGAAGCGACTAGAATACGAGATTCACCTTCAAAGGTTTCATGACGTCCCCCGTTCATAAAATAGGTCACGTGAGGATACTTTTCAGTTTCAGCAATGCGAAGTTGAGTTTTACCCGCCTTCGACACGACTTCACCCACAGTGTTGACTAAGTTATCTTTATCAAAAACTACACTTGCTTTAACCTCATCACTGTAATGAGTAAAAGTTGCAAAGTTTAAGTTTTGAAGATGGCTTAGACTGTCGATTTCAGAGAAGTTTAAATCTGTTAAGCTCCTACTAAGTTGGGCTGCACGGTCGGGTCTGAAATTAATAAAGATGACTGCGTCATTATCTTCAATAGTCTGACTGTCGCCAACTGTAAAAGGTTTGACGAACTCATCGTAGACTTCTGCTTTATATGAAGCAGTAACACCCTCTGTAGCACTCTGGAATTTATCACCTTGCCCATGAACTAAGACATCATAGCTAAGTTTGACACGGTCCCAGCGTTGATCTCTGTCCATGGCATAATAGCGGCCAGAGATCGTTGCAAATTTACCAATGCCGATCTCTTTAAACTTCTCTTCAGCTTTTTCTATAAAGGTTAAAGCAGATGCTTTACCAACATCACGCCCGTCAAGAAAACCGTGAACATAGACTTCTTTTAAGCCAGCAGCTTTTGCCATCTTAAGAATAGCGAACATATGATTGTAGTGTGAATGCACACCGCCATCACTTAAGAGTCCCATAATATGTAGGTGACTGTCGTTAGTTAAAGCATGTTGAATTGACTGTTTTAAGACTTCGTTATCATAAAATTCTCCGGTTTCAATCGCTTGATTGATACGCGTTAAACTTTGATAAACGATACGGCCAGCCCCAATGTTTAAATGCCCGACTTCAGAATTACCCATCTGTCCTTCTGGTAAGCCGACATCTAAACCTGATGCTTTCAGTAAAGTGTTAGGATAAGTATCCAGATACTTTTTAAAGTTAGGCATAGATGCTTGTTTGACGGCATTGCCATAGACTTCTTGTCTTTCTGCAAAGCCGTCTAAAATAATTAAAGCAGCTAAATCAGTCATGGCTAGCACCTGCTAGTAATTGTAAATAATCATCCACTTTTAAGGAAGCGCCGCCCACAAGTGCGCCGTCCACATGTTCTTTGGACATCAAGTCTTCTATTGTCGCAGGTTTCACTGAGCCACCATATAAAATACGAACGTTTTCAGCAGTCGCTTGATTATATAAATTAAGCACTGTGTCTCTAATGATTTCACACATAGCGTTTGCATCGTCACTTGACGCACTTTTACCAGTGCCTATTGCCCAGATTGGTTCATAAGCAATCACCAACTCTTTAACATCATCTTCTTTTAAACCTTGAAGAGCACTTGTTACTTGTTGTTGCACTTTTTCTTCATGTTTACCAGCAGTTCGCTCCTCATCAGTTTCTCCCACACAAACGATAGGAATCATACCTACACTCAGCACTGCCTTATTCTTTTTATTCACATCACTATCAGTTTCTCCGAAAATTTCACGGCGCTCTGAGTGCCCAGTAATCACATAAGTCATGTTAATATCTTTCAACATGGCTGCTGACACTTCACCAGTAAAAGCACCCTTTTCTTCAAAATAAACATTTTGTGCACCAATTTTAAGTCCTGAATCTTTAGCTCTGTCAGACAGTATAGTGAGACTTGTAAATGGGCCACAAACAGCGGCTTCAACATCGTCTGGTAATTTATTAGTCAGTAATTGGTCGATAAAATCCTCGGTCTCTGTTGCTGTCATATTCATCTTCCAGTTACCTGCGATAAGTGGTTTACGCATATGCTTAGTCCTCCTCTACATTATCAATGGCTTTTAAGCCTGGTAATTCTTTACCTTCTAAATATTCAAGTGACGCTCCACCACCTGTTGAAATGTGACTGAAATCATCTTTAAAACCTAGAGCCTGTGCCGCACTTGCAGAATCTCCACCACCGATGATAGTAATAGCATCTTCTAAACCAGCGATTGCCTTACAAACACCTACTGTGCCGTGTGAGAAATTAGACATTTCAAATACACCCATTGGTCCGTTCCAAACAACAGTTTTCGCACCAGCTAATTCTTTTTCATACAGTTTAACTGTTTCACTCCCAATGTCTAAAGCCATCATATCATCTGGTATTTGATCAACTGATACAGTCTTGTGTTCAGCATCGTTAGAAAATTCACTAGCGACAACTAAATCAACAGGGAGTATGAGTTTTCCATCAGATTGTTTCAAGAGGTCTTCAGCAGTTTGAATGTTATCTTGTTCTATTAAAGAAGTGCCTATTGAATGTCCCTGTGCTTTAAGAAAAGTATTAGCCATACCGCCACCGATTAGAATTTTATCAGCCTTTGTTAAAAGGTTTTGAATGACAGATATCTTATCTGATACTTTAGCACCACCTAAAATCGCGACGAAAGGTGTTTTAGGTTCATCTACTGCACTACCAATAAAGTCAATTTCTTTTTTCATTAAAAATCCAGATGCTGTAGGTAAATGCTGGCTGATTCCAACGTTTGAAGCATGCTCACGATGAGCTGTTCCAAAGGCATCATTGATAAACACATCACCTAAACTCGCCCAGTAGCGTCCAAGTTCTGGATCGTTTTTACTTTCTTTCTTACCATCTAAATCTTCATATCGAGTATTTTGAACTAAGAGCACCTCTCCATCAGGGAGTTCATTAATTGCTTCTTCTAGTTCAGAGCCCCGTGTTTTATCACTGAAGAGAATTTCTTTATCCATCAGTTCACTTAAACGTTTTGCAACGGGTGCCAAGCTGTATTGAGCCTTATCTTCTTCTGTTTTGACACGTCCTAAGTGAGAGAAAAGAATGGCTTTCCCTCCTTTTGCAAGTACATAAGCAATTGTTTTGATTGCAGCCTTAATTCGAGTATCGTCTGTAATCTCTCCATCTTTTAATGGCACATTAAAATCTGCCCGAATCAAAACTTTTTTACCTGCTAATTCAATATCTTCAAGAGTCTTTTTCATGAATACGCCTCCAGATTTATAGTCATTTTAATTATACATATCTCAAGTGATGATTGAAACATCAAAAGCAATCAAATAAAAAAAGACCGTCAATCCAAAAAAATAAGCCGTAGGTTAGACGATTAACCTACGACTCAATTCTTATCTCTTCTATTGTTTACTTTTTTCTTTGACATAATCATAAATCGTTACAAAATCTAGCATGCCTTCTTGAATAATTTCTTCACCATCTGCGAGAACAGGGATACGAACCATATATTCTTCTTGGAGTTTATCGTCCTGATCGATATTTACCTCAGTTAATTGTACAACTTCATCTCTTAACTCTGATAGAGCAAGCTGTAGCTGAAGTTTTCCTTCATTACATAGCTGACAATTGTCACGCGTGTAATAAGTTAGATTAAGCATGGTCAAGCCTCTTTCTTCCTTATATTTTTAAGTTTACGTTTAAGCGTTTGAATCAACGAATCAAATAATTCTGTAGAAATAATCCCCATTGCAATTGCCATGGAAATAAGGGCAACTTGAAAGCCATACGATAAGGCTAAATTGTACTCATCTAAGACGATACTGCGCATTGCGTTATAAGCCGTTCCACCTGGTACTAAGGGAATAATTCCACAAGTAATAAAGATGATAACAGGCGCTTTAAGTTTTCTTGAACTCGCAATTGAAATTGCCGTTAAGACAATGGCACCTAGAAATGAAGCAATCACACTATCGATGCCATATTCAGTGGCGATGTAAAAGATCAACCAACCAAAAGCACCGCTTAAACCGCCGGCTAAAATCGTCCGTCTTGGGGCATTAAACAGTATGCCAAATCCAGCAGATGCTATAAAACTAAGAATGAGTTGAAAGATATAGACCATTAAATGCCCTCCTACATCATCATGAATACTAAGCCGACCCCGGCACCAATCGCAATGGCAGTCAATGACGCTTCTGCACCTTTCATGGTGCCTGCTAAAATATGCCCGCGGATCATTTCTCTAATCGCATTGGTAATCAAGACACCTGGTACTAAAGGCATGACTGCAGCGATAATGATCGTTTCAAGTTGGCTACCTGGTCCAAATTCAACATATAATACTGCGGATAAGGCGATAAAAAAAGCAGCAAAGAATTCATTGAAAAATTTAATTCTCGTATATCGCTGAATACTTTCAGTGATCAAGACACCAACCGCACCTCCAAAAGCTGCGATCGGTAAGTCCGATGGCACCCCGTCAAAGAGTAGCAAAAACATAGCTGAGACAATCGCCCCAGCAGTGATGACTAACCAAAAGGGGAACATCTTGGTCTCATGAATATTTTCTATACTTTTAATAGCATCTTTGATCGGCAAGCCTCGAGTAATCTGTCTAGATAAATCATTAATATTGACGACTTTCTCTAGGTTATTTGCCCGTTCTTCTATTCTAATTGTTTGAGAAAGTGAATAGTCATTCATGGAGAGAATGATGACGGTTGTTGTGACGAATACTTGTACATTGTCGATACCATAATTGTTAGCCATCCTAACCATAGTGTCTTCGATGCGATAAGTTTCGGCTCCACTCTCTAGCAGGATCTTTCCACTATTTAAACAGACGTAGAATACTTTTCTAACAAACCTATCGTCCAAACTATCATCAGGCTTATCAACTTTTTCAAGTTCTTCAACCGGCAAATTCCTCACCTCTTTAGCACCCCCGAGAAGGATCGAACTCCCATCTTAAGAACCGGAATCTTACGTGTTATCCATTACACCACGGGGGTAAATTAATAAAAAGAACAAAACTCATTATAGCAGTTAAACATGCACTATTAAAGCCTTAAATATTGACGAAAGGAGGCTCTGAGTAATATGATAAAAACCATACTTACTTACAAATCGTTTTCTTCGACCTTATTTGACTAATATGATATAAATATAATTAGACAAAGATCTTAGATATGATTACAGGAGGCAATATTATGAATTTGATACCTACAGTTATTGAACAAACAAATCGCGGTGAACGTGCTTATGACATTTACTCAAGACTGCTTAAAGATAGAATTATTATGATCGGTAGTGCCATTGATGACAACGTGGCTAACTCAGTAGTCAGTCAGCTTTTATTCTTACAAGCTCAAGACTCTGAAAAAGATATCTATCTTTATATTAACTCACCAGGTGGTAGTGTGACAGCTGGTATGGCAATTTACGACACTATCCAACACATTAAACCTGATGTGCAAACAATTAGTCTTGGACTTGCAGCTTCTATGGGTTCATTCCTACTCACTGCTGGTGCTAAAGGAAAACGCTATGCGCTTCCTAACGCTGAGATTATGATTCACCAACCTCTAGGTGGTGCACAAGGTCAAGCAACAGAAATTGAAATTGCAGCCAAGCACATTCTACAAACACGTGAAAAACTAAATAAAATCTTAGCTGAACGTACTGGTCAACCACTAGAAAAAATTGAAAAAGACACTGACCGCGATAACTTTATGACAGCTGAACAAGCTAAAGAATATGGTTTAATTGACCATGTTATGGAACCAGAAAAATAATATAATATGATTATTAAAGAGTTTAAGTCAAACCGTGACTTAAACTCTTTTTTCAATTATTATAGGGGTAACAAACTCTTTAGGAGGCTCTTGTAGTGAATATACTTATTTCCGGCGGTACAGGTTTTATCGGTAGCCATTTAACAGATGCCTTTAAGAAAGATTACCATCACGTTTATATTTTGAGTCGTCAAGAAAAATCTAGCGAACACCCATATGTACACTACGTCCAATATGATTCTGAAAACTACAATGATCTGACTTGGGCAAGAGACTTACCAGACGATTTTGATTTAGTTTACAACTTTTCAGGAGCAACGCTGAACCATAAATGGTCAGAAGACTATAAAGAAGAAATAGTGAGCAGCCGTTTAAATATGACCAATATGCTCTATCAGTGGCTGTTTGATTCAAAGATTAAACCACTAGCTTTTATTAACGCGAGTGCAGTCGGTTACTATCCAACAAGTAAATTAGTTGAGTATGATGAATATGATATTTTATCTCCAAATGACTTTTTATCAGAAGTTGTAAACCGGTGGGAACATGCTGCCGAGCAAATAAAAAGTCTTGGTATTCGTACTATTTACGCACGCTTTGGTCTGATTTTAGACCGCCATCACGGCGCTTTAAAAGAGTTAGAAAAACTATACAAGGTCAATCTCGGTGGTAATATCGCATCGAGCCGTCAGTGGTATTCTTGGATCCATATTGATGATGTAATCAATGCACTTTACTTCATCGGCCTCAATTCTGATATTGAAGGTCCAGTGAACATCACAGCCCCTATTCCTGTTAGGCAAAAAGACTTTTCTAAAGTACTCAGCGCCATTATCGGCAAGCCTAACTTCTTTAAAACCCCAGCCTTCCTACTCCAAACAATGTTAGGAGAAAGAGCCATGCTGATTACTGAAGGTCAAAAAGTTCACCCAAGGAAATTATTAAATAATGACTTTAAGTATTTATATCCAACCTTAGATCAGGCACTTGAAGCACTTTATGATAAATAAAATAAGCCCTTACCATAGTCTATTAAAAACTAAGGTAAGGGCTTTACTGTTTATAAGACAAGTTCTTCACCATTTCTTAACTTGTCGGCAATTTCATCTAGCTTTCTTAGACGGTGGTTCACACCTGATTTTGAAATTGCACCTGTTGACACAGCCTCTCCAATTTCTTTTAAGCTCATCTCTTGGTTTTCCACTCGAATTTTAGCAACTTCTCTCAAGCGCTCAGGCAATTCTTCTATGCCAATTTCCTGATCAATGAACTTAATATTTTCGACCTGTCTCATAGCTGCATTGACGGTTTTATTAAGATTGGCTGTTTCGCAATTGACCAGACGGTTAACTGAATTACGCATATCACGAACAATACGAATATCTTCAAATTTTAAGAGGGCTTGATAGCCACCAATCAAACTTAAAAAGTCTGATATTTTTTCAGCTTCTTTTAAGTACACTAAGTATCCTCTTTTTCTATCGATAAACTTAGCATTTAAACCATAACCATTCATCAGCTTAGTCAATTCGCTGGCATGCTCTTCATAAAGGGTCGCAATTTCTAAATGATAGGCAGACGTTTCTGGATTATTCACAGAACCACCTGCTAGAAATGCCCCTCTTAAATAAGAGCGTCTACAGCAATCTTTAGATAAGATCTCATCAGTGATTGTATTGATTAAGACACCATCTGAGAAAATTTTTAAATCGGATAAAACATCTTTGGTTTCATTTTTAATTCGGCAAATATATACATTATTCTTTTTCAGTTTCATTTTTCTGCGGACTAATAAATCTATTTCAATCTTATATACATTTTTAATCAGACTAAATATTCGTCTTGCGATTGCTGCATTCTCTGTCTGAACGTTAATGACCCACTGACCATCAAAATATGAGACTGCACCATTCATTTTGATTAGTGCAGACAGTTCGCTCTTCATACAGCATTCATCTACTTCGACACGGGTTAATTCATTTTTCATTTCGGAAGCAAATGACATTTGTCCACTTTCCTTTCACTCTCTAGCCTAATCGTATTCTAGCGTACGACTTTCATCGATTACAATATCATAAATAATTTCAGCTAGTTTTTCATTATTGTGTCGAACTACACCTTCTTTATCGACAATGATTAATTCTTCATCTGTTATAACATTAACACCATGTTCAATAATTTTATGACGCTCACTTTTAATGATCTGCACGCCTCGTTTTTTATAGGTGCTTGCCATCTGACTATAGACATCTCTCTCATTTAAAATCACATAGTCAATGACCGATGCCTCTATATGTTTTTCAATGGCTAAAAGGTGATCATAAGCAGACATTCCCATCGTTTCACCTGGCTGCTCTAAAAGATTCGCAACATACACTTTAATTCCATTAGATTCACGAAGTGCTTTTGCGATGCCTTTTGGTAACAGGTTTGGAATAATACTTGTAAAAAGCGAACCTGGTCCAAGCACGATGATGTCTGAATCCATAATCGCATCTATTGCTGCTGGAGTTGCAGCGATATTTGTTGGGATTAAATACATTTCCTTAATTTCTTTCTTCACTTTTGGAATGTAACTTTCCCCAATAATAATAGAATCATCTATCATTCTTGCCGCCAATTTAGGGCTGACATTTGTCGAAGGAATGACTGTGCCTTTGACGTTTAGAATCTTTGATAACTCACTTACAGCTGTTGCAAAGTCTCCAGAAATATCATACATGGCTGCAAGCATTAAGTTTCCTAAGCTATGGCCAGAAATTTCATCTTTTTTAAAACGATAAGTGAACAAATCTTCTAACATCGGTTCAACTTCACTTAGCGCTGACATGACGTTTCTAATATCACCAGGTGCTGGCATATCTATTTGATCACGGATGATACCTGTAGACCCACCGTCATCTGCAACTGAAACAATCGCAGATATATCCACAGGATATTTTTTCAACCCTCTTGATAAAACAGATAAACCTGTGCCACCACCGATAATTGTAATGTTAATTTTAGACATCAATCTGTCCCTCTATTTTAGCATCACGGTGGGCAGTGTTAATTTTAAAGGAAAATTGAGTATTCAAATCTTCTCCGAGTCTTTTTGCCAAGGCGACAGAACGGTGTTGACCACCAGTACAGCCTATAGCAATCGTTAATTGTGACTTTCCTTCTTTAACATATTGAGGAATTAGGAAGGAAATCATATCTTTTAATTTTTCGTAAAAAGTATCAGTATCTTGCCACTTCATTACATAGTTATATACTCTATCGTCAAGACCAGTTAAGGGACGAAGTTCTGGTAAGTAATATGGATTGGGTAAAAAGCGTACATCGAACATCAAGTCAGCATCAATTGGTATACCGTGCTTAAAACCAAAGCTTAAGACGTTCACCACAAAGAATTCCTCTCGTCCTCCACTGTAAAGAGAAAATAATATGTCTCTTAACTCTTTAGGAGAGATGTCAGTAGTGTCTATCACCTTAGAAGAACGCCCTTTTAAATCATCTAAAATTTTTCGTTCTTGGCGAATCGCATCCAAGAGAGAAACACTGCCTCCAAGTGGATGTGCACGTCTAGTTTCTTTGTAGCGTGATACCAATCTTTCATCTGCTGTATCTAAAAAGAGAATACGTAAGACAAAGTCCTTATTGTTGGATAATATATCTAGCTGCTCGATCAAATCATGGAAGAATTCTTTACCTCTTAAATCTATCCCAATTGCAAGCTTCGACATCTTACCATCTGAAGAATCCATCAGTTCAATAACTTTTGGAATTAGAATTGGCGGAAGATTATCGATACAAAAATACCCCATATCTTCAATTGCTTCTAAAGCAACAGATTTACCTGAACCACTCATGCCTGTCATTATGATTAAATTTTTCATTAGACCCACCCTTAGAATGTCTATTTCAAAAGACTATCATCTGTATTATAACGAATATGTTATGAAGAAACCCCCTAAAAAGGGGGATTTGTAAGATTACTCATCTTCTAACTTTTCTAAATAGTTTTGTGCATTTTGAGCAGCTAAACTACCATCTCCGGTTGCTGTAACAATCTGACGTAGAGACTTTTCTCTAACGTCACCAGCAGCAAAAATACCTGGGATCTTAGTTTCCATTTCTTCATTTGTTTCGATATAGCCATTTTCATTTAGAATGCCTAAATCTTTAAATGGTGAAGTCAGTGGCAACATACCGATATAGATGAATACGCCATCTGCATCTTTAGTGTACTCCTCACCTGTTTTCTTATCTTTTAAGGTGATAGATTCTACACGGCTATCTCCGTTAATAGATTGTAATTCCGTGTCCCAAATGAAGTCGATTTTATCATTTTTAAAGGCACGATCTTGAAGGATTTTTTGAGCTCTAAGCTCATCACGACGGTGTACAATCGTTACTTTACTTGCGTATTTCGTTAAGAATACACCTTCTTCAACGGCAGAATCCCCTCCACCAATAACGTATAATTCTCTTTCTTTAAAGAAAGCACCGTCACATACTGCACAGTAACTTACACCGCGTCCACGAAGCAAATCTTCGCCTGGTACTCCGATTGTTTTATATTCTGCGCCAGTTGCGATAACAACTGATTTTGTATAAATATCTTCAGATGAAGTTTTTAAAATTTTAATATCTCCATCTAATTCTACACTCTTAATATCTCCAAATTTGTATTCCGCACCAAATTTTTGGGCATGTTCAAACATTTTAGAAGATAATTCTGGTCCTGTAATCATTGTAAAACCTGGGAAGTTTTCTACTTCCTCGGTATTTGCCATCTGTCCACCAGGTACACCACGTTCAAGTAAAACGGTCTTAAGTTCTGCGCGTGATGCATATACTGCTGCAGTCATACCTGCAGGTCCAGCACCGATAATGACAACGTCGTAAACTGTTCTCTCTTCCATACTCGTTCTCCTTTTGAAATTTACTATATATAATTATAGAGTGTTTGCTTATTTAATTCATTAAATTTGCTTGAGCTTATCGATTGCCTTATTTAAGCGGTAAGTCGTCACATTAAAGGTCTCAACTAAATGTTTTTTAGTTAATTTTCGTCCTTGTGGGTGCAGATAAAGGGCAGCTGCAACAAAGCTCTCAACATCATCAAATTCTTTGTGTACTTGATATAAATCATGGAAAACATCAATCCACATCAAGAGCGTATCACTATCACCATAACCTTTGTCACTTAAGAGTTCTAAGCCCAAGTGCATACGACCAAGACGTGCCAATTTTAAACCTTGGAAAAGGTAAGTGACATATAACTTTTCATAATCGTCCATCTCCTCTATGCGGTCCCAGATGGAAAGGCCAATAATTGCATCTTTTGGTCTAACTTTAGAAATTAGATATAGTCCTAATAATCTCTTATGTTGATCGTCATCATTTAAGTACTGTGACTCAAGCGATAGAATTCTATCTCTTGCTTCATCTTTTTTCCATGGACTAAATTCTTCATCTATAGGATGGAAATTCTGCATTTGATTCCAGTAAATTTTAGATTCTTCTACTTTGTCTATATGAAAGCTTGCAAAACTGAGGGCATGTAATAATTGGAAGTTCATCAGACGTTTTTTCTTATACAATGGCAGCAGTAACTTGTATGACTGCTCATATTTTTGTAAGAAATTTAAAACAAGTCCAACCTTAAATCTCGAATCATCATCCAAAGGTTCTACTACTTCCAGTTTTTTTAAGTAAGATTCATATTTTGCATCGTCATTTGTATGATAGTGAAGGAGTGTCATATGACTCAGTGCATGCATATCAGTCTGGTCATCTTCTAGCAATTCTTCTAATAGCGCTCTCGCTTCATCAAACTTGTTTAAAAAGAGGTAAGCCATAGCCTTTAAATTTCTAAATTCACTCTCTATTTGAATGTCGTAGGAGAGTGTGTTGAGATAATCCAACGACTCATCGACTCTCGCATTCATGAACAAGTGTTGAAATATTTGCTGACCAATGATTCGCTCTGCTTCTTTCTTAAGCTCATCCTCGTCTTCAATTTCTACATCAAACATATCCTCTAATTGATCCCGGTAGTCCTCATCGCCCGTTTGACTTGCATAGGATACACCATAAAGAAAAGCTTTGTTGGCGTCATGACGTAAGATATTGATTTCACTCAAAATATGAAAGTATGATACGTCATAGTCGTCTTTGACATATTCATTGATAATCATATGCTCCGCTTCATTACCTAGACCGTTTTCTGTCATCACATACACATACTCTGATAGATAATCAGGGTTCGATGGATTTTTATCGTATGCTTTTTTTAAGAGTTGCATCGCCTCTTTTTTATTATTCTGTTGTCGCTTTTTTATACCTTGTCTGTAGTAATTCTCTCCGTTTTGATCAAGAGAGATTACATTGTTGTTCTTATTCATTTTTTTCTCTCCCTTATCGTCATCGGATTGCCATAGACAAGCATATTATCTGGTACATCTTTTGAGACAACCGTTCCGGCACCAACTAAGACATGATGTCCAATTTTTACTCCAGGTAAAATTGTGACATTAGCACCAATCATAGTGTGACTACCAATTTCTACAGCACCGACCCTATACTCATCTGTTAAATATTCATGGGTTAAGATTGTAGCATTATAACCGATAACTGTATTATCACCAATCTTAATCAACTCTGGAAACATGAGATCCGGCATAGCCTTATAAGCAAAAGATACATGTTGACCGAGCTCCATCTTTAAAAACTTTTTATAATAGGCATGCTTCATTTTTGTCGATGGCATGTAGCGCCCAGTTTCAATCACAATAAAGTTTTTGACAACCTTGATGAAAGATACCGTCTTATATAAGTGCCAAAGCGGATTAATCGTAAAGCCACTCCGCTGTTTTAATCGTCTCATATTATTTCTTCCTTTTTTTCTTCTTATTCACAACGGTTGATTTATGGATATTCTTAATTCCTTGACTCTTTTCTTTAAAGTTTCCATAGACTTGACCGTATCTCGGTAAATCGTATTTATAGTTTCTATATATCATAATCGCTAGTGCAAGAATGATAATTGTAATTGAAATCAATTGAGCCGTTCTAATATAGTCCCCGATCATCAAGCTGTCCGTTCTCATACCTTCTATAACGAAACGACCGATAGAATAGTATATCAGGTAAACTAAAATGGTGTTACCTAATTTTAGTTTTGGTCTAATGATGAAGAGAATGATGACTCCGATGATACTCCAGACGGACTCATATAAAAATGTAGGGTGATAGTAGACACCGTCAATATTCATATGATTAATAATAAATTCAGGAATCATAAGATTCTCTAAAAATGTTCTTGAAACTTCACCACCATGTGCTTCTTGGTTGATAAAATTCCCCCACCGTCCAATTGCTTGTCCTAAAAGAATACTTGGTGCTGCGATATCTGCAATTTGGAAAAAGCTATAGTTTTTCTTCTTAGTGTAGATAATACCTGTTAAGAAACCACCAATGAGACCACCATGGATAGCCATACCACCTTCATAAACCTTGAAGATATCTATAGGATTAGCTAAGTAATAATCTAAGTTAAATAAGACATAATATAATCTCGCACCTATTAAGGAAAAGATAATAATATACATCATCAGATCCATAAATAAATCGTCTGGTAATCCTCTTTTAATTGTTTCTTTATTTGCTAGATAGTAACCGATTAACATACCGACCAAAATAATTATCCCATACCAATGTATAGATAATGGTCCTAGCGATATAGCCACCGGATCAATAGCGGCATTAAAAATCATCATGACTTGCCTCCGTTATGATTAATCTTTTCCTTAAGTCTTTCATTAAACTCTACTGCAGCATTGTGGCCCATTTGATTTAAACGGTGATTCATTGCTGCAACTTCAATAATAGCAGCTAAACTTCTTCCTGGACGAATTGGCACGACTTTTTTAGTGACTTCAGAGTTAAGAATTTTTATCTTCATATCTTCTAGTCCTAAACGGTCATAAGTATTTTTATCTTCCCAATTTTCTAGATGAACATTCAGCATAATTCGTTTTTCGTTCAGTATACAACCTGCACCGAAGAGTGTCATGACATTAATGATACCTAACCCTCTTATTTCCAGGAGATGTTGGATGAGCTCTGGCGCTGATCCCATTAAGACATTTTTATTTACTTCTTTAATTTCTACGTTATCATCTGCGACTAAGCGATGGCCACTTTTAATCAGTTCAAGTGCTGTCTCACTTTTACCGATTCCTGATTCTCCTGTGATGAGAACCCCGATTCCATAGACATCCACCAAGACACCATGCATGTTTGTCTCTGGAGCAAGTTCTTTTTCTAAATATGTTGTAATTCGACTAGTGAAATTAGTCGTATTATCTTCAGTGGTAAGTAGGACTGTATCTGTCTGGTTACAGGCTTCAATTAATTCAAGTGGTGGTTGTAAACTGCGAGTAACGATAATACAAGGTGTTTCTTTACGACAGAGTCTTTTTGAGCGATCTTCTCTTTCATCATCTGATAAAACTCTTTCGAAAAATGAAATTTCTGTCATTCCAAGTATCTGTACCCGCTCTGATGAGTAGTGTGAAAAGTAGCCGGCCACTTCAAGTCCAGGTCGAGACAAATCAAAGCTTGGAATTTCATTTTCCAAACCGCCATTTCCTCCCCAAATTTTCAACTCAAAATGTTCAACTAAATCTTTGACTAACAGCATCCTAAATCCCCCCTATGTAGCGTAAGCTTTTTATTTTAATTATAGCAAAAAAGGGGCTGGCAAATGCCAGCCCAGTTATATATTATTTCTAGCTTCGGTGTAAGGTGACACTGCCCACTTTAGTTGATATTTCTAAAAACACTGCTGGATCCTCACTGTCATTGACTAACATAAGCTCTTTAAAGCCTATGTCTTGGTGTTTCATAAATCTAGCATCTACACCTGGTGGGTAATTAATTTGGCCAAGTACCGTTGATAAACGCCCTTCCAGTGCTCTTCCTTGAGGAATGCTAATATTGATGCTACCCATATTAGAATTAATTGTAGCTTCTTCTGTGTCTTCCTTAAGAGCAATATTTACAGAGCCATTAGAAGAGATATCAATCGATTTGGCGTCGATATCATCGGTCATAATGGTTCCAAGCATAGAGATAATCTCAATATTTTCGTAATTCCCTTGGGACACTTTCACATTACCTCTAGAAGTACGTAAAAATGCATTTTTAGCTTCAACATTAGAGAGTGTTATATCACCATTTAATATATCAATTGTTGCATCATTAAATTTTTTGTTTTCAATAGACACACTCCCATTAGATGCGGATAAAATAATGCGTTTTAAAGTTTCTTGTGTTACTTCTACTACTACGTTGACACGTGCAGTCTTAACATCAGAAACAATAACGAGTTCATCATTTTTTACGTCACAGATAATATCTTGGAAGTAATTTTTTTTCGTATCTAATTTTCTATAAAAAGGTGTCACTTCAAATTTAACAACATCTGCTTTTTCAGCAGCTTTTAATTCGATATTACCATTAGCAATATCTAAGGAGATACTAGAAAAGTCCTGATCTATGGTTTCGATGAGACGATTTTTAGGACCTTGTGAAAAAAATGTATCGAAAGAGGAACCGACTGAGTCGAATGCTTTTTCGAGTCCATCGAAAATTTGCTTTCCTTGTCTTTGGCTACCAAACTTGTCTTTAACATTTGAGTAAGTACTTGAGACCTTGTCTTTGTTAACATACTTATTAAATTCATCCATGAATTGATCAAAGTAGTCATTTAGTATACTTTTATCTGTATCTTCACTATTTTCTTTACCACGACTATCTCTTTGTTCTTGATCATTTGAGCCTTTTTCATTTAACTGAGACATCAGTTCAATTGCTTCAGAAGAAGTGATTTTACCTTCTTCTAACATCTTTAATATTCTCTCTTTACTTTCCACTTTTTTCCCTCCTAGTGGTTTCTATCTAACCATTTCTTAAGGTGTTGTCCAGTATAGCTATCTTCTTTATCTATTACATCTTCTACTGTACCACTTACAAGGATGTTTCCGCCACCTTCGCCACCTTCAGGGCCAAGATCTATGATATGGTCGGCTACTTTGATTACATCTAAGTTGTGTTCGATAATCACTACAGTATCATTTTGATCTACCAAGCGCTGAATAACCTCTAGTAAATTTTTAATATCTTCTGAATGAAGTCCTGTAGTAGGTTCATCCATTATATATAAGGTTTTACCGTTAGAACGTCGATGTAATTCACTTGCAAGTTTAACTCTTTGTGCTTCACCGCCAGATAATGTGGTTGCTGGTTGACCTAATTTGATATAACCTAAGCCGACATCTAGTAAGGTTTTGATTTTACGTTTAATTTTAGGTAGGTTCTCAAAGAAATAATAGCCTTCTTCAACTGTCATTTGTAATATATCTGCTATGCTCTTATCTTTATATTTAACTTCTAGTGTTTCACGATTATAACGCTTACCATGACAAACTTCACATGGCACGAAGACATCCGGTAAAAAGTGCATTTCAATTCTTAAAATACCATCACCTTTACATGCTTCACAGCGGCCACCTTTAACGTTAAAACTAAAGCGTCCTTTTGAATAACCACGGACTTTTGCTTCATTCGTTTGACTAAAGACATCTCTAATATCATCAAACACTCCAGTATATGTCGCAGGGTTAGATCTCGGTGTTCGGCCGATTGGAGACTGATCGATATCGATAATTTTATCGATATATTCAATTCCTTCTACACTGTCATGCTTACCTGGTAATTCTTTTGTTTTATACAATTGTTGATGAAGGCTCTTGTATAAAATTTCATTAATCAATGTTGATTTACCAGAACCGGAAACACCAGTAACTACATTTAATACACCAAGCGGAATATTAACATTTATGTTTTTCAAGTTGTTTTCACGTGCACCTTTTATTTTAAAGACGCGTTTTTTATCAGGTTTTCGATAAGTTTCTGGTAGAGGTATTGAGCGTTTACCACTAAGGTATTGACCTGTTAAGGAATCATCATTAGCCATCACTTCTTTAGGTGTACCCTCTGCGACGACTTTACCGCCATGCTCTCCGGCACCGGGTCCAATATCGATTAAATAATCACTCGCGAGCATGGTGTCTTCATCATGTTCAACGACAATTAGAGTATTACCAAGTTCAGTCATTTCTTTTAATGTAGAAATTAAACGATCATTATCTCTTTGATGAAGGCCTATAGATGGTTCATCCAAAATATATAGAACGCCACTAAGCTGTGAACCGATTTGTGTTGCCAGTCTGATGCGCTGTGCTTCACCACCAGATAAAGTTCCACTCTTCCTGCTCAAGGTTAAGTAGTCTAAACCAACATTTCTCAAGAAGGTTAGACGGCTGTTTACCTCCTTAAGGATAGGTTTAGCAATCTCTTCATTTTGACGAGACAATGAAATGCTATTAAAGAAATCCAAGGCATCTTTAACAGATTTTTCAGTAGTTTGGCCAATGTGTTCTCCGTCAACCTTAACAGCTAAAGCTTCATCGTTTAAACGATAACCATGACAAGTTTTACACTCAATTTCTCTCATATATTGACTCATCACATTACGAGTAAATTCAGAAGGACTTTCATTATATCTTCTCTCTATATTTGTTAACACACCTTCAAAGGCCATTTCTCTTTCTCTGACTACACCATTATCTTGTTTAAATTTAAAGGTAATCATTTCTGGTGAACCATTAAAAATAAGTGATTTTTCCTTTTTAGGCAAATCTTTAAAAGGTGTGTCCATATCGATGCCAAAATGCTCACAAGCTTGACTCAAGAGTTGCATATAGTAAGTAGAAGAAATGGGTTGCCAAGTTGCTATAGCCCCTTCATTTAGCGTTAGTGAAGTATCCGGTACCACTAGGGACTCATCAACAGACATCTTCATTCCTAAGCCATCACAAGTTGGGCAAGCACCATAAGGTGCATTAAAAGAAAATAATCTAGGTTCTAATTCAGAAATTGTAAAACCGCATTCTGGACAAGAAAAATTCTCAGAGAAGTGGAGATCCTCTCCATCAATGACGTTGACTGTAACATTGCCATCTGATTTTCCTAAGGCAACTTGTAAAGAATCACTCAGACGACTTTCAATGCCTTCTCGAACTGCTAGTCGGTCAATCACCACATCAATATCATGCTTTTTATTTTTTTCTAGATCAGGAACTTCTTCAATATCATACATTGTGCCATCTATAACAACACGAGCGTAGCCTTCCTTAGCTAAATTAGATAAAAGTTCTTTGTGCTGACCTTTTTTACCACGTGTCAATGGCGCAAAAATTTGTATTCTTGTTCTCTCTTCTAACTGCATGACAACATCGGTCATCTCTTCGATGGTTTGAGATGAGATTTCTATATTATGAATCGGACAATATGGCGTACCTGCTCTAGCAAAAAGCAGTCTCAAATAGTCATAAATCTCAGTAATAGTCGCTACAGTTGAACGTGGGTTATTACTCGTTGTTTTTTGATCAATTGATATAGCTGGTGATAATCCTTCTATAGTATCGACATCTGGTTTTGACATTTGCCCTAAAAATTGTCTGGCATAAGAGGATAGCGATTCAACGTATCTTCTTTGTCCTTCTGCATAAATTGTGTCGAATGCTAGTGATGATTTACCAGAACCTGAGAGACCAGTCATTACTACGAGCTGGTCTCTAGGGATATCAAGATTGACATCTTTTAAATTATTTTCTCTTGCGCCTTTTATAGAAATATATGGATTTTTCATTATTTTCACCCTTCTGCTTGGATCTCAAAAATGGCATCTCTTAACTCTGAAGCAGTTTCAAAGTCGAGTTTTTTCGCCGCTTCTTTCATATCTTCTTCAAGTTTATCCAGTAGTTTTTGTCGCTCAGATTTAGTCATTTTCTTAGTGACAGATGTTTTCTTATCTTTAACGTCATCTTCTTTGATGTCAACATGTGCACTAATTGTATCTCTAATTTCTTTTTTAATTGTTGTTGGCGTAATATTGTGTTCCTCATTAAAGGCAATTTGCTTCTCACGACGGCGTTCTGTTTCATCTAGAGCATAGCGCATTGAATCAGTAATCTTATCTGCGTACATGATGACATGACCATGACTATTTCTCGCAGCACGACCAATCGTTTGAATGAGTGAGCGTTGAGATCTTAAGAAACCTTCCTTATCCGCATCTAGAATAGCGACAAGAGACACTTCTGGTATATCTAAACCTTCTCTTAAAAGGTTAATACCAACGAGTACGTCATAGGTTCCCATTCTCAGCTCTCTAATGATTTCAATACGTTCAAGTGTTTTAATTTCCGAGTGCAAGTACTGCACCTTAACTCCAGCTTCTTTTAAATAAGTGGTTAAATCCTCTGACATTTTTTTAGTCAAAGTTGTAATGAGCACTCTTTCATTCTTCTCAACTCTATCGTGAATTTCAGAAAGTAAATCATCAATTTGATGTTCTGACGGTCTAACATCAATCCTTGGGTCAAGTAGTCCAGTTGGTCTAATAATTTGTTGAACCATCTTCTTAGTGTGTTCAATTTCATAAGGACCAGGCGTTGCGGACACATAGAGCAACTGTTCTGCTTTTTCTTCAAACTCTGAGAATTTTAATGGACGGTTATCAAGTGCACTTGGTAAGCGAAAACCGTGTTCAACTAAGACTTCTTTTCTCGCTTTATCCCCATTGTACATTCCCCTAATTTGAGGCACAGTAACATGAGATTCATCGATCATAATCAAATAATCTTTAAAATAATCAAGTAATGTGTAAGGTGTTGAACCAAGATCTCTAAGCGTTGTATGGACGGAATAGTTCTCAATACCTGAACAAAAGCCCATTTCTCTCATCATTTCTAAATCATAATTCGTTCTTTGCTCTAGTCTTTGAGCTTCTAGAAGTTTGTCGTTAGCTCTCAGCTCTTTCAAACGTTCTTCGAGTTCTTTTTCTATTCTTTCTATAGCGACTCTCATCTTTTCTTCACGGGTAACGAAGTGGGAAGCCGGGAAAATCGCAAAGTGTTCAAGTTCTGTTAGCACTTCGCCAGTTAGATAGTCAATTTCACGAATTCTATCTATTTCATCACCGAAAAATTCAACTCTAATACATTTCTCATCTCTTGAAGCAGGAAATACTTCTACAATATCCCCGCGCACTCTAAAGGTACCACGTCTAAAATCAATATCATTTCTAGCGTATTGAATATCCACAAGTTTTCGTAAAAACTGATTTCTATCCAACTCCATGCCGGTTCTAATACTGACTACTAAGTCTCTATATTCTTCTGGATTACCTAAACCGTATATACAAGATACAGAAGAAATAATGATCACATCGTCACCTTCAAATAAGGCACTCGTTGCGGAGTGACGCAGTTTATCAATTTCATCATTAATAGAGGCATCTTTTTCAATAAAAGTATCCGTACTTGGTACATAGGCCTCAGGTTGGAAATAATCATAATATGATACAAAGTATTCTACTCTATTATTTGGAAAAAACTCTTTAAATTCACTATATAACTGTCCTGCTAAAGTTTTATTATGAGCGATAATCAAAGTTGGCTTACCTATTTTTTGTATGACTTGACTCATAGTATATGTTTTACCGGTTCCAGTTGCACCTAATAATGTTTGGTGTCTTTGCCCCGACTTAATTTGTTCTACAAGTTCTTCAATTGCCTGGGGTTGATCTCCTGCAGGCTCGAATTTAGAAACCAAATCAAAAGTTGCCATTATTTCGCCTCCACATATTTATCTATCCTAGTCTAACAAAAAAAGAGCAAAAATGACAAACATTTGTTCGGTCACATCTACTCTTCTTCATCTTTATCAAATTGGTCTAATTGGAAAATCTCTACTATAATATAACCGACAAAAATCGAAGCTGAATCTATGTAAATTACCCAATCGCTAGGGTAAAATCCTCTGTAAATCGATGCTCCGAATAAAATAAAAGTCAACAAGACAGCGACGTATTTATTCCGAGTCAGTCGAGTAAAGACAACAACAGTTGCAGCAGGTACAACCATCGCCATCATATACCAGTATAAATCCATAAAACTACTCCCTATCTAAGATAGAATTAGTAATTTCAAATAGCTCATCTTTTGGAATAAATCGTTCTTTCAACATTTCAGTCAAGATATTGTCTAAGAAGTCTTGAACTGAAACCAGATGATCAAAGCGTTTAATTGTTGCTAATGACTCCTCATATATTTCAAAGAATAGTGGTTCAGGATTACGTTTTTGAATTTCACCAAATGATTCATATAGTAAATCAATCTTATCTGCTACAGACAGAATCTGACCTTCTAAAGTACTATCCTTACCTTCCTTTAGTCTCTCTTTATAGATCTCTTGGTATTCAGGTGGAAACTCAGCTTCTATGAATTTGGTAGTCATAGTTTCTTCCACTTCCAAGAAAAGAGAATTTAACTCTAAAGATGCATATTTAACTGGCGTTTTAATATCACCGGTGAAAATTTCTGGATAATCATGGTTAAGTGCTTTTTCATACAAAGCACGCCAATTCACTTCATTGCCATTATGTTCTTCAACAGTTCCTAAGTACTGAGCAATTTTAGTTACTTTAAATGAATGAGCCGCAACATTATGCTCTTGGTATTTAAACTTTCCAGGACATCTAATCAACTTTTCAAGATCGCTTAAACTTTTAAAATACTGATGTACTCCCATAGATTAACGCTCCTTTACGTAATTGACATAGTTAGTGATTAGTTCAGGACTAATTTCACCTATGTATGCCCTGACAACTTCTCCACTAGAATCAACAAAGAATGTCGTTGGCATGAGACTAATTTTGTACTCATCAGTGATTGCTTTTTCATCTGTAAACTCAAACACTGGGTACGAAACTTCATATGAGTCTAAAAATTCATCTCGATTTTCATCACTATCATCGATATTGACGCCGACGATCTGTATGTCAGTTCCAGCATTACTTTCTGCATATTCGATAAGCTCTGGTGTTTCTCGTTTACATGGATCACACCAAGAGGCAAAGAAATTAATCACTGTAACTTCATTATTCGATATTATATCATCCAAACTTTCATCACTGTTCAAAACAACTTCACTTGATAAATTGCTGAGTGATTGACCTACAGCATGATGGTTATCACGACCTTCAGAGTCTTGAAGTGTTTTTAAACTTTGATCTCTGAGTTCTTCGTCAGATATATTTAGGACAGTTCCAATACTTATACCAATTAATATAAAAAAGCACACAAAAATAATAGCTATAATTACTTTTCTCGACTTCATACCGAAGCTTTCCTCTCACAATCATTTTTACTATTTTAACATATAGTATTGATATCTAAAGTTAAGAATCTATGAACATCAATCATTTATAAGACATCTTTTCTATTTTTCATCTCATCTGTCATTTTCTTTTTCTGTTCCTTAACATAATTATCTACTTTATCAATTTTTTTAAAAGTAACTACATTAACTATAGCCATTATGAGGAGCGAAGTTTGAGAAACAGTTGAATCCCTATCCTTATAAATTATTTTCATAAATATTCCTCCTTATATCATACATATCCCAAAAGAAGAATTCTAATCTAAACAAAAATAGTGTTGGGGCATAGACTTAGGTTCGGTTCCTTAATTAAAAATCTTTGAAAATTCCATTGTGGTGTTGTTTGGAGTGAGATCTTATAAACAAAATGTGCTGAAAAGTCTATAAGTCATGTCGAAAGTGAGATCTTATAGACAAAAAGTGCTGAAAAGTCTATAAGTCATGACAAAAATGAGGTCTTATAGACAAAAAGTGCTGAAAAGTCTATAAGTCATGACAAAAATGAGGTCTTATAGACAAAAAGTGCTGAAAAGTCTATAAGTCATGTCGAAAGTGAGGTCTTATAGACAAAAAGTGCTGAAAAGTCTATAAGTCGTGTCGAAAGTGAGATCTTATAAACAAAAAGTGCTGAAAAGTCTATAAGTCGTGTCGAAAGTGAGGTCTTATAGACAAAAAGTGCTGAAAAGTCTATAAATCTCCCTCAAATATGACGGTGAATAGATAAAATTAGTAAAAAAGTCAACTTTGAAAGTTGATGCTATAACTATCTATACCAACTTTTATCCAGATTAATAGAATTTCTTTTTTTAACACCAACGTGAGTGGTAATTATATTGCATTCTAGGGATTCTCATCTTTTCGGTGATAAGTCCCTAAAAGGAACATGACTTATCACTGTTTGGATCTCTTTTGATGATAAGTATAGTAATTTAAGCCGACTTATCACCGTTTGAATCTCTTTTGGTGATAAGTGCAGAGTTTTTAAACGACTTATCACCATCTACACCACTAATTTCAATGATAGATATCAAATTCTATCATAACTTAGTTCCTGTTCCATCAAACATAAAAATCGCACTTTACATAAGTAAAGTGCGATCATATATCAAGAAATATTAGTAGATAAAGTTATGGCTAGATGCTTGTGAAGCGCTAAGTGTTCTAGTGTTTTTATCTCCAACACCGCCGCCAAATTGCATTTCTGAAACTAAGATTGAACCGTCACCATTGACACGTTCAACAACAGCAACGTGACCTTGACCGTATGAACCATTAGTATAAGCAGGTGCATGCATTACAGCACCAACTTCAGGTGTATTACCTACTGAGTAACCACTTGATTGAGCTGCAGATGCCCAATTTGAAGCATCTCCCCAACCGTTACCAGTTGATAAGCCCATATCTGAACGGCGTTCAAATACATACCATGCACAAGTACCCCAATCGTACCAGTTCTTACCATTAGAAACACTTTGACTTGGAGTAGATGCTGATGGCTGTGATGCAGCCGCTTGTTCAGCAGCTCTTTCAGCTGCTTCAGCTTCTGCTACTGCAGCTTCTTCTGCTTCTTCAGCTGCAGCTTGTGCTGCTGCTTCTTCTTGAGCTTTCTCTTCAGCCGCTACACGTTCTGCCTCTGCTTCTTCAGCTGCAGCTTGTGCTGCCGCTTCTTCTTGAGCTTTCTCTTCAGCCGCTACACGTTCTGCCTCTGCTTCTTCAGCTGCAGCTTGTGCTGCCGCTTCTTCTTGAGCTTTTTCTTCTGCCGCTATACGTTCTGCCTCTGCTTCTTCAGCTGCTTCTTGTGCTGCCGCTTCTTCTTGAGCTTTTTCTTCAGCCGCTACACGTTCTGCATCTGCTTCTTCAGCTGCTTCTTGTGCTGCCGCTTCTTCTTGAGCTTTTTCTTCAGCCGCTACACGTTCTGCTTCAGCTTCTTCAGCTGCAGCTTGTGCTGCCGCTTCTTCTTGAGCTTTTTCTTCAGCCGCTACACGTTCTGCTTCAGCTTGTTCAGCTGCTTCTTGTGCTGCTGCAGCTTCTTTAGCTTGTTCTTCCGCTGCTACACGCTCAGCTTCTGCTTCTTCAGCTGCTTTTTGTGCTGCTGCAACTTCTTGAGCTTGTTCTTCTGCTGCGACACGATCAGCTTCTGCTTGTTCAGCTGCTTCTTCTGATGCTGCAACTTCTTCTGTAGATTCTTCTACTGTTACTTCTTCAGTCACAACTTCTTCTGTTGTTTGATCTGAAGTTTCTTGTTCAGCGACTTCGTCAACTGTTACTTCTTCAGTAGCCACTGCTACCTCTTCTTGAGGTGCATCATTAGAAATAATTAATACTTGACCAACAAATATTAAATCAGAGTTTAGATTATTAAGTTTCATGATTTCTTTATAATCAAGTGAGAATTCTTCACCAATTTGTGAAAGTGTGTCACCTGATTTTACAGTATATGTATCTTTTTCATTAACAGGAGCTGGTGCTTCAACTTCTTCAGCATTTACTGTCAACACATCTCCTGGATGGATAAGGTCATTGTTAAGTTTGTTTTCTTCTTTAAGTTGTGTAACTGATGTTCCAACTTCGTTAGCAATTCCCCACAGTGTGTCTCCGCTACTAACCTTATATTCGTCCGCTGATACCGCTGTTGCCGCTACACCCGTAAGTGCTGTCAATGTTGCTACAGATACTACAGTCTTTTTCATAAAGTGTGTTTCCTCCTATTAATTCTAATATATTTCTTTGTTTTCACTTGTTGGTCAATTTTCGAAGGGGCTAATTCCCTATTTATCATCACGGAATCTACTATATCATAAGGAATAGTTATAAAGGTCTTTGTAATATACTTGTAATATAAAAGAAATTTGTCGGAAATCTTTTGAGATTCTCTTTACATAATCAACATTTATTCGAGTTAAATTATTTATTTAAAAGTTCTTTTATCTGCCTAAAACATCCTACTAAAAGCAAAAAGATACCTTAGTCCTCTTGTAGAAATTGAGTGAGTGTTTATGCTCACTTTTTTCTAAGAAGTCTAAGATATCTTTACTTATTTTAAAATACTTTTATTCTTTTGAAGATAACCATTCAACAAGTGCATCTAAATCATCTTGATCTTCAACTAAACCTGCTGGCATCATACCGCTACCTTCTTCAATAGTTGTTCTGATCTCATCTTCGGATAACCTTGAACCAACATCTTGAAGACTCGGACCTGATGCACCTTCTAAATCATTACCGTGACAACTGAAACATGATGCTGCTTGATAAACAGCTTCTCCATCTTCAGTAGAAGCTGTTTCTTCACCAGTATCTGCTGCTTCCTCGTTTCCTCCACATCCTGTTAATATCATTACAAAAGTTAAACCGAGTAACAACAGTAACTTTTTCATTGCATAACTCTCCTCTACATAATCTACATCGTCATTCTTAAATATGCATGAATAAATGGAGACAGTCCACCATCCATCACTTTATCTGTATTACCTGTTTCGTAATTTGTACGATGATCTTTAACCATTGAATAAGGATGGAAAACATAACTGCGAATTTGACTTCCCCAGCCAATTTCTTTTTGTTCTCCTTTGATGTTATCAATTTCAGCTCTCTGCTCTTCTAATTTTCTTTGATAGAGCTTAGCTTTTAACATATTCATTGCCTGTTCACGGTTTTTAATTTGTGAACGTTCATTCTGACAAGTTACTACGATGCCTGTTGGTAAGTGAGTAATTCTGACAGCAGAGTCAGTTGTGTTTACGTGCTGACCACCTGCCCCACTTGACCGATAGGTATCTATTTTAATTTCATCTGTATTGATTTCTACAGAATCATCCGTGTTTTTAAATTGGGGTGTCACTTCACAAGATGCAAACGAAGTATGTCGACGTCCTGAAGAGTCAAAAGGCGAAATTCTTACTAAACGATGTACACCTTTTTCAGCTTTTAAGAGGCCATAGGCATTCGGTCCTTTAATAGATAAAGTGACACTCTTCACACCAGCTTCATCTCCTGCTTGGTAGTCGACCGTTTCAACTTTAAAACCTTCTGATTCACAATATCTTTGATACATTCTTAAAAGCATTTCAGCCCAGTCTTGGGACTCTGTTCCGCCGGCCCCAGAGTGCAGTTCTAAAATTGCATCTAATGGATCATGTTCTTCAGACAGTAATAAGTTTAATTCGTATTCCTCGATTTTCGTTTCAGTATCAGCTTGTGCTTCTACTAACATACTTTCAAGCTCTTCATCGTATTCTTCTTTTAATAATTCATAAGAAGTTTCAATATCATCTAGAGAGTTTTCTATGTCCTTAAAACCATCGACAATTTTTTTTAAGTGATTGTTCGAAGCAATTAAATCATTAGCTTTTTGACTATCATCCCAAAATGTCGGATCTAACATTTGTTCTTCATTTTCTTGAATTTGAGTCTCTTTTTCTTCTAAGTCAAAGAGACCCCCTAAAGTCATTCAACTTATCTCTAGATGCTTCTAAAAAATTCTTTACTTCACTTAATTCCATATAATATCTCCTTTTTATTGTCCGTGGCAGTTCTTATATTTTTTCCCTGAACCACATGGACAAGGGTCGTTTCTCCCCACTTTAACTTGGCGTTTAACAGGTTGTTTTTTAACTTTAGCTTTACCGTCGCCTGCTTGCATTTGTTTTTTATCAACGACCTGTTCACGTTTCATCTCTTCGTCTGAGCGCACAACAGTTTTCAAGACAAATTTAGCAGTATCATCTTCTATATTTCTCAAGAGGTTTTCAAACATTTGAATACCTTCATTTTGGTATTCACGCAGTGGATTAATCTGACCGTAAGAACGCAGATGAATACCTGTTCTAAGCTGGTCCATGCTATCGATATGTTCAATCCATTTTTGGTCCATAGTTTTTAGCATCATCATACGTTCAAAGAGACGCATTTTTTCTGAACCTAATACTTCTTCTTTTTCTTCTAACTGAACTTTAATTTTTTCTAAGATTAGCGATTTAATTTCATCGGCTTCCTTACCTCTTAAATCATCAGCACTTATTGCATCTTCTGGTAAATAGCTATCCATAAGATATTTCGCATATTGTTCGTAGTCAATTTCTTCTTCGTTATCGATATCATAAAATTCAACTGTTCGGTCAACAGAACGTTCAATCATATCATTTAAGAGTTCTCTAACATCTTTTTGATCGATAATTTCATCACGTTCACCGTAGATGATTTCACGTTGCTTACGTAAAACTTCATCATATTCTAGAAGTTTCTTACGTGAGTCGAAGTTATTACCTTCTACACGTTTTTGAGAAGATTCTACGCCTCTTGAGATCATCTTACTTGTCAGTTCTTCTTCGCTCATACCCATGCGTTCCATAATGCCTTGAATTCGTTCTGAACCAAAACGGCGCATTAAGTTATCTTCAAGTGATAGATAAAAAGTCGACTCACCGACGTCACCTTGACGACCTGAACGTCCGCGTAACTGGTCATCAATACGACGTGATTCATGTCGTTCTGTACCGATTACAGCGAGTCCACCAAGATCTTTAACACCTTCACCAAGTTTAATATCTGTCCCACGTCCTGCCATGTTCGTCGCGATAGTTACAGCGCCTTTTTTCCCTGCGTCCTTAATGATTTCTGCTTCACGACCGTGGTTTTTAGCATTTAGGACGTTGTGACGAATACCATGTTTTTTCAAGAGATTTGATATCACTTCAGAAGTTTCGACTGCCACTGTACCAATTAGAATCGGTTGTCCTTTTCTATGACGTTCAATAACGTCTCTAGTGACCGCTTCAAGTTTAATTTTTTCAGTAGCGTAAATCTTGTCAGTATTATCAATACGTTGGACTGGTTTATTGGTAGGTATTTGAGTCACACGCATATTGTAAATATTCATAAACTCTTCTTCTTCAGTTTTCGCTGTACCCGTCATACCGGATAGTTTATTAAAGAGACGGAAGAAGTTTTGGAAAGTAATCGATGCCATCGTACGAGATTCATTTTGAATATCTACGCCTTCCTTGGCTTCAATCGCTTGGTGAAGGCCATCAGAAAAACGACGTCCTTTCATAGTACGTCCAGTAAATTGATCGACAATGAGAATGCTATTATCTTCTACTACATAGTCCACATCTTTTTCCATTGAAAAATTAGCTTTTAGAGCCTGGTTAATATGGTGCAGTAAATTTACGTGTTTAACATCGTAGAGGTTTTCAATTTTAAACCACTTCTCAGCCTTTTCCATACCTTCGTCATTCAGCTGAATATTACGTGTTTTAATATCATAAGTGTAGTCTGTGTCTTCTTTTAACATTTTTACAAATTGATTCGCTTGGACATAATATGTTTCTCTATCATTTGCCTTACCAGAAATAATTAACGGTGTACGCGCTTCATCAATAAGGATTGAGTCTACCTCATCAATAACCGCAAAGTTAAGACCACGTAGAACCCTATCTTCCTTATAAGTCACCATATTATCTCTTAAATAATCAAAACCAAGTTCATTGTTAGTCGTATAAGTAATATCTGCAGCATAAGCCTGGCGTTTTTCAGTACTATTTTTCTGATTTAAGTTTAGTCCTACTGTTAAACCTAAGAAGTTATAGAGCACTTCCATTTCTTCCATCTGACTTTCTGATAGATATTCGTTGACGGTAATTACTTGAACACCTCGCCCTGCTAATGCATTTAAATAAACAGGCATAGTAGCAGTTAAGGTTTTACCTTCCCCGGTTTTCATCTCAGCAATGTCACCTTTGTGTAGGGCAATCCCACCCATGACTTGCACTTCAAATGGTTCCATACCTAGTGCACGTTTTGATGCTTCTCTAACTAAAGCAAACGCCTCAGCAAGAATCGAATCTAATATTTTTTCTTCTTCTTTTATATCGCCATTAGCTTCTTTTAGCTGCTCTTTAAAAGTTTCAGTTTTATTTTTTATATCTTCGTCGCTTAATTGTTCCATTTCAGGTGCAAGTGCCAACACCTTCTGAGCTTCTTTTCTCAGTGTTTTGAGCTCTCTCTTGTTGCCATCAAACAATTTATTTAAAACACCCATGGATTCTCTCTCCCTCATAAAAATACCTAGAATACAACATTACATTTTACCACCATTATATAGAAAAATAAAATATGTTACACAAAAACACCCCTATGAAGGTGAGTTCATAGGGGTTATAAAGAAATACTCTATTAATTTGTTTCTATTAAACCATATTTACCGTCTTTTCTACGATACACAATACTTGTGCCATCCGTTTCTCTATCGTTGAAAACGAAGAAGTCATGACCAAGCATGTTCATTTGTAGGACAGCCTCTTCTGAATCCATCGGTTTTAAAGTGAATTCCTTAGAACGGAAGATAGTAATATCGTCATCATTGTCTGTGTCATTTTCTTCTTTGCCATTCTCAAAGGCACTTACATTGAAGAAATCAGCATCAGGATTTTTCTCTCTGAACTTACGGTTGATTTTAGTTTTATGTTTGCGAATCTGTCTCTCTAGTTTGTCTATAACTAAGTCAATCGCTGCATAGAGATCATCGTGTACTTCCTCTGCCCGCAATGTTAAACCTTTCATAGGAATCGTAATTTCGATCTTACCTCTCTTATTATTACGAACCTTGATGTTTACATGTGCATGTGTGTTTGGTACATCGTTGAAGTAACGTTCTAATTTTGCAACTTTTTCTTCCACATGTTCGCGGATTGCATCAGTTACCTCAATGTTTTCGCCTCTAATTTCAACTCTAATCATAATGAGTCCTCCTTAATATGTTACCTGTAGTTCTTACTTTCAGTATATCAAAATTGTTAAGCTTTTGAAAACGTTAACACATCAATATTCTGAAAATTTAAGACTTTAAGAACATCTGCTGCTTGATGTACAGTTACTCCTGTTGTATAGATGTCATCAATTATGATTATACTCTTACCCGTAAAATCCTTTTCTCTAACATCTTCACTTAAATAAAATGGATTTTTTCTAGCCATCCGGCTTTGCCGTCCCTGTTCAGATTGTCTCTCTTTGGCCTTAGTCTCTAGGAAGATAGCAGGCTTAGCTTTTAGTTTAACGATCATTTCTAGAGCTTGATTATAGGTCCTTTCTCTCATCCTTTCTTTTGAAATTGGTATAGGCACTACATAATCATAAGAAGACAAATTCACATCACAAATGAAGCCAATAATTTCTACCATTGCGTAGTCCTTTAAAAATTTATAGCGATGCATCAACATTTTTACTGCATCATTGTAATCTGTGAAAGTATAAATTTTATCAACAGCTGGATACACTTCTATCAGCGTCTGACAATCTCCACATACTGCTATGGTCTTTTTCGTCACTTGATGACATCTCTGACATCTTGGACCTTCAAATTTTTCTAAGAGTGCTTTTTTACATGAATCACATAAAGGGTGACGAGCTTTAAACAAGGTCATAATGTTTAATTCCTCATCCATTTTCATATGACAGTATAAACATCTCATAATTTAGCCTGTCCTTTATTAAAGGCTTTGATTCGTCTAATTGTCTCTTTAATACCATAAGTCTTCTCAGACGATAAAAACCAAATATTCCCGATTGGATCACCAATTTTTCGCCCTACTCGTCCACATATTTGAATCAACTGTGCAAAATCAAAACGTTCAGCACTGAGGACAATGACATCGAGATTTAAAAAGGTGACACCACGTTCTAAGATAGTTGTAGTTAATAAAATATCCACCTGGTTATCACGCATGAGTTGCACTTTTTCCATTCTCTCAGGATCGCCTGAATACACAGACTCAAGCCGGCTATATCTCTTTTGTAAGATCGACTTCAAAGGTTCAAGCATTTTAATTTCTGGCACAAAGACAAGTGCCTTTCTATCTCTAGCCGTGATGCCATCTAAAAGGCTAATTAGTTTATGAGGTGCTCTTTTTTTCTTGATATACTTTTCTATATCTTGATAGATATTTTTAGGAATTGTTAAATCATGACCGTGATACCTTCTTGAAATCGTGACAATGTTTTCTTTACCTACTAATTCAATCATGTCTCTTGTTGGAGTCGCGGTCATTAAAATAATAGATGCATTTTTACTTGCTGCCCTAAGAATTACACTCATTAATAAAGGCTCATCTGGTAGTGGAAAAGCATCGACTTCATCGATGATGATAAAATCATAATGCTCTATATAATTCATCAACTGATGGACTGTACACACAGTAAACATATGAGAATAAACATTTTTTACTCCACTGTATAAGAGATCTATTTGAGCATCTTTAAAAGCATCTCTAAGACGTAAGTAAACTTCTTTGACGACATCAATTCTTGGTGAGACAAAAGCAACATTGAGCCCTTTTTGTCTAGCATATTGTATTCCTTTAAAGGTGATTTCCGTCTTACCTGCACCAGTGACCGCGTATAAAAGCAGATGATGTTTGTGATCAATTGCATCCACAATTTTGTCACTCGCATTTTCTTGGATGTCATTTAAGTCAAAGTCTAAGTGATAGTTCAACATCATCTTTTCCCTTTCACTATTTATGCCTCTAATTGGATTACTAGAGTCTGATCTGCCCATGATAATGCAGGACATGCAGTAACATATCTTTTTATTATCGAATGTAGATGCGTATTCATAAAACAGACTTTTATCTTTGTTACCACAACGTAAACAAGTATGGTCTACAACGCCCACTTCAAAGATTACTTTTGGTCCATCATGTGTAATTATCATCTTTTCCTCCATAAAAAAACCGCAACTTAAATAAGCTGCGGTTAAATTTATTTAATTAAAAGTCTGACACATCAATTTCGTAATTTGTATAGCCGATTGCCAGCGAACTTTGACCTAAGTGTGTACCAATAACTGGACCAAACTCTTGTAAGACAAAGTTTACATCTGGATAAGTTTCTCTCATCTCTTCAAGCACTCTTTGTCCGTATTCAAGGTCGTTACCGTGTACGACACAAGCGGTGATCTTTTCACCCTGATGTTTTTGAAACTCTAAATCAATTTTTTCTTTCACTTTTGCAAGTGCTTTTTTCTGGGTTCTTATTTTTTCTATTGCGACAATCTTACCATCTATAAATTCTAAGACTGGTTTGATTTTTAATAAGCCACCAATAATCGCTTGAGCATTTGATAGGCGACCGCCTTTTTGAAGGTTAGTTAAATCATCTACTAAGAAGTAAGCATTTGTATGATTCTTTTCTTTCATGGCTTCAACATCAGTAATGATGTCTTCCAATGATTTTTCTTCTAAATTCTGTGCGGCATAAAGCGCTAAAAACCCTAATGGTGCACAAGAAATTCCTGAATCTACAGCATGGAGATTAATTCCTTCAACACTCTGACCCGCTGCTATAGCACTCGCATAAGTGCCGCTTATATGTTGGGACAAATGGAAGCTAATCACATCTGTATATCCTTCACCATGGAGTGATTCTAAAAGCACAATATAATCCCCAATGGACGGTTGACTCGTTGTTGGCAGCTCATCCGCTTGAGTCATTTGTTGATAGTACCAACTATTTTCAATTTCATCTTCTTTATATATATCCCCATCAATTATTACATTTAAAGGTATGGTAAAAATATTATACTTTTTTAATACATTGGCAGGTAAATAGCTTGTCGAATCTACCACGATAGCCACCTTCATATGCGTCTCCTCCAATTCATCTCGTTACTATTCTACTATAGTTTCACGCTGTGATAAACTATTTTAAGAGGTGTTTTTATATGGAACAAAAATTTATGAATTATAAAGATATAAATACAGAAGAAATCATCAAGAAGTCTCGTTTCATCTCTCATATTAAAAGGACAACTACTGAAGATGAAGCTAAGGCTTTTATCCAGGAGATTAAAAAAGAACATAAATCAGCCACTCATAATTGTAGTGCTTATATAATCGGACAAAATGGCATTATACAAAAAGCAGATGATGATGGTGAGCCACAAGGTACTGCTGGCGTTCCAATCTTAGAAGTTTTAAAGAAGGAAGAACTATACAATGTCACTGTTGTTGTCACCCGTTATTTTGGTGGTATCAAGCTCGGTAGTGGTGGTTTAATTCGTGCTTATGCATCCGGTGCAGCGAGTGCAGTTGATGAGGCAGGGAAGGTTGTAGAAGTTCCAATGCTACCCCTGACTATTACAATAGACTATACCTACACTAGTAAATTCGAACATTTTCTTAAAAGTACTAAGGCTACTTTAGTCAGTCAAGATTACACAGATAAGGTGACCTATGTCCTACACGCAAAAAAAGAAGATGCTGATGACATTATCAGCACCTTAAAAGAAATCACCAGCAACAACTTCGATTATCAAGAAAGTGATATCGTCATAAGTGAAGAAGTGATTTAGTTATGGAATTCTATCGAATATTTTTTTAAAGAAATTGAGTAGTGGCCTCTTATTTGAACCGATTAAGTTTGTAGCTTCAACAACGAGATTGGTTGTTAATAAGAGCATGGCTCCGATAATGATTGCCCCAGGGACTGTCGCTAAATACATCACCACACCACCGATGGCAAATAAAAGTGCGATGAAATAAATTAAGACCACACTCTCTCTATGAGAAAAACCTAGGTGTCTAATTCTGTGATGTAAGTGATTCTTGTCTGCCCGCATAACAGAAACACCTTCTCTGAAGCGTCGTATGACCGCAAAGAACATATCAATAAATGGTACACCTAAGATGATAATTGGAAAGAACAAGGAGATAAATGTAATGTTCTTAAAACCAATAATCGACAGGACACCAACAATATAACCCAGCATCATCGAACCATTGTCACCTAAGAAAATCTTAGCCGGGTGAAAGTTATAAGGTAAAAACCCTAATAGCGAACCGATCAAGATAATACAGATCATCATGACAAAGATATTTGACTGAAAGATAGTGATAACCGCTATACTTGCAAGGGCAATGATGACGACTCCTGTTGCGAGCCCATCCAGTCCGTCAATCAAATTAATAGCGTTGATAATGGCAGCCATCCAAATGACTGTCACTAAAACTGATAAAACACCAAAGTTAATTTCTATACCAAACGGCGTAATCGTATCAATGATAATACCGTAATAAATAGGTACACCTATGGCGACGAGTTGACCAATAAATTTAACCATTGGCTTTAAATCATATTTATCATCAACCAAACCTACAAAACAAAGTATAGCCGCACCAATAATGATAGGCTTATACTCCATTTCTGCAGGTTGACTAAAAAGTGTCACAATAGTGAAACTTACTAAGATCGCGACTCCACCAAGATATGGCATTGGTACTGTATGGACTTTTCTATAGTTTGGATAATCGACAAAACCAAACTTTTTAGCCAATCGAATAAAGATTGGCACTAATATTAAAGATATCGCGAACGATATACATAAAAGCAAGAATGTATGCATAATTTCACCTAATTTTTTTATCCACTTAAATATACCATATTTAATATATAATTATATTGTCCATGGAGAAAGTCTTAATTAACTTCTTTGAAGCATCAGAAAGTAGTATAATAAATGTAAGATATCTCAAAAGGAGGCCTAACATGTTCATAGACTTTCTGTTAAATATCGCTCTTATTATTAGCGGTATATACCTCTTTTACAGAATTCAATTTTTTGAAGAGAAAAAGATTGTTGAAACACCTTTGTTTCAATCTTTACTTATGACAACTTTAGCTGTACTGAGCATGTTGGTGCCTTTTTCAACTGGTGACAGGGATTTTGCACTTTATTTTGTACCGCTTATATTACTTGGTGCTTATAATCCATTCAGCTACAGTATTCTGTCAGCTGGTTTAGTGTTTTTCTTCTATCATTTTATTTTTGAAATGGCAATTGCACCATTCATTGTCTTTCTTATTCTTTACTTTGTGTTCTTAATGGCAATTCCTTTTGTCAGAAAGGTGACATCTTTAAAGCTCGTATTGATCAACATCGTTTTTACAAGTTTATACATGATTGTCGTCAATCAACTCTTCTATAATATATCATTTATAAGTGGAGTAATACTACTGCTGGTTACATCCGCCGTTACATTTACCGCACATTTGATGTACGATGATGTCAATCAAATTTACCAGCTCAATAAGCGTATTGATGATGATGAATATATCGATCATTTGACCCAACTTGGAAATGTAAAATCTATGGATATTACAGTGGATGATTTCTTTGAAAACGAGGAAAGCTTAAGTTTACTATTAATCGATATTGATAGCTTTAAGCAGTATAACGATAAGCACAGTTATGACTCTGGAGATAAAATTATCAAACAGCTTGCTGCCCTACTACAAAATTATGTACCGACAGGTAGCTATCTTTTTAGAAATAGTGGTGAAGAGTTTGCCATGGTCATCTCAAACCTCAACTTTGATAAGACTGTCAGACTTGCAGAGGCGATTAGAAATAGTGTTGAGTACTCAAAATTCCATATCAATGAAATTGATACAGTAGATGTCACTGTGTCCATTGGAGTCGGCTACAAAGAGACAGCTAATGGCACTAAGAGAGACTTAGTTAAAAATGCTGAGAGTGCACTGTTTGAGGCCAAGAAGCTCGGTCAAAACCGTGTTATGTTCGCTCCTATAGGATAAAAAAATGAGCCCTTTTTTAAAGGGCTCATTTTTAGTCTTCTACACTAACTAAAGTTGGTAAGGTAATGTTATTGTGAGAATCGTGCCACTTCACTTTACCATCAACAAAGTAAAATGCCTGTGGTGATTCATGTTTAACATCAAAAGTATCAGCTATATAATTTGATAACTCTCTGTGATCTTGGACGATTAAATAATAACCATCCATATCTCTTTCATAATGAAACTTCTGAAATTCTTCAAAAGCAGAAGCTGAGATTGGACATGTATTACTGTGTTTTAAAAAGTAAAATTCATTTTTATTATTTAATAAGTTTTGAAATGCATCTATGTTGGTGATTTTTGTTAGCATATCATCACACCTTTCATTGACTTTATATAATTTATCACTTATCGGTAAATTAATCAAATATGCTTATAGTCTGTGTTATAATGCATATTGAATTGGAGGATACATTATATGAACAAAAAATTAAAACGTTGGACCTTTCTTGATACTCTAAATGGCATACTCTTTGTTGTCGTTGTACTATTCTTTTTAGACTTCCAAAACAACAGCACAATGTCATGGATTTTATTAGCTGTCTTTCTCTTTTGGTTAATTACGGTTATCTTAAGAAATGTTATGATTTCTAAAATCGAAAAAGATCCAGATCATCCTTTACATAAGGTCCAAACAAACCAACATACAGAGATTAAAAAATGAGGTGCTAGTGCGCCTCATTTTTTAATGACTCTAATTCTTTTTCATAATTCTCATCTAAGGTTCTTGCTGTATCTACTAAGGATAAAACATTATCAAGAGCTGTTTCTTGTAGCTGCTCTGCTGAAACCATGACACTTTTTCTTTCTTCAAAGTAATTCTGATAGTTGTAATACATCTCTAAAGAGATAGATCTTGCGCGTGTTGTTTTTGAAGTTGATAAATTGAGTGCGTTAATACGATCGATATGTTCATCTAACAACGGTAAGAGTGTTTCTTCAACATACTGCTCTTTTTCTTCTATGCTTTTCTCACTATGAAAGGTCGTTGAATGTTCTTCGAGTTCTTCACTGTTAGCATTTAGAACTTCGATTAAATTATTCATCTCGGAAATTTCTTCATCAGTTTTTGCAGACTCTATTATTTTGCTTCTTTCTTCTTGGTGTGTAATAAAGGATTGACTGAGGCTAACCAGCTGATCATTTGCTTCTAAAGACAACATATAGCCATTTAAAAATGATGAAATTTGTCGAGTGAAATCCTGCTTCACTTTTACATCTTCCAAAATAATATTATGGGCTTCTTTGATGTCTTCATTTTCAACTGTAATGCTCTCAGCTTCACGTCCTATATCATCTGCTAAAGGAACGAGTTCTTTATCAACTTGGCTAATTAAATCTTGTAAATATTGAAGGTCGACTTCTTCTTCTTGATAGTACATCTTCTCTAATTTCTCAAAATCCATATCTCCAACTTGCTGATTAAAGTTATTATTTAGCTGAGTTAATTCTTCAGTATCTTGTTCATATTTACTTAGATCGTCTTCTAGATTATTACCACATGCAGCCATTACAAAGGCGATCAGTAGTAGCGGCAAAGACTTGATCATTTTAAATTTCATATAGGAACCCCACTTTAGGTAGAACTTCAGTTTGACAACTCGGTTTATTATAACATAACTGTGAGTTTAATTATTTTGATTTTTACACTATAATATTGAATAGTGAGTCATGAAAGGATAAATTAATGTGAATAAAGAACAGTTGGTTGAAACACTCAATAATATAGTGACATCATCAATGGTTAAAATTGATGAACCTTTAAATAAATATACTTATACAAAAACAGGTGGCCCTGCAGACATCTATATTTCTGTTGGTAATATAGAAGATACTGCAAAAGTCATCAAATATGCAAAAGAAAACAATGTGCCTGTGACCTATCTTGGAAATGGCTCAAACATCATTATTAGAGACGGTGGCATTCGTGGTATTGTAGTCAATCTCTTAAAATTAAACGATATTACTGTCACTGACGATCGTTTAGTTGCACAAAGTGGAGCAGCAATTATCGATGCTTCAGAGATGGCACTACAACATCAACTATCAGGCCTCGAATTTGCATGTGGTATTCCAGGCTCAGTCGGCGGTGCAGTTTACATGAATGCTGGTGCCTACGGTGGAGAAGTTAAAGATTGTCTGAGTCATGTGACAGCAATTAATGAATTCGGTGATATCATTACCCTATCACTGGAAGAACTTCAACTTGGCTACCGCACAAGTCGCGTCCAAACCGAACATCTCGTTGTCATATCCGCAGAGTTTTCTCTAAAAAAAGATAAGCCATATGATGATATTAAAGCTATCATGGATGATTTAACAGAGAGAAGAGAGAGTAAACAACCGTTAGAATATCCTTCTTGTGGTAGTGTCTTTCAAAGACCACCTGGTAATTTTGCAGGTAAGCTCATTCAAGACTCTGGGCTACAAGGACATAGAATCGGCGGCGTAGAAGTATCTAAAAAACATGCGGGCTTTATGGTTAATGTTGATAATGGATCTGCGAGTGACTATGAAGCACTGATCGATTTTGTTCAAGCTAAGGTTAAAGAACTTCACGGGGTCACACTTCATCGTGAAGTTAGAATCATCGGAGAAAAATTAAAATAAAAAATAAGGTGCAACTGTCTAATATTAAAGACAAGTGCACCTTTCTTTTATTCACTTATTGATTCTAAAATTTCTTTTAAGTCCGTTAATTGATGGAGGGCAGAAAGATATCCACCTGAATTTACTTTCCAAGTTTTTTCATTTAAGATTTTTACTTTGTCACTCATATCTTCTGTTACAAAGTCTAGTGAATTTACATCTTGATTCTCCTCAGCCACCACTAACAAGAGGTCAGGGTTAACGTTGTTGATGACTTGGTTCACATCATCTTCTTGATTCAAACTAGCATCTGTAAACTCTAAGTCGCTATAGATAAATCCATAAGGACTAGACAGACCTTGAATATTAGTATTCTCTCCTTCTTCAACAAGTAGAGTAGATAAGTCTAATTCCACAGCTGTACTTCTGACATCTTCAATCAGTGTATCGAGTTCTTCTACTAAATTATTTGCACGATCTTCCACTTCATACATTTGGCCTAAAAACACTGTCATGTCTTTGATATCTTTTAAATAGCTAGTACTTGACGCTTCGACATGAATAATTTCAGCATTTGGCGCAGCATCTTCTAGTTGACGAATAGTAGAAGATTTTGCTTCTTGATCTGAAATCATAATCACTTGTGGTTCAAGTTCCTTGATTGCTTCAAAATCAAGTTCGTTTGAGTCCCCTACATCTTTGTAACTGTCACCTTCATAGACATCTGTAATATCCGGTGCGAGATTTTCTCCCTTAGTGATACCGACGACATTTTTTTCTAGATCAAGTGCGGCCATAGTTGACGCGACCCCTAAATCTAAAACGACTACTCTATCTGAGTTTTTCATCAGTTCTACATCATGATCAATCTTAGTTGACGTCGTCTTACCATCTTTTTCTGACTTGATGGAGAAATCATTGTGATAAGCGACTGTTTCACTTTCAGTATCTTCCTCGACCTCAGTTGTTTCTTCTGCATCATTTGTTTCCTCTGTTTTACTCTCTTCTTCTGGACTCGTTTCTTCTTCAGCTGTATTTTCTTGATTTTGATCATTACAAGCTGCGAGTAAGAGGAGTGTTGCTACTGTCAATAGCATATAGACTTGTCTAAATTTCATAGTTTGTCTCCCTTAATCTGGTTGATAAAAAGCCACATTAATGACAAGGATGTCTATTAACATGGCTTTTAATATTAACTGATGATAATTGTTTCACCAGTTGGAATATCTTTATCGTGATCGATAATTGCTTTTATTTTTTTAATTGCTTTGTGGTTTGCTCTTTCTTCTTCAGTCGTCTTATAAGTTGGTCGATAACTTAAGGCATAGACATCTACGCCTTCACGTCTCAGTTCAATGGCAGTCGAGTGCGTGAGCGCTTCGATAGCACCTGTTACTGTATAGTAAAGGTTTCTTTCGAACACCTCTTCAAAAGATGGTTCGATGACATTGATGATTTTAGCATCATCTTCATTTTTTAGTAAAGGGCGTAAAGTTCGAATACCAAGATAAGTTCCCCAAACATGTTCGTACATCGTTTCAGAGAATTCATTAAAGCTTACATTATAAACTGTTTTATCGTCTGTGAAAATGGAATGTACTAATATTATTCCGTTTAATGAATCATAACTCTCTTCAATTTTTTCGACTACGTCTAACCAATCTATTTCTTTAGACTGTTCTAAAAGAACAATTTCATGATGTCCACTTGTGCCACTCAAAGTTTCTTCAACTTCTTCTAACTCTCCATATTCAATGCCTGCTAGAATAAGATTTGCATTATTTTCAGCCAATTCTACTGCAACTTCCCTACCAAGAGATGTGGCTGCTCCCGATACGATATAAGTTTTATTTGTTAAATCCATAATATCCTCCTAGAACTGACCATGTTACTACTATAATATCACATTATTCAACTGTCACGAATTCTTCAGGCATAGTATGTAATGAAAAGGCATCTACGTGTGAAATGACTTTATAGTCACCCGCTTCGTCAAAAGTATAATCGAGTACGTACTCACCATTTTCTGAATGGTCAACTTCGATCATGTCCAAACTTTCTTCACCTGAAATAATTTCAAACATCACTGAATCAGCGTCAGTTACATCTTCTTCATTTGAAGTGACATGGGCAACAAACTGCACTTCTTCTCCACTCTTAATACTTTCTGGTGCTTGAAGATCCACTTCTAGTGATCTCACTTCATCGCTAGATGGGTTATCATGATTCATCTCACTATGGTCCATTTCTTCATCTGAACAAGCTGCTAGTGTTAAGCCTGATAAAAGTATTAACGACATAAATCCTACTTTGATTTTCATTTGTCTGCTCCCTTTCTAATTTCTACTCATCCTTCATTCTATCTGATATATGAGTACTTGAGTGTATAGCTAATGAATTTTTTATGACGAAAAAAATCACACTTAACATCAGCTAAGTGTGATTTTTCTATTTAATCTTCAAAAACAAAGTCTTCGTCACGGAGTGGTTCAACATTTAAAGCAAGGACATAACCATCACCTTTAACACTGAAGAAGTCATGGTTTTTAGTCGTTGTATCAAGCGCGTTCTCGATAATTGGGTTGAAACCTTTTTCTTCAAAGTAAGGATCGAATCCTAGGTTTGCTAGAGCTTTGTTAGCATTATATTGAAGGTAGTTTACAACATCATCAGTCAGACCAATTTGGTCATATAAATCTTTAGTATATGCAACTTCATTTTCATATAAGTCATTTAAGAGCTCATACATTTCTTTGTCTGCTCGGTCTTGTTCTTCTTGACTAAGTTCAGCTTTTAGCACTTGTGCATCTAGACCAGTAAAGACACCGTGAATCGATTCATCTAAGAGAATTTTACGAATGATTTCTCCACTTGTGGTCATGCGTCCATTACCTGCAAGGTAAAGTGGATAATAAAACCCTGAGTAAAATAAGAATGATTCAAGGAATACTGATGATACACGTGCCATATATTGATCATAGACAGAAGGGTTTTTATCTAAAAGTTTGCGATAATTCGTTACAATTCTGTCAGCCTTATAGCTTAAGTGTGGATTGTTCATTACCCAGACATCTAGAAGTTCATCCGTTTCCTTAGTCGGTAAGAGTGTTGTAAATATATGTGAGTATGATTTCGCGTGAACTTGCTCCATCATTCCCATAAATGAGTATACTGCTTTCTTACGTAAGTCCTCAGTGTGCAACATGATGAGTGGCATTCCATCATCCGCTTGATGAGTATCCAAACCAGTCAAGCCTGCAAGTACTTTTTTAAAGGTATCTTTTTCAGCATCTGACATACCGTCCCAAGAAGCTAAGTCTTTAGAAACCTTGAACTCTGTCTCAACCCACATCTGAGAGATGTTTTGACGCCAGAAGATATTTGTCATGTCTTCTTCTTTATTCCAGTTAACAGCTTTCATAGTTCTAACATCTTTCATAGTTCGATCTCCTTTATACTGCACAGCTTGTACATTCCTCAACACTTAATAATTTATTTCTTGTGTAGTAGAGTGATTTCAAACCTTTATGGTGTGCATAAATGTAATATTTCGCAAGTTCTCTCGTAGAAATCTCTGAGTTAACATAGAGTATAGTCGAGATTCCTTGGTCGATATGTTGCTGAATCGTTGCAATCATGTCGATTAATTTCATTTGGTCAGTGTTAAACGCACTCTTGTAGTACCACATTGTTTCTTTAGATAGAAACGGCATTGGGTAAAACGTTTCAGAATTACCATAAGTTCTACGTTCAATTGTATCTACAATTGGCATAACTGAACTTGTCGCATTTTGTACGTAAGAGATACTTTGAGTTGGTGCAATTGCTAGACGATAAGCATGGTACAGTCCATCTTTTTCTACTTTAGCTTGGAGCTCAGCCCAATCTTCTTTAGTAGGAATATGGATGTGCTCAAATAGCTCAGCAACCTTGTCTGATTGTGGTTTGATATCTTCTTCTGTATAGCGTTTGAAGTATTTACCATTTGCATAATCAGAACGTTCAAAGTCTTTAAATGTAACGCCGCGTTCTTTAGCGATTAAGTTTGATTTCTCGATTGAATAGAAGTTCAACATCATAAAGAAGATGTTAGCAAAGTCTCTTGCTTCACTTGATTCATAAGAAATTTTGTTTTTCACTAGGTAACCATGTAGGTTCATTGCACCTAAACCAACTGAGTGTAACTCGTCGTTTGCTTTTTTCACACCTGGTGCATTCTGAATCGCAGTATCATCACTAACAAGTGTTAAAGCTTCAATTCCTTCATGCACAGTTTCTTTTACTTTTCCAGAATCCATTACATTAGCGATGTTCATAGAACCTAAGTTACATGAAATATCACGTTTAATTTCATCTTCAGTACCGTAGTCATTAATAACAGAAGTTTCCTGTAGTTGGAAGATTTCTGTACATAAGTTTGAAATTTTAATTTGCCCAATATCACCTAATGGGTGAACTTTGTTTGCATTGTCCTTAAACATTAAGTAAGGATAACCAGACTGCAACTGTGTTTGAGCAATAGTATTTAACATATCACGGGCATCGAATTGACGTTTTTTAATCTTGTCATTGTTAACTAATTCGTCGTACATCTCATCCATATCCATATCATCAAGTGCTACACCATATTCTCTTTCGACTGTATGTGGTGCAAAGATGTTGAATGGCTTGTTATCGCGAGCAAGTTCGAAGAACTTAGATGGTACAACAAGACCTGTTGAGATTGTCGCAAGACGAATATCTTCATCTGCGTTAACTTTTTTCGTATCTAGGAATTCTGGTAGGTCATAGTGGAAGATGTTTAAATACACCGCACCAGCACCAGGACGTTGTCCAAGTTGGTCTGCATAAGCAAATCCACCTTCTAATGATTTAGCAACTGGAAGTACACCTTTCGCTACGCCTTCGATTCCTTTGATTGCCTCACCACGTGCACGCAGTTTAGATAAGTTGATCGCTACGCCCCCACCGATTTTACTTAACTGTTTAGCAGTTGAGTCGATGTAGTTAATAGAGTTAAGAGAATCATCAACTTCTAGTAAGAAACAAGAGACCATTTCACCTCGACGCGCACGACCAGCGTTTAAGAAAGTCGGTGTCGCAGGTTGGTAACGCTGTTCCATCATCGATGTAATAAAGTTATTTGCCTTATCAACATCACCTTTAGAAAGGTAAAGACTGACGATGACAACGTGTTGTCTATAGTCTTCTAAGTATTGTTTTTTATCGTTTGTTTTTAAAGCATAATCTTTAAAGAATTTACTTGCGGCCATATAGCTCTTGAAAGCAAAATCAATGCTGTTTGCATGCTCGATTACTGTCTCAAGCTGTGACTCGCTATATTCTTGAAATAGATCATAATAAAAGTTGTTATCAACAAGGTAGTGCAATCTTTCGAGTTCAGTATCGAAGTGGATTGTCTTACTTTCTACTTCTTCCATGAAGACCTCGAGAGCTTCTAAATCTTTCTCTAGTTTGTAAAAACCAGATTCATCACGCTGCGTCACTTCGTTATTCAGCTCTATATGATTGAATTTTTTCTCATCTAATACTTTCATGCAATTCCCCTGCCCTTTCTAATTCAAGTGAAAATTCTTTTCTTTGTTCTGGAGTGCCGTGTAACTCGATCTTCATCAGAAGTGGCACTTTGAATTCTTCACTAATGTATTCACCTGCTCGGGCAAAATTTCTACCCCAGTTTCGATTACCGCTTGATACGACCGCTTTTAAATTATTTCCGTTTACTTCTAAGAACGACTGAACAATATCTGGTACAGCACCAAAACCATAGGTCGGTGTGATCAAGATAAAACGATCGTCGATTTTATCTCTCACATTATCGTTTGTTATTTGATATAATTCATAAGTATCGGGTATGTCTATACTGTTTAAAAAACGACGGATATTGCCCGTCATTGAATAAAAAGCAATATACATAGTGTCATCTCCAGTCCAGTATATCACAAAACAGAACACACGTTCTATTTTATCTCTTTTCTATATTATACCACTATATCTTGTGTCTTCCTATAAATCGAAACACAAGATACGTGTTTAACATGTTCTATATTCTCATATTAAATATGGTGATGCAATGTAAAAAACTTACTAAAACTATAATTTCATTGCACATTATATTTTGAAAATCTTCCTAAGTCTTGCTGGCTATGAGCTAGTCACATAAAATAATTTCTTTTAAAATTTTTTACGAAATTTATCTTATCTAAGAAGTTGAAATTATTGTACAAAATTCTGGAGTGTTGTTAATGAATAATGTTGTAAAAGGTATCATTGCCCTCATAATTTCATCACTTGGCTTTAGTTTGATGTCGCTATTTGTTAAATATGCAGGGGACTTACCTACTGTCCAAAAAGTCTTTTTTAGAAACTTTATCTCTATGCTAATTGCTCTCGGACTCGTACTCTATGCGAGAGAAAAACTGTTTGGTAAAAGTGAGAATCAAGGCTGGTTATTTTTACGCTCACTACTCGGACTCTTTGGTGTGCTATTAAATTTTTTCACCATTGATCGAATGGTTTTAAGTGATGCTGATATTTTAAATAAATTGAGCCCTTTCTTTACCATCATCTTTTGTGCGATCTTCTTAAAAGAATACATCAGACGCTTCCAGCTCATCGCAATTATCGTCGCTTTAGTCGGTGCGGTGTTTATCATTAAACCGTCATTCTCAAGTGATTCATACATTGCACTACTCGGAGTGGTCGGCGCTATGTTTGCAGCCGGTGCTTATACAGTGCTACGCGTACTCGGTAGTCGTGAGAAGTTTTATACAGTAGTCTTTTACTTCTCCTTCTTCTCAACTGTCGCTTTAATACCGTTCCTAATCTTCCAGTGGGAAGGGATGACACAAAGTCAATTTTGGTACTTAGTACTATCAGGCATATTTGCAGCTGTCGGTCAATTCGGACTAACCATTGCTTATAGCTATGCCCCAGCAAAAGAAATTTCAATATTCTTTTACTCAACAATCCTGTTTAGTGCCATTTTCTCAATTGTCGTCTTCAAACAAGTACCAGACTTAATGAGTGTTTTAGGTTACGTCATTATCTTCGCAGCAAGTTACTATATGTATATGAAGAATCGACCACCTAAGTCAGAACGTTTGAAAATTGCAGAACGAAAATAGTGGGTTGTGTTGAGGATGTGGGTGTGGACGAACGCCCTTGGTTTGTAAGTAAAGCGGCTTGGAAATCTTAAATTTAAGATCTCCAAGCCGTTTTTTGCTGGATTTAAGTGGGGTTATTTTATTGGATTTTAAAGTGTCCTATCTGGACTATGTGGAGTGCTCATTGAACTGCCAACACCTTCGGAGGACGATGAGCTTTCCTCATTGAACCGCCAGCGCTCCAGGAGGACGATGAGCTTTCCTCATTGAACCGCCAGTGTCAACAACACCCAAAAAAACACAATAATCAACACAAAAACTATTTTATTCCAGCATGCTCCTGGATGTCTTCTAAGAAATATGGACAGTAATGTTTCAACTTGTAATTACCTACACCTTGAATGTGCATCATGTCCTGTTTTGTTTGTGGCATTTTCTTAGCAAATTCTTTAAGGATTTGATCAGTAAATATAGCGTCTTCATCTAATTTATATCGATCTGCTAAGTTCTTTCTAGTATCGATCAACTTACTGTACAAAACTTCATTGAGTGATGAATCCGTGGACACATCAACACGTTCATTATAAGTTTTGCGATAAGGCACTGTATAAAGTTTAACTTTTTTGTTCAAGACATCAAAACTCTTCTCGACAAGGTGCATGCGATAATTTGCATAGTGCAGATAACCTCTCATCACTAGTTCTTCAACTAGATGATTTACTTCACTTGTACGGTAGGAATCGAGTACTCCAAAGTTCTCTTCTTTGTTCAAACCACGGCTCATAATATTATCTGCATGTTCTCCACGCATCACTTGGATGATATGTTCTTTTGATAATTTACCATCTAGGTCTTTCACCAAGTTAAGAATCAGACGGGCTTCAGAAGTCATAGGTTCAGTGCGATTTTCTGATAAACAGCTCGAACATCTACCGCATTCTTCTACATATTCATTTTGATTAAAGTACTTAACGATAAAACTACTCAAGCACTTATTAGTTTTATTATATTGAATCATTTGATCTAATTTTTCACGCATATGATCTTTGTACTGGTCACTTGCTGTCGCTCGGTCAATAAAAAATTGCTGTAAATTGATATCTCTTTGACTAGACAGTAAAATACAATCACTGTCTAACCCATCTCTACCTGCACGACCAATTTCTTGATAGTAACTTTCCAAATCGCCTGTTAAGTTAAAGTGAATAATATAACGAATATCTGGCTTATCTATCCCCATCCCAAAGGCATTGGTTGCCACAACAATTTTCACTTGATCCGACACAAATTTTTCTTGGTTTAAGCTACGTTCTTTTTTTGCCAAGCCACCGTGGTAAATCACATTTTCAATCTTGTATTCATGCAAGTAATCAGAAAGTTTTTCAACTTCCGCACGAGTAGAGGCATAAATAATTCCAGACATATCCTGATGATTTTTTATATACGACAGGATAAACTGCTCTCTCTGATAAGTTGGGTTGACCATGAGCTTTAAGTTCTCTCTCTTAACACTCGTCTTAGTCACCGCTTCATTGTTTATATCTAAAAGCTCTTGGATGTTCTCTTCTACTTCCTCAGTTGCAGTTGCAGTCACTGCTAAAATAAGAGCATCTGGTAAGAGTGCTTTTAAGTCAGGAATAATACTTTGATAACTCGGTCTAAAGTCATGGCCCCATTTAGAGATACAGTGCGCTTCATCAAAGGCAATAAAAGGCACACTTGCTTGTTTTAATGAGATTCTAAATTCTTCATTGTTAAATCTCTCAGGTGCCACATAGAGAAACTGCAGCTGTCCTTCTTCTAGTGATGTCATAACTTTTTTCAACTCTTGTTTTGACATCGTAGAGTTAATACATTCTGCCTTGATGCCTCTTCTTTTCAAAGAATCTACCTGGTCTTGCATTAAAGAAATCAAAGGAGAAATAACGAGTGTCGTCCCCTCAAACATCAAACCAGGAATTTGATAACACAGAGATTTCCCTGAACCAGTTGGTAAGATACCCAAAGCATTTTTACCTTCTAGTACATGATTAATAATCTCTTCTTGACCAAATCTAAACGTGTCATAACCAAAATACTCTTTTAATATTGCTTCCATATAACATCATTCCTACATTTATATATGTAACTTAACTTATTAATTTATCTGCTATATTATACATTAAATTATGATTTCTTGCTCAGTTTTTGGATTAAGATACCAAAAAAAGCACCTGCTCAAATTTTTTAGCATGAGCAGGCACTTCTTTACATTTTTTCTTTAACAAGTTCTTTAGAGATTTTATAGTCAATTGCTTTATAGAGACTTTTTACCCATAGATGATGTTTATACATTTCCACATGTGCATCATCAATATCGACTGCTTTAAACTTAATTTTTGAACCCGGTCGTTTTTGACCAAGTTTATGCATGTGATAGCTCGGCACTGTGCCAATATGTGTTTGTTTAGTCACCGCTTCGAAATCATTCAAGGCGATTGTGAGTTGCTCATTATCGACATAAACGCCACCCAACACTCCAGCATGCTCTATATCAGTTTCTTCAAGTTCAATTTTTTGACCTTCTAAAGTCAACTTCACTCTATTTTTTTCACTTACCACTGTATATTCTTTTTCCTCAAGTTGTTCATACACTTCATTCGGCACACCTGGTCTTTTAACAAGATGATAAGTATCTGATAGATACACTTCTACAATAGAATAGACACCGATTCCCCAGCTGACCTTGCGCTTGTTCATCATCATATGGAAAATTTCATCGTGTAAGGATGTGTAATCACGTCTCATGATGACTTCGTCGCCTGACTTAAGAACGTTAGATTTTTCGATTGCTAAACCACCGGCAACTGCAATATACACACGACAACCTCTATTCGATTCACCAAATGATAGAATATCGCCTCTATTAGCATGATAAATCCGATTGTTTTCGACAGTTTCATCATTCATAGTGCCACGAAAATCTCCACCGGAGTATGCAAAAATTGTCGGTTCTGTAAATTGGATTGCTCCGGGTTGACCAGACATCTCAATCGTCGGTTCATAGACATCGTTACCTACTAATTTATTAGCGAGTCTAGGAGAAAGATTATCGACCGCACCATTATAGTCATTATTATCTTCTGTGATCGTTTTCGACACGGTTTGCAGAATCGTTAACAGACCACTATCTTTTATTATTACACTCATTTAACTTACCTCACTATAGCTGTTCAAGATTGGCTCAAGACGAGACATTATATAAAGTGATGGTTCAATTGTATTCTCATTCTCCATCACTTGGATTGGGTCATAGAAAACAGTGATTGTATCTTTAGTAAAACTAACCCCTTCTATATAATCACTTTGTATTAAGCTCTTATCTTTTAAAAAATCATTCTCTAAGTTTGCAATTACATCTCTATTGAACTGTCCAGTAATTGCTCTATCTCCATTTGCAAATAACATATTACTTGTTCACTCCTCTTATCGGTAAAAGAACTCTAACTCACCAGCAACATAATCTGTAAAGCTGCCCATTGCCATGGCAAATACTACAATGGCAAGCATGATGCCGACGAATCCAATCGATACACCGACAATGACAATATCATTTTTCAACAAGTAGCTGACTAAAAAATGTGTTGCCACCACAATCACAACTACTAATAAGACTAATAACAATGTGTACATAAGCCACCTCACTTCTGTAGTACTACAGGTACTATTTCTCGAACACTATTAATCATGTATAGCTTTATCTGATTTGTTTCATATTTTTCTTTAAATTCATCTAAATTATAATTTTTAAGCTGAAGTTTACCCGCCTTAATCAAAGCCTGGCGCATAACTCCATCTAGTAAACCGACTGAACTGTCAGGTGTATATAAGTGACTGTCTTCTTCAATCACAAGATTACCAATATTAAATTCAGTCAGGACTTCTTCATCATTATAATATAAGACTAACTCACTTTCACTTGATTCATCTATATAGTGGTGTCTGATTGACGTTTTATTTGATAAAAAATCTCTTGCTGCTCGGATCGGCTTGTGACTGATTTCTGCAGTCATAGAATTTTTATCCTCTATCGTTTGATGACTGAGAGAATATTCTCCGCTTTTAGCTAAGCTTAAACGCAGTTTATATAGACCATTTAAGATATTATTCTCTTTTACATAGTCTGAAGTGACTTTTTCTAAGTCCAGTGATTGAAATCCAAAGAAGCTCGCACTCTTATTTAAACGTTCTTGATGTAGTGCTAGGCGCTTGACTTCACCTTCTTCTAGTCGCATCGACTCTAGTAAATCATATTGACCCTGCTTTAAAAATGAGGTCTTGTGTAAGATTTCCTCAAACTCTGATTTCGGATTAGAGTCATAAGTAATGCCACCACCCGCTGCATAAGTATAGCGATTATCTTCGATTACTAACGTGCGAATCGGCACATTAAAAATTGCTGCTTGGTCTGGATATAAAACGCCAAGCGCACCACAATAGTAACCTCTTTTTGTCTTTTCAAGTTTTTCAATTAAGGACATCGTCATTATTTTAGGCGCACCTGTAATTGAACCACACGGGAAAAGCGCATTAAAAATACCACCTAGACTTAAATCTTCTTTAACTTTAGCTTCAACAGTCGAAATCATCTGATAGACTGTTTGATACTTTTCTATAGTAAAGAGTTTCACAGCTCGAACAGAATTCTTCTCAGCGACTTTAGATATATCATTACGAAGCAGATCAACAATCATGACATTTTCGGCTTGATCCTTTTTAGAGTGCCTTAAAAACTCATAGCTTTCTCGGTCTTTATCAGGATCAGTAAAACGAGGTGCAGTCCCCTTCATTGGTTTGGCTCTAATTGTTAAATCACTATCAAGTTCAAAGAATAATTCAGGTGACAGACTTAAGATCTCTTTTTCACCAGTATCTAAATACATGGCGTAATCACCGTTGTTCTTACTAGACAACTGTAAAAAGAGTTGATGACTATCTCCAGAAAAATCCCCATAAAATCGTGTTGTATAGTTAACTTGATAAGTATGACCATCTTTAATGTAGTTTCTGACTTGTTCAATATTATCTTCAATTTCTTCTTGAGTCTCACTTAGTGATGGTTCAGACATAGAGAATGACAAAGATTTCTCATCACCAAGAAATGCTTCATAAGAAACTGGCTCGTCAAAAATCATAAGAATGTATTCATCTTTTTCATAAGTAAGAGCGAACACTGCGTAATAACCTTTATCTTGCATCTTTCTTCCATAATCTAAAGCGTCTTCAACCTTGGTTGGATATTGAATGATTTCTTTAGGGTCTTTAAAAAAATATTCCTCTATTTTACCGTTCTTTTTAAATTTCGTGTGTGCTCTCATTATGACTTTCCTCCACAGCAATTCTAATAAAGTTATTGATTTGCTCACGCCCATGTTCTGATAAGATAGCTTCCGGATGATACTGGAGACCGAATACAGGATACTCCTTAGCACGGATAGCCATGTTAACTCCTTGATCAGTTTGCCCGACAATATCAAAACGACTAGTTTGACCAAAACAAGTTAGTGAATGGTAACGACAAGCCATAACTGGAGAAGGAATATCTTGATAAAGACCTTGACCGTCGTGCTCTACACCGTAGACATGCCCATGAATCGGACGTTCTGCACGACTTACTTGACCGCCTGCTAAATGCCAGAGCATTTGATGGCCTAAACAGATGCCAAGTACTGGTAGAGACTCCCAGTGTTCTTTAATAAAGTTAAGCACCTCAGGTCGATCTGTTGGGTGCGACGGACCAGGAGAAATGACCAGTCCGATAATATTTTCTCTTAACTTATAAGTTGCTAAGCCATCTGGTCGGACCACTTCAATTCCGACTCCATATGGATTACTTTCTATGTAATGCACAAGATTATATGTAAATGAATCGTAGTTATCAATCATTAATAAATTCACTGGACTATTCTCCTGTAACTATTTTATTTACTAATAATATCATATTGATGATAATTTCAATAATAGAATCGGTAATAGGTTGGATGTCGCTAGCTAAAGAACAGTGTTACACTTATCATAACTAGCTAGATTTTTAAAGAAAAGAAGGGGAAATATGAAAATAGATAAGGAAATACCAAGAATTTGGACAAAAGATTTTGTCATTATCATCATTGCAAACTTTTTTATTTTTACATCTTTTCAAATGACCTTACCCACCCTTCCTTTATATGTTCAAGAGATCACCGCATCTGATACTTGGGTTGGTTTAATCGTAGGTGTTTTTACTTTCTCCGCCCTCTTAATCCGACCGTTTGGTGGACATATTCTTGATAAAAGCGGACGTGCACCGGTCTTTTTAACTGGTTTATTAATATTAGTTGTGTCCTTATACTCTCTTGCTGCTTCTACAACGATACTCATACTTGTTATTGTCAGAGTCGTTCAGGGGCTTGGATGGGGTTTATCGAATACCGCTTCAGGCACAATCGCATCTGACTTAGTGCCAAGAGAACGTCGTGGTGAAGGTCTTGGTTATTTTGGACTGAGTGGTAACCTAGCACTTGCTGTCGGTCCGGCACTTGGTTTGTTTTTAGTAAATCATATCAGATTTTCTTCACTTTTTTTAATCTGTGGATCCTTAACGCTAATCGCTCTCTTATTAGCACTTACAATCAAGTACAAAAAAGTTGAACCAGAGACAAAAATGTCACAGGAAAACAAAGTAGTAGAAAAATCGCGTATGCAAGTCGTGGAAAAACGTGCACTACCTGCTTCCACACTCCTATTCTTTATTACTTTTACTTTTGGTGGGATTGCTACTTTCTTACCAGCATACTCTTTCGAACAAGGATTTCCGTCCTATGCAATTCAACTATACTTTGTCATTTACGCAGTATCTCTTGTGACAACGCGTCTATTTGCTGGTCGTATCTTTGACCGACGGGGTCTCGCAATTGTGTTTATACCGGGAACTATTCTAATTATCATTGGTCTTGTTTTACTGGCTCTCTTGAAATCACAGGCCTTTTTATACTTTGGGGCAATGTTTTACGGCCTTGGTTTTGGTACCATTCAGCCTGCTCTGCAAGCTTCAGCGATTAACACCACACCACCTGAGAAGCGCGGTATGGCTAACGCAACTTTCTTCTCATCCTTTGACTTAGGTGTTGGGCTTGGAGCGATGACTTTTGGTTTAGTTTCACAGTACATCGACTATGCATCAATTTATTGGATTAGTGCAACAAGTGCTAGTCTTGCCCTAGTACTCTACTTTATCCTGAGAATGTCAAATAAATTTGCTTCTTAGTAATTAGTTTATGTTTACATCTTCTTAAAAATGGAAATATATAAATTGTAAGTCTTTATATATTAGATTTTTAATTAGGAGGAATATAAAATGGGTTGGTTATGGACATTAATAGTCGGAGGTATTCTCGGTTGGTTAGCAGGGCTAATCATTTCAAGAGATGTACCATTTGGAATTATTGGTAACATTATTGCAGGTTTAATCGGAGCTTCTATCGGTAATGCGATTGGCTTAGACTTTGGACCTACACTCGGCGGAATGAGTATTATCGGTACTTTAGCGGGTGCCATCATTCTAATTCTTGTTGTATCATTTATCTTTAACTTAATTAAAGGTAACAAAGCTTAAAAGGAAATCCCCTGGAATCTTTCCAGGGGAATTTTCTTATCCCATTTGCATGAGATACATCTTACTATATGTTTGGTTTAGGTCCATTAGCTCTTGGTGATTTCCTCTTTCCTTAATCTCACCGTTATCTAAGAGCACAATTTGGTCTGCATGTTGAATTGTCGATAAACGGTGTGCAATGATAAAGGTTGTACGGTTGTGACTAACCACTTTCATAGCGTATTGAATCAATTGCTCAGTTTCTGAATCGATATTTGAAGTCGCTTCATCTAAGACTAAGACTCTAGGATTGAAAGCCAAGGCTCTCGCAAATGAAATTAATTGTCTCTCCCCGAGTGATAGGGTTGCACCTCGCTCAGTTAGTTGCGTGTGGATGCCATCTTCTAACTTATCTAGAAGCGGTCCAGCACCGACATCTCTCAGTGCTTTTTCAACAGTCTCTTCTGAAATATCCTCATTATTTAAACGAACATTATAGAGTAAGCTTCCCGAATAAATAAATGGATCCTGGAGCACAATGGACATATACTGTCTGAGATTTTGCTTGTTAATCGTTTTAGTATTTTCTTGATCAAAGTATATCCCACCTTGACTTGGATCATAAAAGCGCATGAGTAAGTTAATAATTGATGACTTACCAGATCCTGTATGACCGACTAAGGCAACAGTCTCTCCCTTGGTTACATCTAGATTAATATTTTTCAATACTTCTCTTTTACCATCATATGAAAAACTCACATCTTTAAAACGAATATTACCTGAGAAATCATCCAAGTGACCTGTATCCATTTCCTCAGCTTCAGAATCCAGTAGTTCAAACACTTTGTTAGCAGCAACACGTGCTTGTTCAAAGATACTGAGTTGACCCACAATATTAAATAATGGATTGAAGAAGCGGGTGATATAGTCCACTAAGAGGTACATAGTACCGACTGTGAGCGCTGTACTATCACTAAGAAAAACAGAAGCGAAAATGTAAACTAAGATTGCAAATACTAATGAACGGATGGAGTTCGCTAGGTTTTCTCCCATTAAACTTTCAAGTTTAACTAGACTCGCGCCACTTCTATAATACGCTTGGTTCACTTCTTCAAACTCGTTCATAATCTGCTCTTCTCGGTTAAACACTTGAATAATCGACATGCCATTTATGGATTCATTAATCATGGCATTCATCTCACTATTTTTCTCTCTTTTAATATGGTTGTTTTCATTAGAATATTTTCTATAAATAATCCCCCATAAAATGATAATGGGAATTGAGAGTAACATTATAATCCCTGTCCATGTATTGATTAAAAACACAATCGTAACGATACTCACGATAGTTAAAATACTCGATAAAATCATCGGAATTACTGAAGTAAATAATTCTAAAATGGATTCTGTATCATTAGTGATACGAGCAACCACTTTTCCTGCAGGTAAATTATCGAAGTATTTAATCGGTAATCTTTGCACATGTCTAAAGACATCTTTTCTCATTTGTTGAATGGCTTTCGTCCCAGCTGATACTAAATAAATTAATGAGAAATAAGAAACGACTGAGTGCATAAGTTTAAGACCTAAGAATAGAGCAATTAAGTACAGAATAGGTCTCAAGACGATGTTGCCCTCGCCTAGTCTAATGTGATTGTCGATAATGCTTGCTGAAATTAACGGTCCAATCAGTTCGAAACCAATCATAAGAAACAGTAGAATTAAACCGATAATAAATGGCCCCTTAAATTTCAATATATAAGGTATTAAGCGTTTCATTTCTGTCATGACATGTCACCCCCTGTTAGGTAGTAATCATTTTGTTCGCTATACCAATTGCCCGCTTTAGATAAAGCTTCATGACTACCACTTTCCACAATGCGGCCTTTTTCTAAAACGATAATTTTATCAGCATGATGCACTGCAGATAAACGATGTGTAATAATAATCGTTGTTTTTCCTTGTCTATGTGTCCGAATATGATTGATGATTCGCGCTTCCGTTCTCGCATCCACAGCACTAAGTGCATCATCTAAAATTAAAATATCTGGATCCTTAATCAGACTTCTGGCAATAGAAATCCTTTGTTTTTGCCCCCCACTTAAGGAAATCCCCTTCTCTCCAACTAAAGTATCTAAGCCTTCAGGCATGCGTTTTAAATCTTCGTCAAAAGCACTTAGCTCTATCGCTGACTTCAATTCTTCATCGCTTGCATCTTCTTTACCGAAGAGAATATTCTCTTTGACCGTTCTAGAAAACAAGATATTTTCCTGGGAAACATAACCGAGCTTGTCTCTGAGCGATTGACGGTCTAAGGTCGAAATGTTTTGCCCATCTATCAGCAGGTTTCCGCTAGCTTCAGGGTAAATTCTTAAAAGTTGTTTGATAAAAGTCGATTTACCGCTGCCCGTCTTACCGACAATACCTAAGGTTTCGCCTTTGGAAAGCTCAACTGTAATGTCTTCTAAATTGTTATGTGTACTGAGAGGGTATTTAAAAGTGACATCTTTAAATGATAAACCTGTGTCACTTACAGACTGATCGCCAGTTTCATCTAGCACATCCACCTCATCAAGCACCCCTTGAATTCTGTCATAAGATGCATTACCACGTTCCATAATGTTAAACAGCATACCTAAGGCATACATTGGCCAGATCAACATATTTAAATACACATTAAAAGTGATTAATTGACCCACTGTCATCCCACCATTATTAACTAAGACTGCACCGTATCCAAAAGAAATTGCGATGCTGATAGAAACCACAATGATTGTTAGTGGTTGGAAGAAGGCATCTAGTCTTTTTGTTCTCATAAATTTCTTTAAATAGGACTCGGTTAAATTATGAAAGCGACCTGCTTCTGCTTCTTCTTGCACATAAGAACGCGTCAATCTGACACCTTCCACTACTTCTAAGACCGCATCGTTCATCACACCAAAGGACTCTTGGGCGGATTTATGGGCTTTATTGATCTTTTTACCTAGTTTCGATTCAATAATTGCTAAAGCAGGTAAAGGAATCAAAGCAAAAATCGTTAATGGCCAAGAAATAGTAAAGCCCATTACCAAGATAATTGTGAGTAGAAAGGTCGTCGAGTCTAAGAGCGTAATAATTCCAAAGCCCGTTGCCATATTGACTGTTCTTAGATCATTAGTCGACTTAGCCATCAAATCCCCAGTTTTATTCTTTTCATAAAAAGTCGGTGAAAAAATTAAGAATTTCTTCATGAGTCGGCTGCGTAAAATATTTTCAATTTTAATCGCACCTTCAAATAGTAAATAGGCCCAAATATAGGAAAAAACATAAGATAAGACAATAATGACAAGAAATATCCCAATTATTTGCCACATTAATACTTGAGTCATCGTGCCATCATTAATAAAGTCTATTGTTTTACCAATTAGCTGGGCTGGTATAACATCTATGATATTCGCTAAAAGTAAAAGAATAACAATAATCAAATACCGTTTTTTATTCGATAAAATATACCATCCAATCTTGCTGATGTAATCTAACATAAATCATGCTCCCCTTTGTTAAACTCCCCTTTTAAAGACAAAAAAAGCGCGCACTATTAATGTGCACGCAAAATTTGCATAAAAATAGAGAGGTCATCCTCTCTATTCCTTATATTTATAATCACAGAAAAATCCGTATTTTATAAAATATGAAATACAGAGGTAAATTGATTTGTTTGTGAAGTTTGTTCTTTTTGGTTTACAAGTAATGACTTCATAAGACTTTACCTCCTTCATTGTTTTTGTCACAATTTCATCATAATTTAAAGTTTTACACAATGCAAGGGAATTTTCAAAAAATTATAAAATATATTTTACTTATTTGGTTTAACTGTCACGCCACCAGCTTCTTCTGATAAAAGCCAGTTGTTCGATAGAACGTTTTTTAACTCTTCGACTTGTGGTTTCTCAAGCTCTAAACCAGAGATTGTAAACTCATCAACTTGATAATCCTCATCTGCAAATTTACCGAATTTCATTTTGATTAAGTTCTTTAAGCCATTGAAAGTTAGGAATTTGACCTTGTAGCCATCCTTAACGATAGAGTCAAAGTCAGCTTGTTTAGATAGGTCTACTAAAGCATCAAAATCCATGTTCTCTTTGATCTTTTTAAAATCTTCTAAATCGTTATTCTTAATATTTTTTATAATAGTGTCATTATCTACACCATTACCTCTTAAAGTTTCAATCGCATATGCTTCCATTAAAGTAATTGATTCCATAATTTCCTCCCAAAACAACGTTTATTTCATTATAACATCTTGTTAAAAAAAGTAGGCATTGGTGCTTAGGAAAAGATAGATCACATATTGTCATCATAAAAATCGGTTAAGAGACCATCTAATTTAACTTGTTCCAACATGGTCAGTGGCACTAAAAAGGTGACTGTTACAACGCCTGGGTTTCTTCCAATATCAATGGCGCCTGTAATTGTTGCACGGTTCATCACTTCAGCGACATCGATATCTAATAATTCTGCCGCCCTTTCCATACCGTTGGTCGTTGCTTCATTTAAGTCAGCACCACTACCGACAAAAGAAAGTGGATAAGATTTCTCTAAAGACTGAAGTCCCCACTCTAATGCAAGCTTATCGGCTTTTAAAAGTTCTTGATCGGAGAATGGCTTAGCAACTGGAGGTAGGTCCTCAACTAGAGGCATCAGAATCGGTCCTTTGATGTTCAGACCTTTTAACACCTTCACGTTTAAGTCGACAATACCTGCGACATCTGTCGTATGACCTGCAATTTCTCCGTTCCCTTGCATAGCGTGCATGTCACCAAGATAAACACCGCCGCCTTCTACTTTGACTGGACATATTAAAATTGCACCCGCTCTGACTCTGTTAATATCCATATGACCATCTGTTCTATCTTCTAATTCTTCTAAGCTTTTAGCATAGTCATGAGGTGCATCGATTAGAAATTGTCCAAAGTCGCCAGCATTATGTGAGTCTGGAAACGCTGATGCAGGCACTGTACCTAATTGACCTAAAAATGGAATTACACGTGCTAAAGCACCAACGATATCATGAGGTGCAAAGGTTACAACAGGATTTTGTATAGAGTTCTCTGGTGTATTCATGTATGCTTTTGAATCTTTCGCGACCTTTTCAGCCCCTTCTTTATCTAAGGTAATACCGAGACTTTTATCATCGTTAAAAGCCATAGTATAGGCATTAGTAAATGTAAATGGCGTCACATCTTGACCACATTCAGCACACTTAACAGCACCCTGTCCAATGCCATCAATGACCGTTTTTGGATTTTCTGCTCCACAATTCGGACACACGCCTGCAACAAATGGATCCCCATTAAAACGCCCTTCCATAGGCTTATCATTACCAGATGCTGTGACTTTAGAAGTGACACGAATCGAGTTAATTTTTATAGCAATCGCATCGCCAACTTCAGCACCCTCTACGTAAACGGGTTTCGTGACTTCATGACCACCTTTTAATTCTGGTGTAATCATTGGCCCCCAACATCCTGGAGCAGTATTTGCAATAATCGTACCGTGATCTTTAACGTAATACGCCATTTCTTTTTCAGGATCTAAGACGCCATCAGTGAACTGATCTACATAAACAGTTTGCTTAAAATTACGATTTACCATATGATCATCTCCTTACTTCTTATTATACTGATTATTCACTTATTATCTAATTTTTCTGTCATTTTAAATGATAAAAATAATGCGCTTATAAAAATCAAAAAGCCCACCAAGATTTATAATTGGTGAGCTTAAAAAATCATGATGAATATTCATGACTCAATTCTAATTTTTTATGTGATTTCGTTAAAATTAAAGTAAAGAGGAGTGCAATAATCGTAATAATAAAGATAATGGTCATCACTGTCGGTACGCCGTATAAGTCTGCGACCTTTCCAAGTACCGGCACAAACACCCCACCTGCACTGACTGACAGGCCTAGAGTCACTCCAGATGCTAGCCCAACACGGTTCGGTAGATATTGTTGACCTAAGACAACTAGTGAACTGTATGGAACAAAAATAAAGAATCCAGCAAAGATGATCATGATAGCAGATAAGATCAGAGACTCTGTTATTGTTAGCACTAAAAGTACTGGAACAAGAGAGACAAAGCTAAATCCAATTACTTTAATATATCCTAGTCGGTCGGCAATTCTACCGCCAAACAAAGTGCCAACGGATGTGGCAACTAAGAAGAGACTTAAGAGCATATTTCCGGATTCACTCGATTGTAAAATAACTGTAATCCAAAAGAGTGGAATAAAGGTATTCAAACTAATAAAGACGATAGATCTCATAATCAGTACCACACTTAAAATAGAAAAAGGTTTCCACTGATCTTTTGGTAAGTCCTCTTTTTGTGATGTATTTGAGGCAAGTACCTTTTTACTAGTATCTTTACTTGTGACCTTCCAAATAACAAGGCTCATAATAAGAGAAGGTAAAATCAAGACTAGTAGGCCTTGTAAATCCCAAAGTAAGAGTAAAGCTGTCGCAACAACCGGTCCTAAAGCAAATCCAATTGTCCCGCCTAGAGAAAAGATACTCATATCAGATGCCTTATTTTTTCCAGCACTCATGGTCACTGTTTTGGCCGCTTCAGGGTGGAATAAGGCAGTGCCTAAGCCGGATATCATAATAGCTACAAAGATTGCCCAATAACTATCTAGGAAACCTATGATGGATAAGCCAAAACTTCCTAAAATCAAACCGAGGGGCACCATCCACTTTTTAGAAATAATATCTGAATATATACCGATAAAAGGCTGAGATACCGAAGATACAATGTTAGCAGCAAAAATAAGTGCTGCACCTGCTGCATATGTAAAGTCATAAGCAAAAATTAAAAAAGGCAACAGAGCTGGTAATATGCCTGAGTTCATATCACAAAATAAATGACCTGCTGCCATTGCGTATGTTTTTATGTTAGCTGATCTAAACATTTAATCACTTCTTTTCGCTATTTCTTATATTTTTCTAAATGCTCTAAAGCACGCTCATACTCACTTCTTTGACACATGGTTAAATTTCTATCCGCTAATCCTTCCCTAGCTGCCTGAATATTTCTGTCTAGTTTTTCTTGATCTAAATTATTTTCGTAAGCTTTCTTCTTTTGAGTGTCTTTTCTAGTTGTGACTTTAGTTAATAGGTTCGTGACTGCTTTTAAATTCACTAAACACACCTCATTTATAATTTACTAATCAATTCGACTAAGGACATAGTCACTTGGGTAGTTTATTAGAAGGAGGGATTCTATGTTTCCGATTATGTTCATATTATTTCTATTATGTCTTTATCCCATCATTAAACTAATCATCTATCTACCAATGAAAAATATTTTTAAAAATCAACAAAACAGCCATAAAAGATCTTCATTTTTAACAATACTTGTAAGTCTTATTCTAGCACTAATTGTCTACTTGTATTCACTCACTTTTGAGACTCGAGGTGAGCTTAATTAAGCAGCTTTAATTTTCATGTTCATCACTTATGGTCTAGCTTTAGTGTCTTCCATTATTTTATTAGTGATTAAAAAAGAGCATCCTAAAACTCAAAATGACATCAAGGAATCTACAGCTGAACAAAAGAGTAAGTTTGAGACTGTCCAGCAACAAGACGAAGATAAAGAGTCACTTGGCATCGATAAGATTGTTCTTTTTTCAATAGTCGGCGCACTTATTTTATTTTTAATTTTTGTCATCTACTTTTCATGGGCGCTTACTAACACTTAAGGTTACAGTAAATCATTTTGCCCTTTTTCTAGACAGCCTATGAGCGTATCTTTAAAATTTTGCGCTGCTTTTGATAGACGATGATCCTTTAACCAGATTAAACCAATCTCTCCTGACAGTTGTTCTTTATCGATAATCTTATTGACACGTACAGGATATTCTTTATATAGGTATAACAGCGATTCTGGAACAATGGAGATACCAAAGTCTGTGGATACTAGTTGCATCATTAGTTTTAAATCGGAAAACTCTGCAATAATATTCGGCTGAATCTTAGCTTTGGAGAAGGCTTCATGAATTGAATAATAAACACCTAAGCCTTTAATGCTCGGTAGGACCAGGGGATACTGACTGACTTCTTTTAAAGTGACTTCACCTGAAAAGATTTTTTTATCTTTAGATGAAATTACGTAAAAGGGTTCTGAATGAACGTGTTGTAAGGTAAAGTCATCAATTTCCAAAGGCAGTCTCACTAGAGCCATTTCAATTTCTCTTTGCTTTAATAAATAACATAGTAGGGAAGATTCATTTTGTTGAATCTTGTAAGTAATTTTAGGGTATTTTCTTTTGTATTCGTGAAAGACCGTATTTAAATTTGCTAAAGAAAAAGTATTAATACCAATTGATAATTGTCCATCCACACCTGCACTTACATCTTGAACTTCATTTTTGGCTTCTTCCAATAATTGAGTAATCTGTAAGGCATACTTATATAAAACCTTACCTGCTTCTGTCATCTCTAGATATTTACCGCTTCTTTCAAAAAGCTTTTCTCCAACAGAAGCTTCTAGATTTTTCAATTGTTGGCTCAAGGGTGGTTGAGACATATATAGTTTTTTAGCAGCAGCTGATACTTGTTTTTCATCAGCAATCATTAAAAAGTAACGTAATTGACGAATGTCCATTAAAACACCTCATGTATATGAAAAAAGTTGGTTAAACTAATTTAATTAATATTTTATGTATATGTCACTTAATGGTAACATATTATGTATTGCAATTTATACCAAATAAGGCTGGAGGAAAACTATTGAAAAACTTGTATAATCGTAATACTTTAATTCTATTGTTTGTTATCGCAGTTGTTTCCATTAACCTACGCTTAGGTATAACTTCGATTGGGCCATTAATGGATACACTGACAGAGTCGTTAAATTTATCTAGTACAGAGGCAAGTCTCTTAACCACTGTTCCTGTTATATGTATGGGGATCTTTGCTTTACTTGCAACTGTCTTAAACAAAATGTTAGGTTCTAAAATCACTTTATTATTAATGCTTTTCATCTTATTTATTTCTACTCTCATCCGTGGTTTTTACCCAGGATTCATAACATTACTTATTTCTGCTTTCTTTGTTGGTCTAGCAATCGCAGTATTGGCACCAACAATATCATCAGTGATTAAAAAATACTTTCCAGGACATGCCGCAGTTGCGATTGGAATCTCCTCATTCTTTATGAGTGCTGGTTCTGCAACAACCGCAGCTTTAACAGGTGCCTTCTATAAGAGTACGGATTCCTATCCTTTCGCTTTAGCAATTTGGTCAGTATTCTCCTTGTTAGCAATGATTGTAGTCTTACTGATCTACAAACCAGGTGCTAGAAATAATATGCCTTCACAAGAAGTTCCAGAAGTTAAATATAATTTCCCATCACCTTGGGTACAAAAGATGCCATGGTTATTTATGCTATTTTACGCTTTACAAGCTGCTTTATACTTCTCTACTTTAACTTGGCTCGTACCAATGTCTGTCGAAAATGGGATGTCGATGATTCAAGGTGGGATGTTACTCGCTGCAGTTATGGCTATGCAAGTTATCTTTAATCTACTATTCCCAATTTTAATGGAGAAATATCCTGCAAGAAGAAATTGGATATTTTTAATCTTAGCAATTGGTGCCATTGCAACAGGCCTATTCTGGACTGGTGGTCATGTGCTTATGTGGGTTGCAGCCTTTATGATGGGTATTCCTTTAGGTGGATTATACTCTGCTGCCATGATGTTACCACTGGATGAAACAGTGACTTCACAAGGTGCTAACTCTTGGACAGCAATGATGCAGACTGGTGGCTGTATTTTAGGGGGGCTTTTCCCATTTGTAATCGGTTGGATATTTGATATGACTCATAATCACAATTACACTATGTCTATTCTATTAGGCCTCTACGTTGTTGGTTTCTTACTTATTACTGCAATTGGTAATAAGACAGAGAAAAATTATGACGATTACATTGTTAAAGACCCTGAAAATATTGCAGGTTAATTATATGTAGACAAAAAAGCATAGATAAATAAGCCGGACGTTAGCTTTTCTGGGGCATCGCGTGAGCCTGTAGTCTCACGCAGATGCTTTTCCCTTAGAAGTCTAACGTCCGGCTTTTAAAGTATACTTGATAATTTTTCTATATCTTTAGGATTTTTATCATAACCCTTTTTTCATTTTATCCCCAAACTTCTTCCGCAATTTCTCTAACAAGCTGAAGTTTAGCCCATTGTTCTTCTTCTGTAAGATTATTACCTTCTTCAGTCGATGCAAAGCCACATTGAGGGCTTAAGCATAAGCGGTCTTTACTGATATATTTCGCTGCTTCTTCTATTCTCGCTTTAATTTCTTCCTTATCTTCTAATTGAGGTAGCTTAGAAGAAATTAAGCCAAGTACAACTTGTTTGTCTCCACTCACTTTAGCAAGTGATTCAAAACCACCTGCACGTTCTGTATCAAACTCTAAATAATAGCCAGCTACATTTTCTTTACCAAATAGTTCATCAGACACTTTATCGTAAGCACCAGATGAAGCCCATGTAGAACGGTAGTTCCCTCGGCAAACGTGTGTAGTAATCGTTAAACCTGCTGGTTTTCCTTCAATTGCGCTATTGTTTAAGTCAACATATTTCTGACTTAAAGATTCTACTGTAAAGTCATCATTCATGCTCTTCCAAAAGTTCTCATCTACGATCATACCCCAAGTACAATCATCTAATTGTAAGTTGGTACACCCAGCTTGGTGTAATTCCTGTATAAATGTTTGATAAGCTGATGCGATATCAGCAAGTAATTCACTTTCATTCGGATAAATTTCTTCTGTCTTTTCTTTATTCTCAGGGCGCACAAGCTCTGCTAAAATCTGTGCAGGCGCTGGTATCGTTTGGCGTGCAATGACAGTATCATCTGCAAATTGTTGTAAAAACTTAAAGTGTTCAATAAATGGATGATTCTCACCAGAAATCTTACCAGTTAAACGTGCTGTTTCTGCTCTTGTTTCTACTTCAGCAAATTGATATCCGTGATCAGCTGAGACCTTCTCCACTCCATTAAGTCCCCAGAAGAAATCTAGATGCCACCAAGAACGACGAAACTCACCATCAGTAATTGCGCTTAAACCAATTTCTTTTTGCTTTTCAACTAGTTCTGTAATGACTTCATCTTCAACTTTAGTTAATTCTTCTTGAGAAATTTTATCGTTTTTAAAATCTTCACGTGCTGCTTTTAGTTTAAGAGGTCTTAAAAAACTTCCCACATTATCAAATTTAAACGGTGCTGTTTTTGTAGTTGTTACTGTCATGGCTAACCACTCCTTAATAATTTCTATGGATTTATATTAGCATGACTCAGTCGTAATAGCATTACTGATAAAATTCATGATTAGTTATAACTTTTAGCTATAACTGTTTGTATGGAGAAAACGATCATTCACGGGTCTTGCTCTTTAATGCATAAGTAAAATGGGTAAAGTATAAGAAAATAGAGAGTCAAGGGCTATAGACAAGACTAACAAAATAAAGCAGTCATGGAGGTGGATGGGAGTGAGTCATGACAAAGATGAGGATAAGGGAAATCCAGGCGGCCCAGTTGGGATTGGAATCGGTATTGGTATAGTTCTCGGTGCAATAATCGGTCTTGTAATGGATAACTTAGCGACAGGTATAGCCCTTGGTGTCGCATTCGGTGCAGCGGTCGGGAGTATGGGGTACTTCAGTAATTAGTTAAATTTTTATATGGAATGGAGCTCAGGTAGTGGGCTTGAGTTCATATGTGATGAGCGATACGGCTTGGAAATCTTGAAATTTGAGGTTTTCAAGCTATTTTTGTTGGTTTTGCCTTGGATTTCAGTTTAAAACGTTCTAGCTGGACGATGAACTACTCTCATTGAACCGCTAGCCCTCTAGGAGGACTATGAGCAACTCTCATTGAACCGCTAACGCTCTAGCTGGACCCTATTTAATGGACATTGAGTCCTCAAATTTTAAAACCAATGGACATTCAGTCATCCATTCTTTTTACTTAAGGACATAAGAGAATCCATCCATCTAAAAATCCGGACACTTGCGTATAAAATGAATGAAATTCTGAACATGAAGTTTTTAAAAGAAAAACATTCTGGACAAATCACTCTACAGTTCAGTTTACAATGACATTTGACTATATGGTAAAATTTCACTAAATCACAAAACAAATAATAGATAGAGTAGAAGGAGACATCATGGCAAATTCAGAAAAAGCGATCATTACTAATATGTGTATGATAGAAGATAATCAAGGGAATATTTTAGTACAAAATCGCTTAAGTAGTAATTGGCCGGGCATTACTTTCCCTGGTGGAAAGGTAGAAAAAGCTGAATCATTTGTTGATTCAGTTGTCCGTGAAGTATTTAAAGAAACGGGGCTAACGATTCATAATCCACAAATTTGTGGAACAAAGCAATTCCAGACAGATAATGACGAGAGATATATTGTGCTTATGTATAAAGCAACTCAGTTTTCTGGGACTTTACGTTCTTCCAATGAGGGAGAGGTTTTCTGGATAAATAAAAGTGAGCTCACTAATTATAAGCTAGCTGATGACTTTGAAGAGATGTTTAAAGTGATGGATTCTGATTCACTTTCTGAGTTTTATTATGACGATGCTTGGAACATACATCTTAAATAAAGGAAGGGATTTAATGAATACCTTATTTAAAATTCTAATGTTTGTTGGAGTAGCAATCCTACTCTATAATGCAGCTGCTAGACCAGACAATATTATATTATTGTCTATCGTAGGAACTCTGTTATTGATGTTTCCAGGTTTCATGCTTGTTTTAAATAGCAAAAGAGACAAGACAAAATAACATATTTTTAACTTCTAACTACTTTGATTCTATATGACATGCATTTTTCTGATGAAGCGTCTTCAGTATATGTCATTGTTTCATAGTCCATTGCTCCATTAGTAAAATACTCAATAATCTGAAGTCCAGCCGCTTCAAACATGTCTTTAATTTCTTTTAGTGTGTAGCACTTCAAATATTGAGATTGTTTGGTTTCTTCTTCACCTTCACGCCACCAGGTATCAATCATGACATCATTTTTATAATCATATGTATATCTTCTTTTAATATTTGGCATATTCTTAGGGTCTACATACATTTCTATCTTATCCGCTTTCTTCCAATGTTCAGGTTGATAAATATCGATTAGACCACAGCCATCTTTTTTCAACCACTGTTTTATGTTTTTTAATAAGTTTAATTGGGCTGAATCATCTCCTAGTCCAAAGCCATCGATATAGATGATTGCATCGTACGTATTTTGTAAGTCTATCTCCAGAAAATCCCCATTGATAGCATTGATATTTACCGGATTTACTTCTTTAGCCTTTTCAACAAGGTTATCTACCAACTCCACTGTGGTAATATGAGAAACCTTATTCGATAAAGCTCTCGATAAGCTGCCATCAGCTGAACCAAGTTCTAATAAATTTTCTATAGGTTTGCCGATTTGACTCAAAATTTCGACAGCAGATACTTCATAAAAATCCTTCCCGTAATTCCCTATAAATTCGTATTGCATCTTATAGAAATCTTTAGCCCAATCTTTTTTCATCCTTCTACCCTCCTTGTAAATAATCAAAAGCAGTTAGCAAATGAATCTCAGCCAAATCAACCAACTCATCTATTTCAATATACTCATCCGGTCCACCTAGGTTATAGGCATTGAGTCCACAGTTCACACTGGGTATGTTTTTAGATATTCTATAATGTCTAGAATCAGATGCGCCGACTCTCATTGTTAAGACAGGTTCTTCACCTGTAATGTGTTTTACATTTGCAGCAGTCAATGAAAATATTTCATGATTAAAATCTGACCAATTCGCTTCATACCGTCTAAAGATACGGTATGAAAGTCCTTCAATAGAATCTACAATCTCCTTAATCTTTTGCTCAACTTCTTCTAATTTCACACCGACAGGGAGTCGAATATCACCTTGTGCTGATGCTTTTGCTGGTATTAAATTCGGCGAAATCCCGCCTTCAATCACACCAAAGTTTACTGTGACTTTTTGTAAGACTTCAGTTTCTCCTTGCCCTGAATAACTCTCAGATACCTCGCTTGATTTTTCAATCGCTTCTGTCACCTCTTTAGGTGGATTGACTTTTATCAATCCAAGTTCTTTATTCAGTCGGTCAATTCCCTCTACCAAACGATCAATCGCATTTTCTCCTTTATGTACATGCGCACCGTGTGATGGAGTCCCTGTAGCTTGAAGCTCAATCCACATCAAACCTTTTTCACCAAAGCGTAGTACTTTTGCTGTCCCGACATCACCACTAATCATGGCGTCTCCTGAAGCGTGTGGAACTGTCTCCAATAAATATTTCGTTCCTTTTACACCCATGGTTTCTTCATCACCTGCTAAGGTCATCACTAATTCACCTGACCAACTGTCTTTCAGCTCAGCCATAATCATGAAAGTCAGGAGGTAACTAGCAATCCCACCTTTCATGTCTGATGAACCTCTCCCATACAAGCGACCATTATCTGTATGACCAGAAAATGGATCATTCGACCAAAGTGAAGCATCTCCAACAGGATAAGTGTCCAAATGCCCATTAAAAATAAGACGTTTTCCTGGTGAAGTTCCTTTCAACCGTGCGACAAGATTAACAATTGGTTCTTCTTTTGTATGGCAAGTTACTTCCACACCACCAATGTTTTCTAGAATACTTTTAATCTCATTGACGATTTCACGAGTATCAGATTGTGGCGATTCTGAAGGAACCTGTACTAAACGGGCACACATTTCAAGTAAAATATCTTTATTTTTCTCCACTTTATTTACTAAAATTTGTCTCTTATCTCCATCAAATTTCGCTGACAACCCACATTCCTCCTTTCAATCTATCAATAAGCCGCTATATGCCCATCTGTACGATTTTCAGTCCCACCGTACAAAATACCTGTCTCTGGATCTCTCCAGATGATTTGACCCCGACCAAATCCTGCTGAATCAAGTTTGATTTCTATATCATGTCCTCTTTTGACTAAGGTTTCAGCAATATGATGTGGAAAGTTTTTCTCTACCCATATTGTCTTATCTTTGACCCACTGCCAACGGGGTGCATCGAGTGTGGTTTGAGGATTTAAGTTAAAGTCTATGGTGTTCATGGCGACTTGAACATGACCTTGAGGTTGCATGAAGCCACCCATCACTCCAAATGGTCCGATAGCTTCTGTTCCTTTCGTAATAAAGCCAGGAATAATCGTGTGATAAGAGCGTTTGTTAGGTGCGAGTGCGTTTGGAGAAGTAGGATCTAAATTAAAGTCACAAGCTCTATTTTGTAAGCCAATCCCTGTCCCAGGAACGACTAAACCTGAGCCAAACCCCATGTAGTTACTTTGGATAAAGGACACCATATTCCCTTCTTCATCCGCTGTACACAAATAGACAGTACCACTTGCTTTCACTTCCCCTGCCTCTGGTTCTCTAGCTGTATCTGTAATTAACTGACTGCGTGCTTTGCCGTATGCTTCATTTAGTAAATCTGCACTCGTAACGGTCATATGATCTTCATCAGCCACATATTTTTTCCCATCAGCAAAAGCGAGTTTCATCGCTTCTATTTGTTTGTGATAAGTATCTACTGTTTCTTTACCTTCAATGTCTAAGTGCTTCAAAATATTTAAAGCAGATAAAGCAATAATACCTTGGGTATTTGGTGGGATTTCCCAAACGTCATATCCTCTGTAGTTTACAGAAATCGGGTCCACCCATTCTGGCTGATATTTTGCTAAGTCTTCTTTAGTAATGTAACCACCGTACTTTTTAGAGTAAGCATCAATTTCATCTGCAATATTTCCTCGATAAAATGATTCACACTCCGTGTCAGCGAGCTCTCTTAAAGAATTAGCCATGTCTTGTGACTTCCAAATTTCACCGACTTTAGGTGCCACGCCGTTTGGAGCGAAGGTTTCAAACCAGTGATTAAATTCCTCACCTTTAAAAGCTTCTTTGAATCTAACTGCAGACTTCTCCCAAAATCTTGCTAAAACCGGTGATATTGGATAACCCTCTTCGGCGTATTGAATAGCAGGTTGTAGTAAATCCTTAAAAGGCAGTTTACCAAAACGTCTAGATAACTCGGCCCAAGCTCCAGGCTGTCCAGGTACAGTTACTGGTGTAAAACCGTATTTAGGAATCTCGTCATATCCTTGTGCCTTTACCTTTTCAATAGAAATAGAAGCTGGTGATTTGCCAGAACCATTCAAACCATATAGCTTATTTTTCACCCAGACTAAGGCAAAAGCATCCCCACCAATACCATTCGTCGTGGGTTCAACAACTGTTAAAGCAGCAGCCGTTGCAATCGCAGCATCAATGGCATTGCCACCATTTTGCATAATCGTCAAACCCGCCTGTGCAGCCAGTGGCTGTGACGTTGCAACCATCCCTTTTTTACTCACCACAGGATTTCTTTGCGAATGATATGGATTAAAAAGTGTATCAAAAGCTCTCATTAAACTGTCCCCTTTGTTATGTAGAAATTCTTTCTTTAAGATTATCACAGCCTTTATAATGTCACAATTTTTAGATAATAAAAGTAGTGTGTAATTATTGATTTCATTTCAGCACTAAAAAAGTTGTTTAAATATTTAAAATATATGGTATATTGATATTAATATCGGAGAGGAGGGATTACTATGAGTTATCTAAAACATAATGAGAAATTTATAGTACCCAAATTCTCCAGAAGCTTTACATTAAGTTAGACGTTTTTTCAGCATTTATATAAATGTTAGCTTCTGAATATAAAAATTTATATTTAATATCTCATCTATTATTAAATATTTCTTAAAGGCGCGTCTTAAGATTTGGGTAATACTCTCTCTATTCTTAAGGCGCCCTTTTTTGTTCAAAATATTTAATAATACAAAGGGGATTTTAAATGTACGGGATATTAACTTATAAGCAGTCTTTAAATAATAATAAAGACGACATTATTGCTAGAGTTATAGAGAAGACGAATTATATCTACACAATAATAACTGAAAATGGAAAATGTTTTAAAGCAGAAACTGTGACTAATTTATCTACTAGTGATGTATTTGTTGGTGATTTTGTCACTTACACTAATTTTGATAATAATTATATAATCACTAGCGTTTTACCTCGTACTAGCACTATCTCTAAAGGTACAAGTCATGCTTCTAAAAGTTACCACGTGCTTGAACAAGAGCAAATACTAGCAGTAAATGTAGAACAGGTTTTTATACTTATTGCTGCCAATCAAAGGTTTACCTTACCTAAATTTGAGCGTTATGTATTAACTTTTTATCAGCAAAATGTAGATTTGCATATTCTTATATCAAAAGGTGATTATACTAACTTAGCTAGTAACATCATGAATAAAATTAAGTCAGTGTATCCTGATTTTAAAGTGACAATCTTCTCAAACCTTCAAAAAGACACTCTAACTAATATAATCAGTTTATTTAATAAAAACAGAACTTCTATTCTTCTTGGATCTTCTGGTGTAGGTAAGTCTACACTTATCAATGAACTCGTCAATTTTGATAATGTAATTACTAATGACGTACGTGAAGACGGTAAAGGGAAACACACAACGACAACAACAAAAATGTTTTACTCGAGTCTCACAGAATCTTATTTAATAGATTCACCTGGCTTTAAAACAATAAGTACAACCAATGAAATGGATTCAACAGTCTTATTTCAAGATATTCATGACTTAGCTTTGAATTGTAAATTTAAAGATTGTACACATACTCATGAACCAAAATGTGCAGTCTTAAATGCAGTCGAAAATGGCTCTATAAGTGAAGAATACTATAAAAGATATCGAGAAAACTTAAGAGTAACAACTGGGCTTTTGAGGCATGAACAAAGAAAAAGACAAAAATAATAAAACAAATCGACAGGAACTATTCCTGTCGATTTATTTTATATTCCCTAACACATCATACAAATGTGCTTTAAATCGTTCTCGATCTACCTTTTCACACACTCTAACATTTGGCTCTTTGTCTAAACGTCCATTGATATCGACTAAACTATACCCTCGAGTCAGTTCTCCTTTAGTCTCTACATCAACAAAATACTTATTAGACTGTGACATAATTTTTTCATCTGCAGCAATTGCAACCAACAAGGTATCTGGATGAGTTGTACCGTCTAACTTATGTACTTCTTTATTGAATTTCTTCACTACTCTATTTACATCAGTGAAGAACTTAGATCCCTTAGTAGCCAACGCTTCAATTTCTTCGTGTTCTTTATCGAACATTAAAGAATAATCCGTACACATATCCCAACCGACCATGGTCATTTCAATCCCAGATTGTAAGACTAACTTAGCCGCTTCAGGATCGACATAAAAGTTATACTCAGCTGATGGAACAATATTACCTAAAGCATTATTCGTACCACCCATAATATATAAATGTTTTACCTTATCCACAATCGTCGGATCTTTCTTAATCGCCATAGCAATATTCGTTAAAGGTGCAATGGCTAAAAGTGTGACCTCACCGGGATTCTCATTCACAGTCTTGATGATAAAATCTATAGCATGACTATCCTCCGCTGAACGCTTGGGTTTCGAAAAGAACGAATCTCCCATGCCATCAGAACCATGCACATCCTCAACCGTCGTATGGCTTTCATCCTGCCCAAAAATCGGACCTTCATAGCCAGGGTAGACAGGGATATTATCGTAACCCGCTATCTCTGTAGTGTAGAGTGCATTATCAATCTGTTGGTTGAAATCTACATTCCCACCTGTAATCGTAATCCCTAGCACATCAAAACTATGTAGAGCAGTTAAAATCGCAATCGTATCGTCTCCAGCAGTATCTGTGTCTATGATTATTTTGTTCATTAGACCACTCCTTATGTTAGATATTTATTTATATATCATTTTAAACTCTTCTACTACAATCTCTTCATCCTCGTTAAATTCATAACCTATTTGTTTATATAACCATTCAAAAAATTCAAGGTGAGCACTTCTCCAGTGCTCTAAAGTCCGGTCCCCTTCACCTTCTTTAAAAGCAATTTCTTCATCCACATCAGAGTATTTCATTGTATATACTTTAGTATTTTCAATAATACACTTTGGTTCATCAGATTCATCAAGAACGATACTCACATCACCTACTTCAGGCAATGGTTCATTCTCTACTTGATACTCTCTTAGACTACTACATGTTAATGTCTTGGTACCATCAATCACAAGCTGAGCAAGCGTATTTGGATCTGCACCGAATTGCCAAGCAGTATAAGAAATATTTTTATAAGCAGGATATTCATTTAAGAACTGATTCCAGTAGTCTTCTGTTTTCATGGATTCCATCCTCTCTATTAACATTATAGTCTAATAAAACTCATTTTATTCTACGAAAATATTAATTACGTTATAATGTAATTAAATCATTAAGGAGCTTTGTTATGGAAGAGAAAAATGTGGAAATCTCGACTTATCAATTCAATAAGAACTCAATTTCTGAATTATCCAGCGCAAAATTTAACAACTATCCGGTTGTTTACATACTACATAATGACAAAAATAAGGCTCGAGCTTATATCGGTGAGACTGTACAGATTAGAAATCGTTTAAATAGTCACATCAAAGATAAAGCCAAGAAAAATCTTGATACAGCTGTCATTGTTTCTCACGCTCATTTCAATCAGTCTGCTACCTATAATATTGAAACTAATTTAATTAATTATTTTATTGCAGATCAAAAGTATGAGCTTTTAAATAAGAGCCAAATCACAAGTGCGGTCACCCATAATTATTATGAGAAACCAAAATACAACCAAGATATTTTTAAAGAACTATGGGAAAAGCTTAGAGAGGATAAACTTGTCGATGGTACTTTAGAGTATCTTCAAAACAAAGATATATTTAAAATTTCACCATACAAAGAACTATCCGAATCTCAAATTGAACTAAAGGAAAATATACTAGAATTTTGCAAAGCAAATATCAATAATGATAAGCCTTCAGTGTATTTCATTAAAGGTGAAGCAGGTACTGGTAAAAGTGTTGTTTTAAGCTCAACTTTCAATGCAATTCAAGACTTGGCAAATGACAAAGAATCAGAATCATTATATGGAACTGAAAATCATCTACTAGTTAATCACCAAGAAATGATTAAAACATATGAGGCGATTTCCGAAAGTTTACCTAACTTAAAGAAGAAAAATTTCCTAAAACCGACTACTTTTATAAATAGAGTAAATGATGGAAAGATGAAATCAGATATTACTTTTGTAGATGAAGCTCACTTATTATTATCTAGAGAAGATGCTTATAATAATTATAGAGGTGACAACCACCTACATGATATTATTCATTCTAGTAAAGTCACTATTATAGTTTTTGATGAAAAACAATTTCTAAAATTAAAAAGTTATTGGACAGAAGATTTATTTAAAAAGATAACAAAAGGTGCTAAAGTTGAAACTTTCGAACTTACTGACCAGTTCCGTATTCAAGCAGATGACAGCGTCGTAAATTGGATTGATAATTTTGTAGATAAAAAAATTACTTCTATTCCCAGTGAAACGGGTGACTATGAATTAAAAGTCTTTGATAATGCTGGAGAAATGTTTAAAGAAATTGAAAAGAAAGACAAGGAACATACTCTATCAAGAATTGTTGCTACTTTTGATTATGAGCATAAAAAAGACGGTGGAGATTACTACGTAGAAGAGATTGGTTTCAAAGGAGTATGGAACACAACAAACAATAAACGTACATGGGCAGAACGAGCGGAAACAATCAACGAAGTTGGATCTATCTACACAATTCAAGGGTTTGATTTGAACTACGTCGGAGTGATATTAGGTCCATCGGTGTCATATAATGAACAGACTAAAGAACTAGAAATTCTACCACAAAATTATAAAGACACAGAGGCGTTCAGAGGTTCTAGCAAACAAAAAGTAGAATATAATGTAGGATCAACTAAAGAAAAAATCATACTCAACTCTATCAACGTACTTATGAAGCGTGGGGTTAAAGGTTTATACATCTATGCAAGCGATGAAAAACTCCGTAAGGCTCTAAATAAAGCTCAACGAGGTGAAATTTAATGAAGGACTTAACTAGTAAAATAAATGAATTTAGAGATGAACGTAATTGGAGACAATATCATAATCCGAAAGATTTAGCTTTATCTCTTTCTTTAGAGGCTTCTGAACTGTTAGAGAACTTTCAGTGGTTAGATGCCGAAGAGGGTGCTGAAAAGAATAGAGAAAATATTAAGGATGAGCTGGCTGATGTCTTTATCTATGGCTTGATGATGGCTGATGATTTAGATATTGATATGAATGAAGCGATTCTTGAAAAATTAAAGAAAAATGCAATTAAATATCCTGCTAAAGACGAAAATTGATGATTCGAATCATTATAAGTAAAAAAATGCCCTGTGTGACATGCACTCAGGGCATTTACTTATCTAAACGCTGTTCCATAGGCCGTACCTTTAATAAAGCTACCTTGACCTTGTTGTCCGACATACTTTCCGTCTTTTACAACGGTCTCTCCTCTTAAGAAGACTCTGTCACATTCTCCTATTTGTTCGAAGCCTTCATAAGTTGTATAGTCTACACCGTTTAAACTGTCATCGATGGTAACTGTCTTTTTCACAAATGGGTTATAGATAACAATATCCGCATCATAGCCTGGGCTTAAGTATCCTTTTCTATGGTCAATACCATTATTTCTCGCTGGTGAGGCTGCATAGTAATCCACCAGTTCTGAGCGCGTGATTTTACCCGCTTCAACGCCATAAGTCCACAGCATCGGCAGTCTATTTTCTAAGCCTGGTGCACCGTTCGGGATTTTTCTAAAGTCATCAATGCCCATCTTTTTCTGCTCTGTTGTAAAGCCACAATGGTCAGAACTCACCGCATTTAACCATCCGTCTTTTAACGATTGCCACAAATATTCTTGATCGTCTTTATCTCTTAAAGCAGGTGAACAAACATAATTCGCACCTTCAAAATTATCTCTCGAAAGGTATTCTTTATCTAACAGTAAATACTGCGTACATGTTTCACCGAATACAGGCAAGCCTTCTTCTTTCGCTTTTTTAATGGCGTCTACTGCACCTTTTGTCGTCACATGGACAATGTAGATTGGTGCTTCTGCAAATCTCGCTAAGTTGATGGCTCTTTCTGTCGCTTCTGTTTCCACAATCGGTGGACGTGTTAAGGCATGATAGTAAGGATCAGTATTCCCTTCAGCAATTGCTCTTTTTTGCATCAATTCTATTAAGTCAGCGTTTTCCGCATGCACCATCACAGTCACACCAGCATCTTTTGCTTCAAGAAGCGCGTTGGTTACCGCTTCATCATCAGAATGGAAAAACTGTCCTTTATAAGCCATAAACAATTTCACGGTCGGATAGCCTGCTGATGGTAAGTTTTTAATATCTTCAAAGGTTTCTTTTGTTGGATTAGTAATGACTGGGTGGAAGCTATAGTCCACCATGGAAATGTCTTCTACCCATTCTTTTTTATAATCCTCAACAGTTTCGACTAAGCCCTTACCTTCTTCCTGGTTGACGAACTCAATCACTGTCGTCGTTCCACCTAAGGCTGCTGCATTGGTTGTTTCAAAGCCCTTTGTTCTTTGACCCATGAACTCAAACGAAAAATGCGCATGTTGATCTACACCGCCGGGTAAAATATACATCCCTTCTGCATTGATCACTTCATCCGCTTCTACTCTTAAGTTTCGACCAAGTGCTTGAATTTTTGTCCCTTCGATTAGAATATCCCCTTTAAACTCATGCTCTGATGTGACAATCATGCCGTCTTTAATTAAGGTTCTCATGTTTCGCTTCACTCCTATTGTCTTCAATCAACCACCGTTTATTTTCTTTACTTACAAGCGCTTTTCTTTCTCTTTCTTCACGCTCTTTTTTCATTTTATCAAGCTCTAACTCCATCGCCTTATTTTCTAGGATAAAGTTCTCTTGCCTGACGATTTCTAGCTTTCTCTGTGCTTCGATCTCCTTGATTCTAAGTTTTGCATCACTTTGTCCATACCCTCTTTTCATAGCATATAGCGGAATACTCACTCCACCGGCTGTGATTACTAAGGCTGTAGCAAATAAGAAGTCAAAAATCCCCATTTAATCCCTCCGACTCAAATCCTCTTCCTTTGTTTCTTCTATTAACCATCGTTTGTTTTCTTTCTTATCAAGGGCTTTTTGTTTTCTTGCATTTTCTGCTTTAATCTTTTCTAGTTCTCTACGCATGGACTCATTTTCAAGTAAGTAGTTCTCTTGTTTAATCTCCTCAAGTCTACGCTCTTCTTTCATCTTCTTTAAATTTAATTTTTCGTCGCTTTGATTATAGCCCCTGTAAATCGCATAAATTGGAATTGTAAAAACAAGTATGACTGATGCTAACCCTACTATATCCATACCACGCACCACCTTTATAAATTATATCCATTTTAACACAAAAAGATCGGAGCCTTTGGCTCCGATCTCTCTCTTAATTATTTTCTTTTTCGTCTTCTGTTTCTTCATCGTTTCTTTCAGTTATCTTATTGTAGTCCTTTAAATAAGCAACTTGTTTAATCGAGTGATTTTCAATTTCCAGCACTTGCCAACGGTCATGTTCCGTATCGATATAGTCATTTTCTTCTATATCTGTATTTTGGCTTTGCATCCAACCACCGATGGTATCGATGTCTTCACTTTCATTAAAAGTAATTCTAAAGTCATCTTCTAAATCATCTAAGAGAACACGCCCATTGATGTGAAAGATGTTGTCACCGACTTTAACCATATCGAGCTCTTCATCTTCGTCAAATTCGTCACGAATTTCGCCGACGATTTCTTCTAGAATATCTTCCATAGTAATCATACCGGCTGTTCCACCGTACTCATCAATAATGAGTGAGATATGAACACTTTCTCTTTGCATTTTAACAAGCGCATCTGAAATTCTAGATGATTCTGTAATGACAGGTAGTTCATGAATATAGTCTTCAGCTGTAACATTCTCATCTGAAACATGGTTCGTTAAGAATTCCCTAACGTTGATAAAGCCAATGATATTATCCTTATCTCCATTCGCTTCTGTTACAGGGTATCTTGTGTAGTTATATTCTTTAATCGTTGAAATGACTTGATCTATAGTGACTGGTTCTTCTAAAGTGATCATTTGTGTTCTTGGTACCATAACGTCTTTTGCAGTTCTTTCATCAAAAGAGAAAATATTTTGCATATAAGCAAGTTCAGTTTGGTTAATTTCTCCGCTCTGATAGCTCTCAGTCATAATTACTTTCAGTTCTTCTTCTGAGTGCGCTTGTTCTGTCGGCATTTCTTTAATACCGACTATTCTCACTAATCCTCTTGCTGTACCGTTCATCGCCCAAATAAATGGTTTAAGTACTTGACCAAAGAAATAAAGTGGTCCACTTAAAGTCATCGCCATACTTTCAGCATACTGGATCGCAACTGTTTTTGGTGCAAGTTCACCAACAACAACGTGGATAAAAGTAACAATCAAGAATGCAGCAGCTACAGTGACAACTGTAGTTAGAGAGTCTGGTACGCCAATGAAGGCAAATAGAGGGTGTAAAATAACTTCAAAAGTTGGTTCCCCTATCCAACCTAAACCAAGGGCTGTTACTGTAATACCTAGCTGACAAGCAGATAAGTAATAATCGAGATTATTAATCATTTTCTCTACGCGAATGGCATTTTTATTTCCTTCTTCAACTAATGAATGAATCTTTGATAAACGTGATTTAACAAATGCAAACTCTGAACCTACAAACAACATTGTTAATAAGATTAATATTATAAATAGTAAAAAATTTCCTATAGTGGATATATCCAATCAGTTCCCCTAACTCGGGGTTCACCTCCGATAATTTGTGACCGCTTGGGTCGTTTGTCTATGATTACAATAATCAGTTATCAACATAAGATTCTTTGTAGATCTTTTCATATACACCTTCCCAACAGCCGTCACCTCCACTAAATTGCTTAAATTAAGGATATTATATCATAAGAAATTATCTTACTACAAAAATTTACTCATATTATATCTTTATATCTTTCATATGCTTCTTTAGTCGGTCCATTTTGACTTAATATTTGATTCACCGGACCACTTTCAACAATTTCCCCATTTTCCATATAATGAACCACATCAAATTCTTCTAAATGACTTAGGTCATGGGTTGCAACGATGAGCGTATTTCTTTCTAAGAGAATATCCCATACCATTTCTTTCAGTCTGGTGTTTAAACTTGCAGTTGGCTCATCTAAAATCCAAGTGTCTTTATCTTCAATGAGCAGTCTGATGACTTGCATTCTCTTTTTTTCACCAAGCGATAAATACTCATTCGAAGTAATATAGTCATCTAAAGAAAAATGCTCAAGATCAAAGTCCTGAAGATAGTTTTGATCGTCTTTTAGATTGAAATGTCCAAACATCGTTAGGTTTTCTTCAACAGTTGCGTTATAAAAATCTAAGTATTGTGGCATGACACCAGCATCGCTAATTTTTATCAGTTGATTTAAAAGTGTCGTTTTTCCTGATCCACTTGAGCCGATCAAGGCATGTTTCTCGCCTGTCGGAATATGGATAGAAATATCTTTAAGGACATCTTTTTTAGTGTTTGGATATCTGAAAGTAATATGTTCTAAGTTTAAGTCTGTCTGCTTATTTTTATCTTCCATGACTGTATAGTCACTGATATCTTGAACACTTTGTCTGACTGAAAAATAACGTGAAGCTGGTTTAACAACAGGTATAATCGTTTCAAAGTAACTCATTAATAACAAAATGATCATCGGAATTAAGATGGCATGTTCATCTCTAAAGAAATAAAGTATTCCAATCATTGCGAGTAACTGAACTAGGAGCCCTATTACTTCGATGACTAAATCCAATTTCGCTTCCTTGTTTTCATTTAAGGTAATCGCTTTGTAACTATCTTTAATATTGTCTTTTGTCTTAATGTCCTCTTTGACGACAAAGAGGTTCACATAGTCAAAGATATAGTGATAGAGCTGATCGAATAACTTATCTTCATTCATCTGTCTAGTTGTTTTTAATTTATTTGACACTTTACTCATGACTAAGGGCATCAGCACTAAAATAAAGAGTGATGTGGATAAAGTAATGAGTAAGAGAACTGGGTCAACGATGAGCGATAACATGGTTAAAATCAAAGCGATAAAGGCTGCCACGATGTAAGGGTAAATAATTCTTACATAATAATCTTCTATATCATCGAAATATGAAGTTAACTTTTGAATGTAGCGTACGCTATGTGTATCTTGAAAGCTTGCTAGTGAGTTTTTAAAGTAATCCCTTCTCAGTCGGCCAATCATTTTAAATGTAGCATCATGACTGAGTAGACGTTCTAAATATTTAGAGACACCTTTAGTTAAGCCAAACATTTTGATCATGGCAATGATTAAAATGATTAAGAAAAATGGTGGCTCAAAAAAGCTGAGAGAAATCATATAACCCGATAGACCAAAGATGGCAGTACCCACTAAGCCTCCAATAATACCTAGGATGATGCTGTAGAATACATGTAACTTTTCACTTTTTAAAAAGGTCATTGATTCTCACCTCGCTTTAATTGTCCTTCTTCCATGACATAGTGTGCATCGGCAATATTTAATAGTTGTCTTCTGTGGATGACGGCGATAATAGCAGATTGTTTTTTTAGTTCATATAAGTGGTCCATGACTAAACCTTCTGTTGTCGCATCTAAAAATTCAGTTGGTTCATCCATAATAATCATGCTAGGCGGATCAATTAAGACTCTGGCCATTTTCAATCTTACAATTTCCCCACCAGATAAAGGTATATCATGGTTAACAATTGGGGTATGAATGCCATTTTCTAAATTGTCGATACTAGCGCTTAGTTTTAATTTATCCAAAATATCTAAAACTGCTTCTTCTGAGTGTTTTTGGTTGGAAATGTAGTCAAATATTGAAGTGTCTGAGAAGTAAACTTGATCTGATACATAACCAATATCATCCGTTAAGACATTGAGTTGACCTCTTTTAGGCTCATGCAGTCCTAGAATTGCTCTTAACAGTGTGGATTTCCCTGTACCTGATTCTCCCGTTATCGCTGTAAAACCAGTTTTATTAAAGCTAAAGCTTGCCTCGTTCAACACTACTTTGTCGTCATGACTGAGTGTTAAGGAAAGTGCTTCAACCGCATGTTGATCCGTCGTTCCTCTATAATATTCATTTGCTGTATCTTGATTTAACACCTCTTTTACTCGGTCATAACTACCTAGAGCGAGTTTACCGTTATGAAACTCTGTGCCAAGTACTTTTAGAGAACTATAAAATTCAGGTGCTAGAAGCAGGACAAAAAAGGCAGTGTAGAAGTCTATATTTGAGAATATGATAATTCTGAGCGCGACTTCTAGTGCAACAAGTCCAATCCCTAAAATCGTAATGAATTCTAACATCATGGAAGACTGGAAAGCATATTTTAAAATGCGCATTGTTTCCTTAACGAAGCCCTTATTATCCTCTTCCAATCTTTTGACTACTGTGTCTTCTGAATCGGTATAGGTCACAGTGTCTTTACCTCTGATTAAGTTTAAGAACAGCGTGCCAATATTATCAAAACGTGTCGCCTGTCTCATTGACTCATCTTGGGTTTGTAAACCAACCAAGATGTAATAAAGCGGGATAAATGGCGCTGTAAACAAGAGTATTACTGCGGCGTAAATATCAATGAAAAATAGTGCAACAATTATCAAGACGACTTTAGCTGTCGTTGAAATAATTGTGGGAATAAAACTCGTTTCAAAAGTTCGGTATTCTTCTAAGTGAACCATAATGGCATTGATTATAGTTTCAGAATCCCGTCTTGATTTAACATCAATTTTGTCTATAAGTTGATTGCCAAGCTTCTCAATGGCCGCGTTTGCTCTGGTTTCTGTTAGATACTTATAAAACTTAGAAATCAGCACAAAAAGCATGAAAACTATCGTCATTAAAATTAAATCACTAGTAATATTACCGTGATCCATGACGATAGTTGACATGATTAAGGAAAGATAATGTCCAAAAGCTAAGTAACTTAAAACGAAAAGGCCAGCAATAAATCCATACAGTATCATCTGTTTTTTATCTAATTTCACATTCATAAATTTCTCCTATAAAAATTAAAAACGTGAAGAAGACCCCCTTCACGTTTTAATAAATTAGCCACCGATATATGACATATTGATTTTTTTACGTTTCTTACGTGTTTCTTCAGAAATTTCCGTTCTAATTTCTGAATAACGATCGTCTCTTTGGTTCCATTCGCCCATGAGCACATTTGTTAGTTCCTCATCATCAATGCCATCCCTGATCAAAGTTCTGATGTCAAAACCATCAACTGCAAATAGACAACCATAAAACTTACCATCTGACGATAATCTAGCACGTGTACAAGTTGAACAGAAGCTTTCAGATACACTTGTAATAAAGCCAAGATATGAATCTTTTGCATCCTTGTGCTGATATACTTTAGCAACTTCACCGTAATAAGCTGGTTCTAATGGTTCTAAGTCAAATTCAGTTTCCAAAGTATCTAAAATCTCTTTCTTTGAAACAACCTTATCAAAATTCCAACCATTATCATTACCGACATCCATAAATTCAATGAATCTTAAAGTAATTGGTAGGTTCTTAAAGTATCTTGCCATCGGTAAAATTTCTTGTTCATTTAAGCCTTTTTGAACCACCATATTAATTTTAATTTGGAAGCCTAGGCTAATCGCATACTCAATTTGCTCTAAAATTCTAGAAGTCCCAATGCCACGGTCATTAATCTTACCAAACAATTCGTCATCCATAGCGTCTAAGCTAATGTTGATACGGCGAAGACCAGCATCATATAGCTTTTTACCGTGTTTTTTTAAGAGTAAGCCATTGGTAGTTAAACCAATATCTTCGATACCATCTATATTGTTCAATCGTTCAATCAATTGATATAAGTCTTTTCTTAAAAGTGGTTCCCCACCGGTTAAGCGAAGTTTTTTTACACCAAGTTCAGCATAAATTCTAGCTAATCTTTCAATCTCATCAAAAGACAGCAACTGCTCTCTTTTCATAAACTCGAAATCATCACCAAATATTTCCTTAGGCATACAATAACGACATCTAAAGTTACATTTGTCCGTCACCGAAATACGCAAATCTCTTATCGGGCGTCCAAATTTATCCGTTACTGTTCGTGTCATGAAACTCCTCCTTATTTAATATCACTCTTTCGATTGATATTAACCAGCATTTCCTTATCGAAATCATAGTCATCAACATCTAATACATTAATGTCTATATTCTCAAAAAATGCTTTCATACTTAATCTCTTACTATCCAGCTGAGCTTTTAGTTTCTCACTCAAATTCTCTGACTGATAAACACCAATTAAAGGGTGTAAGTGCTCATCATCTGAAGTAATTGTCGTTAATCCGCTATGTTTAGCAGAATCCGTCAATTGATTTAACCATTCCTTTTCTACATATGGTGTATCGACTGACATGACTAAAAGTGCTTGATCTGGATACTCAACTGCCGCTCTATATATACCCGATAAAGGCCCCATGTCCTTATAGTTCGGATCATCAATAATTACTTTATATTTAGCATTAAAGCTTCCTTTAAGTTTATCATTTGTATTGATAACAATCTCGTCTATTGCTTGAACATTTTTCATCTTTTCAATGACATGTTCATACATAGGCTTGCCATCTAAAGTATAAATGGCTTTATCTTCGCCAAAGCGTGTAGATTTACCCCCAGCTAAAAGTACACCGATCATGATCTTAGCCCCCACTTACAGGTGGAATTAGAGCAACAGTATCACTAGATGTGACAAGTTCATCGTCCTTAACAAACGCTTCATTTTTAGCAACTTGGAACACTTCTCCATCAAGCTCCGGGTAATCTACGAAAATATGATTTTTTAAATCACCAACTGAAATACTATCACCGACAAATAAATCAATAGTGTCGCTACCAACCTTTTCTTTTATACTTGCAAATACTTTAATTTCCATTTATTTCTCCTCCACACTAGAATGATATTTCCTAGAATCACCAATCCACTCTTCGCCGTCTTCCCATATTTCTTTCTTCCAGATTGGCACAATTTCCTTCAGTCTCTCCACAGCATACTCGTTGGCACGATAACTATCTGTTCTGTGAGGAGATGAAGTCACGATAACTACTGCAATATCTGAAATTTCGAGTTTCCCTATTCTATGACCGATTGAGGTAATCACACCTGGCCAACGCTCTGAAATTTCATCTCCAATTTGAGCTAACATTTTTTCTGCCATTGGAATATAAGCTTCATATTCTAGATGAACGGTTCTAGTACCTTTAGTCCACTCTCTGACATGACCTGTAAAAGTACAGACTGCACCTTGGTGTTCATTTATCGTCATTTGATGGTACTTATTTATATCAAGTGGCTCACTTATAACTTCAAACATTTTCATTTTGACACTGACTCCATTCTTTAAACCAAGTTAAGGCGCTATCTTTATCGTATCGTAGGTCAAACGTTTTTAACACATGCTTTAGTCCAATTTCTCCGATATCTGTCTCACCTGATTTAAAGGAATAAGTCAGAAGAATTTTAGGGTAGTCTTCTGCTTTAAAACCTTCGGCTAAAACAAAATCAACATCTTCTGTCTTAAATTTTTCAATTAAATGAGGCAAATCTCTTGGGGCTTGATCATAAGTCATTGTATAGGACGGCATATTGAGCACAGTGTAATCGGAACCGACAGCATGATACTTACCAGTATCAGTATCTTCTTTGACCGCTTCATCAAGATGATGATTTTTAATCACAGCAACTGTTTTACCATGGTCTTTTAAAATCTTTAAAAATTCCAAGGTTAAAGTTGTTTTACCTGAGTCTTTAAAACCTACAACTTGTAAGATTTGCATTCCTATTCCACCCCAAAAGTGTCCGTACCAGTCGTCACATCAGTTAACATGACCTTAATGGCATCTCCACTCGTAAATCCTCTGGTCCCACCAGGTAAAACAATGACACCATTACTTTTAGCAATTGAAGTCACCGCATTAGATTTATTAAAGCCGGATGGTCGCGCTTTGATTTTTCCTTCTTCAAAGAAAAGCTCCGCACGAATAAAACGGCTAAACGGATTCGGTTTAGTGAAATCTTCTACAAGTATGGCATCAACGACTGGTGCAAAAGGACGAACTGCGTCTTGCATCAAATTTAAAGCAGGTCTGACAAACAGCTCAAAACCTGAATAACAAGCAGATGGGTTCCCTGACAAGCCGAATAAGAAGGTACCATCTAGTACGCTCACTGTTGTCACACTTCCTGGTCTCATAGCAACCTTATTGAATAGTACTTCAGCGCCGAGCTTTTCATATATTTTAGGCAGTAAGTCATAGTCTCCTACAGACACCCCACCTGTTGTGATGATGGCATCCACCTCAGACAACATTTCCTCTATTCGTTGATAAAGAATATCGAAATCATCCGTCTGTAATTTATAGTGTTTGCCTTGAATGCCCATACGGTCTAGCTGAGCCATGATCATCGGGGTGTTAGAGTTTCTGATCTTCCCTCTTTCAAGCTCATCTCCCACATCTAACAACTCTGTTCCAGTCGATAAAACCCCAACCACTGGTTGTTTGTATACTTCAACTTCTGTGTAACCAAAAGTAGCAAAAGTGGCCACTGCCCCTGGGTTAATTGTCGTTCCTTTTTCAACAATGACATCGCCCACTTTACATTCTTCACCTTTAAGAGCAATATTTTCATTTTCTTTGAACTCTCGGCGAATCGTAAAACCATGATCAGTTTCTTTTGTCTGCTCAAACATAATCACTGTGTCTGCAGATTTAGGAATTTCAGCTCCCGTCATAATTCTAAAAGCTTCATTTTCTTTTAATTCATAATCACTCGTTGCACCGGCTGGTACTTCTTCAACAACTTTAAAAGCCACACGGTTATCTTTTGAAGCTCCGGCAGTGTCCTTACTATTGACAGCAAAACCGTCCATTGCTGATTTTGTAAAGAGTGGCACGTCTGAAGTTGCAGTTAAATCAACCGCTAGCACTCTGCCATTACTCTGATCAAATGGTATTTTTTCAAGACCTAAAGTCTTACTTTCTGCCATCACTTTTGTCACTGCGTCGTTAACATGTATCGGTGTTCTATTTAATGTCATATGCTCAGCTCCTAAGAGATATTTATGATATTTACAAGTCTTTGCTATAATTTAAACTATAAAGAAAAAATCAGGAGGATAACTATGTCAGAATTTACTCATTTCAATGAAGAAGGTCGTGCCAAGATGGTCGACATCTCAGATAAATCCGTCACTAAGCGTACAGCCACAGCTCAAGCGCTTATCGAAGTCCCAGAGAGTATTTACCTTGGCATTACCGAAGGGACAGTTAAAAAAGGTGATGTTCTTGGTGTTGCTCAAGTTGCTGCTATTATGGCTGCAAAAAACACGCATCAAATCATTCCGATGTGCCATCCTCTATCCTTAAGTGGTGTTGATGTCCATTTTCATTGGTTAAGTGGAGAAAACTACACTCTATCAATCGAAGCCACTGTTAAAACAACTGGTAAAACAGGTGTGGAGATGGAAGCTTTAACTGCTGCTAGTGCCGCTGCTTTAACCATTTATGATATGTGTAAAGCCTTAGATAAAGGCATGATTATTAAAGAAACTAAACTCTTAGAAAAATCCGGTGGTAAGTCTGGTGACTATAAGGCTGATAAATAAAATGCAAAATCATCTGGTTTTGCATTTTTTAATTATCTTTAGTGACTTCAAAGACCAAGTGATTTAACTCTGGCACAATGAGTTTCTCCATAGCAAGTTTTACTGCCCCACTAGAGCCTGGTAAGGAGATGATAAGCTGCTCTCCATGCGTTCCTGCTGCTGCTCTTGATAAGAGGCTTCTTGAACCAATGTCTTCTGTGTAACTTAACATTCTGAACAACTCACCAAAGCCTTCGATTTCTTTATCAAAGAAGGGTCTAACAGACTCTATAGTCACATCTCTTTTAGCAATACCAGTGCCACCAGTTGTAATCACAACATCTACCCCGCTGGCTAAAGCTTTTTCTACACTTTCTTTAATGTCACTTTCCTCATCTTTAACAATTGAGTAGTGTTCGTCATTTATAACAGTATTGATTTCGCTCAAATATTCGATGACTAATTTACCACCTTTGTCAGTGGTTTTATCTCTTGTATCACTAACGGTGAGTACAAAAACTTTAATATCTCGATCTATACTTTCTACTATACTCATCATGATCTCCCCTATCCAAATAGTTGATTGACTATGGTTCTTGCCTTATTGAGACTCACGACATTGTGCATGAGCATTCTGCCATTTGAAAAACTAATTATTCTTGAATCATTATAATTAAACTCTATAAAATAAGGTGTTTGTTTGTAGGCAATGTGAGCTTGTTCCAAAGTCTCTTTGACAACGGTTTCAGTTAAGCGTTGGTTAATAACTTGAATCATATCTCGACCACAAAACTTCATGGCGTCTGATTCTAGACGATTAAGTTCTGGAAACTCTTTTAACTGACAAGTCGGACATGATGCTTCTGTCATTTTCGATATGTCTGCTTTCATATGGTCGTGATCCCAAATGTTACCGATATGAAGATAGTATTGTGCACCGAGCTGACCCGTCAGTATCTTTAAAGCTGTTGTCACTTGGTGACTCACTGCCATATGTACTGCTGGTGAAATGATGCCTGCAGTATCACAAGTTAGGCTCGACGTCGGTAGTAGTGGTGTTAAACATCTAAAACAAGGCGTCTCTCCTGGAATAAAAGCAGCACTGGAATAAGATGCCTCGACGCAAGCTGCATAAATCCATGGTTTACCAATTTTATATGCCACATCATTAATCAGCATTCTTGTCTCAAAGTTATCTGTCCCGTCGAGAATCAAGTCAGCTTTTTCGGCAAGCGATTCGAGTAAATGACCATCCGCGTGTGCCACGTGGACTTCAAGCTCCACCTGACTGTTGATCTGTTCTAGACGTTCTTTAGCTGCAATTGCTTTAGGAACTTTATCTTTAGCATCTAGTTCTGTATATAAGGTTTGTCTTTGTAAATTTGTCAATTCTACAAAGTCTCGGTCGATGAGGATGAGTTTTTTCACACCCGCTCTAGTTAACATCTCAGATGAAAGGGAGCCTAGAGCACCGACACCAACGATGAGCACAGTTTTTTCAGCCAATTGGTCTTGACCACTTTGGCCGATATTTGAATACAATAATTGTCTTGAATATCTATTATTCATTTATTTCACTCATTCTTAATATTAAGTCTAAACTTTACTTTTAATTCTAGCATAGACATGTGCTGAATTCATTTGATTGATTTTACTCACCCATTGTTAAGAAGGTGTAAAGTCGACCGATTAAATATGTGTTTTGTGCTAAAATATAGTTGTAATCTCATTAATTATTTGACGGAGGTCTATTTAGATGAAAAAGCTACTCGTAGTGGATGACGAACCTTCAATTTTAACTTTATTAAAATTTAATTTAGAACAAAGTGGCTTCGAAGTCCTCACTGCAGAAAACGGACTCGATGCACTTGAAATTGCTAGCAATGAAGATTTAACTATGATTGTGTTAGACCTGATGCTACCTGGTATGGATGGCATGGACGTCTGTAAAACACTCAGACAAGAAAAAATAAATACACCGATTCTCATGCTCACTGCAAAAGATGACGAATTTGATAAAATTCTTGGGCTTGAACTCGGTGCAGATGACTATATGACAAAACCTTTCAGCCCACGCGAAGTTGTTGCTCGTGTTAAAGCAATCTTGCGTCGATCGAGCCTGATTACTGCTGAAGCTAAAGAAGAGATAATTAAAATTGGTGAAATAGAAATTCATCCTGAGAAGTATATGGTTCTTTTCAAAGGTGAACAACTTGTTTTAACACCTAAGGAATTTGAACTCCTACTCTACCTTGCTAACCACCGTGGTAAGGTACTCAGTCGCGACCAACTCTTAAACGGTGTCTGGGACTTCCACTATGACGGTGACACGAGAATTGTCGATGTCCACATCAGTCACTTGAGAGAGAAGATTGAAGCAGATACAAAAAATCCAACCTATATCCGAACGATTCGTGGCTTCGGTTATAAGATGGAAGGACAAGACTAGATGCAAAGATTGTGGCTAAAGATTACAGCCTCATATTTAATCTTATCTATAGTGTTTGTTTTAATACTATGGTTTTTTATCAGCTCAATTATCAAAAATACATATACCGATATGACTGAAGATCATCTGTTAGAGAATGCCCAGATCATTTCAGAAGTAATTGAGCTCGGTGGTTTAGATAAGAACCCGGAAAAATTAAGTCAGTGGATGTCTGAAATCAATGACGACATAGATATTCGATACACTGTTATTAATGAAGATGGGGAGGTTCTGACTGATTCTGAAGCAGATGTCAGCACTATGGACAATCATCTTAATCGTCCGGAAGTCACTGCTGTCTTAGTCAACAATCAGGAAATGGGAACCTCGACTAGATTGAGTGATACTAAAGAAGATTCTATGATGTATGTTGCTATACCAGTTATTTCTGATGATGAGCTGATCGGTGCTGTTAGAACTTCTATTTCCATCGCTTCCATTGATCGTGCGATTGGTGCAATTTGGAACACGCTTGGCGCTATTTTAGTTATTATTCTTTTAATCTCTATTATATCAGCAGCCTTGTTATCCTATAATATTACTAAGCCCATCAACGATGTAATCAATGTCACAAAACGTTTGAAGCGGCAAGATTACAGCGCCAGAATTAACAAGGATCACTCAGGTGAGATTGGCGATTTAAATGAGTCTATTAATATGTTGGCAGCAAGTCTCCAAACGCATGTCAATGATATAGAAGAAAATGAAAAACAATTAAATAGTATTCTATCCAATCTAGTTTCAGGTGTGGTTCTAATAAATGATAGTGGTCAGGTCGAACTAACCAACCAAGCAACTGAGCGCTTTTTATCTAAACACTCTTCTAAAATTCTTAACCATAACTACCAAGAAGTGTTTGGGCCTTTAAATATCGATAATTTAATTGAACATTCTATAGAGGAAAATGCGAAAAATCATGACGAAGCGCATATTTACTTCCCTGATGAACGGATACTCGATGTTCACATTGCACCTTACTATTCTCAAGGGTGGATGTCTCGTGGTGCCATTATTGTTCTACACGATATTACAGAAATTAGGAAACTCGAAAAAATGCGTAGTGACTTTGTTGCGAACGTATCCCACGAGTTGAAGACGCCAATTACATCAGTTAAAGGATTTGCTGAGACACTTCTTAGCGGGGATGTGAATGACAAAGAAACGAATGAACAGTTCCTTCGAATCATCTACGATGAGAGTGAGCGTTTAAATCGCTTAATCACTGATCTCTTGAACTTATCTAAGATTGAAAAACAAGCGATGCCTTTAAAAATTACTGAAGTTAATGTCATCGAGGTCATTAATGATACAACTAAAACAATATCTAAACTGGCTTCCGATAAAAATATTGCTATTCACTTACCTGAAGACAAAGAAGCTGTAATTATCGAAGCGGATCTCGACCGCTTCAGCCAGATTATCCTGAATTTAATGGCGAATGCTGTGACATACACGTCAGAAAATGGTCATGTCTATGTTGATGTAGAGTCCAGAACCACTGAAGTCTATATCAGCATTAGAGACACAGGTATGGGAATTCCTTCAGAGAGCTTGGAACGCTTATTCGAGCGCTTCTACCGAGTCGATAAAGCCCGCAGTCGTAACTCTGGTGGTACTGGATTAGGACTTGCGATTGTTAAACACTTAGTCGAGTCCCATGACGGTGAAATCACAGTTACAAGTAAGGAAGGCGAAGGTTCAACCTTCACAGTTAGACTGCCAAAAATCAAAGAAATTACTGAATAAAAAATGATCGAGTCTTTTTAGGACTCGATCATTTTTTTATACATTTGCTTCTTTTTCCCTAAAGGGATTAAAGAGTAAATTATTTTCTAGATGTAAGAGCATCATTATATTTTTGTCATTGTCTTCTAGTCGTTTAAGGACAAAAACATTCAATGGTTCATTTGCATCAACCGGCGTATAGTTATTAGTTAAATGACGGATTTGACTAAACCAATTTACTATATTCTTGTGTTCATCCAGTAGACGAGTAATGTGTGGTTTTAAAGCCTCGTAACTCGTTTGATCATCATGTTCATAGTAATTTTTTAATAAGGGATAAACATCTTCTTGCTCTACTTCGATGTGAACCACCATCTCTCTATAAATATTATAGAAGAGTTCAGCAGCTTGAGTAAATTCCGGCTTATCTTTCTTATACTTCTTAGCCATTTTTTCAAAGTAATCATATAAAACAGGTAACTCATCTAAAAGGTCATCATAGTATTTATTTTCAATATATTTAATAATACTCACTTGATCCATAAAGGATACATCAATACCATCTTTCGGCTCTTTAGAGAGATTATTGAGTTCATAGAGCACGCTAGTGAGCTCGAAGTCATCTTCTTCGGCCGAGCGAGCTAAAGTTCTGTCACCTTCTGTTACAAAGTCTACATTCAAACTTCTGAACACTTGAGTCGCTTGTGGAATTTTAAAACAAATATCTTTTAATTTCATATTTTCATTTATAGTAGTCATTGTTCCCCTCCTCATTCCTTCTTTATATCATACCTTTGTTAAGTAAATTTTAAACCTTAGCATTCGTTTAATTCATTTATCGTAGGGGTATTGTATAATTATCTTATAATCGTTATTACAATGGAGGTTTATCTGGTGAATAAAAATATTAAAGCACTAGCGACAATTATTCCATTAATCGTCGTGCCACTAATTAATGAAAGAAAGAATATTTCTAAACATCCTGATATGAAAAAGTTAGGCCAAGTATCTAGTTCTGTCTATAATCGTGTTAAAGATTCGTCCAAAGAAACTGCGACAAATGTTTACCAAACAAGTAAGGATACTGCCGCTAATATCGGTAGTAAAGTTTCTCATCGCTTAGAAGAGCATAATTACAATAAACAAAATAAAGATTATAAGAAGAGCCAAGTAAAAGAAGAGTCTCTAGAACAAAAATTTGCTAAAGATAAAGAAAATCATAGAGAAAAAAGATTAGCGAAAGCACGTGAAACTTCATCTTCAATCATCCCAAAAATCTTCCAATCTAACCATGAAAAATCGGACTCAGATAAGATGGATGGTATGACTGTATCAGATGATGTCACTGTTGAAGAAACACCTCTAGCTGAAGTTGCGGCAACACAATTGACACACCCTGATAATCAGGAAGCTGATTACGGTGAGCCATATATGTTTAGAGAAGTTGATGAAGATAATAGCAAAGAGAGACACGAACTGGTACCATATGAGAAGAATGAATTACAATCAATAGAAAGAGCTGATAAGGTGTCTAACATCCAAGAATTAAATGAAGAAAAAGTGTACACAGATGATGTATTAAACTCTCTAAATGAAAAAGAAAATGAAGAAGAATCACTTCATAAGAAACATAAACGTCTACTTGACCCACGTTCTCATGCGCGCGATAAACATCTCGCTCAGAAGAAACAAGAAAAGACTGAATTGCATTTAGACAATAGTCTCTTTAACAAACACCGTCGTTATAATTTAGAACAAATTAACAAACGTGAACGTAAGATTACTAAAGATGAGCCTTATATTAAAGATCAAAGTTTAAAAAACTATGAAGCACTTATGTTTAATAAATAATCACTATAGCTTAGGAGCATCCTTATGAGTGTACAATCTTTAACAATTTATTGCGGTGCAAAATCTGGTAATAATCCTAACTTCAAAAAAGCCGCCTACCAAGTTGGTATTGATGCTGCTAGATTAAACAAAACAATCGTCTATGGTGGCGGCGCAACTGGCCTTATGGGCGCAGTGGCTGATGGTGTTTTATCAGAAAATGGTAAGGTCATTGGCGTCATGCCAAGGTTTTTAACTGAACAAGAAATCGCGCATTCAAAAGTTCAAGATATGAGAATTGTCGAGACAATGCATGAAAGAAAAATGGAACTTGAACAGCTTGGTGATGCGATTATTATGCTACCAGGTGGAGCAGGTACGCTTGAAGAGTTTTTTGAAGTCTTCACTTGGGGTCAAATCGGCCTTCATCAAAAGCCTATTGGTATTTTAAATGTCGACGGTTATTTTGATCATTTAAAAGCTCTCATTATCAACGCGATTAATGCTGGCTTTTTAGAAGAAAGATATTTAAATATGTTATTTTTTAAAGATAACTTAGTTGATATGTTAGAAAGCTTTGACTCATATGAACCAGTAGCTGTTAGAAACTTTCATGACTTAAAATAAGAAAAAGAGCACAGATTCCTCCTTAGAGTTTGAATCTGCGCTCTTTTTTTGTAGATATTTTATATAAAACATGTGGTTTTAGTGAGTGCCCATCGATGATTGCTGGATGATCAAAAGTTCTCACTTCTTCCATGCCTAGCTTTTCCATAATATTAATTGATGGTTTATTACGCACAGCAGTAAAAGCATATATTTCTTTGATATCTGTTTGTCTCTGTACGAATTTTAAAACACCCTTGGCTGCTTCAGTCGCAAAACCCTGATTCCAATGTTTTTTCTTCAGGCGCCAACCAATCTCCACACAGGGTAAGAACTCAAAATCAAGATTATCATCAGCCTCTAGTACATGAATACCTGTAAAACCAATAAACTCATTTGTATCTTTTCTTTCCACAGCAAATAAACCGAAGCCTCTATCCCTAATACCACGTTGCGCATTATGCGCATACAAAATAGACTCTTCTCTTGTTTGCAAAGATGGGAAATAGCGCCTAACATCCCTATCCAAATTCATTTGGACAAAAGGCTCAATATCACTTTCCTGCCAGTCGCGTAAAATCAGTCTTTTAGTTTTAATATATTTCATTTCACTTCAGCCTATCCTATTAAAGTTCTGAGTCGTTTTTAATCGGTTCTTCCTTACGAATATATGAAATAAGTCTCACTGTGTATTCAGTGTTTTCGAAATCATAATCAGCTAAACGTTTTTTGGGATTATCCGTTGTAATCACTGCATCAATCAAATCAACCGAATGCTTCAAGTGGAATGTAACAGTGAACGCTTCAAAACCACGCTCTGGTGCAGGTTTTTTTACAACGACTCTGTCGATAGAACCTTGAATATCTTCCAATTCAGACCCTGTTGCTGCTTCAAGCTCTTGTCCAAGCTCTTTAATCGTCATTTTCTTACCTTCAATTAGATAAAATTTCTCTTCATGCATACCCACTCATCCTCACCATTTATATTATTTAAATTTTATTGGATACTTACGCTTCACTTTCTTCTGTGTCTTCTTGTCCTTTGTCTTGCTCGCTTGAACTATCTTCTTGTGCTGATTCATCAGACTCGGACTCATCTTGGTTTTGATCTTGATTTTCATCTTGGTCTTGGTCGTCACTTACCGTTTCTTCATACTCTGCTTCTAATTCCTCAAGGTCAGACTCCTTAGCATCTACTTTTTGTTGAAGTTCTTTGTTGTCCCCTTGAATTGTATTAATCTGATCTTCAAGTTCTTCAATTTCAGCATTGATATTATCTAAATCTTTCTCAACTTGGCTCTTTTCCCCACCACACGCAGTTAAGGCCAAGACACTTACCAATAAAATTAATCTCTTCATTATATTCACCTATAATTATTCTTACTTGTCATTATACCATTCTCGTTTTATATTGAAAATAATCAGAAAAAGCTGGTTTGTGTGACGTCGTCATTTTCTCGATGGCGCGCAAAGCCATTTGTGTGACGTCGTCGTCTCCTCGATGGCACGCAAAGCCGTTTGTGTGACGTCGTCGTTTCCTCGATGGCGCGCAAAGCCGTTTGCGTGACGTCGTCGTTTCCTCGATGGCGCGCAAAGCTGTTTGCGTGACGTCGTCATTTCCTCGATGGCCGATAAAGAGAGATATCGGTCATCGAACTTTCGACGACGTCCGATAAAACCATATATCAGACATCGAATTCGAATTTTAATATAAATTCCGGCACCAATCCTCTATCCATATAAAGAAAAACCCGAAAATCCTAGGATTTTCGGGTTTTCATCGTACTATTCTTCTATTGTTACATCATCCAATTGATAAATACCTTGGGCATCTACTGAGAAGCCTTGAACAGCTGAGTTTACACCTGTTAGGTAGTTTTGGTGGTGAATGTAAGCCATAGGTGCTACATCAACCAATTTCTCTTGAAGTTCTGAATAGATTTCAAGACGTTTTTCTTCATCAGTTTCCTGACGTCCTGCTTCTAATAATGAATCAATTTCCTCATCTTCTAGGAATGAACGGTTACCCGGATCCCCTTTCATTGATGAGTGGAATAATGGATAAGTTGCATAGTCAGCATCACCTGTTACTGTTGACCAACCAAGGATAAACATGTCGTGGTTACCTTCTGCTGTTTGCTCTAAGTATGCACCCCACTCAAGTTGTTCAACTGTTAGATTAACACCAATTTCCTTAAGTGATTCTTGTAGATAAACTGCTGTGTTCACACGTTCTGGAGAATCGTTAGTCCAAATTGTAAGGTCTAAGCCATCTTCATAACCTGCTTCTGCTAGCAATTCTTTCGCTTTTTCTGGATCGTATGAGATTCCTTCAACGTTTTCGTCATAACCGAAGACGCCTGGTGCAAGTGGTCCTGCTGCTGGAATTCCGACACCATCATACACACCATCGATGATTGATTGTCTGTCGATACCATATGAGATAGCTTGACGAACTTTTTCATCGTTTAATGGTTCTTTTTCAGTGTTGAAACCGATGTATGAAAGTGACATAGATTCAGTTTCATCAAGTACTGTGTTTTCTCCGTTACTAATACGTTCAACGTTGCTTGATTCAACTGCACCAGCAATGTGTGAAGTACCTGATTCAATTTCAGCGATACGTGATGCTGTTTCTGGAACAACTTTAAATGTTACCGTATCTAATTTCGCCGCTTCACCATAGAAATCATCATTACGTTCAAGGACAACATCTTCACCAGGTGAACGTGACTGAAGTTTAAATGAACCCGTACCTACTGGGTTTTCAGTAACGTATTTACCTAATTCTGAAGAAATAGCATCTTGTACTTCTTCTGCTTCTCCGTTATCACGTAATTCATAATATTCTTCTACAGTCATATCTTCACCTGCAGCGTCTAGTGCTTGTTGGTAGTCAGCATCGATAACATCTTTACTGATCATTCCACCACCATCGTGTGCAAGGTGTGCAAGTAGTGGTGCAAATGGATATTCAGTTGTAATTTCAACTGTGTGCTCATCCACCGCTTCTACATCTGTAATCATTTCGAATAAGAACATACGTGGTGACGCCATTGCTGGGTCTAAGACACGATTTAAGTTTGCCACAACTGCTTCTGCATTAAATGGAGTCCCATCGTGGAAAGTTACGTCGTCACGAAGTGTAAAGCTCCATGTATTGTCATCAACTTGTTCCCATTCTGTTGCAAGTCCTGGTTCAACTTCCATATCAGCATTAAGCTGAGTCAAGCTATCATAAATGTTATAACGCACGTTTGATGATGGAACGTCGTTATTACCGTGTGGGTCAAGTGATACAACGTCACTCATTTCTGAGATAACAAGATCTTGTCCACCACTAGGTGTACCTTCTGCTGATCCTTCTTCTGCTGCAGGATCAACTTCGCTATCGCTAGTACATGCTGCTAATACTAATGCAAACATTACTGCCATAGTCAACGTAAAAAAGTGCTTCATACGTTTCATTATGTATTTCCTCCTATTAAATTTTAAATTTTTAGACTATTTTGAGTCTTAAAATTTCACTCTTCTAATGTTACATTAAAAGAATTTTACTTACAAGATGAAATTTTGGAAATATTTTCACTTTAATTTCCAAAATTCCTATCGCTAAACACTATAACACTGTCACTGCACTTTTTAAAGCGCTTTCAAAATATTCGCCGGCTTTTAACCAAACAAAAAATGCTTTGAAGCCTAGTCACTAGGCCTCAAAGCATAAAGTAATTTTATTGAATTGTTGTTTCTCTAAAGTCAAAGATATTGTAAGAATCTCCTTGGAAGTTCTCTACATTGTTGTTATAAGCATTTAAGTTTTCACCGTGGCGGATAAAGATTGCCGGTGCATCATCTACTAATATCTGTTGAGCTTCAGTATACATTTCTCCACGTTTTTCTTCGTCAGATTCTTGACGTGCCTGATCTAGAAGACTATCTAATTCAGGGTTGTTATAGAATGAACGGTTACCGTCAGCTCCGATATTGTCAGAGTGGAATAATGGTGAGATACCATTGTCCGGGTCACCTGTTGAGTTTGACCAACCTAATATGAACATATCATGTTCCCCTGCACCAGTTGCTTCGAGGTATGCACCCCACTCAACTTGTTCAACATTAACAGTAATACCTAATTCACTTAATGATTCTTGTAACCATAAAGCAACGTCTACACGTTCTGGGTTGTCATCATTAACCATTAGATTAATCGTCAAGTCTTCAACGCCTGCTTCATCAAGTAATTGTTGAGCCTTGTCCATATCGTATTCTCGACCTTCAAGATCTTCAGAGTATCCAAGAACTCCTGGTGCTAATGGTGCAACAGCTGGTTGACCTGAACCGTTATAAACACCTTCTAGAACTGCTTCACTATCGAAAGCATGTGTAATTGCTTGGCGTACTTTCGGATCATTAAATGGTTCTTTTTCTGTGTTAAATCCAATATAGTCAATTGATACTGATTCTTGTCTTTGTAGTGTAACGTCTGGATTACTATCCACTCTTTCAATGTTAGAAGATAGTGTTGCTAAGATAGCATCTGATGTACCAGATTCAAGTTCTGCAAGTCTAGAACCTGGCTCTGACACAACTTTGAAATCTACGCCATCAAGTTTAGCAGTTTCTTCTCCCCAGTAGTCATCATTTCTTACAACAGAAGTCACTTCACCTGGAGAACGGCTTTCGAATTTGAAGTAGTTTGTTCCAACTGGCTCACTTTCAACTAGTTCACCAACGTAAGAACTGATTTCGTTAGCAACAGCTTCATGTTCTTCTCCGCCCTCTGCTCTTAAGTCATAGTACTCTTCTAAAGAAACATCGCTACCTGCTTTATCAAGTGCATTTTGGTAGTCTTTATCGATAAGTTCTTTAGAAATCATTTTACCTGCACCGTGCGTAAAGTTATTGATTAAAGGTGCGTATGGATATTCTGTCACTACTTGCACTGTGTAGTCATCAATGACATTAACTTCACTTACCATTTCAAATAAGAAAGCTCTTGCTGATGCTTTAGCAGGATCTAGAACACGTTCTAAGTTTGCCTTAACAACTTCAGCATTAAACTCTGAGCCATCATGGAAAGTCACACCTTCACGTAATTTGAATTCCCATGTTGTATCATCAATTTGTTCATATTCTTCCGCAAGTACTGGTACAAGTTCAAAATTTTCATCTTGTGTAACTAACGGTTCATAAATCGTGTCACGAATTTGTTCTGATGGCACATCATTACTACCATGTGGGTCCATCGATACTGCATCAGCAGGAATGGCTAAGGTCATTGTACCGCCTTCGCTACCAGCTTCTTCACCGCCGCCTGTAGCTTCATCAACATCACTGTCGTCACTACAAGCTGCTAATACGAGTAATAATACACCGAGTAAAGTCATTAAGCTAAACTTTTTCATTTGAAACCCCCTATTTTTCGAGAAGTTAAGTCACTTCTTTTAATATTCTGAATTTTACACTATAAATGAAATTCCCACAACATTTATTTTAGAATATTAGCACAATTTTATATATTTATTTTAAGAAGCAACAGCTGCATTCTTCTTCCACTTCAGGTAATTTAAAATGAACATCACTATAGCAATTGATAAACCAATCACATCAGTAAATGGTTCAGGAATGACCAGCATGATTGCTGAAATAATCAAGATAACTCTTGAAATCACATTGACATGCGTTTTGAAAAATCCTTCTAAACCTGCTGCTAGAGCAATTAAACCTATTATCGTAGAAATCACCACTACTGCCGTGTCCCACAGCGATGATAACGGATATTCTCTCGCATTGGTCATCAAGCCTTCAATATCAATGAGTAACATAGATGGTTCGAAGACAAAGATAAATGGTATCAAAAAGCCAGCTAATGATAGTTTTAATGCTTGGAAGCCTGTCTTCATTGGATCCCCGTCCGCGATACCCGCACCTGCAAAGGCTGCTAAAGCAACAGGTGGCGTTACGTTGGCAAAGATTCCAAAATAGAAAACGAACATATGCGCAACTAAAATCGGTACTCCGAATTCAGCTAAAGCTGGTGCAGCCATTGTTGCTGTAATGATATAAGCTGGAATTGAAGGTAGCCCCATTCCAAGTACCATTGATGCAATCATTGTAAAGAAGAGCGTCAGTAGTAGAGACCCTCCACCTAGACCTGCAATTGCAGAAGTCATAATCGCACCAAAACTTGTAAGTGAAACGACTCCAATGATGATTCCAACTACCGCACAGGCGATCATTACTGATAAGGATTGCTGAGCACCCATTGCCATGGCTTGCCCGATATCTTTCAGTGACATTCTAGTTGTCTTTCTAAATGTCGCTACAATCACTGTTAAGAAAATCGTATAGATAGCTGCTCTTGGTATTGGCATATTTAAAAATAACATGACGATTAAACCAACCAAAGGTATTAACAGGTGTCCTCTTTCTTTCATAACCTCTTTAATTCTAGGTAAATCTGATCTAGGTATTCCTTTTAAGTCACTTTTACCGGCTCTATAATGCACTTGCATGATAACTGCAAAATAATATAGTAAAGCTGGGAAAAGTGCTGCTAAAGCAATAGTTCCATAGTTAATCCCTGTTGTTTCTGCCATGATAAAAGCACTCGCACCCATAATCGGTGGTAAAATTTGTCCTCCGACTGAGGCACTTGCTTCGACGGCACCTGCAAAGTTTTTGTTGTAACCGACTTTCTTCATTAGAGGAATAGTAAAAGCACCGGTACTTACAACGTTAGCAACAGCCGCTCCGTTGATACTCCCCATAAAGCCACTTGAAACAACAGCGACCTTAGCTGGTCCCCCTTTATTTGCCCCTGCAATCGCCATCGCTAAGTCATTAAAGAATTGACCCATACCTGACTTTTGTAGGAAAGCTCCAAAGAGAATAAAGAGGAAGATAAAGTTCACAGACGCTCCAATAGCTGTGGAATACAACCCTTCAGTCTTTAAATAAAGTTGGCCAAATATATCTCCGATATCAAATGGTCTGGTCATCATCATATTTGGAAGAAATTCCATGTGACTGAAGAAAGGATAAGAGAGAAAGATTAAAGCCAGTATTGGCAATATCCAACCCGTTACCCTTCTAGCTGCCTCTAAAATCAAGACAACTGTCACGATGGCCATAATGATGTCCATAGTATTTGGAATCCCACCTCGTTCAGTTACTATGGCGTTGTATTCTATGAGAATATAGCCTGCTGTAAAGAGACTGACTAAGGCTAAAAACCAGTCAAGTATTGGCAGTTTCGCTCTATCCTGTTTTTTAAACATCGGGTAAATCATATAAACTAAAGCTAAACCGACTGCGACGTGAATGGAACGTTGTTGCAGTGCTGGCATTGGATTAAATACCATGTATAAGTGAAACAGAGAATACAAGACCGCAACGATAGATACTACTAAGACAACTTGCTTATTCGAAAAATTTCTTGTTCTTGATTCCTTATCAAATTTCTCTTGAATTTCTTGAATCTCTTGTTCATCAGGAATAAAATCTTCATCGTGAATAACATCAACGTCATCTTTTTTCTTCATAATTACCTCCCAGTATACGCTTGATCAAAGGTATGTACTCTACGGAAATCTCTACTGCAGTATACGGTTCATAAATTTCGTACAATAATATTTCCTGATCCCCTTGGACTATCTTTGTTTGAACATTATCTGAGACATTTAAATATAAATTTGGATACTTATCGTTAACAGTGTATTTCACAAAACCGTCTTCTGTAACTTCTGCAGTTGTGTCTGATTCATTTGGAACACCTGCTCCAAAGGTTTTGAAATATGTCTCTTCGAGAAGTAATTCCTGATCTACTATCGTATATACTTCATACCATTCTTCTTTTTCTATAGAGTGAATCCAATGAAGTTCAAAAGTTTCTATAGGAAGATAGATATCGTTTCTTGTATCACTTTCTATCACTAGAGTTTCCTTTTTATAAAAGAAGATGAAAAGGAGCATAAGAATAATGCTCCCTATAATAATTAATTTAAATTTATTGTTCATCGTAGTACTTCTGTGCACCTGGGTGTAGCTCAATGACTGAGCTTTCTTCTGCTGTCTCCACATTAATATCATTGGCTGCTTGGTGAGCGTTTGTCAGCCCTTCCAAGTTTTCAAATAGATATTTAGTTAAGTTATAGACGTCATCTTCACTTAAGTCAGAACGTACGACTAAAGCATTCATAATTGCAACAGTCGGCACTGCCTCTTCATTCCCGTATGTATCAGCTGGGATTTCTAAGGCTTCAAAGTAGTCAGCATCTTCACTTAACACTTCTACCGCTTCAGCTTCAATTGGAACAATCTTCAAGTCTACTGAGTTTTGTAATTCCATAACAGAAGCGTTCGGTAAACCACTTGTTAGGAATGCCGCATCCAGTTGACCACTGCGCATTGCTTCAGAGGCTTCAGCATAGCCAAGATAATCGACTTCGATATCATCGTATGACATATCATGCGCTTCTAGTACTGCACGTGTTGCGATTTCCACTCCAGAGTTTTGGTCACCTACAGCAACCCGTTTTCCTTTTAGATCTTCAACACTTTCAATGCCTGCATCTTGTGTAGAAATTAACTGAACATAGTTAGGATATAAAGCACCAATCTGTTGGACGTTTTCTATTGGTTCTTCAAAAGTCTCTTCCCCGTTAACAGCTTGGACTAAAGCATCACTCATAACAAAGGCCATTTCAGCCTTCTCATCTTTCATTAAGTTCAAGTTCTCTGCTGATGCACCAGTAGTCTGAGTTCTAGAGTTTACGTCAAACTCTTTACTGTAGCCCTCTGCTAAAGTCGTTGCAATAATGTTATAGGGACCTGAAGATCCACCTGTTGCAATGGTGACAATATTAGTCTCTAAACTCGCTCCATCACTTTCGCTTGATTCTTCTGTTGCCCCTTCATCACCAGAATCATCGCCACATGCTGTTAGAAATAAACTTGCTCCTAAAATCAGTACCAAGTACTTGTTAAATTTCATATTCATCCCCCTTTTTGTTAGTTATAAGTAAATTGTAACAGTTATTCCCAAATATGAAAACGCTAACTTTTTAAATTTTCTAATAATTATTAGTAAAAAACAACCAGAGCATGCTCCGGTTGTTTAAACATATTCCAGTATAATATTTCCAATCATTTTTCGAGCAGTAATCCCTTCTTTAATAGGATACAAAGGGAAGATGTGATTTTGCTCTTCAAATTCAAAGTAGTCAAAATCGACACTTTCTTCTTGAAGTTTGTCCACATACTTTCTGATGTCTGGTAATAACACATCTCTCGTACCAGAAAAAATATAGATTTTAGGCAAATCATTGACCTCCCCGAAAAGAGGTGAAACTTTATAGTTTTTAAGACCATCATCGCCCGCCCAAATATGACCGACTTTTTTCAAACGATCCACTTTTAGCATTGGTTCAATTTCCATATAATCCTTAATTTCAGGATTTTCTAAACTGATATCCATCCATGGACAAATCACAACTTGAGCCAGCGGTAATGGTAAGCCTAATGCTTTTAAGTACTGGACAAAGCCTATTGTCAGACCACCACCAGCTGAATCACCAGCAATCACGATATTCTCGCCATCTTTTAACATCTCTTTATATAATTTTAAAGTTTCCTCATAAGCCTCTATATAAGTATATTCAGGTGCCTTAGGATAGATGGGAACGATAAATTCCAATTCTGTTTCCTCTACAAGTTTTGATATAAAGCGCCAATGAAAAGGTGATGGCTGATTAATGTATCCACCCCCGTGTAAGTACAAGACACGAAGTTTGCCTCTTTTCTCATCTGCATTAACTGTAAATACTTTCATATCACCGAGCATATGTTCTTTTATATCGGTTTGAAAAATTGCTCTTGGAAGCTCATATTCTCTCCTGTTTTCAAGCAGTTTATTGTCTAAAAATTCTTCAGTATCGTCCTCACGTGTAAACGTTGCGACTCGTATGACATCTTCTGCCAATTCACTGCCGACACTTCGGTGATTGACAAACACTGCTCTATAAATATAAGTGAAAATCCCAATTGTTGCAGTGAGTGTTGTGAATATCCTAAATAATATTTTCATCTGCTGCCTCCTGTCATTTATAAGTGAAATCTACGCGTAAGCTGGGTCATAAAACTTTGGTTGGCGATGAGTAACATCGCGATGAAGGCAGCTAAGCCAAATGATGCAGTAGAAACTGCTGGCCATAAGACATCGACCAAGCCAAAGAAATATAAGATTAAAGGTAAAAAACCAAAAACAATCATCAAAAGTAAGAAACTGATATAACTTGTCCAGTTCATTCTCACTCTTAAAATCATAATACACATCAAGAGGATCCCTGCTAAAATTAATAGTGGTACAACGTAATTAATGGACCACATAAGCGAACCTGACATATAATCAATGACCAATAACAAGATCGTCAAACTGATTACTTGAGCAATAATTTTGCCCCCAAGATGACCTGGTGAAAGAATTGTATGGTTTAATGATATTAATAGGTAGAAAATCGCAACTGCTACATAGAATACCCATAAAAAATGCGGCATGACTATGATATTGATTAATAGACAAATGACTGTTGCGAGGATACCACCAAGTATTGCTAGGTTTGCCAACCTATCCTTCATCTTATACAACTTTTGATCGTAGCGCGGATAAGCACGTTGATCTTCTGGAAGGCTCTCAATAGACAAGAGTTGATGGCATAGTGGACAAGAATTTTGTCTTGTATCGATTTCACAATCAGGGCAGTGGTTCATTTACTCACCCCATTCATTTGATTGTACCGTGACTTTGAGTCCAGTCATATGACTAATATTTTTAAAAAATTCTTTAATTAAATCATTCTCTTCTATAGCTCTAGCGAAAGTGATAGTGAAGGTGTCATTGACTGTTGCTACACCACAGTTAATCGGACTTTTTTTAGTTGGATAAAGCACAATGTCCATGTATTTGACATAGGGTCTCATAGAATCCGGTAGTTTCACATTTCCTAAATTCGTAAGTGTTAAAGTCTTTCTACTTTCTCCTGCCCAGTTAAAGGCAAATCTCATAATCGGATACTTAATAAAAACTGGCACAATTCTTAAAAAAGGATTCTTTTGAAAAGAAAAGAAGCGATCGATTCCTTCTTGTAAATAAGACTTCTCTGTTTTTTGGATAAGTTGATCAGTCACCTCTTTGATTATATCATCCATGCTCGTTTCTTCAGTGACTCTAACTGATATATTCGATACCGAGAAAAAATTCCTTATCGTTCTGGAAGGAAAAGCTTTTCTTAGACTGACAGGAATAGCGACTGTGACAATTTCCGATTCATTTATACCATGTCTTTGTTGAAAAATCGTCTGTATTAAGACACTTGTTAACAATCCAGTTAAGGATGTTCCTCGGCTTTTAGCATAAGTATTTAAGGCTTTTGAAGCCATTTGACCTTGCACAAGATTAATACCTCTCGGGCTTAAAGGTGTCCCTAAAATTTGATAAGATTTTGGATCCTTAGCTGACAAACCTTTTAAGCGAGAATCAGTTGCATATCTCACGAAACTATCCTCTACTTCTTCATCTAAAGGCTCTTCAGATGGCAACATAATCGATTCATCTGGTGTAAGTTCATTCCCTTTAAGTTTCAAATATTGATAGGTTAATGTTTTGATAAAAGCCTCTGCCCCACCACCATCTGTTAAAGAATGGAATACTTCTACGGAAATGCGATTATTAAAATAGAGCACTCGGATCAAATATGCATTATTTTCTTGTCTTTCTATAGGTGCACAAGGGTAATCTGTTTCTTTTTTCACTTCTAAAATGGCATCATTTTGTTCTAGGAAATCCCAGAAGAGCCCTTTTCTAACTCTCAACATCAAACTAGGGAAGCGGGTAGCGACCACATCTAGAGCATCCTGTAGTATTACTGGGTCTATCATTTCAGTTAAGACCATTGATACCCTAAAGACTGCAGAGTTAGATGAGCTTGACACGGCATGAAAAATTTTACCCGTGTTATCAATTCTATACCACTGACTCATAATGACACCGCCTAATTTCTTATATATATAAATTGTATAGCGAAAACATATAAAATAGAAGTATAAGCATTAAAAGAGTCTGGAACAATACTGTCTTCTTACATAATTAAGCCGTACGTTATCTTTTCAGGGGCATCGCGTGAGCCTGTAGTCTCACGCCGGATGCTATTCCCCTAGAAGTCTAACGTACGGCTTTTAAAGTACAATCCTGTATTATTTGATTATCTTAGAACTTTGTCTCATTTTTAAAATATCTATCTATTCATTAATAGTCACATTTCTAAAGTCAGGTTTATTGAAGTTATTTATTTCTAAGCCTTCAACTTCAGTTCTTGCTGCATTGGCACTTTGTGCTTGACGTATCGATACAAATGGCTGATCTTCGATTAGAATTTTATCGACTTCTTGATAAATTTCTGCACGTTTGTCTTCATCTTGTTCTTGGCGCCCTTGTTCTAATAATTGATCCACTTCTTCATTTTCATAGAAGGATCTATTTCCGCCAGAACCTTGCATAGATGAATGCACTAAAGGCCAGAATGATTGGTCTGGATCTCCAACTGGGTTCGGCCAACCTAGAAGGAACAGATCATGTTCTCCATTAGACACAGCTTCAAGGTAAGCACCCCACTCAAGCTGTTCAATTTCCAGATTAATTCCTATTTTCTTAAGCTCTTCTTGCATGAATACTGCTAAATCTACACGCTCAGGAGAATCGTTAGTCATGATTGTTAAATCAAAACCATCCTCGTAGCCCGCTTCTTTCATTAATTCTTTGGCTTTTTCTGGGTCGTAATCCAAGTCTTCTAAATCTTCGTTATAGCCGAGAATCTCTTCTTGAATTGCGCCCTTCATTTCACGACCAATGCCATAGTAAATGCCTTCCATGATCGCTTCTTTATCGACCATGTGTGCAATGGCTTGTCTAACTTTTTTATCCTCTAGAGGACCTTTTGTCGTATTCATACCTATATATTCATTAGATAAATTATAGACAGGATAAGTTTCCATATCTGGACTGTTCTCAATTCTGTCCCACTGAGCATTGTCAAAGCCTTGTATAAAGTGAGATTGACCACTTTCTAACTCAGCAATTCTAGAGGCATCTTCAACAACGACTTTAAAGGTAATAGTATCTAGTTTTTCAGGTTCATCCCAATAGTCATCAAAGCGTTCAACGACAATTTTCTCACCTGGTGTTCTAGACTGGAATTTCATATAGCCCGTACCGATTGGTTTTTGTTCGACTATTTCACCAACATTTTGTCCAACTTTATTAGCGATTTCCTCATAGTCGTCGCCACCTTTTTCACGGCTTTCATAAAACTCGTCTAAGCTAATATCTAAATCACTTTTATCGATTGCATTTTGATAATCTTCATCAATAACTGCTTTTGAAACAATGCCTGCACCATCATGTGCTAAATAATTTAATAAAGGTGCAAAAGGATACTCTGTCACGATTTCAAGCGTATAGTCATCGATTACGTTAATCTCTGAAATCATTTCGAATATATTCGCACGACTTGATGCGACTGCAGGATCAGTAATTCTTTCAAAACTCGCTTTTACTGCTTCTGCATTAAAGTCTGTACCATCATGAAACTTAACACCTTCTCTTAAATTAAAGACCCAAGTGTTATCATCTTTTTGCTCATAATCAGTCGCAAGTCTTGGCTGCGGCTCTAGATTTTCATCGAGGTAAAACAAGCCTTCATAGATAACATTTCTTCTTTGATCTGAAGGTAGATCATTTTGACCAGCGGGATCTAATGATGTTGCATCCGTAGCGTAAGAGGAAACTAAATCTCCCCCACTTTCATTAGACGAACTGGCTTCTTCTTCTAATACTTCTGAATCATCAGTACAAGCACTGAGCACAATTAAAACTAAACCAAGTAAGAGATACCTAAATAATTTCAACACTTATCCTCCTAATACTAATTCATATGTCCGAACTAGGTTTTCAATATTTCATATTATAACACCCGGAATTGGAAATACAAGCTGTTTTGCTCATAATTCAAAGATAAGTTTTATTATTATAGTAGAAATCAATCCAAAGTGACTTTTCTAAAGTCAGGATGACCGAACTGGTCTATTTCTAAACCGTGAACATTTGAAGTCATGGCATTCGGATATTCTGCCTGCTTCACAAAGACTGCTGGTTGTTCTTCAACTAAAATCTCATTAATTTCTTGATAAATTTCTGCTCGTTTATTTGAATCCAATTCACGTCGACCTTCTTCAAGCAGTTGATCAACCGCTTCATTTTCAAAGAAGAAGCGATTTCCTCCATTGCCTAACATAGATGAGTGTAGGATTGGCCATAATCCTTGGTCAGGGTCACCGACCGTATTCGGCCAGCCGAGAATGAATAAGTCTTGTTCTCCTGATGATACCGCTTCTAAATATGTGCCCCATTCCAACTGCTCAATCTCAATATTAATATCGACTGTTTTTAACTCTTCTTGAAGATAAACTGCAATGTCTACCCTGTCTGGCACATCATTTGTAAGTAGTTTAAGATCAAAGCCATCCTCATAACCTGCTTCTTTTAAGAGTGTTTTTGCTTTACTTGGATTGTATTCAAGATCTTCTAAGTTTTCATCATAGCCTAGTACTTCTTCTTGGATCGCACCTTTCATAGTACGTCCCATATTTAAGTAGATACCCTCCATAATGCTATCTTTATCAATTAAATGACCAATCGCTTGTCTGACTCTCTTATCTTTTAAAGGTCCTTTCTGTGTATTCATACCGACAAATTCAGTTGAAATATTATAGACAGGTAAGACATTAATATTTGGATTACTTTCTAGGCGCTCAACTTGTCCTACATCAAAACCTTGGATCAGTTGAGATTGTCCACTTTCTAACTCCGCAATTCTAGAGGCATCTTCTGTAACGATTTTGAAAGTCACTGTGTCAAGATTGACAGGACCACCCCAATACTCATCGAAGCGTTCAACAACGACCTTTTCGCCAGGACTACGAGATTGAAATTTCATATAGCCTGTCCCTGTCGGTTTTTCTTCAACGATTGTCCCTGTATATTCACTGACCTTTTTGGCGATGTCAGTGTATTTTTCTCCACCTTCTTCTCTTAGTGCGTAGAATTCTTCTAAACTCATATCTATCTCAGCTTCATTTAGTGCATTTTGATAGTCCTCATCAATTACTTGTTTTGAAATTATGCCCGCACCATCATGTGATAGATAAGACAAGAGCGGTGCAAAAGTGTCACCAGTTTTAATCTCAACTGTATAATCATCGATGACATTGACCTCGTCAATCATATCGAATATGTATGCACGTGATGATGCCATGGCTGGGTCTTTAATTCTATCGATACTTGCCTTTACTGCATCTGCTGTGAGACTTGAGCCATCATGAAATTTTACTCCCTCTTTTAAAGTAAAGTGCCAAGTTGTGTCATCCACTTGTTTGAAATCCTCTGCTAGTAAACCTTCTGGTTCCAAATTATCATCTAAACTAATTAAACCTTCATAGATAACTTGTCTTCTTTGGTCTGAAGCCATATCATTCACTCCAGCCGGATCAAGAGATCCGGCATCACTTGGATAGGAGACTACTAAATCGCCTCCTTCTTCACCTTCACTCGCTTCTGTTTCTGAAGAAATTGCTGAATCATCTGTACATGCACTTAAAAACACTAAACCTAAGATAAAAATACTTATTTTAAATAATTTCATGGTTCCCCTCCACGATGTTATTTTTAATTCCTACCCAAAAACTATGTATTAAATTAAATCATATTGTACCACTAGGAATTATTTATAAGCAAGATAAAATTTCATTTACTCGCTTTAAAACAGCTCTATTAAGTCTGTTAGCGTTTTCAATTGTGTACAATTTTAGGAAAGTTGGCATTAAAAAGTGTAGACTTATGAAGCATCTTCTTGTTATAGTCTAGTCATCGATGTATTATTAAATAGTATTTCTAAAAATACAGTGATTTATCTTAATATTTAGTTTTTACGAGGGGGTTTATACTCAATGTCTAATGTTCAACCGAGTCAGGTTCCAGTTCAAAAACCTGCTAATCGTAGAGTCGAGAATTTTAAAGACTTCTTCAGTAAGTTAAAGAAAAATAAAGCTGCATTAGTTGGGCTTTATGTCTTGATTTTCTTCTTCTTCGTATCGATTTTTGGAGCACTGGATTCCAACTATCATTTTTTAGGCGTCAACTCAAATGCCACTAACCTAACTGATAAGTTATTAGGGCCATCAGCCCAATATTGGTTTGGAACAGATCACTTAGGACGTGATATTTTTTATCGTATACTACACGGTATGTACATAACTTTAGGTGTCGGCTTCGCAGCGACCTTTATGGCAGCGCTTGTCGGTGTGCCGATAGGAATTATCGCAGGTTATTACGGTGGATGGGTAGATACTGTAATCATGCGTCTCATGGATATCTTACTTGCTTTCCCTGGTATCCTCTTAGCACTTGCTATTGTGTCGGTTCTAGGTGGTAGCACAATCAACGTGACTATCGCAATTGCAATCGGTGCCTTACCGCAATTTGCACGTATCGTCCGTGGGTCTACATTAACGACTAAAAAGCTCGAATACGTCGATGCAGTAAGAGCTTTAGGTGCACGTGACGGTAAGATTATTTTCCAACATATTTTACCGAATATCATGTCACCAATTATCGTTAACACTACAATCTTTATCGCTACAGCAATTCTGTCAGCAGCTGGTCTTTCCTTCCTAGGTCTTGGTGTACAACCACCAACACCAGAATGGGGTGCGATGCTAAACGATGGACGTAACTATATGTATCAGGCAGCACATATTACATTCTTCCCTGGTATCATGATTGTTATTGTCGTTTTAGCATTTAACTTATTTGGAGACGGCTTGAGAGATGCGCTAGATCCGAAAGCTAAGAAATAGGAGGAGGAAATCATGACACAATTTATCATTCGAAGATTACTTCAACTGATTCCCGTTCTACTTGGGGTAACTATACTCGTGTTCAGTTTGATGCACCTCACTCCTGGTAACCCAGCAGTCATCATGGCTGGTGAAAGTGCACCTGAAGCAACTGTTAAAGCAATCGAAGCTAGACTAGGGTTAAATGACCCACTTTACGAACAGTATTTTAGATTTTTAGGAAATGTTGTACAACTTGATTTTGGATCTTCAATCCGCGATAACATCCCGGTATTTGACCATATCAAAGCACGTTTTGCGATTACACTTGAGCTGTCAGTCATCTCTATGATCTTCAGTATTTTCTGGGGACTTTTAGTTGGGATTATTTCAGCTGTTAGAAAATATACATTTGAAGACGTTGCAATGATGGTTATTGCACTATTTGGACTATCTATGCCGAACTTCTGGTTAGGTTTAATGTTAATCCAATGGTTCGCTATTGAATTCCCAATCTTTAAACCAACTGGTTGGGGTAGCTTAGAACAAAACATTTTACCAGTCATTACCCTTGGTACTGCTGGAGCAGCAATTATTGCACGTATGACACGTAGTTCAATGCTAGATGTGATCGATCAAGATTACATCCGTACTGCTAGAGCAAAAGGTGTTAAAGAAGGCTCAGTTATTCTCCGCCACGCACTGAAGAATGCCCTAATTCCTGTCATTACCGTCGTTGGTATCCAATTCGGTAGTTTCCTTGCAGGATCAGTATTAACTGAAAGTGTCTTTGCCATAAATGGTCTAGGACGTTTGATTATCGACTCAATTTTACAACGCGACTTCCCTGTCGTTCAGGGCGCTATTTTAGTCATTGCGGTAGTCTTTGTTTTAGTCAACTTAATCGTCGACATTTCGTACAGATTACTCAATAAACGTGTGGACTTAAACTAAGGAGGAGAGAAAACATGTCAGAAGATATTATTCTCGATATAGATGATCTCCGTACTTCCTTTTTCGTTGGTGACAATGAAGTAAAGGCAGTAGATGGAGTAACTTTCCAAGTGCCTAAAGGTAAAACCCTAGGTATTGTGGGAGAGAGTGGATCAGGAAAAAGTATTACTGCCCTATCAGTCTTACGCTTGATTGAAGATCCCGGTAAGATAAAAAGCGGTAGTATCAAATATAAAGGTGAAGAACTCACGAAAGTGAAAAATTCACGCATGCGTCAAATTCGTGGTAATGAAATTTCAATGATTTTCCAAGAACCAATGACGTCTTTAAACCCGACATTCACAATTGGACAACAACTTAGAGAATCTTTTAAAATCCACCAAGGATTAGGGAAAAAAGATGGTACTAAAAGAGCTATAGAAATGCTTGAACTTGTTGGTATTCCTTCACCAGAAAAACGTGTGGATCAATATCCATTCGAACTATCCGGTGGTATGAGACAACGTGTTATGATTGCAATGGCACTTGCTTGTAAACCAGATCTCTTAATCGCTGATGAGCCAACAACAGCACTTGATGTAACAATCCAAGCTCAAATCTTGGAGTTAATTAAAGACCTTCAAGAAGAAATTGGTATGAGTGTTGTTATGATCACACACGACCTTGGTGTTGTTGCTGAAACATGTGATTACGTTGCTGTTATGTATGCTGGGAAAGTTGTCGAATACGCTGACATCTATACTTTGTTTGAAAATCCAAAACACCCGTATACTGTTGGTCTATTAAATTCATTACCTCGACACGATAAAAAGCAAGATGAACTAATTCCTATCAAAGGAAACGTACCTGCACCTGATGAAATGCCAACAGGTTGCCGATTCGCACCACGTTGTCCTTTCGCATCAGATATTTGTAAGACGCTACCTGAACTCGAAGATTTAGGTAACGGCAATGAAGTTAGATGCTGGATCCATACTGATCAATGGGATGGAGATAAGGAGGTACAACTAAATGCCAAATAATACACTGTTAAATATTGAAAATTTAGAGCAACACTTCCCTATCAAAGGGGGTTTCTTTGGCAGAACAGTCAACCATGTTAAGGCAGTTGACGGCATTACTTTCGAAATTAAAGAAGGTGAAACTGTTGCGGTTGTTGGTGAGTCTGGTTGTGGTAAATCTACAACAGGCCGTGCCATTCTTAGATTAGATGAACCGACTAACGGAAAAGTAGAATTCCAAGGTAAAGATGTTTTATCAATGTCTAAGGATGAAATGCGTAAGATGAGAAAAGATATGCAAATTATCTTCCAAGACCCTTATGCATCACTCAACCCTCGTAAGACAGTTAGACAAACTTTATGGGAAGCAATGGACATTCAAAATGTTGTGCCTCGTAAAGAAAGAAACCAACGTATTGTAGAACTGATGGAAACAGTTGGTTTACAAAGACATCAAATTGACCGCTACCCACATGAATTTTCAGGTGGTCAGCGTCAACGTATTGGGATTGCGAGAGCTTTATCAGTTAACCCTAAACTTATCATTTGTGATGAAGCAGTATCTGCTCTAGACGTTTCTATTCAGGCGCAAGTATTAAACTTATTAAAACGCCTGCAAAAAGAATTCGGTTTAACTTATCTTTTCATCTCACATGACCTTGGTGTTGTCCGCCATATTGCAGACCGCATCATTGTAATGTACTTAGGTAAAATTGTTGAAATTGGGGATACTGAGGCTATTTTTAATAACCCACAACACCCTTATACTAAAGCTTTATTATCAGCAATTCCGGTACCAGATCCAAGAAATAAATCACAGCGTATCTTCTTACGTGGAGATGTGCCTTCACCTATCAATCCACCAACTGGATGTCGTTTCCATACGCGTTGTCCATTTGCGACAGACCTTTGTCGTACTGATGAGCCACACTTGGAACAAAAAAATCCTGAGTTTGATGGCCAACATGAAGTGGCATGTCACTTTGCTCTAGATATACAAAGTGGTAAACATGAAGCACAATACGAAATGTATAACGTTCGTGAAGTTCTTGACGATGAGGCTGAAGATGCGACAACAGCTGAAGATGAAGCTTTTTCTAAAACTGAAAAATAAGCAGTGAAAACTTATGAATATTGAAATTGTTAAAATTTTAATTACCCTGATATTTATGGTTGGAATCGTCCTGGTTCTACTTTATAAAAAGGGGAATATACAGTGGATTATCTCTTTGGTTGTCATACACTCTATCCTGATCTTTTCTATAAGAATGTTTATTGAAAAACAAGATTTAGTGAACTCAATCTTGAGTATTATCTACTTCATCATTATTTCACTTGCAGCAGTTCTGATCTATAGAGCTTTAAGATACAATAACTAAAAAAGGTGCACTTGAACCCAGTCTGGGCTTAAGTGCACCTTTTATTTTTATTAATATACAAAGACATCTAGTAGGAAGAAGATAACTAAGAAGATATAGATTATCACATCGAAGATGGCGCTTGAAATAAAGGCGAGAAATGAGCCTAATGCCGCCTTAAAAGCAGCATTTATATCCTTTAACTGGATATACTCCACTGCAAAAACAAAGACAAAAGGAACAAAAATCACACCGAACGGCGGATAGATAAACATCCCTAGTATCGCCCCGATAACAGCGGACAATTCCCCTTTCTTAGAGCCTCCGAACTTCTTAACAAAATAACTATTGGCAACGACGTCACTGACTAAACAGATTAAAGTCAAAGCACCTGCAATGACCCAAAACATCCATGATAATTCATCACCAATGAAAAAGTTATAAACTAAAAAACCAACCCAAAATAAAATAACTGATGGGAGTATCGGATAAATAATACCTAAAAATCCGAGTATAAAACTTAAGGCAACAATTAACCATAATATTATTTCCATTAAATTTCTCCTTCTCTTACTTCTTTCTTAGTAAAGAAAAATAGAATAAAAGCAGTAAATAAAAATGCCGCACTAAAATAAAAGGCATTTTCTACACCGAGTAAATCATTGATGAAACCACCAAGTAAATTCCCTAATAATTGGCCAATAATCATCGCGTTAGCAAATAAGGTTGATGCATAGCCAGGGAATTGTGGCAGTAAATCTTGGAAGTAACTAATACCTAAGCCTAATAGAATTGCTAGGAATAAAGCAAGTGCCAGCTGTCCAACAAGCATCATAGTAAAGCTTTCAAAAATCCCTATTGAAAGAAAATAAGTTCCACCGACAAAGGCTGCAATGATCAGTAAGGTTTTTGAAGAGATGCGACTTGCGACATAACCCATAAAAATCATCAGAGGAACTTCCAAACCTGCACATATACTAGAAAGTATCCCTACAGCACTGTCCGCTTCACCTAGGTGGCTTGTAACGAATAAAGGCATGTTAAGTAAGTAACTCCACTGACCCACATGTAAGAAGGTAAATGCTAAAAATGGAATTAGCAAAGTAAGGTTCTTTAATAGATTCGGGCTTTTTTTCTCTTCAAATGAAGTTAATTCTATTTCATCTGATACTGCAGGTGGTATAGAGTTTTTTATTAAAAATGACGCCATAAAGACAACAAGAAACATTATCACAGTCCCACAGAACAAACCAACAAAATCAAAACGTGCAAGGAGTAAGGAACCCACCAAGGGACCAAATAAGAAACCGAAACTGAACATGGAACGTAAGATGGTGTTCGCCATAACCGCAATACTTGAACGGTATTGGTTAATCGATTCTCTAGCAGATGCGTATAACTGCGGCATAGCCGGTGCACCTAGAGAAAAGAATATAATATAAGATACAATCAGTATCCATGTGTTGGGAATAAGTAAAAAGCTTAAAAAGGCACAAATTTGCATAAATAAGGCAGCAATGATCAAGTATTTTCGGTCAAATGTTAGCCTATCACTCATGCGGCCAATTACTGTATTGACGATAAAACTTCCCACTGCTGCTGTTGCCATGAATATGCCATAAACAGAAGATGACATTCCATGATGTCCAGTCATAAAGATGACTAGAAAAGGGGCGGTAATTGCTACCGCCATACCTAGTAAGGTCATGTTCATCAAAAATAGTTTATAGTTTTGAATTTGAAATAGGTCTTTTATCATTACTCGTCCACCTTAACTTTGTTCACTTTCCTTGGATTCATTTCTAATCATTTCCACAAATGATTCTACCTGTGGTAACATCATGACACTCTTGTCGTAAGATAAATACGTTTCTCTGATCAACGGTTTGTCTTCTACCTTCACTTCTTCGATATAATAATTATCAAGGTCCAAGCCTTCTAAAACAAGCTCAGGTAATACCGTGATTCCCACTTTTTTTCTAAGGAGTTCACGACAAGTTGTAATCTGGTCAACGAATATTTGAGGTTCATATTTTTTGTTGAAGCGTGCTTCGAAGTAATTTTTAATGTGCGTAATATAAGTGGGGTCCGCTTGGAACTCAATAATGGTTAAATCTTCTACATCCATATCTTTCGGTGTCACTAGATAATGTCTGTCTCTGTATAAGAGTTCATTTTCCTTGTTGAGTACACGTGACCCTCTAACAATTGATAAGTGGTATTCACCTTGATTTGCAATAATTTCCTGGGTAGAACCAACATTGATTTTTACATTCACGTCAGGAAACTCATTTAAATATTTAGCGAGCATGTCTGGTAAAATCGTATAACCAATTAGTGATGATACCCCAATTGAAATATTCCCTTCAATTGCACCCTCATTGGCAACGATATAATCTTTAACTCGGCGCTCTTCATCGACAACCTTCTTGGCATGTTCTATAATTTTCTCGCCTACACCAGTTGTATATAAAGCCTTTTTGGTTCTGATAAAAATCTGTACGCCCCACTCATCTTCAATAGATTTTAAGCGCTGACTGACTGCGGGTTGTGATATATATAATTTCTCTGCGGCTTTCCGTAAAGTTTTTGCCTCACTTAGAGTCGCTAGTAAACGATAGTCATCGACCTTCACTGTACAACCTCCATTAAATTAGCTATTCTTATTGCTATGGCCTGATTTTTTGATTTCCTTTAATGCATATGATGCTAGTGCCTTATATTTGGAAAAATCATTTGCTATGTCATCCATTAAATCATTAGCAACTTTATAAGCGAAATCTCTCTCTTTTGCAGTAATTCTTCCTTTTTTAAAAGCACGTTTTATATCGTCTTCATCTACTAACTCAAAACGTCCGTCTGGTAACACTAAGACATCTAAATATAAATCCTCTCTCCTAGCCTTACCAAGTTCTAAGGTATGAGATTTGTTAATATCAAAGTAATACTGTATCTCTTGCCACTTCTCATCATACATTACTGTAATGCTGTAGTTTGTGGATGCTGGCATGAGTTGCAGCCACTTGTAGTTGTTTGCAGCCACTAAAGTATCTTCTCCGACCACTGATACGACTAGAGGATCACGAACTTTATACATGTAAATAATGCCCACAAGGATATCACTGCCCTGATAGGAAATTATTTTTTCATCATATTTTGAACGTAGTAAACGTCGCCATTTTTTCTTGTTAAGATACTTTATTTTCATGGCATTCATCTCCTGATTGTAATTATACAAAAAAAATAAAGCAAAAGTATAGAGATAGCTCTTTTTATTTCTAATCTCTATAACTTTTGCTTATATTTTACTTAATCGAGATGATTTTATAAATCATGTTGGCAGCGGTCTCTTCATCTAAATCATCTGCTGAATATTCAGGATAGCCATAAATTAATAATTTACCAGATGATGGGTCTAGACCTTTGTCATTTAAATCTTGAATCACTTGTGGTGCATCTTCTACATCTTGAATATCGTACTCCTCTTTCATTTTACTTAGACTTATTGAATTAAAGTCCTTGAAGAAGTCTTTGTACTCACCCTCTTCAATTTCAAGGAGATACATTTCACTTGTTTCATCAATATTCATAAGATCAGTCAGCTTGTATTCTTCATCTTCAACATTGTCTAAAATAGCAGGGTTGTAGAGAGAACTTTGACCAGTCTGGTAATTACTTGAGTCACTTGCCTCTATAGATATTCTTCCAGTCTCATTTCCAATGTATGGATTTAATACTTGTAAGTCAGATTCTTTATTTTTGTAGTCTGAAACAAGATTTTTATCAAGTTCAATCATAGTTTCATTGGCTGCTAGTGTATCTAGGTCTCTGTCATTTTTCATATTGAGCAACATATCTTCTTCCATGTTGTACTCTCTGTTTTTTTGTTGATCGATTAAATCCATCACTTTTGAGTCAGAGTCTAGTGTTAGGAATTCTAGAGTTTTTGTATGACCATCCTTCAATTTATAAGAGATCATTACCGGACTTGAATTTTCATTATATAGACGAGGACTATCTTTTTCAGCCACCGCAATTTCGTGAATATTTCTAGCATTCTCTATCGCTTGACGGTTTGATTTAAACATATAACTTTCTTCGAAAAAGTCATCTACTGGTTCTTGGTACATAGTGTTTCCATCAGTCGTAATCGACACACTCTCAATATTCTCTTTATCAGGTACAGAATTAATGTAATGATTCCAAGACAAGATAAAAAGTAACCAAAAGACTATGATGGTCACTATGGTAATTGAGAAGGTTCTGAGTGAAAAACTGATTTTAACACTGCTTTGAAAGAGCATCTCCACGATGATAAAAGTAATCAATGCACCAACCACATAGGCGATGATTGAAATGAATAAGCTATGCTCTATAAAGAAAGATACAAAGGTACCTAGAGCGAGCATTCCTGCTACTGTCGTGATAGCGATAAGAATATCTTTAAGCCAAGTAAAATTAAAGCTGAGATTCACTCTTTCATTGCGGCGATATTTATACACAATAAAGGTTAAAATGATAAAAATTATTGCGACAATAGCCCAGGTGATCGTTAAGGACAAATTAAAATCTGCGACGAGTTGATCAATGGCAACGAAGGGAAATGTGATGTCTAGTATCGGTTCTACATAATCAGAAAATCTTGATGAGACACCATCAAATGTTAAACCTGCTGTACTGTAGATGAGTGTCCATAAGACTAAAGGTAAAAATAATACCATGATAATAAGTTGAATGTGTAAAAATGAACCATTCACAAAAAATCCTGTTAGAACTGAGATCGTAAAGATGACCACGTGAGTAAATATTGAGTAGACAAACCATAGAGCAATGGTGGACAAACTAAGATTATCTATAAATAACAAACTTTGTAGTCCTAAAATGATTGCTGTAATTAATAAAGGAATCACAATGGCGGAAAAACCAACAAGCAGAATATGACTCAGTATTTTATTTCTTTTAATTGGTAAGCTATGCATAAAGTCCGATGCGGCTTCATTGTTCAAATAATTGAAGAGGATGATGCCGATAATCGCAGCAAAGCTCATTCCAATAACTTGTTGTACTGATGACAGTTGTAAGAAAAAGTCTTTGTTTATCGTTTCCAACTGTAGAATATTACTTTGTTGTTGATAGAGCCATAATATTAACGGTAGAGAAATAATATTCAAAATCAAGAATATTAGCGTGACCCAAAATATGGCACTTGAGAAATGTGACAACAGGGCTTTATTCAACAATGATGTTCGAGATTTCATAACCGAGTTCCCCCATTTCATAAGTGAATATCTCCTCTAAAGTTAAGGGTAAAATATCATACATTAAAGGATGATACTTGGTCACTTTTTCCTCAATTTTAGAAATATCCCCTTTAATGATACAAGTAATTATGCGTCCTCTTTGGCTTGAGTGCACAACGTTCAATTGTTTATAAAAATCATCATCAGGTAGTGTTTTAAAAGCAATTTGTAACTTACAATGATTACCTCTAATATCAGATAAATCCTGATTAAATAATAACTTCCCTTGATGCATGATAGATACTGAATCACATAAGTCTTCCATCTCTCTTAGATTATGACTTGATGCAATCACTGTCATACCATGATTCGCAATATCCTGCATCATAATATTTTTAACTTGTTTTCTAATAATAGGATCAAGACCATCAAATGGTTCATCGAGGAGCATAACCTTCGGTCTTGCTGCAAAGGCTAAGATAAAGGAAGCTTGTCTTTTCATCCCTTTTGACAATTGTGATAACTGAACATCAGGTGACAAACCAAAATGCTTAGATAACTGATTAAAACGCTCTGTTGACCAATTGCTGTACATAGATTGATAAAGTTTGGCCATCTTTTTTAAAGACGAGCCTCTAAAGAAAAAGGGAATGTCATGCAAAAATACGACATCTTTCTTCACTTCGGGTGACTCATAAATATTCTTACCATCATAAGTTACCATGCCTTGGTCCGCCTTGTAGATACCCGACATAATTTTCATTAAAGTCGTCTTCCCTGCACCATTTGAACCCAATAAACCATGGACTGTTGCTGGTTTAATTTCAAGATTTATATTATCAGTAGCAAGCACTTTACCAAATTCCTTACTTGTAGCATCAACAACAACCTTCATCTTTCTCCTCCTCACTATGTCCTTTTAATAAAGTCTTTATTTCTGAAACTGGTACCTCTAAAAATACGAGTTCTTCAACTCTTTCTACAATTTCTTCTTTTAAGATAGCTACTCTTTCTTGATTCATTTGACCTTTTACTTCATTCACAAAACTTCCTTTACCAGGTAGTGAATAGATAAAACCTTGTCTTTCTAATTCCCTATAAGCTTTTTGAATAGTGTTTGGGTTAATTGTTAACTCTTGTGCTAGGATTCTGACAGAAGGAATTCGATCGTCCTTTTGTAAGACACCTTTGATTATCTCTGTTTTGATATTCTCAATAATTTGTTCATATATTGGCAATCGGCTTGTCAGGTCAATATCAAGCATAAGGCACCTCCGTCCTCCAACTGTATTAATTATAATAATACAGTTAATACAGTAAGCGGTCAATAATTTTATATGTTCAACTTTTTAAGATAGCTTCTTGCATTCTAAAGCTAGTTTATATATTATGTAGTTAATAATATTTATACAATATATAGTATAATAATTAGAGTTTTAATATATAAGGGGGACTTATATGCATTTCCAAGGTAGAAGCTTTTTATCGATTACAGATTTTTCTAAAGCAGAAATAGAATATTTAATTGATTTTTCGATCCATTTAAAAAAACTTAAAAAGAACAAAATTCCTCATCAGTATTTAAAAGGACAAAATATTGCACTCTTATTCGAAAAAAGTTCAACGAGAACAAGATCAGCTTTTACAGTCGCTTTAAACGACCTCGGTGCCAATCCTGAGTTTTTAGGGCAGAATGATATTCAACTTGGAAATAAAGAGACAACAGCAGATACGGCAAAAATTCTTGGCAGTATGTTCGATGGCATAGAATACCGTGGATTTAGTCAAGGAACTATAGAAACCCTAGCTGAACATGCAGGCGTTCCAGTGTGGAATGGCTTAACAGATGAATGGCATCCAACACAAATGATTGGGGACTTTATGACGATTAAAGAGCACTTTGGTTACTTAGAAGGGTTGAAGCTTGTTTATATTGGAGATGGTCGTAATAATGTTGCGAATTCACTCTTAGTTACAGCGAGTTTACTCGGCGTTCATATCACTATCGCAGCACCAGAGTCACTCATGCCAGATGAAGAATATATAGAGATTGCTAAATCTTACGCTAAGGAGTCAGGTTCAGAGATCGTTTTGACAGACGAGTCGGATATCGCAGTTAAAGATGCAAACATCGTTTATACAGATGTGTGGATTTCTATGGGAGAAGAAAAAGATGCTGAGAAAAGATTAGAATTACTTGAAGACTATCAAGTAAATGAAGCACTTTTAGAAAATGTCGATGATAATTTTATTTTCATGCACTGTCTACCTGCTTTTCATAATACAGAGACAAGCTTTAGTCAGAAGATAAAAGATAAATGTGGCATTACGGAAATGGAAGTCACAGAAGATGTCTTTAACGCCCCTTTTGCAAAACAATTCCAACAAGGCGAAAATCGCATGCATTCAATCAAAGCGATTGTAGCTGCGACAAATGGTAATCTGTTTATCCCGGAAATGTAGATGGAGGGTTGATTGAGGCGAATGGGCTTGGGCATGTCTATTCGGCGTTATTTTTGAGATGCTGAATAGACTTTTTAGCTTACTTTGTCTATTCGGCGCTATTTTTGACATGCTGAATAGACTTTTTAGCTTGTTTTGTCTATTCAGCATCATTTCTGACATGCCCAATGGAATTTTCAGCTGAGAAACTCATTATCACAAGATAAAACTACACTATACAGATTAAAAATTATTACATAAGATTGTGGATTTGATGAGATTGATCACGACTTATCTTTGTCCTCATCACTTTTGGTGATAAGTGCTGGGTTTTGACATGACTTATCACCAAAAACATCAAATCAATCTGTATACAGTACACAATACGCAATATACAACATACAAAAAGCTCGACAATCTTAACTTAAGATTGTCGAGCTGATTTATTTACCACGCGTGGCCACTGCCACCATCGATATTAACTGCTGTACCACTGACGTAAGAGGCGAGATCTGAACAAAGGAAGGTAATCACATTGGCCGCTTCAGCTGTGTCACCGATTCGTCCGAGTGGAATATTACCCGCACTTTTCTCAGAATACTCTTCCCAACTTAAGTCTGGAGCTTGGTTTTTCCAGCGTTTTTCAATTTGATTACTGCGAATTAGACCGATACAAACAGCATTGACTCGGATATTATATTTCCCTAAATCCTTACTCATCGCTTTAGTTAAGGCAAGTCCTGCACTTCTTGATACAGTTGTTGGTAAGGAGTTCGCCTGAGGTGTTTTACCCATCACTGCGGTCAAGTTTAAAATTGCACCGCCATTTTCTTTTAAATATGGTAAAGCAGCTTTAGACATCTTCACTGCTGACATTACTTTTAAGTCGATATCATCTTCCCAGTCTGGAATGTCTATATCTTCAAAACTTTTAGCAAAAGAGCTTCCTGCATTGTTGACTAAGACATCTAAACGCCCAAATTTTTCAACTGCTCTTTCGACAATTTTCTCAGCTGCATTTTTCTCCGTAATATCTTGTACAATATAAGCGACATCTCCATGAGCACTTATTTCTTCAGCTGCTTTTTTAAGCGCGTCCTCACCTCTTGCCACAAGTAGAACTTTCGCACCTAATTTAACCATTTGCTCTGCTGTTTCTCTACCTATACCCTTGCTTGATCCGGTAATTACTGCAACTTTTCCTTGATAATTAAAGTCCATAATGTTCCCCTTTCAAGTAGTTTTACGATAAATTCACATTGTGGAAGACATTAGAAACATCTTCAAGATCTTCTAAAACATCCACTAATCTTTCAAATTGCTCGAGATCTTCATCACTTAAGCTAACTTCATTTTGAGCAATCATGGCAAGTTCTGCAACTTTATAGTCTTCAATACCCATATTATCTAGCACACTTTTTATATCGTTGTAGGCTTGAGGCTCACCGTAAACAACGGTCAAACCATTTTCTGTCGTCACGTCTTTAACATCAACTTCCTTTTCCATTAGTTCCATCAAGACGGTTTCTTCATCATAGCCTTCAAAGACAAATACAGACACACTATCAAACATATAGCTAACAGCACCACTCACACCCATGTTACCGCCATTTTTACCAAAAGCCGCTCTCACTTCTGATACGGTACGGTTAACATTGTTAGTTAAGGCATCCACGATGAGCATGGAACCGCTCGGACCAAATCCTTCGTAGCGAAGTTCGTCAAATGATTCATCGTCACTACCTTTTGCCTTATCAATCGCCTTATCGATAATGTGTTTAGGTACTGAATATGTTTTCGCACGTTCTAAGACTACTTTAAGTGCTTGGTTAGCCTCAGGATCAGGTTCTCCTTTTTTGGCTGCTACATAAATTTCTCTGCCAAATTTAGCATAAATCCGACTCGTATTTTGATCTTTTTGTGCTTTTTTCTCTTTGATATTATTCCATTTTCTTCCCATAATCCATCTTCCTTATTTCTTAGAGTTTGTCCGCTTTTCAGGCACAGTTTTATTGATAATCATTTCTACTTGATAAATTCTGCTGACCAAGCCGTGGATTGGTGCTTGAGTTAAGCGATAAATTGGCCACGGCAGTGAAGGTGTAAAATCATGTAAAGCCATGATAAATTCATCTTCATCTGGTAGCTTTCTAAATTCAAAACGCTGAGGTTTACCGTTTGTTTTCTTACTGAGACTACCACCAGTAATTTCAAAAATAACGATATCCTCTTCTGATAGCTCTTTCTTAAATTCTAAAATCAAGATTGGCTCAGGTCTATCCAATAAGTACATATATACTTTTTGATCTTTTATCACCGTATTTACTACATTATAAACGATGTCATCTAACCAGCCAAAATAGTACCAAGCAATATCTTCTAAAGACCATCCCGTTGGTATTGGAGCGCGTTGGATACTTCTAACACTATTATAATCCTTCATCTTGTAATTGAGGTTTTTACCATAGCGCTTAATCGGCGTTTCAGTTTGTCTGACTACCGTGCCATAAGCCCCTAAGACAGATAAAATTCTACCATCTGACAATTCATCTTTTATATAAATGATTTGTTCGACATCATTGAACTTACTTGCCCTTGCGATATTATCAGCAATAAGTAAATATAGATCATTAAACTTACCTTGTGTGAGTCGATTTAATCTCATAATTGGGTCTTCAAAGAAGATGACTGTGTCGATATCATTTAGCGCATCTTCTACCTCAGGAAGAATAAAGAGATCTTTTTGGATAAACTCAATATCTTCTTGAACATCTTCTGTGCCAGTAGAAAAACAATATAGCTCACATGTGCCTTTTAGTTCTTCATAAAGATGTTCACCAATTCTGCCATGGATTCCCATGAGTAATACTTTCTTTTTCATGTGCTCACTTCCCCACATAGTTTATACCCATTTTGCTCTAACAAAAAGCATGAGTCCTAACATTAATAAGGTCACAAAACCTATTCCAAAAAAAGGTAGACCAAATGCGGTCGTGAAATAGCCTGCTAAGGTCGAACCTGCTACAGATCCTAGAGAAAAGTAGGAGTAGAATATGCCATTAGCCTTACCTCTCTCATGCATTTCAGAAGACTCTGCAATAATTTTGTTCATCGATGGGAAGGTCAAAGCAAAGCCAAGTCCATATATTACCATGACTACAAATATACCTAAGGCAGAAGGAACGATTTGAATCGTAATCATACTAATACTTAGTACCAAAATACCTAAAGCAACTAAAGCTTCACTCTTATAATTAGTATAGATTCGATTAATAGGCGTTAGAAAGACCACAATTGCCGTAATACCAAAGACACTTAGCATCATGCCTGTTGCTGATGATTCAAGACCAAGTAAATCGGTTTTTATCGGCAAACCAAAAGCCAAGGTGCCTTGTGCAACCATCAAAGTAAATGATGAAATATAAGCCACATTTAGTGATGGTCTTAATAATAATTCTTTAAAAGCAGTTTGACTGTGATGACCTCTACTATCATCTGTTGTACTTTCTTTAATTGCGAAGAAGACTAGTAGTGTACCAACTACATAGGTCACTGAAAGTATATAATATACCATTTCATAGCTCATTGTAGAGGAGATTATACCGCCTGTTGCAGGGCCTAAAATTGCAGCAGTCCCTATAGCTGCACCGGTTAGAGCCATAGATTTACCAATTGCTGACTTTCTAGACACATCTCCGACTAAACTAAAGGCCGCTGGTGTTAAAATCCCGCTCGAAAAGCCATGTAAGGCACGCACCACTAAAAGAATAGGAATAGACGGTGTCATTGTGTAGATTAAAACAAAGAAGATTTGTAGAAACATACCGACTAGTAAAGTATTTTTGCGTCCATATTTATCCGATAAAAAACCGCCTGCCATATTCCCCACCATATTGAATAGGGAGTACATCGCAACCACTATGCCTGCCATAAACTCGGATGCTCCGAGTTCTAAAGCGAAGGGCGTTACGATTGGTAGTTGAATAAATAGATCTAAAAAGCAGATAACGACGACTATAAATAAGATTGTTTTTGATTTCATTTAATTTCCCTCTAACTATTACATATTGCCATCTAAACAATTATAAACAAAAAAAGACAAAGTCGCACGTGTACGACTTTGTCTTAAGTGATTATTCACTATCAACTTGGTTTTTGTTCAATTTTTGTTCATATGCATCGATAACAGCCGCAACCGCACCATCACCAGTAACATTGGTTGCAGTTCCAAAGCTATCCTGTGCAACATATAAAGCAATCATGAAAGCAACAGCCGCTTCATTAAAGCCAAGGTTAGTCATAAGCACACCACTTGCGGCCATAATTGCACCACCTGGAACACCTGGTGCTGCAATCATAACGACACCAAGTAGTAAGATAACAACTAGCATTTCCCAAAGACCAGGCATATCGTAACCTGGAAGTATCGTCATTACAGCGATTGAACAGCTGACAATTGTAATTGTAGAACCAGATAAATGGATGGTTGCACATAAAGGAATTACAAAGTCTGCAATTTTATTTCTAATTCCATTTGTTTTAGTACGCTCTAAAGTCACTGGAATCGTTGCTGCAGATGACATTGTTCCAAGCGCTGTAAAGTATGCTGGTAGCATATTTTTTAACATCGCAAATGGATTTTTCTTAATAAGTGAACCTGCCACAGTATACTGTACAAGTAACCAAACCCAGTGCATGATAATTGCTACGAGCAGCACAACTCCAAATACTTTTAAGGTATCAAAGACTGTACCTGTTGCTGCCATACCTGCGAATACACCTGCAATGTAGAAAGGTAATATTCTAATAATTACTTTTTCAATGACAAATTCAGTGATATCTTTCCCTTGATCAAAGAATTTTATCATGAGTTCAAGTTTAAGCATATTCATGACAATACCGACGACAAATGCGAGTACTAATGCCGGTAGAATATCGATAATTGCTGGTAGTTCAAACTCAATAAATGGTGAGAGCGCACTGCCCTCTTCAGGTACTGAAGACCCTTCTGTAATACGTGGCATAATAAATGATGCTACGGCATATGCCATAAGTCCTGCACCTAAAGTTGAAACATAAGCCACACCGAGTGTTGCACCAACAACTTTTCCTGATCCCGTACCAATTTGAGATATCCCTGATGCAATAAAGAATAAAATAATAAACGGTATTGTGAAGAAGATAAATGCACCTAAAATTGATTCAAGTGTAACAAACAATCTTACGATAAATTCCATGATTGCGCCTGTCGTTCCTTCTGGACCAACTAGATAGTATAATCCACCAACAATTATACCGACGACAATACCAGCAATCAGTTTCGCTAATAGCTTCACTTGTAAATCCCCCTAAAGTTTAATTATAGCCCTTTGAACTTGTTTATAATTCTTCTTAAAAAACGATTTCGTAAGCGACGTACCAATCATCTAAGTTGTCATCTAGGTTGAGTTGCCCCTTAAATTCAAAACCTAATTTCTCAAACAAGTATTGCATTGGTTTATTTTCTAAGGATGTGTCAGTATGTATACCAAGATAACCTCGCTCTTTACCCACATCTATAATCCCTTGGATGATTTTTTGAGCAAGCCCTTGCCCTTGAAAATTAGGACTGATGGCTAACCTATGTGTGGCTAGACAATCAATTCTTGCCAGTTCCCATGGAATATCATCATAGGCATAAGCATGATTCTCATCAGCTACAATACATCCTTTGATTACGCTCTCTTCTTCATAAACATAAAGAGAGCCATTTTTAACATCATTTAAAAAGACCTCAGCCGTAGGATAATCAGCGCCCCACTGATAATTTCCAGCTTTGTGCATTGCAGGGATGACGCTTTTCACAATTTCCATTACCCTATCCACATCATCGCTTTTTGCTAATCTAAGTGTCATAATACATCCCTCGTTTATCTATTAAATAATTAAATTCGCTCAAGTGCTATGCATTTAATTATACATTGTTGTATACTAATTAAAAGACTAAAATGTAAGGGGTTTTATAATGTTCAAATTTGACAAGAACACAGTACCGTATCACATCTCAAATCTAGTGTTCTATGTATTAACACTTGTCGCTGTAGGTTTAATTTATTACTTTGCTTTCCTACCACCTTTACTCGAAGTAACATCTGATGAATTCTTTGCAAACTTCGGTTTACGTCAAGCTGGTGGTACTGCATTCTTCTTGGTACTTGTTATCGTACCTATTTTACTTTTAATTGGAATCGTCTATCACTTATTTAGACTAATCAAACCAGTAGACAAGACAGCAGCTAACAACTAAAATCCATGGGGATGGATGAGCACCCAGGAAATCACTTCCTGGGTGTCCTTTTATTTATTTTTAAGTGTTTTATTTAAAGCAATCGTATAGTGCTTCGCTTCACGTGCACCTGCGATAGCAAAAGTATCATCAAAGATATAGTAAGGTAAGGTTTTTATCTTGTTGACCTTAGCTAAATTGAAATCTCCGATCACTTCTTCTAAATTAATAGAAGGATCCTCTAAGAGCTCTCTAACATCTTCTTTTTCTAGTCCTCCACTAAGGGCAAGGTCTTCTAATACTTGATGGTCAGAAATGTTTTTACCTTGGCTGAAGTAGGCTTGGTAGAGTAATTCTAAAATTTCTTCACCTTTACCTTTTTCCTTAGCAAGTTTTAATAGACGGTGCGCATCTCTCGTATTGGCAGGAATGACTTTATCCATATTAAATTCAATGTTGACCTTTTGTCCTTCTGCAACAATACGGTCTACCATATCGTGAATTTCATCGAGTGGTTGTTCATTTTTTTCTGCTAAGTAGTCATAAATATTATCTTTTGGTTCTTTAGCTCTTTGATTATCCAATTCATAACTTAAATAATTAAGATGTATTTCTTCATCTGTCTTAAAATTACTAAGTGCTTCTTCTAAATTTTTCTTACCAATATAGCAAAACGGGCAAGCAATATCCACGTAAATTTTGACTTCCATATCCTCACTCCTCATTATTATAAATATTAACACAATTTACTTAACAAAACCGAGCCTAAATCTGTTACAATATGGTACGTAAAACTATCAGGTGTAACCTGCAATTATATTTATGATAGGTGGAAAATTGACAATGAAATATCGTGTTTTACTTTATTATCACTACGTAGACGTAGAAGATCCAGAAACATTTGCCGCTGAGCACTTACGCTTTTGTAAAGATTTAGGACTTAAAGGTCGTATTCTAGTTGCTACTGAAGGTATCAATGGAACGGTCTCAGGAGATTATGAGCAAACTGAGCGTTACATGGAATACATGAAAGCTCATCCTTTATTTAAAGACATGGTCTTTAAAATTGATGAAGCTGACAGTCATGCATTTAAGAAAATGTTTGTCCGTCCTCGCCCAGAACTCGTTAACTTGAGTTTGGATAAGGACATTGATCCACGTAATCAAACTGGAGAATATTTATCTCCCGAAGAATTTTATGAACAAATGCAAAGAGAAGATACAGTCGTCTTAGACGTTAGAAATATATACGAATATGATGTTGGCCATTTCCGTGGTGCGATTAAGCCGGAAGTAGAAACTTTCAGAGACACACCGGAATGGGTTAGAAATAACAGACATCTATTTGAAGGTAAAAAGATCTTAACTTATTGTACAGGTGGAATCCGCTGTGAGAAGTTCTCAGGCTGGTTAAAAGAAGAAGGCTTTGATAATGTTGCACAACTCCATGGAGGGGTTGCGACTTATTCTAAAGACCCTGTTGCTAAAGGTCAGTTATGGGACGGTCAAATGTATGTATTTGATGAAAGATTAACAGTTCCTATCAACCAAGTAGAACATGTTGTAGTTGGTAAAGATCACTATGACGGCACACCTTGCGAACGTTATATCAATTGTGCTAACCCTGAATGTAATGCGCAAATTCTTGCTTCAGAAGAGAATCAAGCATATCACTTAGGCGGTTGTTCTATGGAATGTGCAGAGCACTCAAGAAATCGTTACATCGTTGAGCATAATTTATCTAATGAGTTTGTTAGAGAACGTATTGAAGAATTAAAGCAGTCTGATTTTAGTAAAACAGAACCAATGCTTAGTCATAAAGGATAAAGGAACAGTCATCCTCTGGATGGCTGTTTTTTTAATAGCTAATCATACTAGTTAAGTAGGAAATAATTGTTGAATAATTCTAAAAACATGATATCATTACTTTTAATTCATAGTTTCCAAGTAGGATAGTAAAATACATAGATAGAAGGAGAATTTCATGCAGTTTAGCCTATTAAATCAAAGTCCTTTACTCATTAATCACACTGTAGAAGAATCACTTCAGCACACAACGAAACTCGCTAAAATGGCTGATGAACTTGGCTATACAAGATACTTCGTTTCAGAGCATCATAATATGGAACATGTGATTGGTACGTCTCCAGAAGTTTTAGTAACCCATTTATTAAATCACACTAAAAATATAAATATTGGTGCGGGCGGTGTTATGCTGTCCCACCATAATCCTTTCCATGTGGCTGAACAATTCCAATTAATTAGCCATCTAGCACCTGGCCGTGTGGATTTAGGAGTCGGCAAGGCGCCTGGTGGTACACCACTTGCAACAGAAGCTTTGCAACATGAACTAAGAGATGATATTGATTCTTTTAATGACCGATTTTTAAAACTAAAATCATATATTGATGGCACTCACAACAATCGAGAACACTTAAAGATTTCTCTAGATACAGAGTCATCAAGGCCAACCATGTATTTACTTGGTAGTAGTCCCACATCAGCTGAATTTGCAGCTAAGAATGATGTGAATTTTATCTTTGCTCATTTTATCAAAAATGACCCATCACTCTTAAAAGAAGTAGCTAAAGTGTATAAGGAAACAAATCCTAACGGTAAAGTCATTGTCGCCTTATCTGTTTTAGTTGCTGAAAGTGAAGAAGAAAAGCTTCAACTGATAAAAGAAAATGAATTATATGTAATTACATTTGAAAATGGTAAATCTCTAAGAGTGGTTAACAAAGAGCAAGTGAACGACTTTGTAAAAACTTCAGCTGAAAAATTTGAAGTGAACAAACAAGAGCCACACATGATTATTGGAAGTGCTGAAGAAATACTAAGAGAACTCGAGGAAATTTCTATAGAGATTGGAATCGATGAATTTATGTTCCACTTACCAACGAATGATCACACCATACGTGAGAAAACTGTAGAAGCACTTGCGCCAATTCATACACAAAATAAAGAAAAGGCGGAAATATAATGACTAAAAAAGTAAAATTCGGAGTTATGTTAAATGGACCAGGTGGCCATATGAATGCCTGGAGAAGTGAAGATGTGCCAGAAGATGCAAGTATCAATTTTGATTTCTTAAAAAGTGTAAGTAAAAAAGCTGAAGATGCTGCCTTCTCATTTTTATTTGTAGCTGATGGCTTATATATTAATGATAAATCTATTCCACATTTTCTCAGTCGCTTTGAACCCCTAACTCTCTTAGCAGCTTTAGCTCCAATCACATCTAAGATTGGTTTAGTGGGTACAGTATCAACCTCTTACAGTGAACCTTACACTATTGCACGTCAACTTATGTCGATTGACCATGTATCAGGCGGACGCGCTGGTTGGAATGTTGTCACTTCACCACTAGAAGGCAGTGCTAAAAATTTTAGTAAGGATAAACACCCTGAACACAGCCTTCGCTACGACATTGCAGATGAACACCTTCAAGTCGTTCAAGGACTATGGGATTCATATGAAGATGATGCGTTCACTCGTGATAAAGAAAGTGGTCAGTATTTCAATAAAGAAAAGATGCACGAATTAAACTTCCAAGGGGACTTTTTCAATATTGCAGGTCCTTTAAATATAGAGCGCTCACCACAAGGTCAACCCATTATCTTTCAAGCTGGTGCCTCACCTAAAGGCTCTCGATTCGCAGCCCGCCACGCAGATGCTGTGTTTACCAATGCGAGCACTTTAGAACATGCCAAAGAAACATATAGAGACTTAAAACAAAAAGCAATCGACAGTGGTAGAAAGCCTGAAGATATTAAAGTCTTTCCTACCCTTCAGCCTATTGTTGGTAAAGATCAAGAAGAAGTTCGTTCTCGCTATGAATATCTTAAAAATCTAGTGACGATTGATGAAGCCCTCGCCTATTTAGGCCGCTATTTCGATCACCATGACTTCAGTCAATACGATGTTGATGCCACCTTCCCAGAACTTGGAGATGTTGGCAAGAACAGCTTTAGATCTACTACAGATGAAATTAAAAAGCGCGCCAAAGAAAACAATTTAACGCTTAGACAAGTCGCTATGGAAGAAACGACTAGAGAAAGTGCCTTTATGGGTACATATGAAGAAATTGCTGTTCAAATTATTGAGTGGATTGATAACGATGCAGCAGACGGTTTCGTCTTAATCCCACATGTCTTCGGTCAAATATTTGAAGACTTTATTGATAAAGTGATACCAATTTTAGTCGAACGTGGATACTATGAGACTGACTACAGTGGTCAGACACTCCGTGATGAACTCGGTTTAAAATTCAAAGAAAATAGATATCAGTAATCAAAAAAAGGCTTGAATCATAAGATTCAAGCCTTTCTCTATATCATATTTATATTAGAATCTGTAGTAACCGTCAACGTGACCGTGTACGTATGATACTGCACGCTGTCCAACGCCTTCTGATGGGTTAAGTGCATCTACCATTTGTCCGTTACCAATGTAAACACCAACGTGTGAGTAGTTATTGAAGAATACTAGATCTCCAGGTTGTGGGCTAGATACTTGTGTACCAGCTGCTTGTTGACCGTAAGTCGTTCTAGGAATATCTTTACCGTTGAATGCCTTCATGAACTGTTGTGTGAATGCTGAACAGTCTACTGCTGTTGCAGAGTTTCCACCATATACATAGCTCTTACCAGCTGCTAGTGATTGTGCAATTGATGCTGCGTTACCACCAGAAACTTGTGGTTCAGCTGCTGGAGCTGCATTTGGTTGATCAACTTCTTCTGTTTCTTCTACTTCTTCAACAGCAGGAGCCGCTTCAACTTCTTGAACTTCTTCTACCTCTTCAACTTCTTCTACTTCCCCAACAGCAGGAGCTTCTTGTACTTCTTCAACTTCAGTTGTTTCTTCTACTGCAGGTGCTGCTTCAGCTTGACCTTGGTCACCTGCAACTGAAATTGTTTTACCAACGAAGATTAGATCTGTTGATAAGTTGTTCCATTCTTGTAGGTCACTTACTGTAACGTTGAATTGGTTAGCGATAGAGAATAAAGTATCGCCTGCTTCGATTGTGTATGTAGTCGCATCCGTTGCAACTTCTTTAGTTTCTTCTGTAGGTGCTGGAGCGTTTTTCACTTCTCCATCAATTTTAAGAACATCTCCAGGGAAGATAAGGTCTGAAGTTAAGTTATTAAGTGATTTTACTTCCTCAACTGTTTTACCTGCTTCTGAAGAAAGACTCCAAAGCGTATCTCCTGAATCTACTGTGATTTCTGATGCTGATATGTTAGCTGCAGCTACTGCTGATAAAGCTGTTAGAGATGCCGCAGAGATAATAGTTTTTTTCATTATATTTTTTCCTCCATAATTTCGGAATATGTATTTGATGCATAACTCATCTTTTCCACGAGTATTACTATAGCACAGCTATCCATGAAATTGGTGATTGTAATTGACTTGTAATATAAGTGAAAAGTGCTTGAACCATCCAGTTTAACGATGTCATATTCACTTTTTACTTAAATAATGATTAAAACCTTCAATCCCTTGATACTATTGGGATTGAAGGTTGCAAAATTGACACTTAATAAGTTGCTGAGAATTTCTGTAATACAAGAGTAATAATCAATAGAATATTAAATCTATCAATACTAAGGTAATTCCAGCTGTTAACCAGCCCAAGGTTGTCGGAACAGACCAAACCATAATTTGCTCTTTGATTTTTTTAATGCCAAGCATTCTGTTAACCACCCAGAATAGACTGTCATTAAAGTATGAGAATACCATGGCACCAAAAGCAGCAGCTTGAGCAGCTAATACTGGATCAAGTCCCATGTTTGAAACGATCGGTGCCGCAATTGAAGCAGCTGTAATCATAGCAACTGTCCCACTTCCTTGAACAAGTCTAACGAAGGTTGCTATAAAGAAAGGAATAAGTATAGCTGGTACACTCCAAGTTGCAACGTATTCTGCAATTACTTCACCTGTTCCACTGACACGAAGCACTTCACCTAAAGCGCCACCTGCACCAGTGACTAGCAGAATAATCCCAGCTGTTTTTATACCATTTTCAAGTTCTTCCAATGTGTCATCTTTTGAATAGCCTTTAGTTAAGAATACCAAAGCATATATTAGACCAAGTCCAACAGCGACAATCGGATTTCCTAAAAAGGTAATGTAATTTAGTACAGTTTCAGAAAGCGATAAAACACCACTCTCTACTAGCGCGTTCATACCAGTATTCCCAAATATTAAAATTAAAGGAATTAAGATTGGTAAGAATGATCTCATAAATGATGGTAGTTCTTTATCGCGTACACTCACTGCATCTTCAAATTCTTTAAATGCTTCTTTGGCTGTTGGTCTGTAATATCCTTCACCATCTTCTTCTGGAAGTTGGTATATTCTTTTACCTAACCATTTCGCATATAGGACACCAACAATAATCACTGGTATCGACACAATTAAACCAAGAATCACCATCATACCAACATCGGCCCCAAATATCCCAGCAACACCTAGTGGTCCTGGTGTTGGCGGAACGGCGTGGTGGGTTGCAGCTAAACCAATTGCTAAGGCAACACCTAAAGTGACAACTGACTTTCCTGTTTGACGAGAAAGAGCCTTAACTAAAGGGTGTAAAATAACAAAAGCTGAGTCAACAAAAATCGGGATTGCGACTATGTAACCTGCTATGGCAATTGCCCATTCTTCCTTTTTACGTCCAATGAATCTGATCATTGTGTAGGCAAGTTTTTCTGCTGCACCGGAAATTTCCATGATTTTACCCATCATAATTCCGAGTCCAATAATAATCCCAATCGAAGCTAAAGTCGTACCAAAACCTGCTGATATTGTCTCAACAGTGTCTGTCGGCGTCATACCGCCAAGTATACCTGTCACAACTGATGCGATTAAAAGAGCAACGAACACATGGATACGGGTTTTTAAGACTAGAAAAATTAGGAGTGAAATTCCGATTAGTAAACCAACAATCATCTGGGTTGTAGATACATCTGCCATTTATTTATCCTCCAATAAAAAACGTTTACATTCTATGTAAATTTATAGGGCGGTGTTCCCGCCCTTTTTTATGATCTGAATGTTAAAGCGTATTCTCCTGCTAGTTTGATACATTCTTCCATACTTTCACTAGATGCAATATTTTGTCCTGCAATATCAAAAGCTGTACCGTGGTCGACTGAACTTCTTAGGAATGGAAGACCATTTGTAATTGAAATTGTCTTATGGAAATCTGTCATCTTAGCTGCGATATGCCCTTGGTCATGGTAAAGAGAAATTACTGCATCATAACGACCATTTAAAGCTTGGAAAAAGACTGAATCTGCTGGAACTGGACCGACAACATCATAGTTTTCTTCTTGTGCAAGTTTGATTCCTGGTGTAATTTCATCGATTTCTTCGTGTCCAAAGAGACCACCTTCACCAGAGTGAGGATTTAATCCTGCAACAGCAAGCTTAGGTTCTTTAACACCGAGTTTAATCAAGGCGTCATATGAACGCTTGATGTAATCATGAACACGTTCCTTAGTCATTTGATCAATTGCTTCTTTAATCGATAAATGTCTAGTTAAGAAGAAAATACGTAGGCTTCTTACTTGGAACATTGTTAAAGGATCATGTGAATTAGTTAGTTCTTCTAACATTTCAGTGTGACCAATGTATGGTACTTCTGCTGCTTTTAATGATTCCTTGTTAATTGGAGTTGTTGCAAGTGCATCTACTTTGTTATCCATTGCTAATTTAATTGCGTATTCAATGTACTCAAAGGCAGCCTTACCACATTGTGCTTGTACCTGACCATATTCAAAACTAGTCATATCCACATTATCTAAATCAATTAGATTAATGATATTTTTAGAGAAGTCCGCTTCTTCGACATCTTTAATGACTTTTATCTCTAAATCAGTTTGAGTGATTTCTAAAGCTTTCTCTAAAACATCATTATCTCCGATGACAATAGAATTCCCTGCTTCTAGGACCTCTGGATTTAAAAATGATTTTACTGTAATTTCTGGACCGATTCCTGCTGGATCACCCATTGGTACTGCAATAATTGCTTTTGACATTTAACTCTCTCCTCTTATTTCGATTTTAAATATTGTATTGCTTCATATAATGTTTCTCTTTGACCAATCATGCCGCCTTTGGTAATTAAAGGAAGCCCTTCATACTTACCTCCGAGTAAATGACCATAGGCGATGAGTGGACCCACTTCATCTATTAAACGAATGCCACTAGCAAGCGTGATACTTGCTAAGGATGCGGTCACATCACCACCACTGACATAACAACCTTTAATGTCATGACCTGACTCATCAATGAGTCGTTTTGTAATAGTTGCAAGTCCGTCTGTAATTCTCTTAGCCACTCGGTCTGGTGTCACATCGTTATCTGCTGCGATTTGCTTGATGTCGATGAGGACTAAATTTTCCTCATTAGTTGTGATGACAGTGACCTCGTTTTTGTCCATCCGTCTTTTAGCTTTCTTCACAGCCTTGTCGATCTCATCGTGCCAAGCTCCCCCAAAACTTGCTAATTTTTTAATGTTAGGAATAACTGGCTTAATCTTTAAGCGATCGATTAAGTAAACGAGCTGTTGTTCTGACACTTTCGTTGCTGAACCTACAGTCACAAGAATTTTTTTATCATCACTCACTTGGTTTGCTTTATATTTTGCATAAAGCGAAGTAAATGGTCCTGGATCAACAGGCACTAATTGATGCTCTTGATACTGACTGAGTGCCTCAGCAATGAACTCAATATCTCTATTGGTTACTGCATCTAGTACGATCACCTTGTTACCTTGGTCTACAAGATGTTTAAAGTGTTCCAAAAAAGTCTGACAATCTTCAGTCATATCATTAATTGTCATAACGCCAACTTGATGATTTGTTTGACTGGAGATTATTCCAGGCACATAAGATGATGTAATAGGTGTAATCGGGTCATTAGCTGCATCTGTTCTATGTAAAGGTAAGCTATCAACGATTAAGTAACCTCCAACTGTGATGCGTGCAGAATCAGGAAATGAAGGAACGACAACTGCCACAGCATTCTCATCGACTGCTTGAAGTATCAAATCTATTTCTTTTCCAACATTACCTCTAAGAGTTGAATCTACACGTTTTGCTAATAAGTCCGCACCCCAGCCCTTTAGCTTAGTTAAAGCTCCACCTACACGGTGATCTAAAACTTTTTCAGATGCATATCGACTGTCTGTATCAATGATAATGACATCCGTATTTTCATCTTCAAGTAAGTCGTTATAATGAAAATATGTTGCAGGGTGGAAGCCATTTTCACTTAAGCGGACGCCCGTTGCATTTGCTCCGGTTAAGTCATCCGCAATAATTCCCACTTTCACTTGAACTGCCTCCTTAAATAACCGTCGTCTTTTCTTCTAATAAAGCGACAGTTTTTTCATCAAAATGATCGTCAGTAATAATGCCGGTAAAATCTTCTAGTTCGCAAATTTTACTGAAGGCAGTATGATTCAACTTACTAGAATCAACAACTAAATAGGCACTATGTCCACACTGCATCATTAGACGCTTTACCTTAGCTTTTTCAATGGTCGGTGCAAAAATACCTTCATCAATATCCATTGCTTGAGTCCCAACAAATGAGACATTTACTTTAATATTTTCTAGCATGTCGACTGTTTGTGTCCCGTACATGGAACCAACGTTTTGTTGGACAGTCCCACCTAAAATAATGACTTCATGCTGACTGTCTATTAACTCAGCAGCAGCTTTAATATCATTCGTTACAATTCTTACTTTAAAATCTTTTGTTTTGAGTAATTTACAGATCTCAAGTGTTGTTGTACCTGCATCAAGTAAAATCGTCTCTTTATCATGAATATAATTCAGCGCTTTTTTTGCGATTAAGCGTTTTTCTTCTATGTTAACGAGTTGTTTTTTGACAAATGGTACTTCATTTAAAAATGAATCTTTCAGCAATATTGCATTAGAAGTTCTAATCACTTGTTCTTTCTCCTCAAGCTCTTTTAAATCACGACGAACTGTCATCTCGGAAACATCTAGTTCCCCAGCTAACATTTCAATAGTTAATTCATTATTTTCTGCAACTCGGTTTAAAATATATTGCTGTCTTTTTGATTTCATTTCCATCACCTTGGCCTTATTATATTGTTCTGTTTTCACAAAGTAAAGTGATTTATGTTAGAAAATAACAAGATAAATCGTAAAATGTGACTTTTTAACATAAATATAGTCTGTAGATCATTTAATCTACAGACTTTTTATCATACTATTTCTTTTTTAAAGTGACACCATGTTCTTTTAACCACTTTTCAATCACTTTCATCTTCTCTTTTTGACCTTTTTCTTTTGCTCGATGATATTCAGAAAGCTTATCCGTAATTTCATTTTGCTCACCGGTTTGCTGTTTTTTCTCCTGTTCTTCTTCATCAACAAACTCAACCCTAAAGGTTACAAATAACATGATCAAAGCAAAGACAAACGCCAAACCGATTTGAGACACATTACTGATATTCAATAAAGTCTCGTTTTCAATCACTCTTTCGTTTAAAAACCTAGCAATTTCCGGTGTCACAAAACCTACTACAAAGCCGATAACAACCTTGATTCCATCAAAATGAAACTTCTTTTTATGTGTATTTCTTTCATCATCTTCAGATTTTAAAAACATCAAATTCCTCCATCATGTGTTATATATATTATACTAATATATTCTTTTCTAAGCTATGATGAGAAAACTTAAGGAGGACAAGATGAAAAAACATAAAGTACCAAAAACAAATGCGATGAGAATGCTTGAGGATAAAAAGATTGAATACGTGATTCACGAGCGTCCATGGAAAGATCAACATGAGGAAAAACAAGTTGATCTTAGCCGCTTACCTTCTAACATTTATAAGACACTAGTTGCTGTAGGCAATCAGACAGGTCATCTTGTTGCATGTATTCCAGCTAAGAGAGAAATTGATTTGAAAAAACTCGCTAAAGTGAGCGGTAATAAAAAAGTAGAGATGTTAGCTCAAAAAGATTTAGAAAAAGTAACGGGTTATGTCAGAGGTGGCTGTTCACCAATTGCAATGAAGAAATTATTTCCGACCTATCTTGATGTAGATGCAAAACTTGAAGACTCAATCATTGTGTCTGCAGGTAAACAAGGATTGCAGCTCGAATTGAAGCCAGATGATTTAGTCAACATGACTCAGGCAGAGTATGTAGATATAGCGGAATGAGAGAGTGGTGATTATTGTCATTTTTTAGTGTATTTTTCCATTCGATATGCTTTTTGATGTCCAATGGAATTTTTAACGCTTTTTTTCCATTCGACATGGTTTTTGAGATGTCCAATGGAATTTTTAGCCCTTTTTTTCCATTCAACATGGTTTTTGAGATGTCCAATGGAATTTTTAGCCCTTTTTTTCCATTCAACATGGTTTTTGAGATGTCCAATGGAATTTTTAGCCCTTTTTTTCCATTCGACGTTATTATTAACATATCCTATGGAATTTGATGTGACTTATCACCAATATTCCTCAACCAAATCAACAAAAAAAGGCCTAGAAATCTAAATTTAAGATTTCTAGGCCGTATCCATACTTATGCTTTAACGACGACGATTTCACCGTCTTTAATGTGTGCTTTCACTTGTTCTAAGTTATCTTCTTCCAAGATTAAATCAGTTAGTTGATCTTCTATACGATCTTGAATGACACGTCTTAGTGGTCTTGCACCAAAGCGTTTGTCATAACCTAGGCTAACTAATTTGCGTTTCGCATCATCTGTCACTGTCATACTAATATCATTGTCTTTAAGAGTTTCTGACAACTCATCAAGCATTAAATCAGTAATCTTCATAAGGTTTTCTTCAGTTAATTGATTGAAGTTAATAATTGCATCAAATCTATTTAAGAATTCAGGTTTGAAGTAATTAGATAGATTTTCTAAAGTAGTTACTGATTCATGTTGTTCAGCATTAAATCCGACACTAGCATTATTGTCGCCTGTACCAGCATTACTAGTCATGATAATTACTGTTTCTTTAAAGCTGACTGTTCGTCCATGAGAGTCTGTAAGTTGTCCATCTTCCATAATTTGTAGGAACATGTTTTGAACATCTGGGTGTGCTTTTTCAATCTCATCTAATAGCAAGATTGAGTAAGGATTATGACGTACTTTTTCAGTCAACTGACCTGCTTCTTCATGACCGACATAGCCTGGAGGTGAACCAATAATTTTAGAGACTGCATGTTTTTCCATATACTCAGACATGTCTAGTCTAATCATCGCATCACGGCTACCGAATAGTTCTTCAGCAAGTGCTTTAGTCAATTCAGTTTTACCAACACCAGTTGGTCCAACAAATAAGAAGGAACCAATTGGACGATATTTAGATTTAAGTCCAGCACGACTACGTCTAACTGCTTTGGCAACTTTATCTACAGCTTCTTCTTGTCCAATAACATTTTCAGATAGGTTAGAACTTAAGTGTTTCATTTGATTTTGTTCTTCTGCTTGAATTTTCGTTACTGGAATACCTGTTTTTTCTTCTACAATCAATTGGATATCTGAAACATCTACATCCATTACTTTGTTATCATTAGACGCTGCATCTAGTTGTTTTTGTAATTGTAATTCTTGATATTTAAGATGTGCTGCTGTTTCATAATCCTCTTGATCTGCTGCTTCATCTTTTTCTTTAGCAATTTTTTCAAGTTTGCTTTCAATTGATTCTGTGTCATTTTCAGCGTTTGAAAGGTTTAATCTTGAACCCACTTCATCCATTAAGTCAATTGCTTTATCTGGTAAGAAACGATCTTGAATATATCTATGGGAAAGATTTACGAAAGCTTCAATTACCTCATCAGAGTATGAAACTTCATGGAATTTCTCATAGCGATCTTTAATACCTTGTAAAATCAAGACTGACTCTTCTAGACTTGGTTCTTTAACGATAATTGGTTGTAAACGACGTTCAAGTGCAGCATCTTTTTCAATTTGACGATACTCTTTTAAGGTTGTCGCACCAATGATTTGAAGTTCCCCACGTGCAAGTGCTGGTTTTAAGATGTTACCAGCGTCCATTTGTGAACTTTCAGCTGATCCCGCACCAACAATTTGGTGAATTTCATCGATAAAAAGAATGACCTCTTTACGTTCTTTCAACTCTTGAATTAATTGTTTCATTCTTTCTTCAAACTGACCGCGCATTGAAGTATTCGCAACAAGTGATGCCACATCTAAAACGTAGATTTCTTTATCCATTAATTTAGTTGGGACATTACCTTCTACTATTCTAAGTGCTAATCCTTCTGCTATAGCAGTTTTACCGACACCAGGTTCCCCGATAAGGACTGGATTGTTTTTATTTCTTCTATTAAGTGTTTCTATAACTCTTTTAACTTCCATGTCACGACCGATTACAGGATCAATTTTACCTGCTCTCGCTTCGTCAGAGATGTTGTTTCCTAGTTGATCTAAAAGACCATCTCTTTGATTCGTTTTTTCTTTAGTTTTTGTACCTGTTCTTCTATTAGCTTGACCATTAAAAGCTTGGTTATTCATAAAACTATTTTGATCTTTAAAGAAATCGTTAGAGTTCATCATTTGTCCTCTGATTTCTTGGAAACAACTGTCACACAAATGTACTTGCATTTGTTGATTATTGAAATTCATTGCTAAGTTAACATTTGCTTCGTTAATACCACAATTTTGACATTTCATCTTGTTTCCTCCTCATTTATATTTTAATCTTTTTGACTTTGACTATATTTGACTATGAATATAGTATATAGGCTCATCAGATTGATTTCAAATAACTTGCTCTGTAAGAAAATCAATCTCAAATAAAGTTTGACTATATTTGACCTATGTCTATATTATACATTGACCTTCTTTGACTTTCAAGTGTTTAATCAAAGTTTTTTTAAAAATATATTGTGTAATAAAACAAAATCCTTACTCAAGACTAACTCTTGAGTAAGGATTTTTTATATGACTTGAATGGTTAATATAAGCTGTTGGTCCTTGATTTCACTCGTCATTTCGACAAGTTCGTCATCTGAAGTATCGATGACCGCTTCACCAGATAGCTGATCATCATTTATATAGAAGAGTTTAACCTTATCTATGCTAAAGAAATCATATTCTAACATAGTGACCATCGTGTTCAGATGATCAAATTCTGGATAGTTCTCATATTCCAATAAGGTCTTATTTCTTTCTTCAGTATATTCTTTAAGTGATGAACGATTAATTTTCATTACAATACGGTCTTCACCGAGCTTAATTTCATCAAAATGTTTTTCATCGATAGACAGTCGCTTTTCTCCTAAGCCAACAATGTCATCTATAAATGTTACTGCCTGAATTGTTACATCTTCAACTTTTGAAGTGTCCAATAATTGTGTCATTTGCCTACCTCACATCTTATTCTATAAATGATAATTTAACTAAATTTTCTTCTATTTGCTTTCTATCACCTTCTAGAAAAGGTGGTAAATCCAAACGTTCACCAAGCTTATTCGATGCTTGGTCATCAGTCATACCAGGACCTTCTAAGGTCGCAATTTCAAACATGATGCCATTTGATTCTCTAAAGTACATACTCTTAAAGAAGTGTCGGTCGATGCCTCCTGTTGAACGGAATCCTCTTTTTGTCACCAAGTCATGCCAATATTCTAAATCGTCATCATTTTGAACATTGATGGCTAAGTGGTGAACACTTCCTCGCCCAGGTTTTTCTCTCGGTCCATCTTTATAGACAGTAAGAATTTCGCCTTCATACGCCCCATTTTTCGGTCTATATAGACGTTGATTATCACCACCGCCAACTTTCTCATAATCGAAAAGGTCTGTCAGTGTTCTTTCCAATTTGTCTAATCGTTTAGCCGTTAGTTCAACAGTTCCCATACTAATAATTTGAAAGTCTGTAGGAACGCTTGAATCTTCCCAACTTTGATAGTCATCATCCACTTTTTCTGCAACTTGTAGCATTAGATTTAAACCATCTGGGTCAACAAATGGTAAGCTCTTCTTCCCTGCATAGGGTCTAATACTACTATATTCAACCTTATATTGATCAAAACGTGCTTGCCAATAATCTAAAGCTGCTTCGTCTTTAACAAGTAAGCCTATTCTCGTAATCGCATTAGTCCCACGATGCGTTTGACCAATTTGAGGCATTTCAAAAAATGTCAGTTCTGTTCCTGGCGTGCCTCTTTTGTCACCGAAAAATATATGATACATAGACGGGTCATCTTGATTCACTGTAACCTTTAATCGTCTTAAGCCAAGGATTTCATTGTAGAAACGGTTATTTTCTTCTGCATCCTTTGTCATCATTGAGATATGGTGATGGCCGAGTACTGAGTTCATATAACTCCTCCTAGAATAGGTTGATCAGTATGACACCAACCAACATGATTATCAGTCCAAGCACTTGAATCGGTGCAGTGGATGATTTTTGAGATCTAAAAAGTCCAAATTGTTGAACAAGGATACTGCCAGTGATTTGCCCAAACAAGACAAGCACTACTGTTGGACCTGTGCCGATAATGCCAACAAGTAAAATATTAATCGAGACGTAACACGCACCAAAGGCGCCGCCTAGCCAGACCCATAATGGTGCTTTTTCTTTGAATGGTTGGCTCACTGTTTTAAAATTTTTATCGATAAAGGCCGCTAACAAAAATAAGATGATTGTACCAATTAAAAAGGATAAAAATGCACCCGTTAATGGTGAATTCACAGCGACACCAAGTTGACCGTTGATGGCTGCTTGAATTGCGAGCATAGAGCCACCTAGTAATCCAACCGCACGCCAAGGATACTTATTTATATCATCACTGACATTTTCTTTTAGTTTACGGTGCATTAAGAAATCTCTTAAGACAACAGCAAAGATAACACCAAGTAGTATGAGTATAACGCCAATAAAACGGTTTAGACCAAATGGTAGAGTTGTTGAATGAAACCAGCCAAAGTGGTCGATCAACATACTAGTCACTATCATCCCGATGATTGGCATCACTGCAGTTTCTATACTACCAATCTTAGGAAAAATAATAATGTTTCCGGTTAAAGCGATGACACCACATAATCCACCTAGCCAAATCCACCAAGGATTGTGAGTTATTATATCCACACTTGGAAACAATGGTAGACCTTGAGATAATACAACAATTGCTAAAAGTATGGTACCGACTAAAAAGGACAGCATTGAAGCAATATAAGGTGAGAGGACATAATTTCTCAGCTGAGAATTGACAGCTGATTGAAAGGACATACCGCTGCCTATCACAATTCCGAGTACTCCTATCATCTGACCAACTCCCCTATTTTTCTTAATGGTATCACGATTCTAAAAAGAAATCCCTTTTGGAAACCAAAAGGAATTGACTTACATATTTTTCTGGAACTCATCGAGGAGTGCACGGACCTCGTCCGTTGTTTCTGTACTCATTAACTGATTTCTAAGTTCACCAGCCCCGCGCATGCCTTTTACATAAATCTTGAAGAAACGACGGAGTGGTTTAAATAGTCTCGACTCTTCTTGTGAATATTTATCAAATAAATCAAGGTGTAAGCGTAATAAATCAAGTAGCTCTTCACTTGTGTGCTCTCTTTGTTCAAGTTCAAAAGCGTAAGGATTTTGAAAGATGCCTCGTCCAATCATGACACCATCTACACCATATTTTTCGACTAGCTCTAAGCCGGTTTGTCGATCTGGAATATCACCGTTGATTGTCAGTAAAGTGTTTGGAGCAATTTCATCTCTGAGCGCTTTAATCTCTCCGATTAACTCCCAGTGTGCATCAACTTTACTCATTTCTTTACGTGTTCGTAGGTGAATCGACAAGTTAGCAATATCTTGTTCGAACACATGTCTTAACCAGTCTCTCCATTCATCAATATCTGTATAACCTAAACGTGTTTTCACACTTACAGGTAAGCCTCCAGCTTTCGCTTCTTGGATAATCTCAGCTGCCACTTCTGGTCTTAAAATTAAACCAGAGCCACGTCCCTTGGTTGCGACGTTCGGAACTGGACATCCCATATTGATATCGACGCCTTTAAAGCCCATCTCAGCCATACCAATACTCATCTCTCTAAAGTGCTCAGGCTTATCTCCCCATATATGTGCAACAATCGGTTGTTCATCTTCTGTAAAAGTTAGTCTGCCTCTGACACTATGAATACCTTCTGGGTGGCAAAAACTCTCTGTATTTGTAAACTCAGTAAAATAGACGTCAGGCGCAGCTGCGTGAGCTACCACATGTCTAAATACTACATCCGTCACGTCTTCCATCGGTGCAAGAACAAAAAAAGGGCGAGGGAGTGCCTGCCAAAAATTTTCTTTCATATATGTTTTACCTTCTTATCTTTAAAATATCTAATAATCCAAGATGAATAATACCACAAAATTACATTCTACACAAAAGCCACAAATGATAAACACCTACAGCATCAAGCTGTAGGTGTCTGATTATCACGAATCGCTTGTTCAATTGCTCGAATCCAATCATCTCTTTTGAAAACTACAAATTTGAACAACTCATTGTCCTTAGTCACGATTCTAATTTTATTAGGAATAATTCCCAATGTTTTTCTTGCTTTTAATTCCTTAATATCAGTTAAGCGAATCGTCGTACCTACTGATTCGATATGTTGGCCAATTGAACCTTCATGATATAGAGCTGTATGAGTCAGGTATAATGGTCCCTCTACGCCACGCATTGGTCTTCTCATATGCGCATGTCCTGCCTTAACAATGTCACCTTTGTTTAGTCTCATATCATCACCTCAATTCTTATACTCCACCTAATGCTAACATAATTGTGAAAATTAAGAGTGCAGCAATAATCAGTATTAGAAATATTAAAAACCATCTATTCATAATCAAGTCTCCTTATAAATTCCCTAATTCTAATTATACATGAAAAAATCACACCATAAAAAATATGGTGTGAATTCATAAATTAGTCATTATTTTTATCAATTTGTTTAGGCGCTTTGACAAGATTTTCTATTGGTTTCGCTCTGTAGACGAGTAGCGATAAGATAATCGCAAGCACTGCAAAAGCAACCATTATAAAGTAGACAAACTCTGTTCCGACAACCATAGCGTCATTAATGGCTGTTGCACTTTCTGGATTATCTACACCTTCTAAATAGGCTGCCTGTCTTGAGTTTAAGAGTCCAATAAAGACCGACACACCAATCGCACCTGCAAGTGGTTGTAGTGTCGACATGACTGCTGTTCCATGTGGATACATGTGCTTAGGCAATTGGTTTAAACCATTTGTTTCAGCCGGCATCATCAGTGCTGATACACTGATCATAATTAAAATAAACCCGACAATAATGACCCATTCAGGAGTGTCACCAGTCAGTCTTGAGAACATAAACATAGTCGCTGCTAGTACAATTGTCGCAGGAACCATCATGACTCTTGGCCCGACCTTATCAAAGAGGGCACCCATGAAGGGACTCAGTGCACCATTTAAAATACTACCTGGTAATAAGAGTAAACCTGCTGCAGCTGCTGTTAAGCCCATTGGTCCTTGCATGAAGAGCGGTAGTATAAGTTCTGATGCAAACATCGCCATAATGATGATGATAAAGATGATCGTAGCATGTAAAAACATAGGGAACTTAAATACTCTCAAGTCCATTAAAGGTTCATCCAGTTTAAACTGCCTAATGGCAAAGAATGTCAGAGCAATCAGACCTACAATAATTGGGATGTAAACGGATGTTGATAAAAACCCTTTGGCACTTTCTCCTGCGTGACTGAAACCATAAATTGTGGCACCAAGTCCAATAGTCGAAAAGACGATGGATAGCCAATCAATTTTAGGTCGTGTTTGTTCTGTGATATTGACTAAGAATTTCAGGGCAAATAAAATAGAAAAAATAGTAAATGGTACTACTAAGAAGAATAAATATCTCCAGCCAAAGTACTGTACTATTAAACCTGACAAGGTAGGTCCCATAGCAGGGGCAAACATAATAACTAAACCGACTATACCCATAATTTTCCCACGCTTATGTGGCGGGTAGATCAAAAGAAAAACATTAAACATGATAGGCATAATTAAACCCGTACCTATTGCTTGCACCATTCGCCCAAATAAAAGAATGCCGAAATTTGGGGCTGAGCCTGCTATTAAAGTACCTACTAAGAAAGTGATCATGGTACCTACAAATATTTGCCTAGTCGTAAACCAGCCAAGCAGCAGTGGTGATATTGGCATGACTATTGCCATCATCAGCATAAATCCAGTCGCAACCCACTGTACAGTAGGTAAGGTGACATCGAATTCTTTCATTAAAGTGCTTAATGATATATTGAGTAGAGTTTCATTTAAAATTGCAAAAAATGCTCCTATGATTAAGGCAACCATAATCGGTAAAGTCTTTACGTTAGGATCATCCGATAAAAACTCATATTGTGATTTTTTGTTCTCGTTTGTAGTCGTCATACTACACCTCATATCTGTTAAATAAATTGTCATATGTCATGACCTTATTTAATATAAGGTATATAGTTACTATACAGTCAAGGAGGTTCTTATGAAATCAGAAATTTTTTTCACTACAGGTGAATTTGCTAATATGTGCGAGGTAAATAAGCAAACTTTGTTTCATTACGACAAAATCGATCTTTTAAAACCTGCCTATAAGGATGATAAAGGTTATAGATATTACTCTCACCTTCAATTAGATACCATGTTTCTAATTGAATCTTTAAAGGAGATGGAAACACCACTTAAAGACATCAAAGATTTTATTGATCACACTAATCCTGATAGAATGATTGATTTTTTCCAGAAAAAGTCTACCCAAATCACTGAAAAAATTACTCACTTAAAAAACCTACAAACCTCCATTGATAAAAAAGTGACTCTCACTAAAGAAGTATTGGAAGCAGATTTTAATGAGATTACTTTAAGAGAAGTTGAAACGGAATATTTATATATGAGTCAACCTTTAATAAATGATGATGATTACGATCGAGCGATTATATCAGATTTTTATCATACTTGTATGTATACCTTATATGAAAAATACTCTATTGGCGCAGTCTTAAGTAAAGAAAGCTGTGAAGACCGTCACTTCGATAATATTACACATCTTTTTGCCAGAACAAAATTTATGGATTCTATTCCACTTGTAAAAAAAGAGGCTGGTTTAGAAGTCATTGCCTACCATATAGGAAATTACGACAGTGTTGAACTTAGCTTTGATAAAATATTTAACTATCTTGAAGTAAATAACTTGGAAATAAAATCAGATGTCTATTTAGAAGAAATTGTAGACCGTCTAGTTGTAGCTAAGCCTGAACAATACGTAACAAAGATTACAATTCCAGTAAGATAGTAAGAAAAAACTTCCGAATCATTGATTCGGAAGTTTTATTACTTTAAACATGAACTTCTACTTCAGCATCTTCTTTTAATTTCTCAACAAGTCCTTGTGCTGCTTCGCCTTCTTTTTGAGCGACGACTTGTTCTTCAAGCTGTGGTTTCATTTCATCAAATGATGGTGGTTCTTCTTCTGTTTCCATTTGTTCTAATTGTTTAACTTGTTGATCATACAACTCTTGTAGTTCGTCTTCAGATGGTTTCACTTCGCCAGTTTCTTCAGCGATCAGTTTATCAACTTTAATTTGTAATTCAACTTGTTCCATAACCTGATCTTTATCCATACCTTGTTCTTCGAAGGCTGCATATAGATCATCTTCTGATTCCATACCATTTGACTCTGTTAATTCTGTAATCATTTCATTTTTCTCATCGTCATTTGCTCCAAGCTCACGGTTATCAGCTTCTTGGATCAGTAGTTCTTGGTTTACAAGTCCATCAGCTACTTGTTTTTTCAAGTCGTCTTGATTTAATTCTTCACCAGACATCTGAGACATCATAGCAGCTTGTTGGAATTGTGCTTGATACGCTTCTTCAAAAGATGCTTTATCAATTTCTGTACCATTTACTTCTGCAACTACATCTGGAATACCTTCTAAGTCAGGCTCAGGTGCTTCAGCTTGTTCTTGTCCTTCTGCTGCTGCACCTTCCTCTTGTTTCGCTACTTCTTCTGTGTTTTCTTCTTTACTTGTATCTTCTTCGGCAGCTTCATCATTGTTACAAGCGCCTAGAAAAATTAAAGTTCCTATAATTGTTAAGCTCGATAGCCATTTTTTCATTTTGTCATACTCCTTTTAAAACGTCTTAGAGGTCATTCTAACGTACTTAAGTCTTAAAGGCATTTGAAAAGGGGTCATTCTGATTAAATTTTTTTATCATATTTGAAGATTTATTGACGATTCGTATTTTTATTCTTGTCTTTCTAATAAAAAAAGGAACCTCATGACGAGGTTCCCAATCAAAAATTTTCTTATGCTTCTTTTGTCCAACGAAGTACAGGCTTACGAGAAGCTCTTGTTTCATCAAGACGTTTAACAGAAGTTTTATGTGGTGCTTCGTGGATAATATCTGGATTATTTTCAGCTTCATCCGCGATTTGCAACATTGTATCGATAAAGTGATCTAAAGTTTCTTTAGATTCTGTTTCAGTTGGTTCAATCATCATTGCTTCGCCAACAATTAGCGGGAAGTAAACAGTTGGTGGGTGAATATCGAAGTCCATTAGGCGCTTAGCGATATCCAATGTTTTAATACCTTGTTCTTTCTGTCTATTTCCAGATATAACGAATTCGTGTTTACAGTGTTGTGTAAATGGTAATTCGTATTTATCTTCTAGGCTACGCATGATGTAGTTTGCATTAAGTACAGCATACTCACTGACTTTCTTAAGACCTTCAGCACCAAGTGTACGAATATAAGTGTAAGCACGTACGTTGATTCCAAAGTTACCGTAGAAGTTCTTAACCATACCAATAGAATCTGGACGGTCATAGTCTAAATCATACACACCGTCTTTTTCAACAACTTGTGGTTTTGGTAGAAATTTAGCAAGTTCTTCAGTTACACCGATTGGACCTGAACCTGGTCCTCCACCACCGTGTGGGCCAGTGAATGTTTTGTGTAAGTTCAAGTGAACAGCGTCAAAGCCCATGTCTCCTGGACGAGTGTAGCCCATGATTGCGTTTAAGTTCGCACCATCATAGTACATTTTACCGCCAGCTTCGTGAACGATATCAGCCATTTCTAAAATTTCTGTTTCAAATAAACCTAAAGTGTTAGGGTTAGTTAACATTAAACCAGCTGTGTTTTCGTTAACTACTTTTTTCAAGTCTTCAACGTCTACTAGACCTTTATCGTTTGATTTTACTTCAACGACTTTAAAGCCAGCAACTGCAGCTGATGCAGGGTTAGTACCGTGCGCTGAGTCTGGAACGATGATTTCATTTCTGTGACCTTCACCATTTGCTTCATGGAATGCTTTGAAGATCATTAGTGATGTCCACTCACCTTGTGAACCTGCTGCAGGTTGTAAAGTGATTTCATGCATACCAGTGATTTCTTCTAAACTCACTTGTAGGTCATACATCAACTCTAAAGCACCTTGAATTGTTTTAGTGTCTTGGTATGGGTGAATGTGACTGAAACCAGGTAATCTAACAACATCTTCATTAATTACTGGGTTGTACTTCATAGTACAAGATCCTAATGGATAAAAACCAGTATGAATACCGAAGTTACGGTTAGATAGACCTGTATAGTGTCTCATTAACTCTAACTCATCAACTTCTGGGAGGTTAGCTGGTTCTTTACGAACGAAAGTATCACCAAGTTCTTTTGCTAAATCAGTTTCAGGAACGTCTAGTTCTGGAAGGTGATAACCGACTCTACCTTCTTTACTGCGTTCAAAAATTAATGGAAAGTTTTCATTAGCCATTGTTGATTGCCCCCAATTCTTTAACAAATGCATCAATCTCATCTTTAGAACGGATTTCAGTTGTCGCGATTAGCATGTGGTTTTCGAATTCTGGGTAAATACGGCCTAGATCGAAGCCACCAACAAATCCTTTTTCGAATAATTTGTCATTTACTTCTTTAACAGGTTTAGACAATTCTACTACGATTTCGTTAAAGAAAGCGCCATCGAATGCTGCTTTCACGCCTGCTTCAGCGAGTGCAGATTTCGTATATCTAGCTTTCTGTAAGTTAAGTTCAGACATGTCTTTAACACCATGTTTACCTAAGGCACTCATTGCTGCTGAACTTGCTACAGCATTTAATGCTTGGTTAGATGTAATGTTAGAAGTCGCTTTTTCACGTCTGATATGTTGTTCACGAGTTTGTAAAACAAGTACAAAACCGCGCTGACCATCTTCATCAACCGTTTCACCTACGAAACGACCTGGTACCTTACGCATTAATTTTTCTGTTGTTGCAAAGTAGCCACAGTGTGGTCCACCAAGTTGAGCTGGAATACCAAAGACTTGTGTATCCCCAACAACAATATCGGCACCAAATTCAGAAGGTGGTGTTAAGTATCCTAATGCTAGTGGGTTACTTGACACGATCATCATTGTTTTTGGTTGTGCTTTAATTATTTCATTTATTTTATCAAGTGGTTCAATTTGACCTAGGAAGTTTGGATATTGAACAATCACACCTGCAGTGTCTTCATTCACTTCTTTTTCAAGTTGATCAAGGTCTGTACGTCCATCTTTAAGATCAATTTCTACAACTTCTAATCCTTTACCTTTTGAAGCAGTTTTCACTAATTCACGGTATTCAGGATGAACAGCTTTAGAAACTACGATGCGACCTTTTTTAGTTTGTCCATGAGCCAAGTTCATTGCTTCAACAACAGCCGTACCGCCATCATATAAAGATGAGTTGACAATAGGCATACCAGTAATCTCAGAAATCATAGTTTGGAATTCAAACATTGCTTGAAGTTCACCTTGAGTCATTTCTGGTTGGTATGGTGTGTAAGAAGTGTAGAACTCTTGTCTAGAAATAACATGATCTACAACAGATGGAATAAAGTGATCGTAAACACCTGCACCTAAGAATGAAGTATACTCTTGAAGGTTAGCATTTTTTGCTGCCATTTGAGTTAGATCTTTCTTAAGCTCATACTCACTTTTCGGTTCTTTTAGGTCTAGTTTTCTACCCAGTCTCACTTTTTCAGGAATGTCTGAAAAAAGCTCGTCTGTGGATTTTACACCGATTTTTTCTAACATCTGTGCTTTATCAGCTTCTGTAGCTGGTAAATAACGAAAATCCATTACAATTTCCTCCCTATTCTTCACTTATATAATAATAAAATTATTATCGACTCAATCTGGAATCCAGGCAAAATTTTAAAGCCTTCTTCCAGAGCTAGAATTTTACCGATGGAAACGCATCTTTTTAGAGCGCTTTCAGAAACCGTATTACTTTCTGAATATTTATCCATACAGTTGTTATTATAACGATAAAACTATTAATTTAAAAGTCTTTGTTATTATTATTTAACCGAACATTAACTTATACAAAATAATCGCTATATTATTTGTTAGTGCAAACTTTTGTGCCTATAATTAGAGAGATATAAACATATAAATAGAAAGAGGCAGTTTATCTTGCAAGCAATTCTACACGGTTTTTTACTAGCTCTTGGTTTAATTTTACCCCTTGGTGCACAAAATGTATTTGTCTTTAACCAGGGTGCGAACCACAAAAAATTAAGAACTGCTATTCCTGTTGTCATTACAGCAGGTTTATCAGATACCTTTTTAATCTTACTCGCGGTACTCGGTGTGTCCTTAATTTTGATGACCATGCCTACCTTACAACTCATTATTTACATAATCGGCTTTATATTTCTTTTGTATATGGCTTGGTCCTTATGGCGCGAACAACCCACTCAACTAAAAGAGCAAGGATCAATGAGTGCCAAAAAACAAATCGGCTTTGCCCTATCCGTTTCACTATTAAACCCTCACGCCATTATGGATACCATCGGTGTTATAGGCACTAGTGCAACGATTTACGAAGGTGGAGATAAAATCCTCTTCACCATTTCAACAATTGTTGTGTCATGGCTGTGGTTTATCTTTTTAGCAGTGTGTGGCCGTATGCTCGGATCCATTGACAAAACTGGTAAATATATTCTAATCCTGAATAAATTTTCGAGTATCATAGTGTTGATTGTCAGCGCGATTATACTGAAGAATATTATTGATTTGATATTTTAGTTTGTTTGAGGGTTGGAAGTGAGGTTGGAAATTGAGGATTTGGTGTGTGGAGGGAGTTTTTAGGCCTTTTTGTCTATTCGACATCATTTTTGACATGACTTATGGACTTTTTAGCCCTTTTTGTCTATTCGACACCATTTTTGACATGACTTATAGACTTTTTAGCCCTTTTTGTCTATTCGACATCGCTTTTGACATGACTTATAGACTTTTTAGCCCTTTTTGTCTATTCGACATCGCTTTTGACATGACTTATAGAATTTTTAGCCCTTTTTGTCTATTCGATACCATTTTTGACATGCCTTATAGAATTTACTTCAATTTTTAATCTAGAGGCTGGACTTATATTCCAGCCTCTTACTTTTTACAAGATAAATTTATCTTTTATCTTGTCTATATTCTCTTGGCTAATATCTTTTTCTAATAGGTAACTTTCAATAGAATGATAGTGATCCATGATGTGATTATAAGCCATCAAAATATAATCTCTACTTGAATACAAATATGATTCTGGAATCCTTGTAGGCAACCCTTTAATATTTTGAAATGATTCAAGGTTAGTATAAGTCACTTCGTAATTCGACACTATATCCTTCTTACTGACCCCAACTAAGCCGAGTAATAACATGGCAATCAGTCCAGTACGATCCTTACCTGCCATACAGTGAAATACAAGCCCACCATCTGATTCTGCTATTACATCAAATACTTCTTTAATGGTTTTTGATTCTTCCAAGACCGAAACATAAAAGTCACCCATAGTTTCTACAACATCCGCATTTAACTCTGAAACAGGTTGTACTGCTAAGGGGATATTGTGATAAGTACAAAAGTCTTCATTACTTAAAGGATTTCGGTGGATAGAAGTCTCGTCATCTCCTCTTAAATCGATGACTGTTTTTATGCCATAATCTCTAAGAAATTCTATTTCTTCTTCATTTATATTGGCCATATTATCTGCACGTAAAAAAGTATGCCATTTAGTTTGGCTACCATTTCCTGTTTCATAGCCACCTAATTCACGGCAGTTTTCCAAATTCTCTAAGGGTAACCTAACCCAATTTAATTGAGCTTTCTTATTCATATGTATCCTCCACAATCTTAATGATAATAATCATTCTATCAACTTATTATTAAGAACAATCGAGCATTAGGTAAATGTGAATTTACTTTATAGGTGTCTAGGCAATAATAGTAAGAAGAAAATTTAAACAATATCTGCCACTCTCACTTCATAAAAACGCATCGCACTCAAATTTCCTCTATACTCCAACTGTCCTTGTTCGATCAATTTCCTTAACCTATACTCTATAAATAAATCATCGAAGTCTCTCAGTTCCCCGTACACTTCCCCTACTAATCTCGCTGATTTAATATAAGGCTCTTCTTTCATTTGAAAATGAATCTTTCTAGCTGTCTCTATAATATAATTATCATATGCCGCTTCATCTTTACTCACAATTGTATGATTACAAAAAGATCTCAAATTCATTTTTGTTTGACTCAACTGTTTCCACTCATCTATTAATTTGTTTCTCTCTTCGGCAACTAGTCTTTTATCAACTTTTTCATATATTTCTTTTAACTGATCTATATTAATTTCTGTGGTCTTTATTACATTCGGTTCTCCAAACAACTTTTTATAGCCTGCTGAAGTATTTAAAATGTAGATATCATTAGACCAATCTCTTAGTAAATACATCAAAAAGCGTAAGCCTGTTTGTTCGCTTGCATTATCTGCGGTCCAAATAATAATAGGTTCATGACTTTCAATGTTTTTAAGCTGTTTTAATTCTTCATATGAATAATGGTCATAGCTAGTCATATTCTCTTTTAGCCAATTCAGACGATCATTTTGACCTTCAGTGTTTTCTATATGTGATATTGGACCATAAGAAAGATTGTCCTTAATGGCAAGGACCTTACTACTATTTGTAGCTAACTTTACTGATATTTCTTCTGACGCTCCAATTACAATATGCCAGCTCAGCTCATTATTCAACGAATCACCCCAACTAGTTATTACCAATTTTAATTTATCCCAAACAAAAACACACTTAGCATTGAACGATACATTTCAATACTAAGTGTGCCAATTTTATATCATAATATTATTCAACTGTTACTGATTTTGCAAGGTTACGTGGTTTATCGACATCATTACCTCTGTGTAATGCTGCGTAGTAAGAAATCAATTGATAAACTACAACTGACACGAGTGGTGTTAGCATTTCATCAACACGAGGGATGATATAGCTGTCGCCTTCTTGTTCTAAGCCTTCCATTGCGATCGTGCACACATTGGCACCACGGGCTGCAACTTCTTGGGCGTTACCTCGGGTGTTTAGATTTACTTTTTCTTGAGTAATCAATGAGAACACTGGTGTTCCGTCTTCAATCAGGGCGATAGTACCATGTTTTAATTCTCCTCCAGCGAATCCTTCTGCCTGGATATAAGAAATTTCTTTTAGTTTAAGCGCACCTTCAAGCCCTACATAGTAGTCCATCGTTCTACCGATAAAGAAAGCATTTCTAGTTGTTTCTAAAAAGTTCTTAACAATTTCTTCAATAGTTGATGCATCATCAATCACTGATGTGATGGCAGTGGTTACTTTACCGAGCTCTGACATTAAGTTCAAGTCACTCTTTTTACCAAGTTCCCTAGCTGTGACAGCTGCTACAATTGATAAAACCGCAATTTGTGCTACATAAGCTTTAGTAGATGCCACCGCAATCTCTGGTCCAGCATGTAAGATTAAAGTCTGGTCTGCTTCACGAGATAAGGTTGAGCCTACTACGTTTGTAATCGTTAAAGCAGGATAGCCTTTTTCTTTAATATCTACCAGTACTGCACGGCTGTCAGCAGTTTCACCTGATTGCGAAATAAAGATGAACAGTGGTTTTTCTGATAGTAATGGAGTGTTATAAACGAACTCTGAGGCAACGTGGACTTCTGTCGGAACACCTGCCCATTTTTCTATATATTCTTTACCAATTAAGCCAGCATGATAACTCGTTCCTGCTGCAATAATATATAGTCTATCTGCATCGTTTAATTGCTTGATAATTGCATCATCAATTTTAAAGTCACCATTATCATCTTGATATTCTTTAATGATTTTACGCATAACTTGTGGCTGTTCATTGATTTCTTTAATCATATAATGCGGGTAAGTTCCAAGCTCTGTATCACTTGCATCAATCTCAGCAATATAAGATTCACGCTCTATGTCGTTTCCTTCTAAATCCTGAATAATCATCTGATCTCTCATGACTTGAATAACTTCTCCATCCATTAACTCAACAAAATTATTGGTTAATTTGAGCATAGCCATAGCATCAGAAGTAATGACATTAAAATCTTCCCCTGCACCTAGTAGAAGTGGCGATTTATTTTTAGCAGCATAAATTGTATGATCATCTTCATTGTCTAAAAGACCTAAGGCATAAGAGCCATGTAGTAAAGATAAAGTCTTTTTAAACGCTTCTAGAGTCGATGATCCTTCTTTTGCAAATTTAGCAATTAACTGTACGATAATTTCTGTATCTGTATCAGACACTAAATTAACATCTTCTAAATAGTCTTCTTTTAATTGGACATAGTTTTCAATGACACCATTATGAACAAGTGTAAAACGCCCATCAAGACTCTGATGAGGATGTGAGTTCACAACACTCGGTTCACCATGAGTTGCCCAACGTGTGTGACCTATCCCAACTTTGCCTTCGAAATCATCTTCAACTTTATTTCTTAAATCTCTGATTCTACCTTTTTCTTTGAATACTTTAGTTTCATCCTCACCTTTGACTGCAATACCTGCTGAATCATAACCACGGTATTCAAGTTTCTCTAAACTTTGTAAGAGGATTTCTTTTACATCTCTAGATCCAATATATCCAACAATTCCACACATAAAATTTACTCCTAATTTTTGATTTTTTTTGTGGAATATCTGCTCTGTCAGATCGATCACTCGATAGTTTTAACAGATAAACTAACGAATACTTTAGTATCCGGGACAGTATCCGCCGAAATTTCGATAACTGTCCTCCTCGTCAGCAGTGGTATACTGCTCTGGCGCTATTCCGATTTTTTTAAATATGTCCCTCCTTTTTAGTCAGAGTAAAAGTGTAAATTAAAAATAAAAAATTTACAAGTATTTTTTGACCATTTTCTTCCAAAAGTTAATTGATGATTTCTTTTACTCTTCCCACCAATCCATTATCCAATCTCACTTTAATGCCGTGTGGATGATTTGGTGAATTGGTTAAGATTTTTTCAACAATACCTTCGGTCAATTTACCAGTTCTTTGATCATGCTTTTGAACAATTTTAACTTCACTACCAATTTTTATATCTGCTCTTTTATTTCCATTCATATACATTCTCCTATTCATATTTTTATTTAACATTGTTTAGTTTTCGTTTAGATAAAGTTATATAAATGTGTAATATCATGTTATAATATTGACAAGGAGGCTCTCACCATGAAAGGTAAAACTCATGTTATTGGCGGACTTACAGCCGGCTTGTCAGTCGCCTACTTCACCTATACTGATCCTATAATTTTAGTGAGTGCGAGTGTAGTCGGGTCACTTATTCCTGACATCTGCCATTCTGGCAGTCGTCTAGGTAAAAATCTACCAATTTTATCCAGACTCATCAATTTTGTTTTTGGTCATCGCTCATTTACACATAGCTTAGTATTTTTAATTTTAACTGCTTTTTTAGTCGATTATTTCTTTCCAAACGATGCGCTTAAAATTGGTTTACTAGCAGGAATGATCAGTCATTACATATTAGATATGGGAACTAAAAGTGGAATTCAGTTATTTTTCCCAATCGATTTCAAAGTAAAATTCCCTATCACTACACGCACAGGGAGTCACGCAGAAAAGTTAATATTTAGCCTACTATGTCTCGTCTCGCTTTACTTAGCCTTTCAAGTCTTTAGTCTATATATTTACACATTTATTAATGACTTCAATATATCAAGTGCTCTTCCAAGCATCATCATACATAATTAAAAGGCGCTAGGGGGTTCCTAGCGCCTTTACCTTACTTACCTAAGCCCATTTCAGCTTCTACAACTTCTGCAATTTCTGAACTGTAGTCACGAACAAGCTCTTCTGTTTCTGCTTCCACCATGACACGTACTAATGGCTCTGTACCAGATGCACGAACAAGAATACGGCCATTTCCTGCCATTTTCTCTTCTACTTGTGACATCACTTCTTTTACTTTTTCATTTTCAGTTACATGATGTTTATCTGTCACTCTAACATTGACAAGTTCTTGTGGGAAGGTTTCGATTTGAGCGGCTAACTCACTGAGTTTTTTACCTGACTCTTTCACAACAGCTGCTAAATGTACACCTGTTAACAAACCATCACCAGTTGTATTGTAGTCCATCATCACAATGTGACCTGATTGCTCTCCACCTAAGTTATAACCATGTTCTCTCATTTCAGCAACGACATATCTGTCGCCTACTTTTGTCTTATCAGATCTCATACCATGTGCTTCAATCGCTTTGTAGAAACCTAAGTTACTCATTACTGTAGAGACAACTGTATCATCTTTAAGTAGACCTTTTTCTTTCATATCTTGTGCCAAGATAAACATGATCTTATCGCCGTCAACAATTTCTCCTTTTTCATCAACAGCAATAATTCTATCTCCGTCACCATCAAAAGCAAGTCCGAAATCACATTCCTCATCTTTAACTAATTCCTGTAGTCTTTCAGGATGAGTAGACCCTACTTCAGCATTGATATTTGTACCATCTGGGTTTGAGCCGACCGTTACAGTATCCGCTTCTAAATCTCCAAATAAGTATGGTCCTAAGTGATAAGTCGAACCATGCGCACCATCTATACCAATTTTAAGACCTTCAAAATCAGTATCAATTGTCGATTTAATATAGCTTAAATACTTCTGTCCGCCTTCAAAGTAATCTGAAATAGAACCAACCTCAACACCAGTTGGTCTTGGCAGATTATCACTGTCTTGATCCAGGTAGGACTCAATTACTTCTTCTTGCTCATCTGTAAGTTTAAAGCCATCTGGCCCAAAGAATTTAATACCATTGTCCTCAACTGGATTATGTGATGCTGAGATCATTACGCCAGCATTCGCTTCCATATCTTTTGTAAGATAAGCGACACCTGGAGTTGAAATTACACCGAGTCGCATAACTTCTGCCCCAATAGATAATAAACCAGCGATTAAGGCAGATTCTAACATCTCTCCAGAGATGCGGGTATCTCTACCTACAAGTACACGCGGTTTCTCATCAGTTTGGTTAATTAATGCATAGCCTCCAAATCTTCCGAGTTTAAAAGCGAGTTCTGGTGTTAATCCTTCGTTTGCAACTCCTCTAACTCCATCTGTTCCAAAATACTTACCCATAATAATCTCCTTTTCGTAAATAGCTTATTAATCTTTTTCAATTGTAACATCTGCTTCTAACACAGCAGGTTCACTTTTCGTCACATTTTCTGGTAAATCTAATTTAACATCTTTCGTCCCTGATGTCGTCATACCTTCTACATCAATCTCTGCTGTCACAGAGTTAACAGATTCAAGTGTTGCTTCATCACCGTATATATCAATTGTATCACGATTTAACTCAATTTCCGATACGCTTCGTCCGTCAGCTGGTTCTCCAAGAACCTTCTGACTTACAGGAACTTCTTTTTTCAATTCATCGACTTGAATTTCTACCCGAACTTTAGCAGGTTCAATCACAACATCTAATTTATTGTACTGGGCATCAAAGGCAGTCACTTCCGCCTCTTCAACTGTTTCATCTGTAATGCTCGACATATCTGACAGCGTCGCTCTCACATATTGAATACGGTTCATAGTCGATTCTCCACCTTTAACAGTCACGTTAGCAGGATCTACTTTTACAGAGTCTAGCTGATAACTTGAACCTACACGTCCATCATTAATATCTGCTTGGACTTCAAAGTTTTGAGTGACTAAATTCTGAACCGTCACATTGGCTGTTTCTGGCTGGACTGTTGCACTCACATTTTCCGGCAAACCATTCACTGAATAGAACACTTCATGCTCACCTGGTTCTCGGCTTCTGAGATCGACTACGACTTCAAAGTTTTTAGTCGCTTGTAATCTCTTAACGTTAGAACTAGAACCAGTGAGTTCCACAGTCACTTCTCGAGGTAGACCTGACACGTAGTACTCTTCTTCATCATAGAGCACTTCTACCGGCACATTTTCTATGGTCTGTGATTCGTCATTTATTGAGTCATCACCGAATAGATTTGAACCGTCTAGAACATTATTAGCATTGATAAACATGAACACCGCTAGTAGAAAGGCAACGATACTTATACCGAGTTTATTTTCTAGCAAATAAACCGCCTCCTTCCTTAGCATTGGAAGTAACTAACCAGTTTTTACGAAGCAATTCCTCTAAGTTTTCCATCTTGATGTCCTTAGTCAGTTTACCACCTTGAGTGACGGATACATTCCCAGTTTCTTCTGAGACGATAATGGTAAAGGCATCTGTTACCTCTGAAATACCAACAGCTGCACGGTGTCTTGTACCGAGGTCTTTAGCAATTTTATTGCTTTCAGATAACGGTAAGTAACTACCTGCTGTGGCTATTTTATCCCCTTGTATAATCATTGCACCATCATGTAAAGGCGTGTTGGGTATAAAAATATTAATTAGTAGCTGGGAGGAAATTTCAGAATATAACGGGACTCCAGTCTCTATGTAATCTTTAAGTCCAGTTTCTTTTTCTAAGACAATCAGTGCACCAATCCGTCTCTTGGCCATATATCTCACAGCCGTTAACATGTCTTGTGTGAGTTTTTCTAGCGCAGCTTCTTCACTGGAAGTGCTCGCTCTGAACAGGCTACCGCGTCCGAGCTGTTCAAGTGCTCTTCTTAATTCGGGTTGGAAGATAACAATAACGGCTAAGAACCCCCATTGTAAGACCATATCGAATATTTGAGTTGTTGTTGTTAAATCAAAAAAGTTACTAATTACCCGCCCAATAATTATGAAGAATATCCCTTTGATTAACTGAACCGCCTTAGTCCCTTTAATAACAGTCAAGATTAAGTAAAAGACATACCAAACGATAAGTATGTCTATTAGGTTAGTAATCACAAAAGATGTCGTGATATTCTCAAAAAAGTTGGCTGTCTCCATAATGATTTTCCTTTCTATTATGTTATAAGCCACCTAATCTCTCTGTAAGTTCCTCATATAAATCTTTTAATTCAGGGATCGTTATAGAGCTCACATTGAAATCAACAAGAGTCTTGTACAACTGGCCAGCTTCTCTTACCTTATCCAGTTGATAAAGACCATAAGCTTTTAATAATTTAAGTTCGCTATCTGTCGTATCCTCTACAACATCAATTGCTTCTTGGTAATGCTCGTTTTTTATAAGTAAAAAGACTTTTAGTTTCTCTATCGCTTCAGGTTTATAATCTATACCGAGTCGATTAGAGATGCTATCTATATCTTTAATTATTCTACTTGCTGTGTAGTATTGTTTAAATATAATATAACATTTAACCAATGCATAGCGTAATTTTAAATCTGATAGATTTAGTTCATCAAACTTAGTAAGCATATAAAGTGCGGACTCTAATACATCCACCGCTTGATCGACTTTACCATCATCGACTAAGAGTTTAGCTTTTAACATGACAGCATTGATATAGTGCTGATTAATCGCCACTGTCGATAAGTTATGCAGGGCTTTATCGATATTAAGACGTGCTTTTTTGATATCTTTTAAATAATAATAGTAATTTGCATAAATTAAATAAATTCGTCCACTATCCGGTAAGGGGATGTCTTCAATGTGCTCATATTCTTTTTCAATAAAATATTTAATAGCATCATAATCTTCGTTAGTCACCTTTAACTCATAATGGCCAATTTCACGTAATATTTCAAAGTTGTTATATTTAAAATGAGAAACTTCTGTCATAAAATCATTCACAGTACAATTTAAACGCTTGCTCAATTTCACCAATACGTTTGTTGAAGGTTGTACCGTACCTTTTTCAATAAGACTCAAATAAGTGCGCGAGATTATTCCTTCTGCTAACTCTTCTTGTGTTAAATTATTGTTATTACGGATTTCCTTGATTCTTTGACCTATCATAGTCATCCCCCTAAGTACTTAACATTTTAATAATACCAAATTAGAAAATATGTAACAAATATTCTCATTCTTTAAAATACTGTTTAATTGACGGGATTTACATTTTACATGATAATAAAAGAAAACTTTGGAGGATAAAATGAAAAAATTGCTCATCATTAAAGATTTAGAGCAACTGAAGTCAATTAGCGATCCTTTTAGAATGAAACTATTAGGTATGTTAGCCAAAGAGGCAAAAACAGGTCAAATGTTAGCAGATGAACTCGATATTCCTAGAGCAAAAGTGCACTATCATATTAATCAGCTTGTGAAAAATAACATCATCACTGTCTCACACACTCTTGAAAAGAAAAGTATCCTTCAGAAATTTTATCAACCTGTAGCGGAGTTTATCGTTCCAGACTTGAGCATACTTAATTATAGAAATGAAGAAGACGACTTCGCTCCTCATGTTTTCAAAATAAAAACAAGCCCGTACCAAATAAATGCCCTATTAAAAGATATTGAAACTTTGTCAGCTGAAAAACCTCTAGTTTCAAATGATGAACATAGTGAATTTTTAATAAATGTTATAGAATTAAATAATAAAATGAACGAAGAGGGAGATTAGATAACTGTCTAATCTCCCTTTAAAGTTGTGTTTTTCCAAAGATAAATTCTGTGAGTTCTGCTGCCTTCACTGCTGTTTCATTACCATTATCAAGTAGTGGATTAACTTCTACTAAATCAGCTGAGACTAAACGTCCCGATCTATAAAGAGTCGTCAATGCCTCTTGTAATTCAGCTAAGAAAAGTCCACCGTTCACTTTAGTCCCTGTACCTGGCATTTCAATTGGATCTAAGCTATCAACATCTAAAGATAGATGGATAGCGTCACATGATTTTAATTTTTCTAAAGCTTTTTCAATTAAGTTACTTAGCTTATTTTGGCGAATATCTGTCATAGTGTAACACTCTATATTATGTTTTTTAATATACGCTTTTTCTCCACTATCAAGATCTCTCGCTCCGACTATGACTAAGTTTTCATGTTTGATTTTAGCCCCATCTCCATGAACATTTATTAAGTCCTCATTACCTTCACCTAACAAGACGCCAACTGGCATACCGTGAATATTGCCACTTGGAGAAGTAAGACTACTATTGATGTCACCGTGGGCATCTATCCAAATCACACCTAGATTATCATAATGCTTAGAAATACCAGCAACTGAGCCTATTGATAAGCTATGATCTCCTCCTATGATAAAAGGAAAATGACCTTTTTCAATACTTTCATCTGTTGCATCTGCCAAGACCTTAGAGAAGTCCAGGACTTCTTTTAAATTAATCAGCCCTTCATCATCTTTCACACTAGTCGGTCCTGCCCAGACTCCATATGTACCTTTTACATTTCCAAGATCATTCACTTGATGACCTAAATCTTCTAGCTTTTCTTTTAATGAACAAAAACGCACTGCATCTGGTCCTAATGCCACCCCTGGTTTTCTTTGACCAAACGCTGTTGGTGCACCAATAATATCTATTATCATCCAAATTTCCCCCATACCCTCTAAATAAGACGCTTTATTTAATCAAATATACTAAAGAAAGCGCTTTTATACAAGGACTTATAAATATAAATAAATCAGGAAATTATGCATAAAAAAAACACCCACAAAAGTGAGTGTTAAGGATGAGCCATGCAGGATTCGAACCTGCGACCCTCTGATTAAAAGTCAGATGCTCTACCGACTGAGCTAATGGCTCCTATTAAGATACTTTAAACTGGGCTGGAAGGATTCGAACCTTCGCGTCACGAGACCAAAACCCGTTGCCTTACCGCTTGGCTACAGCCCAAAATCATGGTGGAAGGGGGCAGATTCGAACTGCCGAACCCGAAGGAGCGGATTTACAGTCCGCCGCGTTTAGCCACTTCGCTACCCTTCCAATGAAAAATGGAGAATGACGGGCTCGAACCGCCGACCCTCTGCTTGTAAGGCAGATGCTCTCCCAGCTGAGCTAATTCTCCATATTAGACTATAATATTATAAATGGTGACCCGTACGGGACTCGAACCCGTGTTACCGCCGTGAAAGGGCGGTGTCTTAACCGCTTGACCAACGGGCCAAAGACAAAAAAATGGCTCCACAGGTAGGACTCGAACCTACGACCGATCGGTTAACAGCCGATAGCTCTACCACTGAGCTACTGTGGAATAAAAATAAAATTATTAGCCTGGCAGCGTCCTACTCTTGCGGGACGTCAGTCCAACTACCATCGGCGCTGGAGAGCTTAACTACTGTGTTCGACATGGGAACAGGTGTGGCCTCTCCGCCATCGCCGCCAGACTATTGTTGAATGTAGTACACATTCAAAACCGGATAGAAGTATAAGTAAAGAGTGAACGCGTTTCTCTAGTATTTCTTTGAATAAGTCATCGATGGATTAGTATTCGTCCGCTGAATGTGTTGCCACACTTACACGCCGAACCTATCAACCTTATCGTCTATAAGGCATCTATTGGGGAAATCTCATC
>NZ_CAJEWD010000009.1 GCF_903994045.1 Jeotgalicoccus meleagridis
GCCACACCTGTTCCCATGTCGAACACAGTAGTTAAGCTCTCCAGCGCCGATGGTAGTTGGACTGACGTCCCGCAAGAGTAGGACGCTGCCAGGCTAATATTTTAATAAAATGTAAAATTCATATTGATTTTTTATTAATAATATAAGATAATAAATACTTAATGGAGAATTAGCTCAGCTGGGAGAGCATCTGCCTTACAAGCAGAGGGTCGGCGGTTCGAACCCGTCATTCTCCACCATCTAGCCGGCCTAGCTCAACTGGTAGAGCAACTGACTTGTAATCAGTAGGTTGGGGGTTCAAGTCCTCTGGCCGGCACCATAATACTAAGAGCCATTAGCTCAGTCGGTAGAGCATCTGACTTTTAATCAGAGGGTCGCAGGTTCGAATCCTGCATGGCTCACATTTGAAATAGCGGGTATGGCGGAACTGGCAGACGCGCTAGACTTAGGATCTAGTGCCTTCGGGCGTGGGGGTTCGACTCCCTTTACCCGCACCATATTAAATTATTTAAAAAAGATAAATCAGCGGAAGTAGTTCAGTGGTAGAACACCACCTTGCCAAGGTGGGGGTCGCGGGTTCGAATCCCGTCTTCCGCTCCAGTTTAAGCCGGGGTGGCGGAACTGGCAGACGCACAGGACTTAAAATCCTGCGATAAGTGATTATCGTACCGGTTCGATTCCGGTCCTCGGCACCATTAGTTTTATTTGCGCCCATAGCTCAATTGGATAGAGCGTTTGACTACGGATCAAAAGGCTAGGGGTTCGACTCCTCTTGGGCGCGCTTATAATATAATAACGGGAAGTAGCTCAGCTTGGTAGAGCACTTGGTTTGGGACCAAGGGGTCGCAGGTTCGAATCCTGTCTTCCCGATTCTATTTTATAATAGATATCACTTTTAATTTAATGGGGGCTTAGCTCAGCTGGGAGAGCGCCTGCCTTGCACGCAGGAGGTCAGCGGTTCGATCCCGCTAGTCTCCACCATTATTAAGTTAGTACTTGTTAGTTTATAAAATTTAACTCGGCGGCGTAGCTCAGCTGGCTAGAGCGTACGGTTCATACCCGTGAGGTCGGGGGTTCGATCCCCTCTGCCGCCACCATTAAGGACCTTTAGCTCAGTTGGTCAGAGCAAACGGCTCATAACCGTTGGGTCGCAGGTTCGAGTCCTGCAAGGTCCACCATAACTTAATTTTATATCGCGGAGGAATACCCAAGTTCGGCTGAAGGGATCGGTCTTGAAAACCGACAGGGGCTTAACGGCTCGCGGGGGTTCGAATCCCTCTTCCTCCGCCATTTTTATTTTAATATTATTATCGCGGGATGGAGCAGTGGTAGCTCGTCGGGCTCATAACCCGGAGGTCGTAGGTTCGAATCCTTCTCCCGCAATTATCTATGTTTGGTCCCGTGGTGTAGCGGTTAACATGCCTGCCTGTCACGCAGGAGATCGCGGGTTCGATTCCCGTCGGGACCGCCATTATAATTAAATATAAGTGGTTTAGTAGCTCAGTTGGTAGAGCATGTGATTGAAGCTCACAGTGTCGGCGGTTCGATTCCGTCCTGAACCACCATTTAAGCCGGCCTAGCTCAACTGGTAGAGCAACTGACTTGTAATCAGTAGGTTGGGGGTTCAAGTCCTCTGGCCGGCATATTTACGGAAGGGTAGCGAAGTGGCTAAACGCGGCGGACTGTAAATCCGCTCCTTCGGGTTCGGCAGTTCGAATCTGCCCCCTTCCATTTGTATAGGGGTATAGTTCAATGGTAGAATAGAGGTCTCCAAAACCTTTGATGTGGGTTCGATTCCTACTACCCCTGCTTTATTAATTTAGTAATATGGCGGTTGTGGTGAAGTGGTTAACACACCGGATTGTGGTTCCGGCATGCGTGGGTTCGATCCCCATCAGCCGCCCCATATTGGGCTGTAGCCAAGCGGTAAGGCAACGGGTTTTGGTCTCGTGACGCGAAGGTTCGAATCCTTCCAGCCCAGTTTTTAATTTAAAAAGTAATCCTTTGGCGCCATAGCCAAGTGGTAAGGCAGAGGACTGCAAATCCTTTATCACCGGTTCAAATCCGGTTGGCGCCTTTTATATTAAATGCGGAAGTAGTTTAGTGTTTAGAACATGCTTCTTCCTGAAGCAAGACATAGGTTTAAATCCTATCTTCCGCTCCATATTTTTTAAAAATGAAGACTTATAGTCTTTTTTTTTATAATGAGCCACCGTGGCGGAATTGGCAGACGCGTTGGACTCAAAATCCAATTCTCGTTAGAGAGTGTCGGTTCGATCCCGACCGGTGGTATATAAGACCTAATCGTTGTTTTCAATGGTTAGGTCTTTTTTAATAGGATTTAGTGAAAAAATTCTCAAATTATTCATGAATTTTGTGAAAATATCACATAATGTCTGTTGATTTGTGTTAAAATAAGTTTTTATTGCTTAAAATAATATAATATAAGCAATAAAAAGTGAGTTAGGAGGATTAGAATGCATCCTAAAGAAAATGACGTTTTAGAACATATAAAAGTAAACCCTTTTATTTCACAATCTGAGCTGGCTAAAAAGCTCGGTCTTACAAGCTCATCTGTATCATCAATTATTTCTGATCTTATTAAAAAAGAATTTATTCAAGGTCAAGCTTATGTCTTAAATACAGAATTTCCTATTGTTTGTATTGGTGCAGCTAACGTGGATAGAAAGTTCTTTGTCAATGAAGAGTTGATACATGGTACCTCTAACCCGATTCAGTCATCTCAGTCAGTCGGTGGAGTTGCACGTAACATAGGAGAGAATCTTGGCCGCTTAGGAGAAAATGTTGCTTTAATCACGACACATGGTGCTGATAGTGAATGGCAAACAATATCTGATTTAACCTCACCTTTTATCAACCTAGATTTTGCACAGTATGTAGAAGGACAATCAACAGGTTGTTATACTGCATTATTAAGTAATGATGGTGATATGGAATACGGCTTAGCAGATATGGACATATATGACCATTTAACTCCAGAGGTATTGATTAAACAAACATACATATTAAAGCGTGCAAAGTGTATAATCGCAGATTTAAATACGCCTAAAGTCACTCTAGAGTTCTTAACTGCATACGCAGAAAAACATAATTTAAATCTTGTACTTATTCCAGTATCCGGACCTAAGATGGACCGTCTACCAGATAATTTAAATTCTGTTGACTGGTTAATCGTCAATAGGGATGAAACTGAAGCACAATTTAATATTAAAATTAATAATGATCAAGAATTGATGGATGCAGCAGCCTTGTGGACGGATTTAGGAGTTCGTAATGTCATTGTTACGAATGGCGTCAAATCCATAGCTTACAGCAATAAGAACGGTGATCAGAAGGTATATGACATTACACCATCAGATAAGGTAGTAGATGTCACAGGAGCAGGAGATTCGTTCTCTAGTGCAATTATCTTTGGATGGTTGAAAGGCTATTCAGTTGATGATATCGTCAAAATGGCAATGGCTAATAGTCGTAAGACCATTGAAACACCTTTTACTGTTCGTGAAGATTTATCTGAAAAGCAATTAATTAAAGACATGGAGGAAGTTAAATGAATCATTTAATCGATTTACATCCTGAGGTTAAAGAAGCTTTAGAAAATAACAAGCCTGTTATCGCTTTAGAATCTACAATTATTTCACACGGTATGCCATACCCACAAAACGTTGAAATGGCAACAACTGTAGAAAACATCATCCGCGAAGGTGGTGCTGTGCCAGCAACAATTGCAATCATGGATGGAAGAATCAAAGTTGGTCTAGATGAAGAATCATTAGAGAAACTTGGAAACTCTGAAGGCGTTGCTAAAGTTTCACGTCGTGATCTAGCAGAAGTTATTGCAACGAAAAGAATTGGTGCAACAACTGTAGCTTCAACGATGATCTGTGCTGAAATGGCAGGAATTAAATTCTTCGTAACTGGTGGAATTGGTGGCGTACACCGCGGTGTTGAAGAGACAATGGATATCTCTGCTGACTTAGACGAACTTGGTAAAACAGATGTTGCTGTAATCTGTGCTGGAGCTAAATCAATCTTAGACTTAGATAGAACAATGGAATACTTAGAAACTAAAGGTGTACCAGTGATTGGTTATCAAACTGAAGTATTACCAGCTTTCTTCACACGCACAAGTGATATTAAACTTAACACTGTTACTGAAACTACTGATGAAATTGCAAGCATCATTAAAGCAAAACACGATCTTGGACTTGAAGGTGGCGTAGTAATCGCTAACCCAATTCCAGAAGAAGATGAATTAAATAAAGATTACATCGATGGAATTGTTCAAGAAGCAGTTAAAGAAGCTGAAGAAAATGGAATTGGTGGTAAAGATTCAACACCATTCTTACTAGGTAAAATTGTAGAGAAAACTGAAGGAAAATCATTAGAAGCAAACATTAAACTTGTTTACAATAATGCAAAAGTTGGCTCACAAATTGCTGTAGATTACTTCAATAAATAATTGCTAGATATAAGCCCTAATCCTTACATTTAATGTAGGATTAGGGTATTTTATTATATAAGGGAATAAAAAATTGAAGAGGGTGCGGAGTGTGACGGAATTTATTAAATATCTTTCTTTAAAAAAAGATGAAAGTGGAGATAATTTATACTTCATTTCTGATGAAACAACAAAGAGAGAACTTCATCGTTATAATTTAAATAATGAAGAGCTAATTCAAGTAACAAATGAAAAAGAGAATGTGAAAAACTTTTGGCATGTGGATGAAGGTCTTTTGATTGCTACAGATTACAACGGTAATGAAAGAGAACAACTCACTTACATAAAAAACGGCAGTGTTCAAAAAATTACTGATGACGGTGATTACTATCATCATTACGGTGTGTATATGAAAGATCATTTTATCTTTCTTAGAAACCATCACGATGGTAAGGACTTTGACCTAGTAAAATATAGTCAAGGACAGTTAGAAGTTATGGCTACTTTTGAGCGTCCAACTTCCATAGTTTCAAAATTTGATGATGAAAAAATCATTCTAAGTCAGCAAGTAAATAATATTGATAAAGAAATTTATCTCTTTAATATACATACAGGGGAGTATAAAAAAACACCATTATCGATTGGGCGTTTTTCAAACTACCGTTCTTTAAATGAAGAAACAGCCGTCTTTACGAGTGATTATCTTGAAGGACATATGAACTTATATCTCTTAAATAAAGAAGACTTTTCATTTAGAAAGCTCACATATTTTAAATGGGATATTGAAAAGCTCTTAATATTAAATGATAAAGAAACTGTTGTATTTGAAGTGAACAAGAAAGGTTTCAGTCAGCTTTTTCAATATAAGGTCACCGAAGATATTTTAGAACTATTAGACTTTCCAACTGATGGTGTCATTCACTCAATTCAAAATATAGATAGTAAACTATATATGATTTATTCCAGCATGAATCAACCGCATATTGTTTGTTCATACGATCTCATGAGACATGAATTAATAAAATTATTTGGCAATGAGGATCTTAAAGAACCGATGACTGTCAGCCATTCAACTTACCCGTCCTTTGATGGACTTGATGTGCCATATTATCTATATGAACAAGCAGGTGAGAACTTATCGACTGCCATTCATGTGCACGGAGGACCTGAGTCTCAAGCAAGACCTGAATTTAATGAGCTGTACTATAAACTTTATAAGGAAGGCTTCCAAATTGCTGTACCGAATATTAGAGGTTCTACTGGCTATTCTAAATTCTATATCGGTCTTGATAACCAAGAAAAGAGAATGGATGCAGCAAAAGACGTCGTATCTCTAAGAAGTCACTTATGTGCAGTACATGATGCGAATCCAGAAAACATTTTTATTATGGGCCGAAGTTATGGTGGCTTTATGACTCTACTGCTCATTACTCAATTCCCTAAATTGTGGAGAGCTGCGGTGGATATTGTTGGGATTTCTCACTTTACTACCTTACTGTCGAACACACCTGCATGGCGAAGGGATAACCGCTCATATGAATACGGCTTTATCGGTAAACATGATGAGTTTATGCAGTGTATTGCACCATTAAATAATGCACATAGAGTAAGGTCTCCTTTAAAAATATTCCATTCACATCACGATGTGAGAGTACCTTTCTCTGAATCGACTCAAATGTATGAAAAAATGAAAGAAGTGCATAAAGATGTTGAACTAATCGTTTACGAAAACGAGGGACATCAATATTTGTATACTGAAAATCAAGATGATATGAATGCTAGAATTGTTAAATTCTTTAAAGAAGAGACTAAGAAATAATAAGAAGAGACTAAACAAACTTGTTTAGTCTCTTCTTTTGCTTAAGTGATTAAATTTAAATAATAGGGTAGTGAAGTTTTCAATTTCTTCTTTTGTCCACTCATTAGAGATCGTATTAAAACGCTCTTGTCTTTTTGAGCGCGCGCGTTTTAAGGTCTCTTTTCCTTCAACAGTTAAATCATACTTGTAGGCACGTCTATCAGTTTCGGAAGAAATTTTCTTGATTTTATCTTGTTTTAATAATTCAGCAGCTTGACGACTGACAGTAGAGATGTCTAGAAATAAATGTTCAGATAACTGTTTTACTCCCATAGCACCTTCTTCTGATAGTAATAATAGTATTAAATAACTCGCAGATTTTAATTCTTGAGACTCACTGATTTTTGAGGTGCGATATTTTAATTGTCTAACCAGCATACCAAGCTGCAATTCTAGTTTTTCTAAAGCTTGATCATGATTCATTTATGGCGACCTTTCAGAATAATTTATTATTTGACTTTGAATATAGTTGTATTATACAATTACTTCTGTTGTATGTCTAGGAAAGAAGGAAATATATGTCAAATAACTTAGAAAATAATCAAAACTTAACTACTAGGAGTCGCACTGTCCTAATGGCGGTATTGTTGTCAGGGGCTTTTGCGGCTATTTTAAATCAAACGCTGTTAGCGACTGCAATTCCACATATCATGAATGATTTAAAGCTGGATGCTGATGTTGCACAGTGGTTACAATCTGTTTTTATGCTTGTCAACGGAATTATGATTCCAATTACTGCTTTCTTAATTAATAAATTTTCTACAAGATCTTTATTCTTTACAGCACTGTCACTGTTTGGACTCGGTACTTTAATTTGTGGTATTTCCCCAAATTTCTCTATTTTACTCGCTGGTAGAATACTACAAGCAGCAGGTGCCGGTATTGTGATGCCATTAATGCAAACGATCCTATTTCTAACTTATCCTAAATCTGAACGTGGTAAGGCTATGGGAATGTTTGGATTAGTAATTAGTTTTGCTCCAGCTATAGGACCGACTTTATCAGGTTGGTTTGTAGAAATATACCCTTGGAGAGGACTATTCTGGATTATCGTACCAATTGTTGTCATTGATATTATTGTTGCTTACTTTATTTTAAGAAATGTGACTAAAACAACGAACCCAAGTCTAGATATGACATCAATTGTCTTATCAACACTTGGTTTTGGTGGTCTACTATACGGCTTTAGTGCTGCCGGAAATTCCGGATGGTTGAGTGTATCAGTCATTCTTCCTATCATCGTTGGAGCTTTAGCACTGTTCTTCTTTATCAGACGTCAAAATAAACTTGATGAACCAATCTTAGAATTTGGAGTATTTAAAAATAAAGTATTTACTTTATCTACACTACTCGGAATGATTGTCTTTATGGCTATGATTGGTGGAGCAGTCATACTTCCTATCTTTATGCAGACCATGCTTGGTTTCTCAGCTATGGAATCTGGCATGATGTTACTACCAGGTGCCATACTCATGGGAATCATGAGTCCTGTTACAGGTCGTCTTTACGACAGATACGGGGCACGTTGGTTAGCCATTATCGGTCTTTTAATAGTGACTGTGACGACACTGATGTTTTCAAATCTGGATACAGCAACAACATTCACTTACTTAGCAGTAGTTAACACATTTAGAATGCTAGGTGTTGCCATGGTTATGATGCCAGTGACAACAGCAGGTTTAAATCAAATTTCAAACACTTTAGTGCCACATGGTACTGCTATGAACAACACGATGAGACAAGTAGCAGGTGCAGTAGGAACTGCCTTACTCGTATCGATTATGACAGGAACTATGAAACCTGAAGAAGGTGTTGAGGGAATGATTCACGGCGTCAACGTCTCTTTCTTTTTTGCAGCAACACTTGCTTTTATTGGATTTATTTTAGCCTTTTGGTTAAGAGAACCAAAAGAAAATTAAAAGAACAGATAAGCATATCATTATATGCTTATCTGTTCTTTTTTCTACTTCTATAAAGCTGCATCAAGACGATAATAACTAAACCAATATACATAAAATATTTAACGATAAAAGTAGCTAAACCGTTTAATACATCAAGAGGATAGAGTATTCTACCCAGACTATAAATTAAAATAATAATAAAGATAATTTTTGTCGACCACTCTGAAGAAGACAAGATAAAGTACAGTGCAGCTGCTGCGATAATAATAAATAATCCAAACAGTAATGAATCAACTAGAGAGACATCGAAACTATCAATAAATAAAACTTGTAAAAAACTTGATGACATAAAGATAATGAGGCAATTGGTGATTACAAATAATAATAAAAATATAATAGATGCTCCGGTTTTATGACTGCCCCGTCCAGATGCCTGGTGTTTTATCCCATGATTCATGAAAGGTACCATCACAAAAATTAAGAGTAGAGCAAGGACTACAGAATAAGAAAGAACTATTTCTCCTATGAAAAATGTCATAGCGATGTAGAGTACTGCAAAGTAGAAGAGTAATATCGTAACGTCTATCCAGAAATTCCCTCTAATTTTTTCTAATTCCTTTGATTCGTTTTTAGCTAGCACTCGCGTCTTTTGGTTGTAATAATCAATATAATTTTGATTATTATCTATCATGTTTCTTACTAGCTCATATAACTTTTTATATTTTGCTTCTTGTGCAACGTGATTTTTATCGAATTCCTGATTTAAAGAATCAAAAGCGATTTGATCATCGTCACTTAAATTTTCATATAGTTTAGTATATTTTTCTTTAAATTGTGTCATAGTAACCTCTTATTCTGTACTTATTAATTTCTAGTATATCAACAAGTTATGTATTTGACGATGAAAGTAAATGATTAAGAAAGTATAAATGGGTTATATAAAGAAAAATTAAGTTAAAATAACTTAATTTTAGTTTGTTACTTGCTTTTTGTAACTGGATATATTATTATAAGTATTGCAATACTTCGAAATTGAAATAATTAAATTTAACATGTATGGAGGAATTTTAAAAATGGCTAAATTTGTAGCAGACACAGCACACTCAGAATTAGAATTTACGGTAAAACATATGATGGTAACTAAAGTAAGAGGAACTTTCGGCGAATGGTCAATGGAAGTAGAAGTTGACGACATTGAAGATCTTTCATCAGCTGTTATCAAAGGTGAAGCAAACGTAGCAACTATCGATACAGGCGTTGAAGACCGCGATGCTCACTTACGTTCTGGAGACTTCTTTGAAACTGATGAATTCCCTAAAATGACATTTGAATCAACTAAAATTGAAGGTTCAGGTTCAAAATATCAAGTTACAGGTAATTTAACAATTAAAGATGTAACTAAAGAAATTACTGTACCACTTTCTTATAACGGACAAGGTGTAAGTCCATTTGGACCTACTGTATATGGTTTTGAAGCAGATTTCTCAATCAACCGTGAAGATTTCGGTTTAACATGGAACCAAACTTTAGAAACTGGTGGCGTACTTGTATCTAAAGATGTTAAGATCAACGCTGAATTACAGTTTAACCCAGCTGAATAAATAAATGCACAATAATTGAAGGTCTGACATTTGTCAGGCCTTTTTGATTAGAAAATTATACAAAGGGTATATAGTATTATTAATAAATATAGATAATAGGAGATGCTATAATTGGCAAATTTTGATGCATTGATAATTGGTTTTGGTAAGGCAGGGAAAACTTTAGCGGGTAGTCTTGCTGCACAAAATTGGAAAGTTGCATTAGTTGAAGAAGATCCTAAAATGTATGGTGGTACATGTATTAACATTGCTTGTATTCCTACGAAATTACTTATGCATGATGCATTAGAAGGCAAGGATTATGCTTCTGCCATAGAACGCAAATTCACTACGATTGAAAAGCTGAATAATAAAAACTATCATACTGTCGCAGATTTAGATAACGCTGAAGTTATTGATGGAAAAGCGACATTTTTAAATGATAAAGAAGTAGAAGTTAAGAAAAACGACGGTAGTAAAGAAACATTGACTGCAGATAAAATATTTATCAATACAGGTGCTAAAACAGCCATTCCACCATTAGAAGGTGACATGGACTCAGACAAAATTTATACTAGTACGAGTCTTTTAGAAGAGAAAAAATTACCTGAAACATTGACAATAGTCGGTGGCGGTTATATTGGTCTAGAATTTGCGACAATGTACAATGCCTTTGGTTCAACAGTTAATGTCATTGTTCCAAATGATGCTATTTTAGAAAATGAAGACGAGGAAATTGCTAAAGAAATTACTAAAGACTTAAAAGAAAGTGGCGTTAACTTTATTTTTGGTAACTCTGCTGAGAAAGTAACTGACAATGGTAATGATATTACAGTTCATCTTTCTGAGAGTGAAGATATCACTTCACAGGCTGTCTTGTTTGCTACTGGACGTAAACCTAATACAGAAGGTTTAGGTTTAGAAAACACGAGTGTTAAAGTAAATGATAAAGGTGCAATTGAAGTGAATGATCACCTAGAAACAAGTGTTGAAAATATCTTTGCTTTAGGTGATGTAAAAGGTGGCATGCAGTTTACTTATACTTCACTTGATGACTTTAGAATAGTGAATGACTACCTTTTATCAGAAGGTAAATATACTTTTAAAGAAAGACAAAATGTTCAATACTCTATGTTTATCGACCCAGTGTTCTCACGTATTGGCTATACTCTAGATGAAGCTAAAGAGAAAGGCTATAATGCAAAAGAAAATAGTATGGCTATGTCTGGACACCCAAGATCGCACGTTAATAATGAAACTAGAGGTATTTTTAAAGCCGTTGTAGATACGGACAGTAAAAAAATACTCGGTGCACATTTATACGGTGTCAATTCTGAAGAGTTAATAAACACAGTTAAACTTGCTATGGACCATGATATACAATATACAAGTTTGAGAGATATGATGTATAACCATCCAAATATGTCAGAAGCGTTTAATAACTTGTTTGATATATAAAGTTGAATATATAAACTGATAAATTCCCCTTCATTTGGTTAAGAAGCTAAGTGAAGGGGAGTTTTACTCTAAAAAAAATAAATAGTTATAGACCGTGTTTTTTCAAGGCTCTATAAACTCGAGCTATGGGTAAACCGACGATTGTGTAATAATCTCCTTGTATGGACTCAACAAATGAAGCACCAAAATCTTGAATCCCATATGCTCCAGCCTTGTCATATGGTTCACCTGTATTGATGTAATCTTCAATTTCCTGGTGACTTAAACTGAAAAATGACACACTTGCCTTAGAGATTATTTTTTCCTCAAAGTCCCTTGACTTTATGATTGCAGCGGAGTACACTTCATGAGTGTTGCCGGATAGGGCGTTGATCATCTTCCTAGCCTCTTCTTTAGAAGTAGGTTTTTCAAAGATCTCATTGTTGAAGCTTACTACAGTATCACCAGTGATTATGGTAGTATTCTCAGGGAGTTGAAGAGCATCTGCTTTTAGTCTGGCTGTTTCTATGACTTTTGTTTGAGGGTCGGTTGATGTGATTAGTTTCTCATCAACATTTGGAACTTCTACTTCAAAGGAAATACCGACTTGTTTGAGTAAACTTTGACGTCTTGGAGAAGATGATCCAAGTATAATTTTCATAGATAAAACCTCCATTATGATTAAGGTTGCCTTATATTATAAAGTGGTTATAATGGCTTTAGTGTAGCTTTTGAAAATAACTATGAGAAATTTAAATAGATAATTAATAATTATGATATAGAAGAATTAAGAGGGGAGCAATCATGAGAGTTGAATTAACGAAATACAGAGTAAAAGAAGGTAAAAGTGAATTAGTCGATGAGTGGATTGAGTATATGCACAACCACATGGATGATGTGCTCATGAACCTCGAAGGTGAAAAAATGTTTGTGGAAACAATCTTCCGAGAAGCATTTAATGATGTTGAATATTTGTATTGGTACAGCGTTCAGGATGTAGAAACGACCGAGCAAGAAGTTAATGCTGATGAACTTGACCAAAAACATATAGAATACTGGGAACAATGTATCGACAAAACTTTCAGACCAGAAGATATGAAAGCTGAGATTGTTATGATACCTAAAAAAATAAGAGACGCTATGCAATTTGATGAAAACCAATAAAGTCAGGGGACTTATATACCCTGGCTTTATTTTCTTTGTTCATTAGAGATATAATATAGTGAACGTGTGAGTTTTTTCTAGGAGTGATAATATGAATCGCCACGAATTTAAAGAGAAAGTTATTGAATATGCATCTACTATAGGAATTGATGATATTGGTTTTACTACTGCAGAACCGTTTACTGAATTTAAAGCGAAACTCATTGACTATTATAAGAACGGCTATGAGTCAGGTTTTGAAACAGGAACGATAGAGGAAAGAACAAACCCTAAAGCGAGTTTACCGTCTGCTAAAAGTATTATCTCAATTGCAGTGGGCTACCCCAATAAATTGAGAAATGCGCCAAAGTCTAAACGCGGTGACAGAAGAGGAATATTTGCACGTGCGTCTTGGGGTATGGATTATCATACTTTATTAAGAAAACGACTGGAAAAATTAGAGGCCTACATAAAATCAATAGATCCATCAATCGAGTGTAAATCAATGGTGGATACAGGTGTCTTAAGTGATAGAGAAGTGGCGAGAAGAAGCGGTCTAGGCTTTATCGGTAAAAATGGATTTGTGATCAATCCAAAGCTTGGAACATATTCCTATCTAGGGGAAATGATTGTATCTTATCCATTTCCTGAAGATGAAGAACTCTTGGACTCATGTGGAGATTGTAATATTTGTGTAGACCGTTGCCCGACTGGTGCACTAGTTGGAGATGGACAGTTGAACTCTAAGAAATGTATTTCATTTTTAACACAAACTAAAGGTTTTATGCCCGTTCAATATAGAGGTGTCGTCGGTAACCGACTGTATGGTTGTGATACGTGCCAGCAAGTATGCCCTAGAAATCGTGGCATTAACACAGAACATCACGAAGATATTGTTTTAGAACCGGAAATTTTAAAACCTGAGCTTACTAGTTTATTAAAAATATCAAACCGTGAATTTAAAGAGACCTATGGTCATCTAGCGGGTGTTTGGAGAGGTAAAAAGCCGATTCAAAGAAATGCAATTCTCGCTTTAGCTCATTACAAAGAAGAGTCAGCCCTAGATCTATTAAAAGAAGTAGCAGAAACGGACCCGAGACCGGTTATTAAAGGAACTGCCTACTGGGCAATTGGACAAATTGCTGGTAATGATGCCTTAGAATATATTTATTCTAGATATAATGAAGAAACAGATCAAGAAATTAAACAAGAGATGCTTTTAGGCATCCAAGAAGTGTCATAGGAAGAAGGAAAAATATGAATCACGTTGTTTTATACCAACCAGAAATTCCACAAAATACAGGTAATATAGCAAGGACTTGTGTCGGGACAGGCACACCTTTGCACCTTATTAAACCGTATGGTTTTAGCTTAGAGGATAAGTATGTTAAACGTGCCGGACTTGACTATTGGAAAGATCTTGAACTTTATGAATATGAATCAATTGAAGAATTTTTTGAACAAAACCAAGGAAATTTTTATATGATTTCTAAGTTTGGTAAACAAAACTTTTCAGACATGGATTACTCAGATAGAAAAGAAGCACATTACTTTGTCTTTGGCAGAGAAACAAGTGGACTACCTGATGAGTTAAAGGATAAGTATAAAGATACTTTAATGAGGATTCCCATGACAGAAAAGGTACGTTCATTGAACCTCTCAAACACTGTAGGTATTTTGGTGTATGAGGCCTTAAGACAACAGGATTATCCAAATTTAAAATAGGAGGAAGCTTTAATGAATGAAGTAATAAAGTTAATCAACAATCATCGCTCACTCAGAAAATTTTCTGAAGAAAAATTGAGTCAGGAAGAAATTGAAAATTTGGTTGGGGCAGCTCAAAGTGCAAGTACATCAAGCTATGTACAAGCATACTCAATTATTGGAGTGACTGATGAAGAGAAGAAAAAACAATTGAGAGAGATTTCGACTCAAAGTTATGTGGAACACAATGGGCATCTCTTTGTCTTTGTTGTAGACTTCTACCGCAATAATGAGCTTGCCAAGAAATTTGATCAAAGTATTTCTTACGATAAAACAGAAAATCTTATTGTCGGTGTTGTTGATGCTTCCTTGGCTGCACAAAATATGGCTATTGCCGCAGAGAGTATGGGGCTTGGCATGTGCTATATTGGCTCACTTAGAAATGATGTAAATAAAGTTAAAGAAATACTAGACCTACCAGAAGCAACTTTCCCTTTGTTTGGGATGGTAGTTGGTCATCCGACAACAAAAGGTTCACAAAAAGAAAGATTACCTTTTAAGGAGATCTATCATGAAAACACCTATCAAAGAATGGAACAAGTAGAGTCCATTATTGAAGAATATGATCAAAGTGTAAGTGAGTATTACAAGGAGCGTACGAATGGTCAAAGAGATGATAAGTGGTCGGAGCAAGTTGTGAAGACACTCATGAAAAAACAGCGTCTTGATGTTGATTCATTCTTGAAATCACAAGGATTTTTAGGTCAATAACAGAATAATATGAAGCGGGAATTAGAACTTCTGTTTCCAGTGGTAGTGTGATTTGGTTCATGTTATAGAGTCTTATTATTTGTAGATAAATTAGGGATTTAATATAAAAAAGCGCACTTGACTTCTTGGGGAGTAGCGTCTGCGTGAGACTACAGACTCACGCAGACGCCCCAGAAAAGCAAGTGCGCTTTTTGATTTAGGAACTGGACTTTTGTCCCAGCCCGCTTTTTTCTTATATAAATGCTTCTCTTTGGCTTGGGTGTTTATCAAGTGAGATTTGATCATTAGGAATGTCATTTTTTAATAATAAATCAATATTTTCTTTCAAGAACTCGTCGCTACCGACAACGTAGTAAAGTGCATTTTTATCTTGCATTAATCCTTCTGCTTTTTCATAGTAATCTGCACGGTTATTGGTGAATTCGGCAGTAATATTATTATTATTGTCATTATTAAAGATATCAGTAAATAAGTATTCTTTTGATGAATCGACGTTTAAAGAATGAATTTTGTTTACGCCACTAGAATCATCGATGTATTTAAGTGCTAGTGGTCGTAAAGTTGCTAAGCCTACACCAGCAGACAGCATGATGATATTTTTCCCTTCACGTTTTAAAGGAACATTTGTATGAGTTTTGAAAATAGCCGCTTTTCCACCAATTGGTAGCTGATCTAGTATGTTTTTAAACTTAGAAGGTTGTTCTTTCAAACGAGTGGTAATACCGATATCGCCATTCTCGTTATAAGTAGAAATTGACATATGTCTAACTAAACTACGGTCAGGTTTTTCACCAGCGTTAAATCCTTCAAAAGCGAGGTGAATATGTGCACCTTCATCCCATGTATAGTCTTCAGGGCAATTAAAGATATATGTTTTTACTTGTGAGTTCTCTTTTTTAACATCTTTTAATGTAGTCCAATATATTTGCATATTCCTATTCTCCTCATCATGGTATTACTGTCATTATATATTTAATTGATAATGTTTATCAATTAAATGAGCTCATAAAAAAACCTAGTCCAAAGACTAGGTCTATTATTCTTAAATAAGACTATTCTCTAATTTTTGTTTCTCCATCATCTTTGTAGCCCCATGAAGTCTCGCGACCTGCAGTAAGCATTGACGTTAGGAATGCAATACAAACCATTAGAATTAAAAATGCTTTCATTATTGATTTGCCCCCAGTACTTATACTTTAATTAACTTCATTATAAACTATTCAGCTAAATATAAAAAGGTTAAGTTTAAAAATTTATAGTTCACTACTAAAATATTAAGTTTATTCTAGTCTTTAGGTTATATTTTATGGAATTTAGGGTAAGATAAATTTAAATGAGCTTATTATGTGATTTATGATTATTGGAGGATAAAAATATGGCTATGAATTTTAAAATATTTGAATCAAAAGAAGTAGCAGATTTATATTTAGCAGATCTTATGAGAAAACAGATACACAACAATCCAGAAAGCATATTAGCAGTAGATACACATGAGGAACTCAGTGCTGCTTATGAAAAATTCGTTGGTGAAGTTAAAAATCATCCAGCAGATTTATCTGAAGTGCAAGTGTATGCCGTTGGTAAGGACGGTTTGGATATCTTTAAGAAGTTAGATTTACCATCTTCTCAAATATACACTGGTGGTACTGCTGAAGACTTAGACAACAAAGGTAAGAAGAAAGTGAACGTTGCAGTACTAAACTTAAACAACAATAAAAAAGTTGGCTTTAACAACGATAATGACGATTTATTTAAGGCAAAAGAGATGTTTATCTATGCTACAGGCAGTAACAGTAGTGAAGTGGTAAGAGCCTTATATGAAGCACCGTTAGATGGTGGGTCTAACTTAAGTGATATAAAAAATCATCGTATGGTGACAGTGATTATCGATACTGATGCAGCAGCAGATTTAGACAGTGATATTGTGGATTATTACACTTATAAGTTTGCATAATATTATTCTTAATGAATCCTTTCGCAATATAGTATAAACTAGTAAGTGAATACTATATTTCGGGGGGATTTTTTTATGTCATTTAGAATTGAACACGATACGATTGGTGAAATTAAAGTACCTGCAGAAAAATATTGGGGCGCTCAAACAGAGAGAAGTCGCCAAAACTTCCCTGTAGGTAAAGAAAAAATGCCGATTGAGGTCATCGTTGCTTTTGCACATTTGAAAAAAGCAGCAGCAATTTCTAACAATAGTTTAGGAAAGCTTTCAGATGTGAAGAAAGACGCGATTGTCCATGCATGTGACCGTGTGATCAACAGAGAACTTGATGAACATTTTCCACTTGTTGTATGGCAAACAGGTAGTGGTACACAAAGTAATATGAACGTTAACGAAGTGATAAGCTTTGTTGCAAACGACTATTTGAAAGAACAGGGCAGTGATGAAGTTGTTCATCCTAATGATGATGTGAACAAATCACAAAGCTCAAACGATACTTATCCAACTGCAATGTATGTTGCTTTGTCACAAGCGATACATGATAAATTAATGCCATCACTTATAAAACTTCATGACACACTAAGTGAAAAGTCTGAGAAGTTTAAAGATATTATTAAAATTGGACGTACACACTTACAAGATGCGACTCCACTAACATTAGGCCAAGAAATTAGTGGTTGGTCTTATATGTTAGAGAAATCTAAAGAGTTTATTGAAGAATCTAGTAAACAGCTAGAAAACCTTGCTATCGGTGGAACAGCAGTCGGTACAGGAATTAATGCTCATCCAGAATTTGGAGGTATGGTTGCGAGTCAACTATCTAAACAAACTGGCCTTGATTTTATATCTTCACCAAATAAATTCCATGCACTATCATCTTATGATGAGGTCGTTTATGTACACGGTGCTTTAAAAGCCCTAGCTGGTGATTTGATGAAGATTGCTAATGATATAAGATGGCTTGCTTCAGGTCCACGTGCAGGTTTAGCTGAAATTGAAATTCCTGCAAATGAACCAGGATCTTCAATCATGCCAGGGAAAGTAAACCCAACTCAATCAGAAATGTTAACTATGGTTGTCGCTCAGGTGATGGGTAATGATGCAACAGTTGGCTTTAGCTCATCACAAGGTAACTTTGAATTAAATGTTTTCAAACCAGTTATTTTATATAATACTTTACAATCAATTTATCTTTTAGCAGATGGCATGAGTAGTTTCAATGATAACTGCGCAGTTGGTATTGAACCAATTAAAGAAAATATTGAAAAGTATTTAAATAATTCCTTGATGTTAGTGACTGCACTTAATCCTCATATTGGTTATGAAAATGCAGCTAAAATCGCGAAAAGCGCACATGCTAAAGGAATTACACTAAAAGAATCAGCACTTGATTCAGGTTTATTGACTGAAGCTGAATTCGATGAGTGGATTAAACCAGAGGACATGATTCAATCTAAAGAGTAGGGGTTTTCTATGAAAAAAATTAGTTTGATTGATATCGGGTCGAATACTATCCGGTTAGTAATATTTGAATATACAGAAGCACACGGACTTAGAGAAGAGAGAAACATTAAAACACCCGCACGACTTGCACAATATATCGATAATCAAGGTGTCATGACTGAAGAAGGTATTGACGCACTTTTAAAAATTTTGCATAGCTTTAAACAAATCTCAGATAAGTATGATATTGAAGAAATTTATCCTGTTGCAACAGCAGCGATTCGTCAGTCTGAAAACAGAAATGATATTATACAGCGTGTAAAAGATGAACTTGATTTAGATGTAAAAATCATCTCAGGTGACCAAGAGGCAACGTTCGGTTATGAAGCAGCTGTTCATACCATTTCTTATTATGATGCTGTCACTATTGATATCGGTGGGGGAAGTACGGAACTCACTTTCTATGAAGATAAAAACCTAATTTATAAAAAGAGTTTACCTTTTGGTGTCGTGACTCTAAAAAGTATGTTTTTCAATGATAGAGAACATAATGATAAGAAAGCAATCAAGGAAGTTAAGAAGTTTGTCGCAGAACAATTTAAAAAAGTGAACTGGTTACCTGGTCGAAATGTACCTATTTTAGCAATTGGGGGGAGTGCGCGTAACATTGCGCGCATTCACCAGTCACTGATTTCTTATCCGATTGCAGGTGTTCACGGCTACACAATGACAAGAGATAACCTTCAAACCGTCTATAAGTTATTAAAATCTACCGATGTTGATGACTTAGATAGCGTTGATGGCTTGAGTAAAGACCGTGCAGACTTGATTATGCCAGCGAGTATTGTTTTTAATACTTTATTTGATGTGGTCGAGGCCACAGAATTTAAGTTTTCTAGAAAAGGTTTACGTGAAGGACTGGCAATGAGCATTATTAGTCGGGATTACCCAACTGCTTTTAATAAGTACAGAGTGTTTGATGATTCTATTAAACAGTTGACTAATGATTTTAACATTGATGAAACAGATGCAAATAAGAGAACTGAAATTGTCGATCGTTTGTATCATCAATTAGAGCGTTTTGATATTCTCAATTTAAGTCGAGAGACCAAGATGATTATGAAACAAGCAGCTGGAATTTATTATCTCGGGGATTTTATTGATCGTGATGCTTCAAGTCAGCATACTTATTATCTAATCTCAAACTCAAACATCAATGGAATATCACATCGGGACCGTGTAAAACTCGCTTTGATAGCCAGTTTTAAAAATAAAACCCTACTTGATTTTTATGCAAAGGAAACCGGCTGGTTTGACGATGAAGAACTAGATGAAATTCAGTCTCTAGGTTCACTGGTTAAGTTTGCTAATGCTTTAAATATTTCAAATACCGGTATTGTTGATAGCTTACGTCTCAGTCAAACTGATGAAGGTTATGAGCTGATTATTAAATACAATGGGGATCCTATTGCTGAAGAATACTATGCACTCAGACAAAAGAAACATTTTGAAAAGATAATTGGACAAAAACTATGGATAGAATTTACAGAAAGTTAACATTTATACGCTATAATAATCGAGGTTAGGAGGATACAAATGGATTATAAATTAAACGATAAATCATATTATAATAACCGGGAATTAAGCTGGTTAAGGTTTAACTATAGAGTATTAGAAGAAGCGAGTGATCTACGTAATCCTCTACTCGAAAGACTTAAATTTATAGCGATAACAAGTTCCAACTTAGATGAATTTTTTATGGTTAGGGTAGCTGGTTTAAAGGACCAAGTAAAAATGAATTATGCAGAGCCCGATACAAAAACGGGACTTACACCTGAGGAACAACTTGAAGGTATTGGTGAATTGAACCGTTATAATTGCCAGGTTCAATATGAAACCTATCACCAATTAATGGGAGAGCTAGAGAAACTGAATATCTTTATTAAACATCCTAAAGACTTGTCTAAAGACTTACAAGATGAGCTTGAGGCTTTATTTGATGAGCAAATTTTGCCATCACTGACACCTTTAGGGATTGATGCTTATCGCCCATTTCCTAAATTGATGAATAAAAAGCTGAATATTTTTGTCGATTTATCGAATGAAGTCGGTAGACAAACTGCAATTGTGCAGTTACCAACAGTGATTAGACGCTATTTTGAACTTCACGAAGATAATAAAACATACTATATTTTAGCTGAGGATATTATAGAGACCTATGCTTATAAATTATTTAACGGTTATAAGATAGACCGAACATTCCCATTTAGAATTACTAGAAATGCTGATTTAACCATTCATGAAGAAGGTGCAGCAGATTTACTAATTGAAATTGAGCGCTTTTTAAAAGAGCGTACAAAAGGTGCTGCAGTGCGTTTAGAAATAGATAGAAGTAAAGATCCTACTATCAATGGTTCATTTTTAGAAGAACAATTATCCTTACACCATGAAGATGTTTATCGTTTTGATGGACCTTTAGATTTAACTTTCCTCTTTGAACTAGTTGGGGATTTAAAAGAAAGATTTCCTAATCTTGTCTTTAAGCCATTCTTTCCACAACCTGCTAAGTTCTTAGGTAATGAGAATGTCTATCAGGCAACTTTAAAAGAGGATATATTTTTCCACCATCCATATGAATCTTTTCAACCTATTGTGGAATTTGTTCAAGAAGCGGCTCATGATAAGGATGTCCTTGCAATAAAACAAACACTCTATAGAGTCTCAAGTGATTCACCTATTATAGAATCATTGAAACAAGCTGCAGAAAACGGTAAACAAGTGACTGTTCTCGTTGAGTTAAAAGCACGTTTTGATGAAGAAAATAATGTGCACTGGGCAAAAGAGTTAGAAGATGCTGGCTGTCATGTTATTTATGGTATGAACTACTTGAAGACGCATAGTAAAATTACTTTGGTTGTTAAACGCGTAAATAAAAAAATTGTAAAATTTGTTCACCTAGGAACAGGTAACTATAATGATTCTACTGCAAAACTATATACGGATATGGGTATCATTACGACTGACCCAGAAATCGGTGATGATGCGGTTAACTTCTTTAACTATTTAAGTGGTTACTCATTAAAACCTGAGTATAAACAACTGCACGTTGCACCATTTGAGATTAGAGATCTATTTGCAGAGCGCATTGACCAAGAAATAGAATGTCATAGAGTGCATGGAAATGGTTATATCTTTGCAAAAATGAACTCACTAACAGACAAACGCATCATTGATAAACTACTCGAGGCTTCCCAAGAAGGCGTTAAAGTCGATTTAGTTATCCGCGGAATTTGTTGCTTAAAGCCAGGAATTGAAGGCGTAAGTGATAATATTACTGTCATTAGTGTAGTTGGAAGATTTTTAGAACACTCAAGAATCTATTATTTCTACAATAATGGAGAAAGAAACATGTATCTGTCATCAGCTGATATGATGACGAGGAACATGATTAAACGTGTTGAAATTCTATTTCCTATTAATGATCCAAGAATTATTGATGAGTTATTGGAAATCAATGAACTTTATCTTCAAGATAACACGAAGGCACGTAGACAACTTTCAGATGGTACTTATGAGTATGTAAAAAATGATCTACCACCACTGAGTGTCCAAGATGAGTTAATGAAGCGTGCGATTGAAAATGGAGAAGAGAAAAAATCAGAATTTGTAGAAGAACACAGCAACATCTTACAAAGAATTAAGAATAGATTTAAAAAATAAGAAAAAGGATTGGAAATTTATATTTCCAGTCCTTTTTATCTTTCCTTACTTTTCTTTCATTGTTACTGTTAATTCCTTATCATCTAGTGGATTAATGAATGACAACTGATAACCGAATAGATGCATATTGACAGCAGTTGAGCCACCGTAGAGCTTATCTCCAATAATAGGAGCATTTAAATGGTTAAGGTGTGCTCTAATTTGATGGGTTCTTCCTGTTTCCAATTCAACAGTCAGGACATCGTAATGTTCTTTTTTCTGACTAGATAGGATGTGTGTGATAGCAGATTTTCCATCTCTAGTCACATGATATATATTAGTATAAGGTTTTCTACCCAGTGGCGCTTTGATCGTTTGTTTACGAATGCCACTATTTTTTTTCACATGTGCTTTATATATCCTTCTAATCTGGTTATTTGCAAGCATGTGATCTAGAATTTTTTTCATATAAGCATTCTTTGCTAAAAGCACAATACCTGTTGTATCAGCATCCAAACGGTGAACAGCTTCTACATAGTTGGAATCTACTGTATTGATTACATCGTTAACTAAGGTGTCATGTTCGTTTTCATCGTTGGGATGAACTTTTTGACCTGCTGGTTTTTCAGCAACAACAATATTGTGATCTTCATAGACAATACTCGCTTTTTTATTACTCTTTTTATAAGCACTTTCTTGTATAAAATCTGGAAGATACACTTCGTCATTTTCTTTTAAAATGACATTCAATTTACACTCTTGATCATTTACTTTTATATCCTTCGACATTCTTAGCCAATGGAGTTCTTTTTTCGGAATATAGAGGGCCTTCAACACTTCTTCTAAGCTTTTGTTTTTAAACTTCTTATCTATAGTAAACTTCATCTTATTCAGCCACAGCAGTCATGAATTCTTCAAAACCATCAGCTGAACCAGGATTTCCTTCTAAGCGTTCAACTTCTTTGCCATCTTTGAAATAAACTAAAGTTGGTGTTGCTTCGATGTTATATGTTTGCCAAGCTTCATCATACTCTAAAACGTTGAGCTGTGTGACTTCACCATCTATGTTATCTAAAGCATCTGTCAGTAATGGTGTTGCTGCTTGGCAGTGTACACATGTTGGGCTCCAGAAGTATACGAATTCTCCTTCTTCTGATTGGATGATTTCTTCAACTTCAGCAGGTGTCTTGTTCGACTGATAATCTTCATTATCTAACACGTCGATTGTCGGTCCACTTAAGTCCTCAGGTTCTTTATCAGTGTACGGATAATAGCCACTTTCGCTTAATGAATCAGGATCTGAAGATTGGTTACTCACAAAAACAAAGACTGCCACGAAGACGATAACAATTAAAGCGATAATACCGTAAAAAATTTTATTTCCCATTTACTTAAACTCCTCTTTTAATCTTTTTTTATGAAAAATGATAGAATAAAAATAATAACAAAGGCGACTAAAGCAAGTAGGGGAATGGTAATAAATCCACCCCAGTTAATATATTGCACTGTACAAGATACGCCCATACAAGCATTTGCGCTTTCACCAAGTGCAGGTATTTTCTGTAATCCATAATGATAAGTAGATACTAATAAGCCAATGCCACTCATTATTCTAACATATAGCCTTGCATTACTATCGTCTTTAATTACACCAATGAGCGATAAAAGAACAATAGGATACATCAGTATTCTTTGATACCAGCACATTTCACATGGTTCGTATAATCTAATTTCACTAAAGTATAGAGATCCTAGTGTCGCTATTAAGGATACTAAAAATATAAGCTGTAAAAACAGTTTATTATTTTTCATATTTGTACTCCTTTCAATATTATTTTGTAAGTGACTATTTAATTATAAGTGATAGTAAGTAAATTAAGTGTAACAAATTTAGTACAATCTTTAAGAGGGAGGTTATGGTGTGAAAAGTAAATTACAGTTATTAAAAGATATTGCAGAGTTTTTAAATGCAGAAACGCATAGACAAGCCATGATAGATGGTGCCTTACGTTTATTGATAGACCATTCAAATTTTGAAACAGGCTGGGTTTTTCTTATAAATAATCAAGGAGAGCATGAACTAAGTGCATATTATCAACTGCCACCTTCTTTAGAAGAAAATGATCATCAGTATCTGTGTAATGATAAGTGTTGGTGTGTTAATAAATTTAATAAAAAAGAATTAGTCAAAGCTACTAATATTGTTGCTTGTTCTAGATTAGAACGTGCTGCACGTTCTGAAAAAGACAGCAATAACCATATTACCCATCATGCGACAGTGCCTTTGTTTTCGGGAAGTGAAAATTTTGGCTTATTAAATGTTGCAACACCATACACTAAGGAATTTCAACAGGATGAATTAGATTTATTAGAGTCTGTTGCCTTTCAACTTGGTTCGTCTTTAAAGCGCTTGGATCTTACTGTAAAAGAAAAAGAAAGTATGATCATGCAAGAAAGACAAAGACTTGCTCGTGAACTCCACGATTCGGTCAATCAGATGTTATTTTCAATTGGAATAACTTCACACGCAGCTCAGTCTTTAAAGGAAAGTGAACAAATTGAAGGGGCTTTTAAGAGAATTGGAGATACATCAAAATATGCTATGCAAGAAATGAAAGCCTTGATATGGCAGTTAAAGCCAATTGGCTTAGAGAATGGTATTATTGATGCTATAGAAAACTACGCTAAAATACTTCAGTTGGAAGTCGAAGTAACTGTAACAGGGTTTTATAACTTAGCAGATGATGTGGAATTAGAAATTTATCGCATTATACAAGAAAGCTTAAATAACGTGAGAAAGCACGCAAATACAGATGCTGCTGAGGTTGCCTTAGAACTCACAGATAAAGTCATAAGTATTCAGATAAAAGATCTTGGACAAGGCTTTGATTTAAAAGCGTCTAGAGGTTTAAGTCATGGAATCTCTAACATGAGAGAAAGAACGAGAAATATAGGTGGTAAATTCGAAATTCAATCAGCAGCTAATCAAGGTACTATTATTAGAGTTGTAATACCGAAAGGATGATAAAAATGTACAACATCATATTAACAGACGACCATCAAGTGGTTAGAGAAGGGATGAAATTCCTTTTATCTACGACTGATGATATTAAGGTGATTAATGATTTTGACAATGGCCAAGATACTTTAGACTTTTTAGAAAGTACAAAAGAAGAAGTTCATTTAGCACTCATTGATTTAGTCATGCCTGAAATGGATGGTATTGAGTTAACGACCTTGTTAAAGGAAAAATATAAAGATATCAAGGTCCTCGTTTTATCTTCTTACACTAGTGAAGAGTATATTCGTCCTGTTTTTCGTGCTGGTGCTGATGGTTATATCATTAAAGAAATGGACATAGAAGAATTGACAAATTCCATCCGAGACGTCATTGATAATAAACGAGTGGTGCATCCTGAAATATTAAAAATTATTGATGAGGGTGGTAATCTCCCTCATGAAAGAAATGTCTTATCTAGAAGAGAGATGGAAGTGCTAAGAGAAATTGTTAAAGGTCACTCGAACAAAGAAATTTCCGAAGCACTTTTTGTCAGCGAAAAAACAGTAAAAACACATGTCAGTCATATTCTAAATAAGCTAGAAGTTTCAGATCGTACCCAGGCTGTTATCTATGCAATAAAATTTAATATTATCAATTTTTAATGTATATTTTCAAAAAAAGTTTTTACTATGTAAACGCTTAACCATGCGGTGTCTCGGCGATTGTAAAGAAATCTTTAATCAATTTTTATAGACAAATCTATGAGATACAAAGTATACTTGAATACATATTCAAGGAATATTCTTTAAACAGGGAGGATACATATGAAAATTGGTAATAAGTTAACAATTTATATTGTAATCGCTTTAATCGCCGGTATTGCAGTCGGTTCATTTTTTAATACCATGGTGGATCAAGCTTGGGTTTTATGGATTGATAAATACATCTTTAACGTACTTGGACAAATCTTTTTAAACCTAATCTTCATGGTTGTAGTACCAGTCGTATTTATCTCGATTACTTTAGGGGTAGTCAGTGTAGGGGATCCTAAGATGCTCGGTTCAATTGGAATTAAAACCCTAGCATTTTACTTGGTGACAACAGCGATTGCGATAACAATTGCTATGGCTATCGCACTATTATTTGAACCAGGTGAAGGAAAAGCAGATTTATTACAATCAGACGATGTTTCAGAATATCGTGAAACAGAGTTAGAGGGTGGCGACACTGAGATTGCCATGGAGCAAACCTTTGACCAAACGATAATTAATATTATTCCTGATAACATCTTTATGGCAATGGCAGAACAAGATATGCTACAAATTATTGCTTTTGCCATCTTCATTGGTGTCGGGATGATCGCAGTTAAGGAAAAGGCCAGTGGTTTAATAAAGCTCTTTGAACAAGCCAATGAGGTCATTATGTGGATTGTGCTCGCAATCATGAAATACTGTGCTGCTTTAGGTGCTTTTGGCCTCGTTGCGACTGCATTTACACATGCAGGGTTTGGTGCAATTCAACAGTTAGGAATGTACTTTATCTGTGTACTCTTAGCGCTATTAATACACTTTGCAGTCGTTTACGGTTCTGCAGTTCAGTTCTTAGCTAAGCACAGTTTCGTATGGTTCATTAAAAACTTTATTCCAGCAATGACAGTCGCATTTAGTACATCTTCATCTTCAGCAGTATTGCCAGTTTCACTAGAAGCTGCTCAAAATAATCTTAAAATCAGAAAAAGTATCTCATCTTTCGTACAGCCATTAGGAGCGACGGTAAATATGGATGGTACGGCAATTATGCAAGGGGTTGCCACAGTCTTTATCGCTCAACTTTCAGGTGTTGATTTAACAGTGATGCAGATGATTACAGTTGTGATTATTGCGACTATTGCAAGTATCGGTACAGCAGGGGTTCCAGGTGTCGGCCTGGTCATGCTAGCTATGGTATTAACGGCTGTTGGGCTTGATCCAGCTGCAATCGGTATTATTCTAGGAATCGACAGACTCTTAGATATGACGCGTACTGTTGTTAATATTACAGGGGATGCAACTGTTGCTTTAGTCATTGACCATCAACAAGACGTCAAAGAAGGTAAATTTGTTAAAGGTAAACACAAATACGCCGATGGTGAAATTGTAGAAAAATAAGTTATAAAGTGTTTGATTCTCTAGTAAGGCTGTTGAAAAAGTCATTCTGACTATTTCAGCAGCCTATTTTTATAATAGTTCTAAATAGTGAATAATTAGTGAATTCTTTCCCAAAGCTCTTTATAATGTAATAGTTATCATTTAAAATAAATAACAGACAGAATGATACGATAGGCGATTAGCATAAGTAGTCGCAGTGAGATGAGGGGACGATTTTTAATGGATAAAGAAGAATTCACACAGATTCTACAGTCTAAGTTCAAAATAGTGAGAACGGAGGCTGGCTACACTCAAGATGCTATGAGTCATACAATTGGATTGTCCAAGAAAACGCTAGTACAAATAGAAAAAGAGCGAATTGTACCTAACTGGACAACTAGCGTTTCACTCTGTGCCTTATTTAGAGATAGTGAAGCTCTAACAAATACATTTGGGGGAGACCCACTGGAACTCGTTCAAGTCTTATCAAGAGGATCAGCAATTTACCCTAATTACAACAAAGAAGATTTGTATTGGGAAACTCTAGAAAGTGCCAGAGGATATAAATTAGAGTTCAATAAGACGAACCAAATATATCGCGTGATAAATGATCGAAATCAACCATTACATGCTTCATATATTGAACGTGAAATGAGAACTTATTTCGATAGAGTAAAAAATAGATAATGAATCCTTGCCCGTAGATTGATATCTACGGGTATTTTTACTTTTATTTATTGGTAATTTTAGATATAGTTAATTTTCATATAGAGGTGAATTTATGAATCCAGTATTACAAGTAATTATTATGGCTATAACAGGTGCATTAATCGGTGGTTTGACGAATACCATTGCCATCAAAATGCTTTTTAAACCCTATCATGCTAAATATCTTTTTGGTAAACGCCTGCCTTTAACACCAGGTGTGATTCCTATGAGACGTGAAGAAGCATCTACCAAACTTGGGGAGATTGTCACAGGGCATTTATTAACACCTGAAGTGTTTCAAGAAAAACTAAAAAGTCCTGAAACAGATCGATTAATCATGCATTTTATCGATAGACAAATTGAAACAATTGAAGAAGAGAAATTATCACCTTCATACTTTTTAGAAAGATTGTCTAAGGGACTCACTGAAAAAATAATCCATGCTTTTAATAAAGAGATTGAGGACAAGGTTACACAAGAAGCAAAGCATTTATATAGTAGAGACATAGAAGATGTATTACCAAAAGACGCAATGACAGCGATTGAATATAAGGTTGATCATTTAGCCTACGATATAAATGGTAAGATAAGCGATTATTTAGCGTCGGAAAAGGGCTATAGAGATATTTACACTATGGTCGATGAATTTACTGAGAATCGCGGAAAGCTTGCGAGTAGTATTAAGTATTTTATGACTAAAGAATCTTTAGCGAGTAGAGTTCAAAGTGAGTTGTTAAAACTCATTAGCCAAGAAAAAATGATCGCAATAGAAAAGAAAGTCATTGTTGATGAATTTGAAAAACTTAAATCGTCTAGCATTAATGAACTCATAACAGAAGAAGATCGTTCACAAATATTGGTGAGCGTAATTAAAGTACTGCAAGAAAAAATAGATATTAGAACAATCTTAAATACACCAATTATAGATTTTAACAGAGACTTATTTGAAGATTTTAAAGCTAAAGGTAAATACAAATTGAAGGATAATTTAGTGAATTATTCCTCAAAAAATATGACTAAGATTATTAATAAACTTCAACTGGCTGACGTGATAAAAAAACAAATCGACAGTTTTGAATTGAGTAAATTAGAATCTTTAGTTATGGATGTTGCAAATAAAGAATTTAAGATGATTATGTTACTTGGCTACCTATTAGGTGGAATCGTAGGTGTTTTCCAAGGAATATTTGTATTATTTTTCTAAAATTGCTTTTTATGTTATCGTATCAATATAAACTTAAAAGGAGTTTTTACTAGTATGACTAATGTATACGATCAGGCAAATGCACTAGAAAGTGCTTTAAGACAATCAGATGAATTTCTTCAGATGCAAGACCTTTATAAAAAAGTGAATGAAGATGAAACTTCAAAAAAACTTTTTGATGAGTTCAGAGAACTTCAAATGACCTTGCAACAAAAACAAATGCAAGGTGAAGAGCTCTTAGAGGAAGATATCCAAAAAGCTCAAAGTTCTGCACAAGAAATTGAGAACGATGAAAACATTAAAGGTTTAATGGAAGCTGAGCAAAAAATGAGTCAGCTTATTCAAGACTTAAACCGTGTAATTATGAAACCAATCGAAGAACTTTACGAGATTAACAATCAGTAAAAAATTTAATAGATGAGAGGCCATAATGGCCTCTCATTTTTGTTATAATAGCTAGGAATAGATTTTTGTCTTAGAAAGGATGAATCCATTGGTAAAATTTATCCATGCAGCTGATTTGCATTTAGATAGTCCATTTAAATCACGGACAAAAATGCCAAATAGCGTCTTAGAAGTTCTAATGGAAAGTACATATAATAGCGTGACTAGAATGATAGATTTTGCTATTAGAGAGTCAGTTGATTTTATTGTTCTATCTGGTGATATATTTGATCAATCAAACCGTTCACTAAAATCAGAAATATTTTTGAAACAAGCTTTTAATCGCTTAAGAGAAAAAAATATTTTTGTTTACATGATTCATGGTAACCACGATCCGATATCATCTGGATTTAAAACGCACTGGCCAGAAAATGTCGCGGTTTTTAAAGAAAACGTTGAAACTTATGAAATGATGAGCCGTCAAGGTGAAAGAATTTATCTACATGGATTTTCTTATTTAATGGATGAGTCTTATGAAAATAAATTAGATGAATATCCGACTAATACAGATAATAGAGGAATCCATATTGGTCTTTTACACGGTACATATGCTAAAAGTAAAGAGAGTGTCAAACGTTATACAGAATTTAATCTTGAAGCTTTAAATAGTAAACTCTATCATTACTGGGCACTTGGTCATATTCATGTACGTAATCAATTATCAGATTTACCACAAATTCATTACGCTGGGAATATGCAAGGGCGTCATAAAAATGAAACTGGTGAAAAAGGTTTTCTTTTAGTCCAAGGAGATGATGTTTCCTTGACGACAGATTTTATCGCAACACAAGAAGTGATCTTTGAGAACTTAACACTTCAAACTGAGACCTTAAGAAAAGAAAGCTTATATCAACATATTGTCGAATTTAAAGAAAAACTTCGTGAAGACAGTAAATATATTATCAACCTAACAATTGATTATGACGGTGAAGACGAAATATCCTTAACTGACTTCAATGAATTAATTGAGTTACTGCAAGAGGATGAGGTCAATGTAAAACAGTTTGTGTGGATTGATAATATCAAGGTTTCTTATAATAATAAGGAGCAAATTGCCTTATTAAATGATATTAAAAAGAGTTACTCAAATAATGATGATCTCTTTAGAGAAGCGGTTAACACCATGTACATGGACCCAAATATAAATCGTTATTTACCATCAATTGGAGAGATTTCTCAACAAGAAATGCTTGAGATGGGTGAAGAACGCTTGAAAATGCTGATGAGGAAGTAGTGAAAAAATGAAAATACTTTCAGTTAATATATATGGTTACGGTAAATTAATTAAAGAAGAATATACCACTGCTCAAGATTTTGTACAGATTTTCGGTGAAAACGAAGCAGGGAAGTCAACCATGATGTCCTTTATTCACTCTGTATTATTTGGTTTCCCAACTAAGAAAGAGCAAGAACCTCGTCGTGAGCCTCGCATGCATAATCTCTATGGTGGTAAATTAGTTGTCCAATTTGAAGATGAAGAAGGACCTGTAGAGATTGAGCGCATCAAGGGTAAAGTCCAAGGGGACGTCAAGATTTACTTTAAAGATGGGTCGACTAGAGGAGAAGAATGGTTACACAAAAAGCTTAACTATATCGATAAAAGAACTTATCGCTCCATCTTTTCTTTTGATGTTTTAGGACTTCAAGATATTCATAAAAATATGACTGAAGACAAATTACAAGAGTACTTATTAAGAGCAGGTGCACTTGGCTCCCATGAATATGATGAAATGCTCAGTACCATTGATAAGGAGTTAAAATCACTCTATAAGAGAAATGGTATTAACCCGGTCATCAATCAAGAACTAGAAGAGTTAAACAGTTTAAATGACAAAATTAGAGACCTTGAAAAGCATGAGGACAGCTATAAAAGTTTAGTTAACGAACAGATTAAAACTCTAGAGAATTTAAATGCTAAAAAACATACCTTAAATCAACTTGATATGGTTAGAAAGCAGAAGATGAAGGAAGTGATGTACCATAAGGACATCAAGGACTGGAAACAGTTAGAAAGTAAGTTAAATATCGAGCCAGTCAACTTTCCTGAAAGAGGGATTGAACGTTACGAATCTCTAAGAAATCATGTTAAACAATCTGCCAAAGATATCGGTTTAAGACAAGAAAAACTTAAATCTCTAATCGATGAAATTCAACACATTGAACTTCCAGATAAATCTGTTATGGCCTATCTTGATGAGTTACAAAAAGAAGAACCAGAGATTAAGCAACAGAACCTTGAAGTGGTCCGTCTATCGAACTCAATCTCTAACTTAGAAAGTGACATTAACAATCTTCAAAGTGATATTGGTTGGACAGAAGAACACTTAGATGTTGATGATTCTAATATCGTTAGGGAAACAGTCCAATCTCTCCTATCAAAATACGACGAGATTATGCTAGAAGAACAGTATTTGATTCGTGAAATTGACCACTTAAGTAGTGACATTAAACAGCTAGATTTAGATATAAAAACATCAGAAGAAAATCAAATAGATGATACACGTATGGTTAAAAAGCGTGAACTCTTAGACAAGGAATTTGAACTTGTAGAGAAAAAACGCATGTATCAATTGATAGAAAAAGATTATGAACGTGAAAAGAAAGAACGCGATAGGGTTAAAAATTGGCAAGCAGCGCTAATTATTACCATCAGTATAGTCGCAATTATTATCGGTGTGACATTTATCGTTAACAACAACTTCTTATACGGGGGACTTAGTTTTGCTATTGGTGCAGCAGCACTCTTCATCTTAGTCATTACTAATAACCGAGAAATCGATAGTCTGAAAACGGACTATCAAGAAGAAGTAGAGACCTTACAAAATGATATTTCACAGCTAAAAAATGATTACGATATTGCTTTTGATATTGAGGATGCTAAAGATGGTCGTCAAGAATTAAAAGCTCTGAAAGCTAAACGTAACTCATTCAGAGTGAAGTTAGGTGATTTAAATGAGACTTTGAGCGTCAATGAAGCAAATCAAGATCATTTAAATACTCAATTGTTAGATGTGAAAAAGGCTCTAAAAGTGAATCCTGATATCGAGTCTAAGTATATTGTGGATGCTATATTTACAATTAGAGATATTAAGAAAAAACGTCGTCAAATTGAAAAAGAAGCTGATGAATTAGCTAGCATCAAGAGTAACCTTGAAGCTTTTGATCAAAGAGTAAGTGAAGAAGTAAGTAACTTAGGTATTTCTTACTCTAAAAATAGAGTTTTCCATGAAGCGGGTCAGTTAGCTAGTAAATTAAGCTCTGATGAATCTAAGTATTATCGTTTAAGAGAACAAGCTGATTTATTAGAAAATGAAATCGCAGTATTAGAAGAGAAAAATAGTACTTCACAAAAAGAACTGAATGAATTACTAGACTACGTCGATGCAGATGATGAAGAAGAGTATTACTACTATGCTAGAAAATTCGATGAATATAGAGCAGATGTCAATCGCTTTAAAGTTCTGAGTGAAAAACTTGATGAAGAACATTTTGATTATGATTTAAGAAATGAACTATCTTCACGACTCTTAGCTGATTTAAAAGAAGATGAAGATCAGATTAATCAGCAAATCGAAGTAGTTAATCAAGAGGTGCAAAAAGAACAACAAACTTTAGTTGAATTGAATAATGATATTAAGGTCTTAGAAGGTGATGGTAAACTCAGTGAGTTAAATCACTTATACGGCATGCAAAAATCAGTTGTTCAGAGCCTGTCTAAGGAATACATGAGTTTAACTTATATTAAAATTTTAATAGAAACTCATATTAAAGCGATTAAGGACGAACGTCTGCCAATTGTTATTGAAGAGGCTAGAGAGACCTTTGAATTTGTTACAAAAGGTAGATATATCAATGTCATTTATAATGAAGAAGGCATCTTTGTTAAACATAAAAATGGACAAGTATTCCATCCACTTGAGTTGTCACAGTCGACAAAAGAGATGTTATACATTAGTTTAAGACTGAGCTTGATTAGAGCACTAAAAGGTTATTATCAACTACCAATTATTATCGATGATGCATTTGTTCACTTCGACAGTGAAAGAACAAGAACAATACTCGATTACTTTAGAACGAAGACTAATGATCAAGTCTTGTATTTTACATGTAATCTTAATACAAGTATTCCTTCATCTCAGACGATTAAGTTAAAAGAAAAGACTAAATAGGAGGATGAGTAATGAATAATATTTCATCGCTTAAAGCAGGGGATTCTGTAGATACTTTTTATTTGATAAAAAGAGCACAACAAGGAGTAACAAGCCAAGGTAAACCCTACATGACAATTATTCTCCAAGATAGAACAGGTGAAGTAGAAGCTAAGCATTGGAATGTGACACCTGAAGAAATAGAAGTCTTGCTACCTGAAACGCTTATCAAGGTTAAGGGAGACATCATTGATTACCGAGGGAAAAAACAGATGAAGATTGCCAATTTTAGATTGGCGACACCAGAAGATGGTCTAGCTCCAAAAGATTTCGTGGAAAAAGCACCAATTGATGGAGATGAGCTATACGATCAAATTTTAGACTACTGCTTAAAAATTGAAAATGGTAGCTTACAAAGAATTACACGTCAATTATTGACTAAATATAGACAAGAGTTTTCAGTTTATCCTGCTGCTATGAGTAATCACCATGATTTTGTCTCAGGACTCGCTTATCATGTGTATTATATGTTGAGGGTAGCTGATTCACTATGTGATATCTACCCAACTTTAAATCGCAGTCTCTTGTTCTCAGGTATTATCTTACATGACATCGGTAAAGTTAAAGAACTTACAGGGCCGATTGGAACATCTTACACTAACGAAGGTAATTTAATTGGTCATATTGTTATTGCAGTAGAAGAAATTACTAGAATTGCGGATCAGTTAAATATTGAAGGAGAAGAGGTTATGTTACTTAAACACCTCATCCTCAGTCATCACGGTAAACTTGAATATGGTTCACCGAAAATGCCAATGATAAAAGAAGCAGAGATTTTACACTTTATTGATAATATCGATGCTAGAATCATGATGATGGATAAGCATATAAATAAGGCAGATAAGGGCAGCTTTACAGATAGAATCTTCCCCTTAGAATCTAGAAACTTCTACAGACCAGAAAGCTTATAAAATATTGACTTAACCATAAAAATTTCCCAGTACCTAAAGGTTACTGGGAAATTTTTTTATTCAGCATTTTCTTCAGAATCTTCTTCTGAGTCTTTATTGTTAGCATCTTCTTCAGCATCTTCTTTTGGTGCACCAGCGTCTTCTTCTTCAGCTGCTGGGTCTTCTTTTTTAGCATTTTCAAGTGCCTCATCGGCATTTAAGAAAGTCTCTTCTATATATGAATCAATTTCTTCATTTTCAAAGGAAACTTCATATTCTTCCATTAAATCCTTATACGCTTGAAGTGCTTCTTGTGGCTCTTCTTGTATTTTTTGATTTACTAATTTTGTTTTAATTGACTGAATTTCTTCTTCAGAAGCATCTTCTAGACTAGCATCTTCACGTAGAATAATGTGATAACCAAACTGAGATTCTACAGGTTCAGAAATTTCTCCAGCTTCAAGTTCAAAGAGTTTTGTTTCAAATTCTTCAACCATTTCTCCTTTTGATACAAAGCCGAGTTCACCGTTTTTCTGTGCACTACCTGTATCATCGGAGTTTTCTTTAGCAAGTTCACCGAAGTCAGCACCATCATCTAATTGTGCTTTTAGATCATCAGCTTTTTTCTTAGCTTCTTCTTTTGTTAGAGCATCTTCATCTTCTCCATCTTCAGAGAAAGCAACTAAAATATGCGACCCTTTTCTAACACTGTCGAATGCTTTTTCATCAGTGATTTCGAAGTAATCAGCAAAATATAAGTCATTATAAGCATTGGATACTCTTTGAGATTTATAAGCATCAACAGTCATTCCTGGTTGTGATTGTTGTAACATCATTTGGAAATTTTCTTCTCCACCATATTGTTCAATCTCTTTGTTGACTGTTTCATTTAATTCATCTTTATTGATATCATCTTTGTATTTATCTTCAAGGACTTTGTCGAGTACAAGTTGGAATGTTTGGTTAGCAACTTGATTTGTCCCGATTTGATTTAAAACGTCATCTGTTGTGACCTCTCCAGCTTTACTGTTGGCAAGTACATCTCCATACTCAACAGTTTCACTGCCTGTACTTTCTGATTTTTCCTCATCTGAGTTGCCTGAATCATTGTTACAAGCTGCTAAACTGACAAGGCCAATCCCTAAAATGAATGGTGCTAATTTCTTATTCATTAACTTTTCTCCCTCCGGTTGATATACAAGGCATAATATATCATAAAAAAAGGACAAGGCACAAATATAATCTGTCCTCATCCTTACTGTTTAAATTAATCTTTAGTCTTTCTTCTTATCTTTTTTACTTGCTGGAAAATCTGTTGCAGTCTCCACACGGTTCGTTACGTTGTCAATATTACCTTGTAAGCGTTCAATGTTTGGATTAATATCAGCTTGGAAGTTTGAAATCATCGTTTTCACTTCATCTCCTAAGCTTTGAAAGACCTCACTAGATTCTCTTTTGGTTTTGAGGAAGGAGTTTTTGATTTCATCTCCCTCAATTTTAAGTTGATTAAATTGCGACTTTAAATCGCTTGAACCAGATTTTAAGGAAAGTTGTAATTCCTTCCCTGATTTTGGTGCATTTAAAAATGAAATAAGTACACCACCGGTTACACCGACTAAAAAGCCGACTCCAATATTTTTAAGCTTCATGATAAACACCTCTCATCTTAAACTTTAATACCCTTATAATAGAAAATTATGCATCTAATCTATTTTTTAGTGCACTTTCTAAGTCGCTTCTTATCTCAGGTGTATTATCTTCTTTTTCTACATCAACCCATTTGTAACCAAAGCCATCGTGTTGATCCTTATATCTCGGAATGATATGGAAGTGTAGGTGGAAGACGGATTGTGATGCATAAGAGCCGTTGTTTTGGACGACATTTAAACCAGCAGGTTCAAAAGTATCTTTGACTGCATTAGCAACACGTGTCACGACAGACATTAACTTTGCACCTGTGTCTTCATCTAAGTCATAGATGTTTTCAATGACTTTCTTTGGAACAACTAAAGTATGGCCTTTAGCCACTGGAAAGGCATCTAAAAACGCAATAATATCATCATCTTCATATACAATATTTGCAGGTATTTCACGGTCAATAATTTTTTCGAAAATTGTCTTAGTCATCTCAATATCCTCCATTGCCTTGTTTGTGATATAGTTTTACTTACGTATTAGTATACAAATAATTTCAACTATTTTAAAGGAAGTAAAATAATGGTCCTAGAATTAAAACACTTAACAGGCGGTTATTCAAAAGAACCGGTCATAAAAGATATTTCACTGAACATAAAAGAAGGAGAAATTGTTGGCCTTATTGGACTCAACGGAGCAGGTAAGAGTACGACAATAAAACATATACTCGGTCTCTTAAGACCTCATTCAGGCACTATAGAAGTAAGAGGAAAAACTTTAAAAGAAGACGTAGAAGAATATAGAAGACATCTAGGTTATATTCCTGAATCGCCTATTTTATATGAAGAACTGACTTTAAAAGAACACATCGAGATGACTGCCATGGCATATGGTCTAACGACAGAAGAAGTGGAGAAAAGAAAAGGGCCGCTTCTTAAGCGTTTTAGACTAGAGGACAAGGAAGATACTTTTCCAAGCCATTTTTCAAAAGGTATGAAACAGAAAGTCATGTTGATTTGTGCTTTCATTGTAGAACCAGATCTTTATATTATTGATGAACCATTTCTTGGATTAGACCCTTTAGGGATTGAATCTTTGATTGAACTAATGATTTCTGAGCGCGATAAAAAACGCTCAATCTTAATGAGTACACACATCCTATCAACAGCAGAACGCTACTGTGACCGCTATATTATTATCGATCAGGGTGAAAAGATTGCAGATGGTAGCTTAGATGACTTAAGGGAGAAAACTGGGCTTTTAAACGCGACACTTGATGAAATTTATATTGAGTTAACTGGTGGTAATGTAGATGAGTAAGTCATTGTTTGAAAGTCGGATGACCGAAGATGTAAAAATTAGGTCCTATTATGGCAAATTTATTTTCAACAGTCACTTTTTAGTCTTTCTCATGATTGCAGCAGGTGTCCTTTTATATACTTTACTCAGCCTGAGAGAAAGTCTGAACCCGAGTATTTACATCGATGTACTCTCAGCTATTATTTTAGCAGTCGTCTTAAATCCTAAGTATAGAACTCTATTAAAAGAAGCGGATATGTTATTCTTACCACCTTATGAAAAGCATATGGATAATTATTTTAAAGGCGCAAAAATCTACAGCTTATCACTTGGTATTACTTTACCCGTCGTGACATCATTAGCTATCCTCATCATGTTAACAATCGGACATGATGTGCTTACTTTATCCTTGTTTTTCATCATGGCAATTATCCTATACTTTAATACATTTTCTATAAAAACTTTAGCAGTCAATACAAATCTTAATCGTTTAGCAGTGACTCTTTCTTATTTATTCATAGACTTTACTAGCTTGTTTTTAATTTTAATCCATCCTGCCTTCTTTATCTTGGCAGTAATTTTAGTGATTCTCTCTCAAATCTTTGTGAGAAGACATGTTTTTGAAAATATTTCTTGGATGAACTATACAAGCTATGAGAAAGATCAACAGCAGTCTTATTATCAGACTGTTAGTATGTTTACAAATGTTAAAAGCATAGATAAGAGCTTTAAAAGAAGAAGAGTTTTAGACTTTTTACTCCCTGTCTATAAGGGTGAGAAGTTCGATAAAAAACATATGTATGAATATTTATTTTACCGTTCTTTCATCAGAGATCATGATTTACCGATGATTGTTTTACGAATAATGATTCTGTTCTTTATCATTATGTTCTGGATTTCTAATCTTTATGTATCTCTAATATTTTCCTTGTTTGGGATTTATATTATCGTACTTCAAATGTCTCAAATCTATACTGCCCAAGCCTATCTTCTATGGCCAAAAGTATGGCCAGTGAAAAGGTCTTACATTCAAGACAGCTACATTAGATACTCACATAAGGTTGTCTTTATCATCACCCTTATTTTCTTGTTTATATTTATTATTATTCATCCAGCACAATTCTATTTATCTCTTATCTTTCCAATCTGGGGTTATCTCTTGAATAGGGTATACTCTAAATCAATATATAAAAAAGAAGAAGAACTCAGTGATTAATCACTGAATTCTTCTTTTTCTTCTTCTGTAAATTCATTATCATCCACACTATAATAAGTTTTACTTGATAGATAGTCACCGAATAATGATTCTTCATTGCGGAATCTCTTCAAGGCGTCGTGAGTTAAATACTTTTTAAAAGCATCTGTATACTTAAAGTCATCGTGGATCAATAAGTCAGCCCATTTAATAAAGAGGACATAAGTTTCACTCTTATCGTTAACTGCAAGTCGATATGATAGTATACCGTTCATTTCCTGTAGTTGATCCGTAAGATCAGACAAATGCATTCTAAGTGCCTGGAAACCATCACCAGCAGATGGGATATAAAAGATGGTAATCGGACTTTCTCCGTTAAGTTCGCCTTCTTGATAGAGCACTTCATACGTTTTTTTAGTTGCAAAAACAGATTCAACTTGATTATCTTCATAAAATAAAACAGCATCTGTGCCTTTAGCATTTAACGATGTATGTGGATATTTTTCCTGTAAGTCTTCTAAATAATTCAGGGTTCCTGTTGTAATGTGTAAATACACTCTGTTCACCTCATCTAGTTATCTTCTACATATAATATACACTACTTTTAGGCTCGATAAACACAGAGGCAAATAGAACGATTTTTTGACAAGTTGACCCTAGATGATAATTGTTCTAAAGAATATGCTAAACTAAATTAAGTATAAATATAATATATTAGGGGGTACTTCCGTGTTTAACGATACACTCATTAGAGCAGCACGAGGCGAAAAAACTGAACATACTCCAGTTTGGTTTATGAGACAGGTTGGCCGCTCTCAACCGGAATATAATAAGGTAAAAGAGAAATATTCTCTTATAGAAATTACCAAGCAGCCAGAATTAACGGCTTATCTGACAGCGACACCAGTCGATAATTACAATGTCGATGCTGCAGTACTTTACAAAGATATCATTACACCTTTAGCACCAATTGGAATTGATGTCGAGATTAAGTCAGGGGTCGGTCCAGTTATACATAATCCTGTTCGTACTTTGAACGATATCGAGAATCTTGGAGAACTTGATCCATTTAAAGATCTGGACTATGTGTATAAAGCAATACAGATATTGACTCAGGAAAAACTAAATGTACCTTTAATCGGATTCTGTGGTGCACCCTTTACAGTAGCAAGCTATATGATTGAAGGGGGACCTTCTAAAAATTATCACAGAACAAAAACAATGATGTACACACAACCAGAACTTTGGTTTAAACTCATGGACAAATTAGTCGAGACAAGCATCACTTATTTAACTGCTCAAATTAAAGCAGGTGCAAGTGTCATCCAAATTTTCGATTCATGGGGTGGCGCATTGAACAAGGCTGATTATAATCATTACCTTGCTCCAGGTATGAAGAGAATTATTAATGCTGTAAAAGCACAAAATGTGCCAGTAATTGTCTTTGGTGTGGGTGCGAGTCACCTTGCAACAGAGTGGGATAAGCTCGGCAGCGATGTTTTAGGTTTAGACTGGAGAATGTCTATAACAGAAGCTCGTGAGTTAGGTATCACAAAGGCTCTTCAAGGAAACCTTGACCCAGCAATCCTTTTATCAGATTGGTCTGTGATTGAAGAACGTGCCAAAAAGATTGTAGAAGAAGGTCAGAGAACCGGACATATCTTTAACCTTGGGCATGGCGTCTTTCCACAAGTCGACCCTGATGTCTTAAAACGATTAACCGAATTAGTACACACATATAGTAAAGGACTGTGAAATTATGAGTGAGAAAAAAGCATTATTAGTTATGGCATATGGAACACCTTATAAAGAATCGGATATTGAGCCATATTATACACATATAAGACACGGCAGAAAGCCAAGTGAAGAAGCACTTCAAGACTTAAAAGACCGTTATGAAGCAATTGGAGGAATTTCTCCTTTAGCAGATACAACTGAAAGACAGGCAAAAGCTCTCGTTGATAGTTTAAACAAGCAATCAGACGATGAGTTTGAGTTGTTCATCGGTTTAAAACACATCCATCCATTTATTGAAGATAGTGTGAAAGAAATCAATGAAACGGGTATCAAAGAAATTCACACAGTAGTATTAGCACCACATTATTCAAATTTCTCTGTGGGTTCTTATAATCAAAGAGCAAAAGAAGAAGCAGACAAATACGGTATTACTGTTAAATCTGTTGATTCCTTCTATGAACAGATGCCGTTTATTGATTTTTGGGTAGATGCGTTAGAGCAAACGTTTTCTGAAATTCCAGAAGAAGCACACGATAAAACAGCTATCATTGTAAGTGCACATAGCTTACCTGAGAAAATTAAGGAACATAATGATCCTTACCCTGATCAACTTGTAGAAACAAAAGATCTCTTGAAATCACGATTTAATAAAGGGCATTACTTTGTTGGTTGGCAGTCTGAAGGAAATACACCAGACCCTTGGTTAGGTCCAGACGTTCAAGATTTAACGCGTGATTTATATAAAGAAAATAATTTTGAACACTTTGTTTATTTACCATTGGGCTTTGTTTGTGAACATTTAGAAGTGCTTTACGATAATGATTATGAATGTAAAGTTGTAACAGATGAAGTGGGTGCCGAGTATCACAGACCAGCAATGCCAAATACGGATGACAGATTCATCCAAGCAATGGTCAATGAGCTTCTGAAATTATAATTCGTTTTTTAAAGGTGTGTGACTCATGAAAAATATCGCAATTATCGGTGCAGGTATTACCGGTTTGTCTTCAATGTATTATTTGTTAACAGGTAATCAAGATTATCGAGTAGATATTTTTGAGAAGAGTGATAGAGCAGGTGGTAAGGTCAAGACACATATCCAAGATGGATATACGATTGAACTTGGACCCGAATCATATCTATCGCGTAAACAAATTATGACCGATTTAGCCGAAGAAATCGGACTCGGTCATACCTTAGTTAGAAATGAGACAGGCCAATCATATATCTATACGAAGAATCAGCTGTTTCCTGTGCCAATGGGAACCATGCTAGGTGTTCCAATGGAGTTTAAAGCGCTCTTATCTACAGAACTCATCTCTTGGCCAGGTAAGTTAAAAGCCAGTCTTGAGTACTTTAAAGATACTATGCCATTGTATAAAGATATTTCTGTGGGTGAATTCTTTAGACACCGTTTTGGTAATGAAGTTTTAGAAAATATGATAGAACCACTATTGTCGGGTGTATACGGCACCAATATTGACCAACTCAGTTTAATGTCTACTTATCCGAACTTTAAGAAGACTGAACAGTACTATGGTAGTTTGATGAAAGGTTTACCGATAGAAAGAAGCCTTAAACCACAAGCGCCTAAAAAGAAAGTTGGACAGTTCTATCAATTTTCTGATGGTCTTCAGTCCTTTATTGACCGACTAGTCGAAGTGAATATAGAAAAGGGCGGACAAATTAACTTCCAAGCGGATGTTACTGATATAGAAAAGTTAGATGATGGTTATCGAGTGACGGTTAATGGTGAAAGCCAAGTTTATGATGAAGTCATTGTAACGACGCCGCATTTCCAATATAAACGCTGGTTTGATGATAAGGAATTTGAGTATTTTAAACATATGGAAGCTACAAGTGTTGCAACAGTAGTGATGGCTTTTGATCAGGAACAAGTTAATAATTCAATCGATGGGACAGGCTTTGTCGTCAGTCGAAATATGGATACAGTCATTACAGCCTGTACTTGGACTAATAAGAAATGGAAGCATTCTACTCCAAGTGGTAAGGCACTCTTACGTGCTTACGTCGGACGACCTGGTGATTTTATCGTCCATGAAAAATCTGATGAAGATATCATTAGGCTCGTTAGAAAAGACTTAGACCAGATAATGAATATTGAAGGAGAGCCGAATTTCTCCATTGTGACTAGATTACCTAATTCTATGCCTAACTATTTTGTTGGACATAAGCGCATGATTGATGAGATCCAAGATTATGTAGGAGAAACATATCCTGGTCTTCACTTAATCGGTGCTTCACACTATGCAGTTGGCTTACCAGATTGTGTTCAAACTGCAAAAGACACTGCAGATAAAATTTTAAATATGTCATTAGATTTCTAGACCTGTTTCAGTTATAATTGGAACAGGTCTTTTTATATTAAACAGGGGGAGTAGAGATGAAGTTTATTTCAAATAATAACATTACAGATCCAATGATTAATCTAGCGATGGAGGAGTATGTCTTAAGAGAGATTCCAACAGATGACTCTTACTTTCTCTTCTATGTTAACCAGCCATCGATTATCATTGGGAAAAACCAAAATACTATAGAAGAAATCAATGTGCCTTACATTGAAGAAAATGATATTAAAGTTGTTCGTAGAGTGTCAGGTGGTGGGGCAGTTTATCATGATGAAGGTAACTTAAACTTTAGCTTTATAACAGAAGATGATGGTGATAGCTTTCATAACTTTAAACGTTTTACACAACCGATAGTAGATGCACTGAAAGAAATGGGGGTCAATGCTGAATTATCTGGCCGTAATGATATAGAACTTGAAGATGGTAAAAAAGTATCTGGCAGCGCTATGTTCACGCAAAATGGACGTATGTTCTCTCATGGTACATTGATGTTAGAAAGTGATATCAATGAAGTTCAAAACGCCTTAAAAGTGAATCCTAAGAAGATTAAATCTAAAGGGGTTAAATCTGTCAGTGCAAGAGTTGGAAATATTAATGACTATCTGCAGGATAAAATAGATATTGAAGAATTTAAAAAGAGAATACTGAAAAATATCTTTGGTGATCTTGAGAGTGTAGAAGAATATGTCTTGAACGAAGATGATTGGAAAAAAATCAATAAATTATCAAAAGAAAAGTATCAAACATGGGATTGGAATTATGGGAAAAATCCTAAATACAACTACGATAATTCCTACAAATATGATGCTGGTTTACTTGATATCCGCCTAGAAATTAAACAAGGTCGAATTAATCATGCTAAAATATTTGGAGACTTTTTTGGTGTAGGAGAAGTTGTGGATATTGAGAAGAGATTAATTGGAGTAGAGCATAATAGACAAGCGATTGATCACGCTTTAAAGGATTTAGATATCAGTCACTATCTAGGGCGTATCACAAGAGAAGAGTTTTTAAATCTCATCTCCTAAAGTGAAAACAAAAAAAGCGACTACTTGAGGAATCACCTTAAGTAGTCGCTTTATGTATGCTTATAGTTGTTTGAGTAAGTTAGTGTATTTCATGAATTTCTCTTTGTCCTTTGCAAGGAGCGCTTCTTCTATCTTAGTTGTATATAATTTTTTGTTAAAGATTTGCATGGATTCTTGCAATACTAGGTCTGCGGATAAGTCGTTGATAGTATTGAGGAATCCTCTTAATTGATTTGTCGGATATACTATTCTACCCATATGTCAAAACCCCTCTCCATAACTCTTAAATAAAAGTATACACTTCATTCTCAATTAGGTCAATGATAATGAGAATCGTATTTCTTAATTATCTGATAATAAATATTTACTTATCAAACATTTCCCTAAATATAGTTAACAAAGATGTTTATTTATGTTATATTCTATTTAATAAAATATTTGGAGGCCACATGACTAGACAACAGTATATTATGAATGATGAAACGATGTATATTGTAGCTAAGCCAAATGGGCGTTATGTAGAAAGTTCCATAGCAGAATTATATGGTGATCCTATATTATGTCTAAAGAGTCCCAATAAGATTATTGAATATAATTGTAAGTATCACTCTCAAAACTATGTTTCACGAAAAGATTTGACGAAAGGCTTAACAGATATTCGAGCTAAGCATCCGATTATTGTTGATCTCTTTGCTTCATATATTTATTTTTGTACACACTCCGATAGAGTAATGGAGAATAGTTGGTTTAATCTTAAGTATATTAAGAGATACTATGAATATAGAGGAATGACTAAAGTTATTTTTGAAAATAATGAGGAATTAAAAGTTGATATTTCATATTCATCTTTTAATAATCAATATTTAAATGCTGTCAGGTTATATTATAAATTCACTTTAGAAAAAGAAAAGTACTATAAGAAGAGTCATAATCAGACGATTACTTATGAACAATTTCAGACAGATGAAAGTCATGAAGTGAACTATATTAATGAAGCAGCTCGAGCAGCATATAAAAAATATATGAGAGGAATAGACGAGTTAAACTCATTAATTTGAATTCTAAGTTAATACTCACATAAAAATTGTAAATATAAATTAATTATTATTAATTTATTGTTGATAATGTTTATAGTCCTTGTTATAATAAATATTGTTCGTTTGAAAGCTACATAATATTCCACAGTAGCTCAGTGGTAGAGCTATCGGCTGTTAACCGATCGGTCGTAGGTTCGAGTCCTACCTGTGGAGCCATGGAGATGTACTCAAGTGGCTGAAGAGGCGCCCCTGCTAAGGGTGTAGGTCGCGAAAGCGGCGCGAGAGTTCGAATCTCTCCATCTCCGTACTGATACTTTTTAAACCCCATCATATCATCGTTAAACGTTGATATGATGGGGTTTAACTTTTCTTTAAAAACTATAAAAGTGACAAAAAAGGACTAGACCTGTCAATATAATGTCAATCTAACTGTTAATATTCGTTGACAAATTATCTAAAAGATAAGAAAAAAAGAGATATGAACAAAGCCATATCTCCTAAAAAATTATTCTTTTTTTACTTATTCTACTCTGTCATTGTTTTCGTTAGATTTGTTAGCTTGTCTGTACTCTTTTTCAGTCATTACATCTTCAACATGCACATTCACTTCAACAACATTTAAGCCTGTCATAAATTTAATTTGTTCTTTAACAACTTCTTTAACTTTGTTGAAGACTTTAGGCGCACTTTCGCCATATTCTAAAATAACTTTCAAATCAATAGCAGCTTGTTTTTCTCCAACTTCTGCAGAAACACCTTTAGTAACATTTTCTTTGTCAGAGAAACGGTCAGTTAAACCTGAACCAATGCCGCCTTTCATATCAAGTACACCTTTAACTTCACGAGTTGCAATACCTGCAATTTTTTCGATAACTTCATCATCAAATGATAAAGTATCATGGAAGTTTTGTTTTTGATCTTTCGATACTTCGTTGACACCTGTTTTTTTCGTTATACTGCTCTTTGACGTTCTTGTCATTAAAATTATTTTTTTCATTATAGTTTGACATTAATATTCCTCCAATAATTTATTTTTTTAAAACTTGGCTACGGTCTATTAAATACTCGATAAATCCGAAAATTAAACTTAACACTATAATCAGTGCAAATTTATAGATTCCTACAATAAAGATCAATGTGAAAAAGATAAACGCACAGATTAATAATAGCGTTGTGAATGGATACATTTTAAAATAATCAAATCTCAAATTAATTCACCCCTTTAGATCACTCTCTTTTCAGTCTTCTCTTGATCAGTGACTATAAGCTTCACGTTTTCTACGTTGGCATTTGTAAATTCTTCGAGCTTACTTTGAATTTTTGAATTAATATCTTCGACTGAGTACTCTGGAACATCATCGCTTGGAGCCCATAAAACTTTAACGACAGAATCGATAGTTCGTTTGTTATTTCTCTCTTTTAGTGTAGTGTCTATAGACACGATTCTCACGTTTTCAAATTGATTCACAGTTTTCTCTATATATGAATCGATTGCTTTTCGTGAAATTACTAATTCGCCATTTGTTGTTGCCCAAGCGAGTTTATGTCTTTTGTCTGATGGTCTGAAAGCCCACAGTATAAAGAAGATAGAGATTATCAATAGTACAGCGAGAACGATGTAATGAATTAATGTAAACTCATTGAATGACTGAACTTGTTCAAGCCAAGTCTTGATGCGCTCATAGGGTGCTAGTGTTGCTGCATAGTAAATTAGAAATATTAGTAATAACAGTCCGAAGAGAAAAGAAAATACTCTTTTCATTGACTCACCCCTCTCTTAATCAAGCTAATATATATACCCGTGAAATAAAAAGTTAAGCAAAAGTATTAGGGTGGGAAATGTTATATTCAATCAAAATGTTTAGTTACTTATTAAGTTTTTGATTTATACTTTTGTATTTATCACTATTGAGCGATTTTCCGTTATAGATTGATTTACATTTTATAACAAAACTATATTCAGCTTTTTATATCTCTGTATAATAATAGAAGAGGTGAAGGGCGTTGGAAAACATTATAAAAGCTGTGACATCGAATTCTTGGGAGTTAGTATCGTCCAAAGATCATTTAACAGTCGAATTTTCGACAATGCGTTGGTCATATACAATTGTTAAGCGTCCATTATTTGGTTATCGTTTAACTATTGAATCAATAGAGAATTCTAAGAGAGAAGATATTATTTTTAAAACTGAAGATTTACTATTAAATTATATAGAAGAACATAAAGTTGATTGGGAATCTCAATTGCCACTCAATCAAATATAAAAAGTAAGATGCGCTGGAAACATAAATTTCAGCGCATCTTTTTTATCTTATCATGTCAAAATTTATCTATAGAATACTTATAGGTAGCATGGTATCCTTATAAAGGTTATTTGATGAAATGAAAAAATGGTGAAGATAATGAGTAAAAATAGAAAAGGTGATGGCTACTTGATTACATTAGCAGGAACGATTGGTGCAGGAAAAACGGAATGGGGTAAGGTGATTGCCAAGCATTTTGGTGTTGATCTTTTAGAAGAAAAAGTTGATGGAAATCCTTTTTTAGCAAAATATTATGAAGACCCTGAACGCTATAGCTTCCACTTACAAATATTCTTTTTAAATCACAGATTTAGAGCGATTAAAAGTGCCATGGCCCATCCAAACTCTGTGTTGGATCGTTCGATTTATGAAGATGCAATGATTTTTGCACGACTACAATTTGAAAATGGTTCCATGGATAGAGAAGAATATGACACTTATTTAGAATTACATGAAAACATGATGGAGGAGTTAAATGACCTATATAAACAACAGGTCTTATTTAAAAAATCTCCAGATTTAATGGTGCTTGTTCATGGTTCTTTTGAAGAAGTGATTCGTCGAGTGAGAAGACGTGGACGAGATTATGAGCAAATCGAAGGTAATCCTGGTTTGTATGATTACTATAAAGATTTATACCATCTTTATGAGAATGAGTTTAAAACAGAATATATGAAAAAGAATATTTCTCCAATTTATACGATTAATATTGATGAGATGGATATTTATAATCCTGATCATGTAAAAGAAGTACTGATGGGCATTGAAGATACTTTAAAAAATGATCGTGGCTTTGTCCATCCTGAAGAGTTAGAAGAACAATAATTTAACTAAATGGTGGATGCTTCTTAATTTGGTAATCTGATGTCACTAAAATTTAGTTGAATATAATAATTTTATACTTAAAAATTTGAAAAGCTCATTTATTCTGATGAATAGATGGGCTATATTTTTATTCAATTTATAATTAACGAACTATGCATTTATCGTTTATCAAAAATCACTAATTTACTATTTTATTTTTTTCTGTATTTGCAAATGGGATTGTTGATTCTAAACTACCTTTAATTTTGGTGATTGCTAAATCTTTACCTTCTAACCATTCTTTGAAGTTAAAAACTACTGGTAATCGATCTGTCCCTAAAGAGAATACGGTATTGAGTTCTTTAGGCATGTACATCGATGTGTGAATTGTACCAGCTGAGGCACTGTATTTGTGGGACGCTATACCTTTTTCATACTGATTCATTATTTTAAAGGCATCATAAGCATTAGGTGAGGTCGCTTGATAGGTGAGGATATTAGATTCACGTTCTTTCGTTTCTTCTTGGCGATAACGATTCTCTTCTTCTAAGACGTGGAAATGATTAGTACATACACTTGACTGGCGGTGAATGACTGTTCTTGGAGAAGCTTCAATAACATAAGATTTCCCTTTTTTATCCTGCACGACATAAGAAAATGAATGACGGTGCGAGATATCTTCTAGTAAAGCAATTGCTTCTTCTACATTTTTACACGACTCTAAAACAATGCGAGCAATCATATTACACAAAAAGCCATCGCCTGATTTTTTAGTATGAGTAAAATTGTAACCAATTGTCAGACCGTGTTCGTTCATACCATCAATTCTTCCAGTAATCTGCATCGCTGGCCCCATGTGAGCATATCCACCATCATTAGGTTGATAGAAAATGAAACGTCCTTCATAACTTCGAGGATGACTGTCATAATTTCGTATGAAAAAATCTTCATTTGTATAAATAGAACAGCCACTTCTCACTTGTTCTAAATAATAGCCACCAAAGTATTTATAAGCATCATCAAGCGGCATTTTAAGCGCATCACTTAAACCCTGAATTTCATCTATTAGTTTGGGAGATAAGGCAGATAGATGATCCATAGTCAGAGATTTATCTGTTTGAAAATGCCTATGCTCTCTTTTTTTAAAGAGGCGTTGTCGATTTTCTAAAGTAGGGGAATAGCGTAATTTTTCTCCCTGATAGAAGCCAAAATCATAATGACTGCCACGAAATTGTAAAACATCACTTATATAATCCATTAATTACACCTCAATTTTCAATCATATCTATTGTATTATCTTTACAGAATAACCAGTAACTATTTGCTTAGACAAAAAGACACCGTACTCTGGGTCAAGAGTACGGTGTCACTAAATGTGCGAATAATAGATTTTAAGTAGCTGAAAATGATTTATATAGAATTAATAAGAGGGGGCCTATTAATGTTTAATTGATAATCATTTTCAATTACTAATATAAATCTTATCTGTTCCTGAGTCAAGGCTAATTGAGAAAAATTATCAATTAATTTTGAGCGTTTTGTGACACAAGGTGAATATGATTACCTGCCGGATCAATTACTTCTATATAAGCACCCATATCTTTTGTTTCATATGAAAGCTCATTGAGCCTTAAAACAGTTTGATCAAGTATCTCTTTATTTGGGAAAACAAGACGATAATAGTTTAAACCAACAGTACCATCTTTAGGTGAACTTGCTGATGTACCATTCCAAACATTAGCAGCAACATGGTGATGATAGCTTTCAGTAGACATGAATAGGGCTTGATCAGAAAATTTACTAACGACTTGGAAACCAAGACCATCAATATAGAATTTTTCTGCTTCTTCGATATTATTTACGTGTAAATGAACATGTCCCATAATAGTATCTGCTGGTAAACCTGTAAAGTCTTTCGGATCAGGCTGATCTTTTAATAAATCTTCAGCATCCAGACGCTCTGTGACCATGTGTACATTTGAACCATTCCAAATCCACTTATCTGCATCTCTATCTACATATATTTCTATTCCATTACCATCGATATCCTCTAGATATAAAGCCTCAGAAACATGATGATCTGCAGAACCTAAAGGCACACGATTGCTAGCTAAATGCATAGTAATCAATGCTAAATCCTCTCGACTCGGTAGAAGTAGGGCAAGGTGATAAAGTCCTGTATAACGATTATTCGTTCTATCATGATCTGCTTTTCTTAACTGTAAGATAGTTGTTTTACCATCTGCACTTAAATTAGCCTCTTGTTCAGTTTCGTTAACGACTTTAAAACCAATGACCTTTGTATAAAACTCAATAGAGTTCTTTAAATTTTTAACATTTAGTGAAACTAGATCTGCATATACAGCAGGTTCTTGATGAAATGACATTGTTCTTCCTCCATATAGTAACTTTATGTAAGTGAGTTTACTATGATAACCAGATATAGTCAAGTAATATATTTTACTTTTACTAGATAGTGTATTATGATATTATTACTTATTGAGGAGTGATGTATATGGCTCAAACAGAAATATGTCCTCGCTTTGAAAAAGCAGTGAATATTTTAAGCCAAAGATGGACTGCTTTATTGATCTATCAAATGCTAGATGGAAATTCTCGTTTTGGAGAAATTCAATCTGCAACTGGCGTCAGTGGTAAAGTTCTATCAGATAGACTAAAAATGATGGAGCAGGAAGGGTTAATTATTAGAGAAGTAATTCCTGAAACGCCTGTAGTAATTAAATACACTTTAACTGATAAGGGATTATCACTAGAACCAGTGTTGAGAGATATTGAAGCTTGGTCACAAGATTGGGTAGAAGCACCAACTAAATAGTAAAAAAAGGTAGGCGGAATCGCCTACCTTTTATTTTGACCAGACACCGACTTGATTACTTTTTGCTTCTTCTTCAGCATCTCGGAGTAAGTCTTCATATTTATCGTTTGGTGGATGTACATAATCAACAGTTGCTAAGCCTTCTCTAACTAATGTTTCATTGACCATTTCACCATCAGCATAGACATAGGCTAAGTAACGATCGTAGTGATCAGTTTTTTCCTCATCGAATTCTACAGTAATTTCGTCTGCAGAATCTAACAATTCTTGTGTACGCTCGAAAGCTTCTTTTGCGTAAGGTTCATCAGCTTCACCATCACGGCCAATTTCTGGTGTATTGATGATGAGATATCTGAAACTGTGGCTTTCTCCTTGATAGTTAAATTTAGTTGTATCTCCGTCGATATGTTGACTGACAGTGACGACATTATCGTCATTTGTTGAGGTTTCTTCGCTGTTATTATCGGCAAAATTATCATTATATACAGTTACACCTACAAATAGTAAGAGAATGACAATCATACCTGGAATACCAAGTTTCTTTAAATGCCTTGGGCGAATTAATTTGTTATTTGGACGTTGATTATTATTTGCCATAACGTATCCTTCCTATGTTAAGTGCTTAATCATAATTTTATAGTTCTTTCATGCTTTCTACAAATATAAATTTCAAGATCAGCGTGCTAACTCGCTATATGACTAAGAAAGTGTAAATTTGATATAAGAAAATGTTAAAAAGGCTTGAAATAATTCTTAAGAACGTATATTATTATAAACAGACATTAAATATATGTTAAATAATATTAGCGCGGGATGGAGCAGTGGTAGCTCGTCGGGCTCATAACCCGGAGGTCGGAGGTTCGAATCCTTCTCCCGCAATTTATAATGTTTGTCTTTACATAAGGTCCCGTGGTGTAGCGGTTAACATGCCTGCCTGTCACGCAGGAGATCGCGGGTTCGATTCCCGTCGGGACCGCCATTCTTTAGGTTCAGTAGCTCAGTTGGTAGAGCATGTGATTGAAGCTCACAGTGTCGGCGGTTCGATTCCGTCCTGAACCATCTTGATGCGGGTATAGTTAAATGGTATAACCTCAGCCTTCCAAGCTGATGTTGTCGGTTCGATCCCGTCTACCCGCTTATTTTAATATTCCACAGTAGCTCAGTGGTAGAGCTATCGGCTGTTAACCGATCGGTCGTAGGTTCGAATCCTACCTGTGGAGCCATTTTATTTTGGCCCGTTGGTCAAGCGGTTAAGACACCGCCCTTTCACGGCGGTAACACGGGTTCGAGTCCCGTACGGGTCATATTCAGAAGTGTAACCGCACTTCTGTTTTTTTATCTGGACAGTTGGCCGAGCGGCTGAAGGCGCACGCCTGGAACGCGTGTAAACGGCAACCCCGTTTCGAGGGTTCAAATCCCTCACTGTCCGTCAGAAAATCTCTGTAAGCCTTTAGGCTTATGGGGATTTTTTTTGAATTATTATTTAATATGCTAAAATTAATATAGATACTTAAAAGCTAGTTATATTGTGTATAGCTAGTTTTTTTATAGATAAAAGGAAGTGAAAACATGGATAAAAATTGGATAGAACAACTACCTTTAGAAGGTATTCAAGAAGTGACACCTATGGCGGGTGGGGATGTAAATGATGCTTATAAAGTAGATGCTGTGGAGAATACTTACTTTTTACTAGTGCAGCCATCTAAGAGCCGAGAATTTTATGATGCAGAAATTAGTGGCTTAAAACATTTTGAAGAAATTGGTGTTAATGCGCCTAGAGTAATCGATAGTGGAGAGATCAATGGGGATGCTTATTTACTTCTATCTTTCATTCAAGAAGGGAGCGGTGGTCAAGAAGCACTTGGTCAAATGGTAGCCAAAATGCATTTGGACCATCAAAAGGATGGTGAGTTTGGTTACGATTATAGACATGAAGGTGGCGATATGACTTTTGATAATTCGTGGACCGATTCATGGATAGATTTATTCGTTACTAATCGCCTAGATGTTTTAGCAAATTTAGTCGTTGATAGGGGATATTGGACAAGTTCAGACCTAGAACTTTATAAAGAAGTGCGCCAGGTCATTGTAGACACTCTTAGTCAACACGATAGCAAGCCTTCATTTTTACATGGAGACTTATGGGCAGGAAATTATATGTATGACGAAAACGGTCAACCAGTCCTGTTCGATCCCTCACCATTTTATGGAGATAGGGAATTCGATTTAGGAGCAACGACCGTTTTCGGTGGATTTACAAATGATTTTTATCACGCGTATGATGCAGTGTATCCTTTAACAAATGGCGCTTGGGATAGAATTAAATTTTACAAATTCTATCTTTTACTCGTTCATCTTGCGAAATTTGGTAATTCCTATAAAAGAAGCGTAGATGAAGTGATGAAGGACATTTTAGCCTAAGTTTTACTTCATACCTGTATAAATTAAGACTGCTTCTTTTAAAAACTCTGCACCATTTTCTACATGCTTATCGTAGTAAGATTTAAATCGTTCGTCTGCGACGTACATTTCTACTAATCCAGCATGTGCTTCTGGAGAGTAATTTGGCCAAGTGAATGATAACCACTCTTTGTGCATGGCAGCTAACTCCTGTGCCTCTTCTGTTGAAGGGTCTTTACTTGGAGTGAGTTTAATTAAGTGGTCGATAATTTCTTGTTCAAGTGATTGAAACTCTTGATAGTCACTTTCTGACATGTTTTTAAACTGTTTATTGCTCTCTCTTACTGTCTCTTCACCATATTTTTCCCTAATCTCTTGGCCATATCTCTCTTCATTTTTCTCGATTTGTTGTTCTTTGAAAGCTTCAAATTTTTCGTGATTTGACATATTTATTTCTCCTTTATGATTTGCAAGTGTTTTCTCCACAGTTGCAATGATTTTGTCAAGATGGTTGCGTTTTTCCATTAAGGAAATATAGTGGTGTGATAAGGCTTTTTCCTGATCAAAGTTGTCGTCATTTATTATCTTCTTAATCTCTTCTAAGCTGAGCTCTAATTCACGGTAAAATAGAATTTGTTGCAGCAGATCAATTTCTGTTTCACCGTAAAATCTATAACCAGACTCGTTAATTTTCTTAGGCTTTAATAGATCAATTTGGTCATAGTAACGTAATGTGCGGTTGGTGACACCAGATATTTCTCCTAATTGGCTGATCGTATATTCCATTTTACTACCTCCTGACAAAACCAATGTTAAAGGTTGACCTAAGGTTAAGGTCAAATACTTTTTTAAAGTTTTTTATTTTTTTGGTTTAACTGATATAAAAATACTGATTCCAATTATAAGAAAAATGATAAAAGCGAGACCAATGCCACTTAATATGTCGATCAAAATATTCGCTCCTTGTCTTGTTTTTGTTTCTTATTGTTTTTTATCTTTTATATTTAATGATAAAATTATAGTAATACATTAGTTAAGGGAAGTCGAAGTAGATGGATCCATTATTGGTATGGTTAAATATTTTAGTGTTAACAGTGGTCTTTATTGCCATTATTGTTACTTTGTTAATGATATCTGCAAGAAGGCGATCAGAAATTATGACAACTCAGCCTTTGTTGATGATCGATAAGGTTCAATGGGAAGAAGATAACCGTGGTAAATATATGATGTTTCGTATCGAGAATAAAAAAAATAACCCATTTCATATTGAAAGAGTGTATGTGAAAGGTTATGATTTTACGATTAAATATCATTATATTAAAGAAGAAGATGAAAATGATGTTGTCTTATTGAAGCTCTACATGCAGCCAGATCAAACGATGAATTCTCGGATTAGAATTAATTATCGAGACTTTAATAATAAACCACATACGGTAATGTCAGTGCGCCTTGATATGGAAGGTGGAGAGTTGACTTATGAAGCAGAAGGTACTAAATTTATTTTGACAAAATCATCATAAATCAAAAAAGTAGACAGAGGATATTCTCTGTCTACTTTTTTCTATTCTTCAGAATCTTCTTCTGTACTTGATTCACTTTCGACATTAGAGAAGTCTAGATCAAGTGTTTCATCTAATGGTTCAACTTCTTCCATCGGATTTTCTCGAGCCTGTAGGTGAGTTTCAGTCTCTGGATCTAAAGGTCCATAGACAACTACTGCAGTAGCTGATTCACCAGCTTCAACTAATTCATCCGCAGCTTTTTTACCTTCATCGTAATCACTGCCATCTTCAAGATCTGCTGTTAGGTTATCTGTTGGTGCATCACCAGCGTCACTGACTTGTCTAACTGCTAGATCTAGACTAAAGGCTTCGCTAGGTGTAGCAGCTGAATCTGAAGTGTTCTCAAAATCAAATTCAACTAAAACGGCAGGTACTGTAGTGTCATTGCCTTCTTCATCAACTGAAGGGACTTCAACTACAGTGAAATTGTTAAACGTGTAATCTCCACTTAATCCACTATATGATAAACTGCTCTCAGTTGTTTCTTCTGTGTCTTCGTTTGATGCACTAGAATCCTCGCTTTGGCTTTCTCCACAAGCTGCTAAAAGAAGTGTTAATGCAAGTCCTCCAAGTAGTAGTGGTCTTTTAAAGTCCATTACAAATCCCCCTATAATTTGTTTGAATACACAATTAATTATATAGAAGATTTGAAAAAATACAATTTTGTAATGAAATTATATTCCAGTTAAACCGTAAATAATCAAGCCGATTGTTAGTAATAGACCCATGATAGTATTTAATTTCCCCATTGAAGCCATGGCAGGAATCAACTCTACTGGCGTATCACCTTTTTTCATCAATAGTATCGTTTTAAGTGCTAAAGGTGCAGATAATAAGGGAATGAGTAAGAAAACAGATCCCATACTATTGAAAAATGCCATGTAGATTAAAAAGAGATAAGCAAATAACAAGAGCCCTGCAGCTGTGGCAATCGCTAAAGGTTTGCCGACTAAGATAACATAAGTTTTACGACCACTTACCTTGTCTTTTTTACGGTCTCGAATATTGTTTGCCATATTCAACAGACCGATTGTAATCGCTGGTGGAATAGACATCAGTAAAGGAAAGGTTTGTAAGTTACCTGTATGGATGTAAAAAGTAATCATGATAATTACTGTGCCCATAAAGAAACCAGCAAAAATTTCTCCAAATGGGGTCCAAGAAATCGGAACTGGTCCACCTGTGTAGAGATAACCGACAGCCATTGATACTGCACCAACTACTAAAATCCAAAAGGATGAATTAAAAGTGATAATCAATCCAAGCACTGCTGCGATTCCGTAAAAGGTAAGGGCAATACTGAGCACTAATTTAGGACTCATTCCATTTCTCACAATAGCACCTGCAATACCTACGGATTCGTGTGAGTCTAAGCCGCGCTTATAATCGTAGTACTCATTAAACATGTTGGTGGCTGATTGAATGAGTAGAGTAGCGATTAACATTAGGAAAAACATTCCCCATCTGATGTCAGAAAAAAGCATGACACTGGCAGTCCCAATAAATACTGGAACAAAGCTTGCTGTTAATGTATGAGGACGGGTCAGCATAATATATTTCTTGATACCCGTATGTACTTTTGCTTCTTGCATGATAAACTCCTTTTAAAGATGATGTGACTAATTTTATCATATTTAATTGTTGTCGATACACACAGTAGAGAAAAAATGATAAAATGTAGTTAATTATGATGAAAGTAGTGTGACTCATGAGCTTAGAATCTTCTCGATATTTTATAGAGCATATCAATTTAGATGTAGATAAAGAGTATATTACTTTACACCTGCCTATAGATGAATATCAAATTGATGAAGAGAAAATATTTACTTATTTCAAAGAATCCAAAGGCTCACGCTATTGGTTCAAGTCTAAAGATAATACATATAATGTGATTGGGATTAACTATATAGACAGTATATGGAGAGATCGTTTCGTTCCTAAGGCAGTTGAGGATAGTAAAGCGGCTTTATTTAATAAAATTCAACAAGAGGCTTTAAGTAAAAATTTGAAGTCTAAGTTGAGTTTATTTGGTGGAACCCTTTTTGATGATAAATCATCAACGGATGAGTGGAATGATTTTAAAATGGTTGAATTCCATTTACCAGAGTGGCAGTTTGATTTAAAAAATCAAGAATTGTTCTTAACGAGACCGATTAAAGGGTTAGTACTGGAAGAGTTAATAGAAGAAATTTCTGGTGTATTAGCTGAGATTGAAACTGAAGAGCTCTACGAAAGAGACAAACCAGTCGTTAAATCCAAACGTGATATCTTTCCTAATGAATGGAAAAAGTTGGTTCAAGAAGCAGTAGAAAATTTAGATCAAGATTTCAAAAAAGTTGTTTTAGCTAGACAAAAATTAATTTTGTTTGAATCAAGAGCAAAACGCTTGTATTTAATCCGCAGATTAAAAGATGAAATGGATACTTACACAATCTACTATGAAAAAGGCAATTCGACCTTTGTGTCGAAAACACCAGAAAAATTGTTTTCAATCAAAGATAGTGAGTTAACAACCAATGCTATTGCAGGATCTATACAAAGACTAGATGATCAAGTGCAAAATGAAGCGCATAAGGATTTTCTTTTAAATGATGACAAGAATCTGTTTGAGCATAAGGTTGTTAGGGATTCTATCATTAGTGATATTGCGCCATTTTCACAAGGTTTAAATTATAAAAAGATACCGCAGCTATTAGAAAATCGCTATATTTATCACTTATATACACCAATTCAAGCCATGCTGAAAGAAGATGCTGATGAATTTTCTATACTCAAACAGATTCATCCGACACCAGCAGTTGGTGGACTTCCAAAAGAAAAAGCGAGTGAATATATTAAAGAACGTGAGTATGGCACTAGAGGGCTATATGCTGCACCTTTAGGTATTATTCACGAAGATATTGAATGTGAATTTGCTGTTGGTCTAAGGTCTATGTTAATCGCTGCTAAAAGTGCGACTTTATTTGCAGGTTGTGGCATAGTCAAAGGTTCAGACCCAGAAGAAGAATTTATGGAAACAGAGGTAAAATTCACACCGATGTTAAACGTCCTGGAGGCGACTACAAATGAGTTATACAAGAGCTCTGACAGCTCAGACATTTAGTCTGATTGATACATTACATGCTTACGGCATGAAGGAATTGGTGATTAGTCCTGGTTCTCGTTCAACGCCGCTTGCAATTGCAGCAGAGTTACATGAAGGCATTAAAACATATATTCATCCAGATGAAAGAGGGGCAGGGTATTTTGCAATTGGCCTGTCAAAAAAATCTCGTCAAGCTGTTGGAATTTTATGTACGTCAGGAACCGCAGCTGCCAATTACACACCAGCAGTCAGTGAAGCGGGACTCAGTCATATTCCTTTAATTGTACTGACTTCTGACCGCCCACAAGAACTTAAAAATGTTGGTGCTCCTCAAGCAATTGAACAAAATGGTATGTTTCGAAACTTCGTGCGTTATCAAACTGAACTGCCTATAGCGGATGAACATGAGAGTGCGATATCACTTATCGACGATAAAGTGATGCAAGCAAGTCAATTTTTCACTGGCATTAATTTAGGTCCAGTACACTTTAATATTCCAATTAGAGAACCTATCATGCCGGACGTTGATGCTGTGGACTTATTTAATAGAGAAGAGAAGAATATAGAACCACCCTTGGTCATTCCTAGAAATATAGAGCGATTACAAGGGCAAGGTTTAGTTATTATTGGTGAAACAGCTGAGGATTTAAGCGACTTAACAGAACTCTTAAGTCACGACAACTTAACGGTTATTTGTGATCCGAGACAAAATATTAGAACTAAGCTCAAGGGTAGCATCGTTAATCACGACCTGATATTTTCTAGTCTAGAAGAGTCTCAAGAAGAATATATTGATACACAGGCAGATTTTATTATTAGAATTGGTGAACCAGTAACCTCTAAATTAACCAATGGATTTTTAAAGAAAACTAAACTTCCACAAATACTAATTTCTGAATTCCAAGATATTAAACCTTTTCCTAAGACACCGGATCAGGTTTATACAGGTACAATTACTGAAATCTTAAGTAAATTGGTAGAGACGTCGAACGAAAACTCCTTAAAATCTTGGTTTACAAGTCTGTCTAATAAAATAGCAGCATACATCGATCATAATATTGACTCTTTTAAAGATGAAGGTCGGCATGTCTATGAGATTATTCATAATACTCATGAAGACAGAACTTTCTTCTTATCGTCGAGCATGCCGATTAGAGACTTTGAACGTTATGATACGAGGGTAGAGCACGATGTCTTCGCTAACCGTGGTGCAAACGGTATAGACGGTGTAGTTTCAAGTGCTTTAGGACTAGCAACTTCGAACCCAGTCACTATGTTAATCGGTGATGTATCGATGAACCATGATTTGAATAGCTTACTTTTAGCTAAGCTAGAAAATATAGATTTTACAATCATTGTTTTTAATAACAATGGAGGTAATATCTTTTCATATCTTCCACAGTATGCTCATAAACCGCATTTTGAACGCCTGTTTGGCACACCTTTAGATTTAAATTTTGAACACGCCGCGCGTCTTTATGATTATAACTATGTCCGTTTGGATTCAGTCGACCAAGTACAAGAAAAGATGCTCAATGCTAAGGGACGCAATATGATTGAAATTATGACAGACAGAGAACATAACTTAGAGAGTCATAACCAATTAAAAGCGGAACTAAAAAAAGTGGTACAGAACTTTGGAGCTTAATTACAAATTCATCGAAAATGGCCACAGTAAAACTTTAATGCTCTTACATGGTTTCTTACAATCACATAAAAGTATGTTAGCTATGGCAAAACACCTAAGTGATTTAAGAAATATTATCTTAGTTGACTTACCGGGATTTGGTGCGAGTAAAAGCGTCGGTCATGACTACAATATGAAAGATGTCACATATGGACTAAAGGATATTTTAGTTCAATTGGATATCGAGCGTGTTGATGTACTTGGATATTCAATGGGTGGTCGTACAGCCTTGGCTTTTTCACTTGAACACAAGGCCTGTGTCTCTGCGCTTTATTTAGAAAGTGCTTCTCCGGGACTAGAAGATAAAGATCAGAGAAATGAACGTTATAAAATAGATATAAAACGTCACGATAGTATGATTTCAGATTATCCAAGCTTTATTAAAGAATGGGAAGACCTCCCGTTATTCAAAAGTCAAAAAGCACTAGATCCAGTCGCTTTTAAAAGACAGTCAGAAGAACGCTTGTCTCAAGATGCACATGAAGCTGCAGATAGTCTTTTAAAGTACGGTACATCCGTACAGCCATCTTATTGGTCAAGGCTAACTGAGCTTGATTTTCCAGTCTATATAATCGTTGGTGAGAAAGATCAAAAATTTGTGGATATTGCTAGAAGTATGTCAGAAAGAATGAAAGGTGCTACACTGATAATAGTGGAATCTTGTGGGCACAACATTCACTTAGAAAATTTTAAACTGTTCATAGAACTAATACGTAAAAGGTTAAAATAGGAGGAAATATTATGACTAGAGTTTGGGAAACAATTAAAGAATATAGTGAAATTAAATATGAATATTATGAGGGTATCGGGAAAGTAACAATTAACCGACCTGAAGTACATAACGCTTTTACACCAGATACTGTTGCACAAATGATTGATGCATTTACTCGTGCACGTGATGATCAAAGAATTTCTGTAATCATCCTTACTGGTGAAGGGGACAAAGCTTTCTGTTCTGGTGGAGATCAGAAGAAACGTGGACACGGCGGTTACGTTGGTACTGACGAAGTACCTCGCTTAAACGTACTCGACTTACAGCGCTTAATTCGCATCATTCCTAAGCCAGTTATTGCAATGGTTGCAGGTTGGTCAATCGGTGGAGGAAACGTACTTCAAGTTGTATGTGACCTCACTATTGCTGCAGATAATGCAAGATTCGGACAGACTGGTCCTAAAGTAGGCTCCTTTGATGCTGGATATGGTTCTGGCTATTTAGCACGTATTGTTGGACACAAAAAGGCTCGTGAAATCTGGTACTTATGCCGTCAATATGACGCACAAGAAGCATTAGATATGGGACTTGTAAACACTGTCGTTCCTCTAGAACGCCTAGAAGATGAAACTGTTGAATGGTGTCAGGATATTATGAAACATTCTCCAACAGCACTTCGTTTCTTAAAAGCAGCCATGAACGCAGATACAGATGGTTTAGCTGGCTTACAACAATTTGCTGGAGATGCAACGCTGTTATACTACACAACTGATGAAGCGAAAGAAGGACGCGATGCCTTTAAAGAAAAACGTGATCCGGACTTCGATCAGTTTCCTAAATTCCCATAAACTTTATAGTAATAACACAACACCCGTCTTTGATGGGTGTTTTTGAGGTGATTAAAAAATGAATTATAAATGGTTGGAGAATGCAGCAATAGAACAACCAGAAAATATTGCACTGAAATTTCAGGACGAAAGCTTAAATTATCGTCAACTTTATATGAAAGCACATGAGCTCGCAACTCACCTTCAAGCATTAAAAGTAAAAAGAGTTGGTTTATATATTGATAACTCCTTAGACGCTTCAATATTAATTCATGCTTTAATGTTGTCAGGAACAGAAATGGTGATGCTAAATACCAGGCTCACTGTTCATGAATTGAAATTACAATTAGAAGAAGTCTCAGTTTCTACAGTTCTGTCAACAATTCACTTAGATATTCCTGAATTTAAAGTTTTAAGTTTTGAAGAAATTTATGATCTGCCAGCTGAAACCTTTATGCTGAATGATCCAGCAGCTAACGATATTTTATCAATTATGTTTACCTCAGGAACAACAGGACGTGCAAAAGCTGTTGGGCAAACATATAGTAATCATTATGCTTCCCATATCAACTGTCAGAAGTTTTTAAATTACAAAGAAGATAGCGTATGGATGATGGTGAATCCAATTTTCCATATTTCAGGATTATCTATTTTATTTAGAAGTGTGATTTCAATGTCTACTATGGTCATCATGAATAAATTTAAGACAGACTTAGCTTGGCAAACACTTGAGCATGAAAAAGTGACACACACATCCATGGTACCGGTTATGCTAAACCGCCTAGTAAAAGAAGAAGGTACACATTTCCTTCAAGCTTTGCTTATGGGTGGTGCGAATACGACACCTAAACTTTTACAAAAAGCCAAGGATAAAGGACTTCCGGTCTATAACTCATTTGGCATGACGGAAACTTGCTCACAAATTGTCCAGCTATCATATGATGATCCTAAAATTTTTTCTGGAGCAGTAGGAAATATTCATGACACGATGACAGAAATCACAATTGATGAAACGACGGATGAAATGTTACTAAGTGGGGATAGTGTAGTTCAATCTTATCTTAATGCAGATATTGAACTAAAGGGTGGTTTTTTCAATACCGGTGATATTATTCAAATTGATGAAGATGGTTATATCTATGTCTTAGATAGACGGAATGATTTAATCATTAGTGGTGGTGAGAATATTTATCCTAAAGAGATTGAAGATGTCGTCTATCAATTGGATGGTGTTAACCGCTGCGTTGTAATTAAAAAAGAAGATGATGAATGGGGTTATGTGCCTATTTTATTACTAGAAGATGATATTGACCAGACAACTTTACTCAATCACCTGTATAAACACTTAGCAAAATACAAGATTCCTAGAGAAATCTATGTCATTGATGAAATAAAAACAACATCTACTGGTAAAATATCTAGAACAATTAATAGGAATATGTTTTTAAATCTCTAATAACAGGTATGGAAAGATAATATGTCTTAATGTCTATGCTTCTTTTTGTTTACAGGTACAGGATCGAATCCACCTTCATGAAAAGGATGACATTTTAAAATGCGTCGACTTGCTAAATATGATCCTTTAATGGCACCATGTTCTTCAATTGCATCTAGAGCATAATTTGAACACGTTGGATAAAAACGGCAGGTTGGCGGTGACATTGGAGATATATTTTTTTGATAGAATTGGACCGCTTTAATTAATAATTTTTTCATGCAATCACCTTTTAAGTCAAGATAGACTAATTGTAATCCGATAAGACTAAGAGTGCAAGGGGAGGGATTATTATGAAGACATTTACTGACTTCATGGGAAGAAAAGTGACTTTAGAAAATGGTTATGTTGATAATACACAACACGTTCTCATAATACCTAAATTTCAGGGACAGTTTTTGTTGACCAATCATAAAAAAAGAGGGTTAGAATTTCCAGGCGGTAAAGTTGAAGCGGGGGAAGCTTTAGTCGAAGCAGCTCAGAGAGAGTTATACGAAGAAACAGGTGGCTTAGTGGCTAATTTACATTTTGTCGGCACTTACACTGTTCATGATAAAGATGAGCCGTTCTCAAAAGCAGTATTTTGCTGTAACCTTGATAGGTTAGATCAACTACAGGATTATAAAGAAACCTCAGGACCTAAACTAGTAAATAATATTGAAGAGATAGATGACAAAGATAAAAGTGAATTATTAAAAGATGAGTGTATTGTTCATTTATATGAAGAAGTTAGAGAAAATGGATGTCAGTAAATAAGAGAGTTTGAGATATAAGCTCAAGCTCTAGATCGAAAAACGATAAAATTCCATTGGATATGCTAAAAGTGATGTTGAATGGAAAATATGAGCTGAAAATTCCATTGGATATGCCAAAAATGGTGTTGTATGGAAAAAAGAACCTGGAAAACTGTATCTTAGTTTTCCAGGTCATTTTTTATTTAAAGGCTTAGGACTTATGTCCTAGCCTTTCTTATTTCAAGTTATAACTATTAAAATCCGCCTTTTTCAGCGATTTCTGCTGATTCTTCACCGAATTTCTTGAAGTTCTCAACAAATTTATCTTTCAGTGATTGTGCTTTTTCATTATATGCTTCTTTTGATTCCCAAGTATTAGCAGGTGCTAAAATTTCTTCTGGGACACCAGTTACAGCTGTCGGAATTGATAAGCCAAAGACTTCATCTTTAACGAATTCACCTAGTTCTAATTCTCCGCTAATTGCGCGTCTCACCATAGAACGAGTGTGTTTTAGATCCATACGTTTACCAACACCGTATTCGCCACCAGTCCAACCAGTGTTAACTAGGTAGACATTTACCCCGTGTTGATCGATTAAATCACCAAGCATGTTTGCGTATACTGTCGCATGTAATGGTAAGAATGGTGAACCGAAACAAGTTGAGAATACTGGTTGAGGTGAAGTCACACCGCGTTCAGTACCTGCAAGCTTAGATGTAAATCCACTTAAGAAGTGGTACATTGCTTGGTCTTTGTTTAATTTTGCGATTGGAGGTAAGACACCAAAAGCATCTGCTGTTAAGAAGATAATTGTCTTAGGATGACCTGCTACTGAAGGGATACGTGCATTATCGATATGATCAATAGGGTAAGCAGCACGTGTATTTTCAGTTAAGCTATCGTCATCATAATCAGGATTACCATCTTCATTGATTACAACGTTTTCTAAAACAGAACCGAATTTAATTGCTTGGAAAATTTCAGGTTCTTTTTCTTTAGATAAGTTGATTGTTTTAGCATAACAACCACCTTCAATATTGAACACACCATCTTCATTCCAACCGTGCTCATCGTCACCAATTAAATCACGTTCTGGATCTGCTGAAAGTGTTGTTTTACCTGTACCAGATAAACCAAAGAAGAGTGCTACATCTTTATTTTCTCCAACGTTAGCACTACAGTGCATGCTGAGTACACCTTGTTCTGGTAGTAAGAAGTTCATGATAGAGAAAATAGATTTCTTCATTTCCCCACCGTATTCAGTTCCACCAATTAAGATGATTTTTTTCTCTAATGAGACTAAGACAAAGACTTCTGATTTTGTTCCATCAACTTCAGGATCTGCTTTGAATGTTGGTGCTGAAACAATTGTAAATTCAGGGTCAATTGCTAGAGCTTCTTCTTTTGTTTCAGGGCGGATAAACATTGTTTTCGCAAACATGTTATGCCAACTGAACTCATTAACCACTTGCAGTTTAAGTTGTGTATGTGGATCTGCACCCGCATAACCATTAAAGACGAATAGTTCTTCTTTGTCGTTTAAATATGTAGTTACTTTTTCGAATAAATTGTTAAATACTTCTTCAGAGATAGGTTGGTTAACTTCTCCCCAATCTACCTTATCTTTTGACACACTGTCTTCAACGATGAAACGATCTTTAGGACTACGACCTGTATATTCACCAGTTTGTGCACGTAGTGCTCCTGTATTTGTTAATGTCGCTTCGCCTCTACGTAAAGATGCTTCTACTAGTTCGCTATTCGACAATTGTATGTGCGTAGAAGATTTATTTACAAGACCTTCAATTAAGTTTTTGTGATTAACCATGATTCGCCTCCAAAGTTATTTGAATATAAAACGCATTATTTAGAAATTAGTATAACACATTACTTTTTCTCTTAACACTATAAGTAGTAAAACATATATTCAGCTAAATGTTGATTTGGACCTATGAATCATGTACTATATATGTAAGTTATCTCTTATCCAGAGGTGGTGGAGGGATCAAACCCTATGAAGCCAGAGCAACCTCCTTTTCAAGAAAGGTGCTAAAGAATGCAGAGAAATTCTGAGCGATAAGGGAAAAGGGCGAGCCTTTTTCTCTATGTTTTTATGGAGATTAAGGCTTTATTTTTTGCTTTAGGAGATAGCTAATTAGCTATAAAGGAGAAATTTTTAATGACAGAACGAAAGCTTTTTACATCTGAGTCGGTAACTGAGGGTCATCCTGATAAGATTGCAGATCAAATTTCTGATGCTATTTTAGATGAGTTACTTTCAGGAGATCCATATGCACGTGTGGCATGTGAGACAGTTGTTAACACTGGACTTGCTCTAATTGTCGGTGAGATTAGCACTGAAACATACGTTGATATTCCAAAAATTGTCCGTGAAACTGTAAAGGAAATCGGCTATGTAGACGCCAAATATGGTTATGATTTCAAAACGATGTCCGTTTTAACTGGAATTGATGAACAATCTGAGGACATTGCTGTTGGTGTTAATAATGCCTTTGAAACTAGGGAGTCTCAAGGTGTATCAACAGGAGCAGGGGACCAAGGATTAATGTTTGGTTTTGCTACAAATGAAACCAAAGAGTTTATGCCTCTACCAATTGCCTTAGCACATAAAATCTCTCGTCGTCTAACAGAAGTAAGAAAAGATAAAACAATTTCCTACTTAAGACCAGACGGCAAGTCTCAAGTGACAGTGGAATATGATGAAGATGGAAAACCGTTACGTGTTGATACAATCGTTATTTCTACACAGCACCACGAAAACATTCCTGCTTCTGATATTTACGATGATTTATTGGAACACGTCATTAAAGAAGTAGTACCTGGAAATTTATTAGATGATGAAACAAAATACTTTATCAATCCAACAGGACGCTTTGTTATTGGAGGTCCTCAAGGAGATGCAGGCTTAACTGGCCGGAAAATTATCGTGGATACTTACGGTGGTTATGCACGTCACGGTGGCGGTGCCTTTTCTGGGAAGGATCCTACAAAAGTAGACCGTTCTGCAGCCTATGCAGCAAGATACATTGCTAAAAATATTGTTGCGAGTGGTGTAGCAGATAAATGTGAGATTCAGTTAGCTTATGCAATTGGAGTTTCTCAGCCAGTGTCAATTGCAGTAGATACCTTTAATACAGGTAAATACGATGAAGCAAAAATTGTATCTGTCATCAGAGAATTATTCGATTTATCTCCAGATGGAATTATTGATATGTTAAACTTAAGAAGACCTATTTATAAACAAACTGCGAGTTATGGACACTTCGGTCGTACGGATGTGGACTTACCTTGGGAACGTTTAGATAAGGTTGATGCTTTAAAAGATCTTTTAAGAAATAGTTAATTTACAACTGTGAGAAGAGAGGAATAATATGAATACTGAAATATTTACAAATCCTATTTTTATTGCGGTTGCGGCTTTATTAATTATTATTGCCATTTGGTTTATAGTCTATTACTTTAAAAACCGTAACCAAGTAAAACAAGTAGAAGAAGCTAAAGATAAGGAAAGACAAACTTTAGTCGATAAGTATGAAAGTGAACAAGAGGAAGAGCGTTTAAGTCATAAAAAAGAACTATCAAACTTAAATGAGAAGTACTATAACGATACAACTTTACTCGATAATAAACTTTCTAGCTTACATCAGTTCTCTGTAGACAAAGGTGAATATTTAACAGATTTAGCTCTAATTCAACTCAAAGAAAAGCTAGTTAATGAGGAAAAAATTCGTGAAACGGATATGATTATCCTATCTAACGTTTATTTACCTTCTAGAAATTATACAAACACACGTAAAATTGATCACTTAGTACTGACACGTACAGGTATTTATCTTATTGATTCTAAATATTGGAGCGGTCACATTCTTCACGGTATTAATGAGGATCAGTTTGAAACAGTACCATATGTTGAATCGTTCTTTGACCTCTTATCCTTAGATAAGAAACAAGAACAGACGCTCATATTTGAAAAAGCAGATAATCAAAATGTTTCAGTGAACCATTATAATTCAATTATTGATGAAACTAAGATTACAGCAGAAAAACTTAAAAACAAGTTGAAGTTACAGTATGATATCGTTCCGATTATCTACTTCAATCCGAAAGATAATGGAAATTACTCTATAACAAACTATTCAGAAGATCCATCAATTCGCGTGATAGTAGGTCAGGAAGATTTAGAAGCATTCTTCTTAAAATATGTCTTCCATGGTCGTTTCCAATATACAGTTAAAGATTTAGATGAAATTGCTAATGCAATTTTAGATCAAAGTTTATAACTCGATATTTTGTAATATCAAAAAAGTCGTCCTATAATTGATTATAGGACGACTTTTAATATGGAGGGAAGATAATGTCAGAAGAATTGAAAGTAATTAACCCCGCTACTCGACAGGAAATTGATAGAGTTAAAAAAGACTCTGTTGAAGAAATCGAAAGAAAAGTTAAGAGAGGTCACGAAAAGTTTTTAGAATTTAAAAAAGTGAACGCCCATAAACGTGCTGAATTATTATTTAAATGGGCAGATAAAATCGATGAAAACAAAGAAGAAATTGCAAAACTCGTCACCTTAGAAGGTGGTAAACCTTACGCTGAAGCTTTAGGTGAAGTAGAATATGCCAACAGCTATATTAAATATTATGCTGAAGAAGCCAAACGTATATATGGTAGAACAGTACCATCAGACAAAGATAATAACCGTATCGTTGTGACACGTCATCCAATTGGGCTCGTTGCTGCCATTACACCGTGGAACTTCCCAGTTGCGATGATGGCTAGAAAAGCAGCTCCAGCAGTTGCTGCTGGTAATACATTTATTGTTAAACCTGCAAGTGCAACACCATTGTCAGCAATGAAATTTATCGATTTAGCATTGGATGCTGGTTTTGATGAAGGTGTCATCCAGTATGTCAACGCATCTGGTAGTACTGCTGGTAAAGTATTTACACAATCAGATAAGATTATGAAATTAACATTCACTGGGTCTACAAAAGTAGGTAAATCACTTATGAGTGATGCGTCAGTGACAGTGAAGAATGTGACTATGGAACTAGGAGGTCATGCTCCATTAATTGTCCATTCAGACGCTGATATCGAGCAGGCAGTAGAAGGTACGATCGCCTCTAAATTTAGAAACGCAGGGCAAACTTGTGTATGTGCCAATAGAATTTATGTTCATGAAGATGTTTTAGATGAATATACTGAGAAACTCACCTCAGCAGTTAAAGAACTAAAAGTTGGTAACGGCATGGATGAAGGTGTAAAAATCGGTCCATTAATTGATGAAGCAGGATACGATAAAGTCATGAATCAACTTGAAGATGCCATTGACAAGGGTGCAGTAGTTGAAACAGGTGGTAAAGGAAGTAAAGACGAAGGGTACTTTATTGAACCGACCGTCTTATCTAATATCAGTGATGACATGTTATGTATGACTGAAGAAACTTTTGGACCACTTGCACCAATCCAAAGCTACAAAAATCTTGATGAGGCTATTGATAAAGCCAACGGGACAGAATTTGGTCTAGCTGCTTATTATTTCACTAAAGATTATGCAACTGGTGTGTACTTAACAGAAAATCTAGATTTCGGCGTTCTCGGTTGGAACAACGGCGCACCAAGTGCTGCAAATATACCTTTTGGTGGATTGAAAGAAAGTGGTGTCGGACGTGAAGGGGCACCTGAGGGATTAGAACCATACACAGAAACAAAAGTGACTTCAATAAATCTATAAAAATGATGAAGGAGGGTCAAGTGACCCTCCTTTTTTATTTTCTCTGATTGTTATTTTCTTTACCTTTACCAGGATTAGGTAAAAAACCTAAAGCTAAAAAGGCAACAACAGCCGGCATAAATATAGTACTTAACCAGTCAATAGAGTCTAAAAAGAAGACTTGAACAAGTACAAGGATAATCAGTACAAAAAGGTACATATATATTAAACGCGCTTTATTATTCTTTAAAATATTTAACATACTTACTCCTTTGAAAGCGTATTCTAACATCTAACTTTATTTTCTCAAGTATTGAACTATTTAGCAATCAATACTTTTTATTTTACGAAATTAGTTAATTATTTAATGATTATCATTAAATAATTGTTGACTTGCATTAAAAATTATTTTATAGTTAAAATACAGAAAACAAAGGAGGAGTTATTTATGAATGGTCAAGCTGTCACTCACAAACGATTTAAAGCGTTAGTTACCTTTATGTACGTTTTATCATTTGCCGCAATTATCTTACTCGCACTTGGTTTAATTGGTATGCTGATTGCAAGTTTTGCTGTCTTAGTCATACCTGTTGATACACTTGTTGATCTGATCAAGGGGAGCGCGTCAGATTTAACGATTGAAAGTGAAGGTATTTCTTTAATCGTCACCGAGGAATTGATTAACTCAGTACAAATAGACAAAACTTTATTAGTTATTATGGCCTTTCTTGCAACCTTATCTTTAGTCCCTTTTTTAATGATTGCTATTTATTTAAGCAGATGGTTGAAGAACTTGAAAAATGGAGAAATACTCAACTTGAAAAATAGTAAATATATTGAGTATATCGCCTACTTTATTATTTTAGTGTCTGTCATGGATTCAATTATGACTTTTATTTCTACAACATTTGTTTCTAACACATTAAATAGTGCTATGCTGTCACAAGAAATCGTTGAGCAGTTTTCACTAGAAAGTACGATTGAAATTAATTTTATGACTATATTTGCGGGCATTCTAATCTGGATAATTGCTAAGACTATGCAATACGGTTCTTTCCTCCAGGATGAATATGATGCAACCGTCTAGGAGGGAAGAAAATGATTGTAGTACGATTAGATCGTGTACTTGCCGATAGAAAAATGGCACTTGGAGAATTAGCTGAGAAGGTAGGAATATCTAACGTTAACTTATCTAACTTAAAGACAGGAAAAGCTAAAGCAATTCGATTTTCAACCTTAGATGCAATCTGTAAAGCATTGGATTGTCAACCAGCTGATATTTTAGAGTATGAAGAAAATCTTGATTAAATGACTTGTAGTGAGGACTTATGATAACTTGTAAATAAAGTAATAAGTCAAGGAGTCGTCTAGATGATTAATGCAGGTTTGGTTTTAGAAGGTGGAGGCCTTAGAGGTATATATACTGCCGGAGTCTTGGAGTATTTCCAAGAACATGACATCAGTTTCCCTTATGTCATTGGTGTTTCTGCAGGTGCCTGCATGGCCTCATCTTTTTTATCTGAGCAAAGTGGTAGAAATAAGCGAGTAAATATTGATTTTATTAAAGATAAAAGGTATATATCCTATAAAAATCTTCTTTTAAAGGGAGAATTATTTGGAATGGACTTTATCTTTGATGAAATCCCTAATCATATCATTCCTTTAGATATAGATAGAATCTTAAAAAATCCAGCAGAGTTTGTTATAGTCACTACCGATTGTATCAGTGGTCAACCGACATATTTTTATAAAGAAGACTATAATAAAGATACGCTAGCGGCTATTTTAAGAGCATCGAGTTCCATTCCATTTTTTGCAGATCCAGTCAATGTGAATGGACGTAATATGTTAGATGGCGGTATTACTGATTCGATTCCTTTAGTTAAAGCTCAAGAAGATGGTAATAGTAAAAATATAGTTGTTTTAACTAGACCGAGAGGTTATTATAAAAAACCGAGTCGTACAAGTAAGGTAGTTAAGTATAGAGACTATCCTTTGGTCGATGAACAAATTCAAGTGAGATATAAACATTATAATGAACGCTTGGATTATGTTTTTGAAGAAGAGAAAAAAGGGAATGTACTTGTTATCGCACCTAGTGAAGATACTGGTGTTGGTAGAACAACTAGAAATCGTAAGAAATTAGAAAGACTATATAATTTAGGTTATGAAGATGCTAAAGACAAGTTTGATAGTATAGTAAATTTTACTTAAACAGAGGTGTAAGTTATGGAAATTAGAAATTATCAGTACCAAGATGAACAGAGTTGGGTGAGATGTAGAGTTTTATCCTTTTTAGATACACCATATTATGATGATGTACATAGAGAAAAAGAAAAATATGACCATCCATCTATAGAATTAGTAGCAGTTGAAAATAAGGAAGTTATCGGTTTAATTGATATAGAATTCGATACTGATGATGAGAAAATTTGTTCTATAGAATCACAAAAGGGTGGTATGATTTGGCATTTGGCTGTTCATCCTGACTATCAAAATCGTGGTGTTGGACAAAAACTTATGGAAGAAGCAGACGAGTTGGCTGGTAAAGCAGGCTTAGATTACCTAGAAGCATGGACTAGGGACCAAGGTAACTCAGCTAGTTGGTTTGAAAGAAATGATTACACTTTAGAAGATGAATATTATCATCTCTACTTAACAGATGAAGATATGTCTCACAATGTAGAACCAGAAGACGATACACTTATACCGATGTATATGTTTGCACATTACACAGGTGACAATATTGAACAATTTGAAGACATTGATAGAAAATATAAGTGTATGTGCTATATTAAAACTTTATAAAATTAAGTTATTGAGAGAGCGAAAAGGGTATAAGTAAGTATCCTTTGGAGGTGATTGTTATATTTACCATTGCCGAAGCCTTAACTCTTTTAGCAACTGATGATGAGAAAGGTACAGCTAAAGTAACAAGTTCTGTTCAATATGGACTTAGTGGAGCTGCTATAGCTGAACTGCTATATAAAGGTAAGTTAGCGATTGAAAAGAAAAAAGTAATTGTCAAAGATGATAGCTTAACTGACATTTCTTTTTTTAATACTATTATTGAAGAAATAAAGGAAGCAAAAGCTAAGAAAGTTGAGCACTGGATTAGATATTTTTCTAGCAAAAAAGAACGCTTGATTGATCCACTTTATTTATCCTTAGTTGAAAAAGGAATTTTAAAAGAAGAAGAGAAAACAAATTTCCTAATATTTAGTCGCACAGTTTACCCAACACTTGATGAACGTGCGGAAGTAGAAATTAGAAAACAAGTTAATGATGTTGTCTTAAATGGTAAAGAAAGAGACGGAGAAGTAGAAATTCTCCTATCTTTAATCAAAGCAAGTAGCTTAATTAACGAAGTGTTCGGTAAAGAAAATAAAAAAGAAGCAAAGCAATTTATTAAAGAAATTGAAAAGGAAAACGAGCTTGCTAAACTCATTTCTAAAGCAATTTCTAATGTTGAATCTGAAGATATGGCGACAATTTCAACGACAGTCATTAATAATTAAGATAAGCACTAAATTCTAATATTTAGAATTTAGTGCTTTTTTATGAAGATTTAAAATCTTGGTTGAAATTATATATTTTAAGTGTATGATTAATGAATATAAATACAGAGAGGATGGGACGATGGAATACGGATTCTTATCTTTATTGCCACCTCTTTTGGCAATAATCATTGCAATTTTAACCAAACAAACTGTTATTGCCTTATTTTTAGGTGTCTGGTTCGGGGCGACAGTGATCAATCATTGGAACCCTGTACAAGGATTTACACACACCATCAATGAAGTGATGGTACCGTCCATTGCTGACTCTTGGAATGCTGCCCTGATTTTATTGGTTGTGTTTACAGGAGGATTCATAAATATACTTAGAAAAACTGGCGCAGGGCAAGCTTTTGCTGAGTTTACCACAAAGAAAATTAATACGCGTAAGAAAGGTCAAAACTTTGTTTTTGGGTCAGCCTTCTTATTTTCTTATACTGAACCGGTTTTGATTCTTGGTACAATTACGCGTCCAGTCACGGATCGTTTAAAGATTTCTCGTGTAAAGCTTGCCTATATTACCGATTCTTTAGGTAGTCCGCTTGCTGCCATGTCACCAATCAGTGTCTATGGTCCTTTCATTACTGGAATTATTGGGACTCAGTTGACTGCACTCGCTCTAACTGACAATCCTTGGTCTTTATTTATTCAAATGATTCCATTTAATCTCTACGGTTTATTTGCCATAGTAGGTGTCTTATTCATTATTAATATGAACTTAGATTTTGGTCCAATGTACAAAGCTGAAAAACGTGCAATTGAAACAGGTCAATTGTATGGTGAACACGATAAATTAATGATTGATGAAGCATCATCTTCTACAGAAGATACGATCGATTCAGATATTATGAGTTTTATCATACCTTTACTGTTACTGTTCGTCGGTATCTTTTCTGTTATTTTTTGGACAGGGGAGATAGCTACAAATGGTCTAGTCGGTGCCTTCTTAAATGCAGATGTAATCTTTGCAATTACTACAGGATTCTTCATTGGGACCTTAGGTGCAATCTTATATGCCACTTTGAGATATAAGATGCCCTTACAGAAACTGCTAAACGATTGGGTTGATGGTTTCATGCAAGTGATGATTGTCCCTGTTATTTTAGTAATGGCATGGTCAATTGGTACAATTGCAACAGATATGGGGCTTGGCGAAGTTATTGCTCACTATGCAGGTAACTTTATACCAGCTTACTTAATGCCTGTAATCATCTTTATACTTGGTGCTTTGATTTCATTTGCAACGGGAAGCTCATGGGGCGTGTTCTCAATTATGATTCCAATCGCTATTCCAATGGCGAATGAAATGGATATGAACCTTGCTCTAGCAATTGGTGCCTCTATTTCAGGTGGCTTATTTGGAGATCATTGTTCACCGATATCAGATACGAGCATTATGGCGTCGACCGGTGCAGCAGCAGACCATATGGAACATATTAGAACACAACTGCCTTACGCCTTAATGATTGCTTTAGCTGCGGCCTGTGGTTTCTTAGTAACAGGATTCACGGAAAATTCTATACTCGGCATCATAACAACAGCAATCGTTTTACTACTGATCTTATTTAGTTTAAATAAATGGTCTAAGTCAAAAGGCGAAAAGCTAGTTGAATAAATTAAGCTCGGAAAACTTTTTATAAGTTTTTCCGAGCTTTTATTGTATGTTAGATATGACGATTATCTTATTTAACTTGGAGAGATATTATGCGATATATAGGAATCGATTTAGCTTGGACATATAAAAACGAAAGTGGTGTGTGTCTAATAGATGAAAGTGGAGAAATTATTTTCTTAGATGCAAAAATTTACACCGATGAAGATATAGTAAGTATTATAGAAAAATTTAGAATTGATAAAATAAAAATTGCTATAGATGCACCACTTATTGTGAATAATGAATCCGGTTCAAGAGAGGCTGAAAGAAGTTTATCCTCACAGAAAATTAATGGACATAGAGTGCGTGCTTTTAATTCCAATCGTAAGTTTTTAAATAATGTGTTTAAAACGATTAGAGGAGAAGAGTTATGTGAGCGCTTAATAGCTGCTTTTCCTGAATTAACAATTGGATTAAATTCGAGTGAATCCATTATCTATGAAACATTTCCGACAGGTATTTGTGCAGGGCTCTTTCCTGAAATTTATCCGATTAATTATAAAAGAAAAAAAGGCATGACCTTTGAAGAAACAATAGAGCGGATGAATATACTATGCGACAAACTAAGAGGTTTAGAACAAGAGGGAATCATTTCAAACTTTAGTAGCAGCTTTCAATTGGAAAAAGATAAACTAAATTGGAAATCATATAAGCATATGGAAGATAAGATGGACGCCATTCTTTGCACTTTAGGAATGTATTTAATTGATCAAGGATTGGCAAAAGAATTACACTTTGGCAATCTAACTGATGGTTATATTATGATTCCTGAAAAAGTCTAGCACTTGGATTTTTCTGTCTGAAAGTGTGATAATTATCTTAAATAATGGATTAATTTAATTGATATGAATTAGGAGAAGAGTACATGTATTTAATAGAGATGAAACGTAATGGTCAAAAAATTTATGATGGTGCAATCGCTATGGCAGTTCAAGTGTATGCACAAAAGAATATATTTTTAGGAGAAGATATCGTCTTCCCTTATATCTCTAAGCCTTTAGTACAGGTTGGACGATACCAAAATACTAGAGAGGAAGTTAATCTGCCTTATGTAAAAGAAAATAACATTAATATCGTGCGTCGTGACACAGGTGGCGGTACTTTATATTTAGATGAGAACTGTGTTAATTTTTGTTTTCTAAAAGAAGTTGAAGAAAGTAATAAGGACGTCAATTTTGCTGATCTCTACCAACCTTTAATTGATATTTTAAGAGAACTTGGCGCACAAAATGTTGAACTAAGTGGTAGAAATGATCTACAGATTGAAGGTAAAAAAATATCAGGTGCTGCGATGAGCATTGTAAATGGACGTCAATATGGGGGCTATTCATTACTTTTAGATATAGACCATGAAAAAATGACGAATGCTATAAAACCGAATCAAAAGAAAATGCAATCTAAAGGGATAAAATCAGTAAGAAGCCGCGTGCACTCCTTGCGTCATTTCTTAAGTGATGAATACAAGGATCTAACGAGTGATGAATTATCTGAGCTCTTAGTCTTAAAAATGTTTAAGGCAGATTCTATGGACGATGTAAAAAAATATGAACTCACAGATGAAGATTGGGCAAATATCGATCAAATGATGCAAGATAAATATGACAATTGGGAATGGACTTTTGGGAAATCTCCAAGCTACACTTTTTCTAAAGATGGCCGATTTAAAATTGGGACAATTGATATTAAACTTAAGGTAGTGAGTGAAAGAATAGAAGATGCAACAATCTATGGAGATTTTTTTGGTAATAAGGATATCTCTAAAGTTGAAGCGGTTTTAAAAGGGGTTAGATTAGAAGAAACGGATTTAATCAAAGCACTAGAAAGTATTGATTTGAAAGATTATTTGGGAGATATTACAGCAAGTGAAATCAGCCAATTAATTTTGGGATAGGGGACTTAACATGAAAAATTTAAGAATTAATAAAAAAAGATTGATAGATAGAATAAACACTTTAAGTCAGATAGGAAGAAATAAGAACAAGGAGTTAACACGTTTAGCTTTAAGTGATGAAGATAGAAAGGGTCGTGATCAGTTAAAAGCTTGGTTTGGAGACTTAGACTTAAAATTTGAACTAGATCAGTTCGGTAATATGTTTGGTACCTTCCAAAGTGAAGAAAATAAAAATGAAAAACCCTTGATGCTTGGCTCTCATATTGACTCAGTGATTGATGCAGGTATTTACGATGGAGTACTTGGTGTCGTTGGGGCTCTAGAAGTAGTTCAAACAATCAAAGAAGAAGGTATGACCCCATCAAGACCGATTACAGTTGCTGCTTTTACTAATGAAGAAGGTGTGCGTTTCCCACCGAGTATGCTCGGCTCTTTAGTCTATTCAGGAGATTTGAGTATTGAAGAAGCGTTAGATACTGTCGGTATGGATGGTAAAAGAATGGGAGATGAGCTAGAGAGAATAGGCTATAAGGGAGAAAATCTACCAGGTTTTATTAAACCTGAATGGTATATTGAACTCCATATTGAGCAGGGACCAATTTTAGAAAAAGAGAATACACAAATTGGTGCGGTCTATAATCTTCAAGGTAATTCGAGAAGAGAGATTACTTTTACAGGTCAAGCCAATCATGCAGGATCAACACCAAACAAGATGAGAAAGGATCCGATGCAAGCTTTTTCTTACTTCTCATCAAGTTTATTTAACTATATTAATGATAATGAGCTTGATACAGTCGCAACTATTGGATCTATTAAGCTCCAACCAAACGCTGCAACCATCATACCTGCTAAAGTCACTTTTACACTAGATATGAGAAGTCCTGAACAGACAGGATTTGATCATGCACAACAATTTGTAAGAGCACTATTAAAAGAAATTGAGGATGATGGTAAATATGGTGTAAATGCTCGGGAATTTGCGATTTTTGATCCGGTTATCTTTGATGAAGAAATTGGAGACACTATTTCAGCATCAGCAGAAGCGCTCGGTTTATCGATGAAAAAAATGACTTCAGGTGCAGGACACGATGCACAGATGATAAATAGAATTGCACCTGCAGCGATGATTTTTGTACCGAGTAAAGATGGTGTGAGCCATAACCCTAATGAATATACCTCAGATGAAGAATTAGAAAATGGTGTAAATGTATTACTACAGACGAGCTTAACACTACTATCAAAGAGTAAATAACAAATATTAACCTATCCTTAACAAACCGAGCTTGGCAACAAGTTATACTGTTCATAAAAGTCTTGGAGGACAGAATGAATATTTCAGATAAAAAGCTCGGTGAAGAAGTATTAATGCATGAAAATGTTTCTGTGAAAAATAGTCAGTTTGGTGCTTATACTGAAGTAGGAATGTTTAACTTTATTGAGAATAGTAGCTTTGATGACTATTCATATACAGGACAATTTTGTTTTGTTCAAAATACAAAAATAGGAAAGTTTTCAAATATCGCAGCTATGGTGAGAATTGGTCCTACAGATCATCCATATAATAGACCAACCTTACATCACTTTACTTATCGCCCAAACATGTATGGTTTTAGAACGGAAGATGACCAAGCATTTTTTGAACATCGTGAAAGTCGTCTGACTCATATTGGTCATGATACATGGATAGGGCACGGAGCAATCATCTCCCCAGAAGTGACAATTGGCCATGGAGCGGTAATTGGAGCAGGTGCAGTTGTGACAAAGGACGTTGAACCTTATGGTATTGCAGTAGGCGTGCCAGCTAAAGTCATCAAGAAAAGATTTACGGATGATCAAATTAAAAAGCTATTAGACATCGAGTGGTGGCATTGGTCACACGACAAAATAAAAAGAAATTACGATGATTTTTTCTTAAATATAGAAGATTTTATAAATAAGCATTATGGAAACTAGAGGATACTCTAGTTTTTTATTTTATATATAGTCTATTAAAAAGAGGTAATATTCAAATAATATGATACATTATACACATAGTTAATAAATGAATAAATATGTAAAAGTATAAGGGAGTGACTTATTTGAAGGAAAGTTTAAGAAAACCACTTATAGGTATGCTACGACAATTTAAACAGCCTAATTCTATGGCTATAGCTGCAGCTTTATCTGCAAATATGTTGAACTGTAATTTCTTGTTTTTTAATCCTGAAGATATTGATTTAAAAAACAAAAAAATAAATGGCTTAGTTTTAGATAATGGTGAGTGGATACGCCAAATATCAGATTATCCAGACGTAATTGATAATTCCCCACCTAGAAAAGAAAACAAATCTGTCTATGCTGAACTCGAGAAGAGTATTCCTTTCACCATGCACAGAATTGGAAATAAAGATTACGTTAGTAACAATCTTATTAAAGATGATGATTACAAAAATTTAGTCATACCCTATCAGTCATTAACAAGTGAACAAGATATTTATAAAATGCTGGGGCTATATAAAAAGATTATTGTAAAACCAACTGGTGGAAATAGAGGAAATGGAATTCTATACATAGAACAAGTTGGACAAACCTACATAGTGATATCGAAAGATCAAAAGATGAAATATGAAATTGATAATTTTAATAAATATATATCAAAATTAGTCAAGCAAAAAAATATTATACAAAAGTATATTTCATCAACTACTCAATCAAAATTACCTTTTGATATCAGAATACATGTTAGACGTGGAGAGTTTGGGAAATGGGAAATTGTGAAAATATATCCTCGTATTGGGAATAGTAATAGCGTTGAGAGCAATCTAAGTCAAGGTGGATCAATTTCTAAAATCACTCCTTTTTTAAAGCAAAATTTTCAGGATGATTGGGAAAAAATATTAGCATCTTTGAATAAGCTAGGCAGAGAATTTCCAATATATTTCAATAAAAAATATGATTTTGAAATTGATGCACTAGGTCTAGATATAGGAATAGATAATAACGGTAAGCTATGGTTGTTTGAAGTGAATTCATTTCCGGGCTGTACTATGTTTGAAATTGAAGCTCAACAAGTTGCAATGAAGTATGCAAAATATTTAGCAAGTAAGAAAAAGCATTCAGTAATTAACTACAACAATAATAAAACAGTGATAGCTATGTTTTCACCAGCAAAGGGATTAAGTAAGTTAAAAACAGCATGCTTTGCTGCAGCTAGTATGTACGATGCAGAATTTTGTTATTTTACACCCGAAGATATAGATTATAAAAGTAAAGTCATATATGGAAAGACTTTTACTAACAATAAATGGATTACAAAACAGTACTCATATATAAATGAAATCGATGTTATCTATGACAGGGTGAGAATGATAGGGCGTAGAAAATATAAAGAAATTTACGAAGAACTAAATCATATTCCATTTACGCATAAAAACTTTGGTAGCACTTTAAATAAAATTAAAGTTTATGATGAATTTCAAAAAGACGGCTCAATGAAAAATCATATTATTCCTTATATACATCACACAAGTTCATCTGAAACACTTGATTTTATTAATGAACATAAAAAAATAATTATAAAACCTCAAGTAGGGTTAATTGGTAATGGACTGTACTACATAGAATCTATTGACTCATTCTATGTTATTAAATATAAAGGACAAGAACTTCAACTTGATAAGTTAGAATTTATTAACTGGATAGAAAAATTGACTAGTAAAAAGGCATATGTAGTTCAAAAATACATAAATACTCGAACCAAGGATAATCAACCTTTTGATATAAGAGTGCATCTCATGCGTGGCTATAGAAATAAGTGGGAATTCGTTGTTATCTTACCCAGAGTAGGTATTGAATTTGAAAAAATAACACCAATGAAAACAGGTGGATATGTAGGAATATGGGAAGGGTTTATCAAACGTAATTATGGAGAGGAATCATACACTAATATTAATAAAGAAATGAAGAAAATTTCACTCGATTTTACTAAGAAATTTGAAAAACTTTTCCAGACTGAGATCAGTGAAGTTGGTATAGATTTTGCAATTGATGAAAATGGACAAATTTACTTACTAGAAATGAACTTGAGAAGACCAGGATTTCAATACTATGAATTTGATGTGGCTAAGAAAGCAATCGGTTACGCGAAGTATTTAAGTGAAGTAAACAAATAGATATAAAATAATTCATATTAATAGCGAGGGTTAAACATGAATTTACAATTAATAAACGAGATACAGAGTCAATTTAATGAATCTAAATGGATATATATATCTTTAGGATTTTTAGATAGAAGAGCCCATGTATTTAAAGTAAAGAATAATAAACATATTGAGAGCAAGATTCAGGATGAGATTAGAGAATTCTCTAATAATGGTTATGAAACTAAATGGATAAGAGTTGATGTAGTTAAAAGAGAAGAGAAAGTAAAATTTAGTGACGTGTTAGAAGAACTACCGAAGATTAGAAGAAACTACGTAGAATTTGGTCTCGCATTTGATAATAGTCACACATTATCATTCTTACCTGAAGAAATAAATGCGAACGCATTTGTTAGACCTTTGCCTAATGCTAAGAATAACGTATTTTTTGTATGTGAGAAAAATATAAATACATACTTAAAAAAATACAAAAATTATAGGGGAATCTATTTTCATAAAAAATATATAAACAAAGAAATTTTTAAATTTTATACCAATGCTTTCCTTTTAATTGATGATGAAATTATAAATTTAATACCTGATGGTTATATGCATGGAGTTAGAGAAATTAACAAAGATCAAGAAAAAGATGAATATTCTAAGTTGATAAAAACTGCAACAAACTATTTGCTAGAGCAAATCGATGAAAACGGAAGGTATGAATATGGTAAATTCCCACACTTTGATAAAAAGATTGCTTTTTACAATATTTTAAGACACACCTCTTCCACTTATTCATTATTAGAAGGACTTGAGTTTTTAAAAGATGAAGAAGGCTTATTGAAGGCAAAAAAATCAATTGACTACCTAATCAATAATTATATTTATATAGACCCTAATGAAAAAGAAGCAGCTTATTTATTTGATGATACAAATAATATTAATGAAATTAAGCTAGGTCAAAATGGAGTATTTTTGATTATGTTAACTAAGTACATGGAGCTTACAGAGAGCGATGAATATATGGCAATAGCTAGAAAGGTTGCCAACGGAACATATCGAATGATTGATGAAAATGGCGAGACTGTTCACGTATTAAACTATCCAGATCTTACAGTAAAAGAAGAGAACAGAATAATCTACTATGATGGAGAAGCGGCATTTGGCTTAATGAGACTATATCAAATAGACCCAAATCCAAAATGGTTAGAATGTGTTGAAACTCTATTTAGTCATTTTATTAAAAATGACTACTGGCAGTATTCAGATCATTGGTTAAGTTACTGTACGTACGAACTAACCAAAGTAAAACCTAAAGAAGAATACTTTGTATTTGGATTAAAAAATATTGCTAAACGTTTAGATTTTATTTATCAAAGAGAGACTACATTCCCAACATTCCTTGAGATGTTAATGGCGGGTTATAGAATGATTGGTTTGATGAAAGATAGGAATCTAGATGGCTTAATTAAAGAATATATTGATGAGGAAAAATTAAAAAAAGTAATTGAGAAGAGAGCAGATTTTCAAAGAAGTGGTTATTTTTATCCAGAAATTGCAATGTATTTTAAGAATCCGAGAAACATTTTAGGTAGCTTTTTTATTAAACATCATGGATACAGAGTGAGAATAGACGATGTACAGCATTATATTTCAGGGTACATTCAATTCGTGGACTATTACTAATTATCATTTTTATGTAATTAATTGAAGAATTTTGATATATATTTGTAAATATCTGCTATAATGTTTGGAGATAATGAAATTTCTAATTGGAAATATTGTTATCTCCTTATTTTATTTATTCAAATCAGAAAATTCGTAATTTTAAAGGAGGATTTTTTATTGTCGAATAATGATAAGAAGAAAATGGCAAAGAATTACGATTATAAAAGAGCTATGAAACGTAAATCTGATCATTCACTTCTGAAAAAAGTTGCAATGACTGTCGTAGCGGCGAACCTAGTGGTAGCACCATTGGGTAATTATATTGATTATTTTAGTGGTCAGATCAATATTGAGAATGTAGCGTATGCACAGAGTTTAGCGGATGTTACTTTACTAGAGAATGTAAATATCGAATCTTATATTAATGAACCTGAAGTAGGACAGCCTTACAATCTGAACCTATCTTTATCAGGTTCTGGCTTAGCAGATGTAGAGTTGATTAATACTGATCGTGTAGTAGCGTTTAGTATTCCAGAATTAGCTGGTCAAATGACGGCTAATGGTGAGGCGTATTATACAGTTGATTTAACTGCAGTAAACATGGATGATTTACCGATTTTAAACAATACAGTAAGTGGTATTACTGGAACACTAACAACTACGGTTGATGCTGTTTTACAACTTGTTGTTGAGTTAAACAATAGTATCATTCCTAATGAATTAATAACTATCAGAGGGATTGAAGATTTACAAGGCTCTCTTAATGCGCTGAATAATTTAGACCAAGCATTAGCCGAAGTATTACAACATAGTGGAACAGCTCCGGTAATTATTAATGCTGATGGTACAATCACAGTTGACATGACGGATGGTCTTGGAAATCATCTTGATAGCGCAGTTAATGATGTAGTTATACAAACTTTGAATGATTTAATTGCTTCACTGAATGGAGTAAGTCTAGCCATACTTCCTGAAGCTGAGAGGATTCCTGGAGTTGGTCTGATTATTAGAGGATTAAATCAGACTATTAATGGAGTGCTTTCGGGTGTTACGGAGTTAGCCGGAACAGTTACAAATACTGTTAACAATTTAGATGTACCTGGTCTAACTTCAGAATTAGCAAGGGCTCAGCTACTTGGGAATACTTCAGTACAACTTGATTTACTTGTAAATAATCCTGTAGATTTAGAGAATCCAGAACTGCCTGTGCCAGTTTATGGTTCAGTTGTAAATACAGCATTTGTGGATGTGAACTTGATTGGAAATGGTACAAATCAATCACAGATTCAATTTCCAGCTCAACAACAAGCTCCAGAAATAATCAATGCAATGATCTCAGGAAATACATATGATAATTATGTTGTATCTGGGGAAGCGCTTGAGCCTGGTGATACTGTTGAAGTAAGAAATGAAACAGGTAATGTTGTAGGAACTTCGACTATCGATGAGCTAGGTAATTTTACTGTAGATGTGGATTCTACAGTAGTAACTGAAGGAGAAACTTTATATGTCGTCGGTGTGAATGAATCAGGCATGACAAGTGATCCATATGAAATTATTGTTCCAGAGGACGATGATACTGATGCAGACGCTGACGCCGATGCCGACGCTGATGCAGACGCCGATGCGGACGCTGACGCAGATGCCGATGCTGACGCGGATGCCGATGCTGACGCAGACGCTGATGCCGATGCCGACGCTGATGCAGACGCCGATGCGGACGCTGACGCCGATGCCGATGCCGACGCTGATGCTGATGCAGACGCCGATGCTGATGCCGACGCCGATGCCGATGCTG
>NZ_CAJEWD010000010.1 GCF_903994045.1 Jeotgalicoccus meleagridis
GATGAGATTTCCCCAATAGATGCCTTATAGACGATAAGGTTGATAGGTTCGGCGTGTAAGTGTGGCAACACATTCAGCGGACGAATACTAATCCATCGAAGACTTATTCAAAGAAATACTAGAGAATGCGTTCAACTCTTTACTTATACTTCTATCCGGTTTTGAATGTGTAGTACATTCACAATAGTCTGGCGGCGATGGCGGAGAGGCCACACCTGTTCCCATGTCGAACACAGTAGTTAAGCTCTCCAGCGCCGATGGTAGTTGGACTGACGTCCC
>NZ_CAJEWD010000011.1 GCF_903994045.1 Jeotgalicoccus meleagridis
ATCTTTCGATACATTTGCGTTCTCGTTTCTATTCGTCTCGAATATGAAATCTTTTTTCTCTTTACTTTACTTCTATACGGTTTTCAATGTGCAATACTTTAAAAATATGGTGGAGACTAGCGGGATCGAACCGCTGACCTCCTGCGTGCAAGGCAGGCGCTCTCCCAGCTGAGCTAAGCCCCCATAAAGACTTTTTAATGGTGGGCCTAAGTGGACTCGAACCACCGACCTCACGCTTATCAGGCGTGCGCTCTAACCAGCTGAGCTATAGGCCCATTAAAAATGAATTATATCTATTATATTATAAATCTGTGAAAGTTTCATTAAGAAACATTCAAAACTGAATACAATATGTCTAACGTCTAACTCTTCCGTATTATCCTTAGAAAGGAGGTGATCCAGCCGCACCTTCCGATACGGCTAC
>NZ_CAJEWD010000012.1 GCF_903994045.1 Jeotgalicoccus meleagridis
GTAGCCGTATCGGAAGGTGCGGCTGGATCACCTCCTTTCTAAGGATAATACGGAAGAGTTAGACGTTAGACATATTGTATTCAGTTTTGAATGTTTCTTTTTATGAGAGATATTCAAGTATTGCACATTGAAAACCGTATAGAAGTAAAGTAAAGAGAAAAAAGATTTCATATTCGAGACGAATAGAAACGAGAACGCAAATGTATCGAAAGAT
>NZ_CAJEWD010000013.1 GCF_903994045.1 Jeotgalicoccus meleagridis
TCGATGGCACGCAAAGCCGTTTGTGTGACGTCGTCGTTTCCTCGATGGCGCGCAAAGCCGTTTGCGTGACGTCGTCGTTTCCTCGATGGCGCGCAAAGCCGTTTGCGTGACGTCGTCGTTTCCTCGATGGCGCGCAAAGCTGTTTGCGTGACGTCGTCGTCTCCTCGATGGCACGCAAAGCCGTTTGTGTGACGTCGTCGTTTCCTCGATGGCGCGCAAAGCCGTTTGCGTGACGTCGTCGTTTCC
>NZ_CAJEWD010000014.1 GCF_903994045.1 Jeotgalicoccus meleagridis
TAAGCAAGGCTCATTGTACAGCCAGGTAGTTATCTGGACTTCGTCGTATTCTCATTGTCCTGATAGACGTTTACCAGGACTTCGTCGTGTTCTCATTGTACTGATAGACGTTTACCAGGACTTCGTCGAGTTCTCATTGTACTGATATACGTTTACCAGGACTTCGTCGTGTTCTCATTGTACTGATAGCGCGTTACCTGGACTTCGTCGGGTGCTCATTGTACTGATAAACGTTTACCT